>JAFSEX010000038.1 GCA_017435465.1 Bacilli bacterium
AGATTTACTATTATATAATATAGAATACAACTGTTATACAGTTGTAGAATTAAAAGTAACAGAACTTAAGAAAGAATATATAGGACAAATCCAAACATATATGAATTATATTGATAAAAATATTAAAAGAATTGATCAAGATAAAACAATAGGAATAATAATATGCAAGAAAAACAACAAATTTATAATGGAATATTGTAGTGATGAAAGAATACTTACTAAAGAATATAGTTTGATTTAAATTATATTAAATATTAAGTATTCTTTTTATTATGTATTAAAGTTGTATCCAAAAATAAGTTTATACATTAAATATTATATCGTTAATTTATTTCCAATATTTTACAATATTTTTAAAAATTATAATCCAAAAATTTAAATTCAATTGATTAATATGACATAAAGTGATAAAATTGATATGGACGGTGTGACTATGAAAAAAATTATATATGTTATATTATTAACATTTTTAATATGTTTTACATCAACTAAAGTTTATGCATTAAGTGTAGATAAAAATACAATTGAAATAGAAAAAAATAAAACAGAAGATATAAATTTATATGCTAATGTTAATAGTGAGGTTTCAAGTGTTGAATTTACATTGACTTATAGTACTTATGATTTCCCTGCTGGATTTAGCGTTAATTCATTATTTAATAATGAACGAGCTAATGCAACAAAACATAAAATTATTTTTGATACGCCAAAAACAGGTAAAATACAAATAGGTACTATTAATTTGCGTAGTGTAAATAATCCTAAAGATAAAAGTGGCACTATTAGTATTAATAATGGTAGTGCGCTTACATCAAGTGGTGAAAAAATAGGTTTAAATTCTCAAAGCATAACAGTTACTTTAAAAGATTCAAATACTACTGAGAAAAAAGAAGAAGTTAAACAAGAGGAAGTGCAAGTTGAACAAATTGATAAAAATATGTTAGAAAAAATCAATTCAGATATAGTTAAAATAAATTTGAAAAAAGATGTTTTTGAATACACTGTTAATGTTTCAAATGAAATAGAAGCACTTGATTTAACACCAGTTGCAAAAGATGAAACATATAAAATAGATATCACATCACAAAAAATCAATGAATTACAAGATGGTAAAATAATTATTACAGTTAGTAAAGATGATTTTAAACAAGAATATAAAATAAATGTTAAAGTTGATGAAAAAAATAAAACTGATAATAGTAAAGATTCTGATTTTATTCCAACTTATAACTATAAAGGTAAGTGGGTAGGGATAATCGCAGTACTTACGTTAGTTCTTGTTTTGGGTTTAATGATTAAAAAGAAAAAATAAATACTATGGAGTGAGAATACATGAAAAAATTTAATAATTTAATATACCTTTTTATTAAAAGGGTATTTGATATTATAGTTGGAATATTAGGAGTAATACTTCTAATACCAATATCAATAATTATAAAAATAATAAGCGTAATTAATAAAGATTACGCTCCTATTTTCTATTCACATGTAAGGATAGGAAAAGATGGTAAAGAATTTAAATTATATAAATTGAGAAGTATGGTTCCAAATGCTGATGAGGTTTTAAAAGAGTTGTTAAAACAAAAAAAATATAAAGATGAATGGGATAAAAATCAAAAATTTGAAAATGATCCTAGAATAACTAAAATAGGTAAAATGTTAAGAAAAAGTTCATTAGATGAATTACCTCAATTTATCAATGTATTAATGGGAGATATGGCACTAATAGGACCAAGACCACTTTTAAAAGGTGAACTTGATGCACATAAAGGTAATCATAAGGTTTATGAAAAAGTAAGACCTGGAATAACTGGATGGTGGGCATGTAATGGTAGAAGTGCAACTACTTATAAAAAAAGATTAGAATTAGAATATTATTATGTTAATAATATGAGTTTATGGTTAGATATTAAATGTATTTTTAAAACAGTTGAAGCTGTGATAAATAGAAAAGGTGCAAAATAATATTTAAATTAATATTTTATATTTTAAAATTTTATAAAAAGGAAGATAATCGTGATGAATAAAGAAAAAATTGATTTAAAAAATAAAACTATTCTTATTACTGGAGCAGCTGGTTTTATTGGTTTTTACTTAACAAAACGTCTTTTAGAAGAAATAGAAAATATAAGGATTGTAGGAATTGACAATTTAAATGATTATTATGATGTTTCATTAAAAGAATATAGATTAAATATATTAAAACAATATGGAAATTTTAATTTTATAAAAGGTGATATTTCAAATAAAGTTACAATAATAGATATATTTGAAAAATATAATCCATCAATTGTTGTTAATCTAGCTGCTCAAGCAGGGGTTAGATATAGTATTGAGAACCCAGATGCATATATAGAATCTAATTTAATTGGATTTTATAATATTTTAGAAGGATGTAGAAATTATCCGGTTGAACATTTAGTATATGCTTCAAGTTCATCAGTATATGGTTCTAACAAAAAAATCCCATATTCAACTGAAGATATGGTGGATAATCCAGTATCATTATATGCCGCAACAAAAAAATCAAACGAATTAATTGCACACGCATATTCAAAATTATATGATATTCCAAGTACAGGGCTTAGATTTTTTACAGTATATGGACCAGCTGGTAGACCAGATATGGCATATTTTGGTTTTACTAATAAATTGATTAAAGATGAAACTATTAAAATTTTTAATTATGGAAATTGTAAAAGAGATTTTACTTATGTAGACGATATAGTAGAAGGTATACTTAGAGTAATGCAAGGTGCACCAGATAAAAGTGTTGGGGAAGATGGATTGCCACAAGCACCGTATGCAGTTTATAATATAGGCAATAGTAATCCAGAAAATTTATTGGATTTTGTTAATATACTTCAAGAAGAATTAGTTAAAGCAGGAGTATTACCTGAAGATTATGATTTTGATGCACATAAAGAATTAGTACCAATGCAAGCTGGTGATGTACCTATTACTTATGCAGATACAACACCATTAGAAAAAGACTTTGGATTTAAACCAAATACTTCTTTAAGAGAAGGATTAAGAAAATTTGTGGAATGGTATAAAGAATTTTATGTAAAAAAATAGAAGGAGAACATATTAATATGGGTAAAATAAAAGCAGAGTTTCATATTCATACTAGATATTCAAAAGACAGTATATTAAACAAATATTTTATTTTGCTCATATGCAAAATAAAAAAAATCAAACTAATAGCTATTACGGATCATAATGAAATTGAAGGAGCATTAAAATATAAAAAGTTCTTAAAAAAATTTAATATAGATGTAATAGTTGGCGAAGAAATAATGACTAAAAAAGGTGAAATAATAGGACTATTTTTATATGAAAAAATAAAACCATTATTGAGCATTGACGAAACAATTAAACAAATAAAAAAACAAAATGGTATAGTATATGTACCGCATCCATATGATGAGAAAAGATATAAAACAGTAATTGATAAAGAAGAGTTGAATCATTTTAAATCAAAAATTGATTGTATAGAAATTCATAATGGTAGAAATATAGATGAAATATTTAGTGAAAAACAAGAACAAATTCAACAAAAATTAAATATAAATCCTATTATTGGAAGTGATGCCCATACTTTTATAGAGTTAGGGAGAAATTATATTGAAATTGATTATGTTGATTTAAATGATTTAAAGAAAAATTTTGTTCAAATAATAAAAACAGCAAAATTCAATAAAAAAAAATGTATTAAATTTACTCATACATTAACTAAGTTTTCAAGAGTAATAAAAATGATAGAAAAAGGTGAATTTAATGAATTATTTAGAATTATCAAACGAAATGGTAAAAAAAGAAAGTAAAAAATTATATAAATTAATTAATAATGATAAATATAATTATGATTTAGTAATTTTTGTTGCTAGAGGATCATTGCCAATTGCAATGGAATTATCAAAATTAAAAAAAGTGCCACTGCTAGAAATTAAAGCAACAAGAAAAGGAAATAAAATTAAAAAAATTCTTAGTCCATTTATAAAATTAATTCCTAAAAAATTAAAAATTCTTTTACGTAATAAAGAAGTTAGTTCTAATGTACATGAAAAAAATATAGAAAGAAATGTTACTTATAATGAAAATATATGGAAAAAACATATTAAATGTCAAAGTATACTTATTGTAGACGATTCTGTTGATACAGGTTATTCCATCAAAGCATGTAAAGAAGAAATTGAAAAATTTTTCCCAAATTCAAATATTAAAATTGCCGCATTTAATTATTTTGAAAAGTCATCAAAAAATATAAAAGTTGATTGGTTTATTTATAAAGATACTATGTTAAATGGTCCATGGTCTAATGATTCAAAATATCATAAAGAGTTCGTAGATAATTATAATAATTGGTATAAGACATATATGGAGGAAAAATGAAAATATTATTGATATTAGAAAGCCACTTTTATATGGATGAAAATGGTGATGTTTTCTGTGATAGAGTTGTTGATTATAATTTTTTAAAAAGATATCTATCAATATTTTCAGAGGTTATAGTTTGTGGTAGAACAGATGAAAATAACAATGGTTCATATAAACTAAAAATAAATGGTGATAGAGTTAAATTTAAAAAGTTACCTAATTTTTATGGAATTAAAGGATTGTTATTTAATCTTCTTAAAATAAAAAAGTTAATCAATTTATATGTTGATGAAGCTGATGTGGTATTATACAGAGTTCCAACACCTTTATCAATATTTACGTACAATGAGGTTTTAAAAAAGAAAAAAGTTTTAGGTGTAGAATTTATGATTTCAGCTGATAAAATGATTGAGGGTAGTGGGATAATTAAGAAAATTTGTAACAAACTTATAGATAGAATTGCAAAAAAAATATGTAAAAAGGCAAATGGTGTTTCTTATGTTACAGATTATGTTCTTCAAACTAAATATCCTTGTAAAAGTATCATAGACAAAAATGAAACAGATGAATATTTTAGTGCAAATTATTCAACAATAGAATTACAAAAAAAAGATATAGTAGCACAAAAATGGGAAAAAGATTATAAACCAAATGTTTATAAAATAATACATACTGGGTTTATGGATACATATAGAAAAGGTCAAGATATACTTATAAAAGCTTCTAAAATTTTAATTGATAAAGGATATAATATTGATGTAACCTTAATTGGTGATGGAAAGAAAAGAAATGAATTTGAAAAACTTGCAAATGATTTAAAAATTTCTAATAAAATTCATTTTATAGGATCATTAAAAGATAAAGATAAAATTTTTGAATACTTAAGAGATAGTCATTTATTAGTATTTCCTACAGAAGCTGAAGGATTACCTAGAACTATAATTGAAGGTATGGCATCTGGATTGCCATGTATATCTAGTCCTGTTGATGGTATTATTGAATTAATTGATTCAAAATATTTAGTAAATACTAGATCCTCAGAAGAATATGCCAAAGCAATATCATTTCTATTGGATAATTGGGATCTTATGATTGAATTAGGTAATAAAAATTATGAAAAGGCAAAAAAATACGAAAAATCATTACTTGATAAAAAAAGACAAGCTTTTTATGAAAAATTATCCAATTTAGCATTAAAAAGGAAAAATATGAGGTGAGCATAGTGAAAAGGGTATTACAAGTACTTGGTTCATTACAAAGGGGTGGTGCTGAATCACTAGTAATGAATATATATAGAAATATTGACCGAAATGAAATACAATTTGATTTTATTGTTAGAGAATATATAGAAGAAGGATATGAAAAAGAAGTAAAACAATTAGGTGGTAGAATATTTGTAATTCCCAGTCCTCAAAGGATAGGTTTGTTACGATGTATAAAAGAACATATTAAAATAATTAAAAATAATGGTCCATATATTGCAGTTCACTCACATATGAATGCTATGTCATTTATTAGTATGTATTCTGCTAAAAAATGTGGAATAAGAAATAGAATAAGTCATAGTCATAGTACATCTTTTCCTGGTAAATTAAAATCTAAAATAGGTGGTTTTTTAACAAAATTATTTTCAAATAAATTATTAGCATGTTCAGAAGATGCTGGAAAAAAATTATTTCAAAATAATAAATTTGATGTTATAACAAATGGAATAGATATTAATAAATTTATTCTAGCAAACAAAAATGAACAATTAAAATATAAAGAAAAATTAAATATGAATGATGATAAGTTATATATATGTCATATTGGAAGATTTGTTGAACCTAAAAATCATGAATTTATAATAGAAATTGCTGAAAAGTTAAAAGTTAAAAATATCAATTTTGAAATAACTTTACTTGGTAATGGTCCAAAATTTTCGAAAATAAAAAAATTAGTAGATGATAGAAATTTAAAAGAATATGTAAAATTATTAGGTAGTATACCTAATATAGATGATTATCTAAAAGCAGTAGATTTACTTATATTACCATCCTTATATGAAGGTTTTCCAGTAACTTTAGTTGAATCACAAGCTAGTGGTCTTCCTGCTCTTGTATCAACAAATATAACAAAAAAAGTTGATTTTGGTTTGAATTTAATTTCATTTGTACCATTAAATATTGAAGAATGGGTTAATGCAATAATAAATGATAAAAAAAACAGATTATTTAATAAAAATGATATATATGACAAAATAACTCAAAATAAATACAATATTGAATATACAACAAATGAAATGCTTAAAATTTATAGTAAAAAAGGGTGATATAATGTATAAGAAAAATGTTTCGATATATCAAGTATTATCAATATTTTTATTTATATTTTTTCTATTAGTACAAATCATTTATTGTAATACAAATACTTTATTTCTTAATAATTTAAAAGTAGTATCATTTATGGGGATTTTTCTAATAACCTTTATTGTTTTTACTTGGTATAAATCTTATTATAGGTTATTATCTCCATATTTAGCATTTGTTGTTCTATTATTTCTATTTTTGTGTGGACAAACTCCATTTTGGTTATTAAATCAGTCTGCTGGTTTTAGGGATTTAACTGTTTGGATGAATCTTTTTAATAGTATGGATTTATGTAATGCATTGATATTTTCATATTTGTGTATTAGTTTTTTACATACGATTGTTATTTGCTCTATAGATCCAAAAACAAAAAAAACTCGCACAAAAAATACTACTACAAAGAAAATTTATCATATAATTGAAAATAGGGAAGCGTATAAAAATATTACAATATTTGGCCTTATTTTATGTTTGGGTTTTATAGGACCATATCTAATTACTTTTTTTAACCAGAGAAATATTATAAAAACAGTTGGGTATGATATGCAATATGATACTTTATTAACTGGTACTTCATCTTTTTTTACAAAAATAGCTGATTTTTTTCCATTAGGCATAATTACTTTAGTTTTTGCTTGGGGAAATAAAAATGAATTAAATAAAAAGAACTTTTTTATTAAAAGAATAATATTAATATTATTATCTTTAACTTATTTAATGTGTGAACTGTTATTGGGTCAAAGAACAGGTGTTGTTTTATTTGTTTTTGCATTACTATTTGTTATATACAAAGAAAAGAAAATCCCAATTAATAGTTTAATATTTATTGGGATTGGTGGATTATTATTAATGGCTGGATTAAGAATAGTGGGTATTACCAGAAGTGGAAATGTTTATAATCCTTTAGATCAAAGTAATCCTATCGTGGATTTTATAAGTGATACTGGCTGGAATTTAATGTCATTATCAGAATTTCAAAAAATAATGCCTGAAGTGAGAAATTATGGATATGGAAATTCATATATAGTTTCATTATTAGAAGTAATTCCTAACCTTAATTTTTGGAATGTACACCCTGCATATGTATATGGCAATATATCACAATTTTTAAGAGAATATTTAGGGTATAGCTATGGTTTAGGATGTACACCAGTTGCAGAGGCATATTATAATTTTGGTTATTTTGGTTTTTTAATATTTTTGTTATGGGGATTAATTTTAATAATATTAAATCGTAAATTTGAAAATAACAAGGATTTAATAAGTAACTATACTGTTGTATTGTTTATAGGTATTTTATTAAAATCTTGTGTTCGTAGTAGTTTCTATGCAGTTTTCAGACCATTTTTATTATTTATATTATTACCAATAATAATATTAAAACTATTATCAAATAAAGAGTTAATTGTGAAAGAAGAGGTTTAAAAATGACAGTAGGAATATTAACGTGGTATAAAAGTTTAAATCATGGTGCAATATTACAAGCATATGCATCACAACAATTTTTAAAAGAAAATAATTGTGATAGTTTGTTACTTGATTATGATCGAAATATAAATATTATGGAGTCTAATTATGAAAAATTTAAAAGAAGATTGTCATATATGAATATTAGTCATTTATTGATGAAAACTAAGCAAAAAAATTGGAATAAAGAAAAGAAAATTTTGTTTGAAAAATTTATAAATTCTAATATGAATGTAGGAATGAAATATTATGAATATGATAATATTGATAAAGTAATGATAGGCAGTGATATGGTTTTTGATTTTTATGAAGGATATAATCCATTTATGTATGGTAAAAATGTTAATTCAAAATATATTTTTTCATATGCTGCATGTTTTGGTTATACTACACCAAAATCATTTGAAAAATTTGAAAAAAATGAAGAAATTATTTCATTAATAAAAAAAATGAATGGAATTGGTTATAGGGATAATAATACTAATGATATTTTAATTAACAATTGTAATATTAACAGTGCAATTAAAAATATTGATCCAGTTTTATTATATGGATTTGAAAAAGAAAAAAAAATATGGAATAATAATGGTTGGAAAAATAAAAAATATATATTAATATATTCTTATCAATCAAATTTAAATAAAAAGAATGAGTATAAATATATTCAAAAAATTGCAAAAGAAAAAAACTTAGAATTAATTTCAGTTGGATATTATCATCCATGGTGTGATAAAAATATTAATGCTGATCCAAAAGAATTTGTAGAATTGTTTTCTAATGCAAAATATGTTGTAACAGATACTTTTCATGGTCTTGTTTTTTCTATAATAATGAATAAACAATTTTCTATAATTGTTAGAAATAATAGTTTTAAAATATTGGATTTATTAAATGATTTAAATATAAAATTTAATAATAATGAATCAATTGAAAAGAAAATTGAAAGAATGTGTAATAATGAAATTGATTATTCAATAATAAACAAACAATTAAACAAATTAAAAGAAAATTCAAAAGAGTATTTATTGAATCAAATAAAGGAGTAATAAAATGATTAGTTCTAAAAAGGAGTTAAAATATTTTTTATTATGTGATAAAATCGCATTAAAAATAAATAAAAAACAAAAATTTCCAATTCCATTAGTTAATAATATTTGGAAATATGAAATTTTACTTAGAAAGTGTGAATATCACAAAAATACAAAACATAAATTTAGATATTTATTATATAAGCTGAGACTGTTGAAATTAGGGGAAAAATTAACGATTAAAATTGATCCAAATGTTTTTGGGCCAGGATTAAGTATTGCTCATTATGGTTCAATAATTGTTAACCCTAATTCAAAGGTAGGAAATAATTGTAGGATTCATGAAGGTGTAACAATAGGTGCAACAAATGGTTCATCTAAAGCACCTCAAATAGGTGATAATTGTTTTATTGGTAGTGGCGCCAAAATAATAGGTGATATAAAAATTGGAAATAATGTTGCAATTGGTGCTGGAGCTGTGGTTGTAAAAGATATAGATGATAATGTAACTGTCGGAGGAGTTCCGGCAAAAGTAATAAGTCATAATAATTCCGCTAATAATATTGTAAACGCAGTAGAAATGGTTTCAAATTTATGAATAACAAAACAAATGATGGAATAAAAAAAAATTTCCTATATCAAACTATTTATGAAATATTAATATTATCATTACCTTTATTAACTTCACCATATATTGCCAGAGTTTTGGGAGCAGAACAATTAGGAATATATTCTTTTAGTTATTCAGTTACATATTATTTTCAAATACTATGTGCATTAGGAATAAAGTATCACGGTTCAAGAACAATATCTGCAGTTAAGCATAATAAGGAAAAATTAAATGAAAAATTTAATGAATTATTATTTGCACACTTTTTAATATCAATTATATCTCTATTGTTATATACACTTTATTCATTATTTTTTGTTAAAGATAATACTATAATTGCTCAAATCCAAATATTAAATGTTGTTTCAGCAATGTTTGACATTAGTTGGTTTTATTTTGGGATAGAAAAATTTAAAATAACAGCATTAAGTAGTTCATTTATTAAAATAATGACAGTTATATGTATATTCATATTTGTTAAAAAAACTTCAGATTTATATATATATACTATTATTATGTCTGTTGGAATGTTATTAACACAATTAATAATGTGGAAATATTTATCTAATTACGTAACAATATCAAAACCAAATTTTAAAAATAGTATTTCACATTTAAAACCTTTATTTATACTTTTTATTCCTGTTATAGCTTTAAGTATGTTTCATTATATGGATAAAATTATGCTAGGATTTTTTAGTACAAAAATTCAGACTGGTTTATATGAAAATGCTGATAAAATTATCACTATTCCACTTACTGTAATATTTTCATTTAGTACAGTAATGTTACCTAGAATGTCTAATCTTAAATCTAGTAACGAAGTTAAAAAATCAGAAAAATATATGGAAATGTCATTTAAATATATGGAATGGATAGCACTTGGGATGACATTTGGATTATTTTGTGTGGCAGATAAATTTTCATTTATATTTTGGGGAAAGGAATTTGTTTCATGTGGTAATTTAATTAAAATCCTAGCATTCACATTACCCTTTTCTACCTATTCAAGTATTATAAGAACTCAATATTTAATGCCAAATCATAAGGATAAAGCATATACAACAATAATGGTTATTGGTGCGTTAATAAATTTAATTGCTAATCTAATTTTGATATATAATTTTGATGCAATAGGGGTAGCAGTGGGTACTTTAATATCAGAAATTATGGTTTGTTTAATGCAATCAATATATACAAAAAATATAATAAATCATACAAAATATTTAAAAATTATTTTTCCATATATTTGTCCAGGTATAATAATGACAATTATAGTTGTTATTTTGAATAGAATTACACCATCAAGTATTGCTATGTTAATATTTGAAATATTAGTAGGCATAATTACTTATTTCTTAATATCATTAATTTTTTTCTATTATGAAAAAGATAATTTAATTATTAATTATATGAAAAAGATTTTCAAAAAGAAGGCGATAAATTAAATGAGTAATAAATTAATTTTAAACGATAAAACAAAATGTTGTGGATGTTTTTCATGTGAAAATATTTGTCCTAAACAAGCAATAGAATCTGTTTCAGATAATAGTGGTTCACTTTATCCTAAAATTGATTTAAATAAATGTATAGATTGTGGTTTATGCTCAAAAGTTTGTAATTATAAAAATCAAAAATATTATTTGAAACCAATAAAAGGTTATGTTGCAATAACCAAGAATGAAGGAATTTTAAAAAAAAGTACATCTGGCGGAATTTTCTCTACTATCGCTAAAAAATATATACAAGATGGATGGAAAGTTTGTGGTTGTATTGGATATTTTAAAAACGAAGAATATATTGTTGAACATGTTTTAACCGATGATTATAAAATAATAGAAAAAATGCAAGGCTCAAAATATGTACAAAGTTCAATAAAAAAAGTATTAATAGAAATTAAAAAATTATTAAATAATGGTGAAAAAATATTATTTTCAGGAACACCATGCCAAATTTCTGCTTTGAAATTTTTTTTAAGAAAAGAATATAAAAACTTAATTACTATAGAAATTATATGTCATGGAGCACCAAGTTTAAAACTTTTAAATGATTATATTAAATTTTATAATTTGAAAAATAATTGCACTTTAACTGATATTGTTTTTAGAACCAAAAAGTATGGATGGAAAAATATTGGATATATAAAATATAAAAAAAATAGTAAAAATATAATAAAAACTAAAGATTTAATTTTTAATGAATCTTCATATTATTATTTGTTTGAAAAAGGGTACTTTTTTAGGGAAAGTTGTTATAAATGTTCCTTTGCAGGCGAAATGAGAATGGGTGATATTACCATTGGAGACTATTGGGGAATAGAAAAAGTACATCCTGAATTATTAAAAAAAATTAATATTAATATGGGAACATCATGTTTAATAATTAATTCTAATAAGGGAACAAAAATTATCGAAAATTGTAGTGATTTATTTTATTTATTTGAATCATCTTTTGATAACATTAGAAAGTATAACAAACAACTAAATGTACCAACCAAAAGACCTGATGATTTAGATGATATAATAGAAAAATATAACAAAGAAGGATATATAGCAATAGATGATTTTTTTAGAAAAAAATATAAAAAATATTATATTCAAAAATTAAAAAATAAAGTAAAAAAGATATTGAGAAAATTATAATTTATAGTTATATATATAATTTACATAAAGGAGACAAATATGAAAATAGCAGTAGCTGGGACAGGCTATGTAGGTTTATCTATTGCCACATTGCTTAGTCAAAAACATGAAGTGGTTGCACTTGATGTAATAAAAGAAAAAGTAGATATGATTAATAATAGGATTTCTCCTATTAAAGACAAATATATAGAAGAGTATTTTGCAACTAAAGATTTAAATTTAGTAGCTACATTAGACTATAAAGAAGCATTCAAAGATGCTAAATTTATAGTAATTAGTACTCCAACTAATTATGATGAAATTGAAGGATATTTTGATACTTCTTCAGTTGAAGATGTAATTAAAAAAGTAATTGATATGAATATTGATACTACTATGGTAGTTAAATCTACTATTCCAGTAGGATTTATTGAAAATATGAAGAAAAAATATAATATAGATAATATTATGTTTTCACCTGAATTTTTAAGAGAAGGTAATGCTTTATATGATAATCTATATCCTTCTAGAATAATAGTAGGTGAAAAAAGTGAAAGAGCAAATGAATTTGCTAATTTATTAAAAGAATGTTGCTTAAAAGAAGATGTAACTATTAAATTTATGAATAGTACTGAAGCAGAAGCAGTTAAATTATTTGCTAATACATATTTAGCACTTAGAGTATCATATTTTAATGAATTAGATACTTATGCTGAAATAAATGGGTTAAATACTCAAGATATTATTGAAGGAGTATGTTTAGATCCTAGAATTGGTAATCACTATAATAATCCATCTTTTGGATATGGAGGTTACTGTTTACCAAAAGATACTAAACAATTACTTGCAAACTACAAAAATATTCCACAAAACTTGATAGAAGCAATAGTTAAATCTAACGATACTAGAAAAGATCATATTTCTAATATGATTTTGAATAAAAAACCAAAAGTGGTTGGAATATATAGATTAACTATGAAAACTAATTCTGATAATTTTAGAGCAAGCGCAATTCAAGGTGTTATTGAAAGAATTAAAGGTAAAGGAATTGATGTTGTTATTTACGAACCAACATTAAATGATGATTTATTTAATGGATGTAAAGTAATAAAAGATTTTGATGAATTTAATAATTTAATTGATGTTGTAGTAGTTAATAGAATTGATGATAAAGTTAAAACAATACAAGATAAAATATATTCAAGAGATTTATTTGTAAGAGATTAATTGAGTTGGTGATCTTATGAAAAATAAAAAAGTTAAAATAATAAAAATAATAATATCTATAATAATATTAATATTATCTTTAATATGTTTTAAATATATTAAGGATATGAATATATTACCAAATAAATATTTATATCTATTTCTGTTAATACTATTAATAATAAATCTTATCGCAATATTCTTATCATTTAAAAAAGGCAAAATAACCAAAATAATAAGTGGAATACTATATATATTAATTGGTGTAATATCAATACTTGGTATTAAATATTCTAGTGCTACTATTAAATATTTAAATAAAGGATTTAATAATAATGTAGAAACAACTACATACAATGTTATTGTTTTAAAAAATAGTAATTATAAAGAGTTAAAAGATTTAAATAATACAAAAATGGGATATTTATTTAATGATGTAGATAATGATAAATATTTAGATAAAATAAAAGAAGAAATAGATGTTGAATTAAAAGAAGAAGATTTTTTAACAATATATACTGATTTAATAAATAATGAAATATCAGCTATAATAATTAATGAAGCATATTTAGATATTATTGAAGAACAATATAAAGACTTTAGTGATAACACTAAAATATTATATAGTTTAAATATTAAAAATAAAGTTAAAACTAATAATGATATTTTAAAAGAATTAAAACCAGTTAATATATATATATCTGGTAGTGATTCAAGAAGTAATACTATTACTGATAGTACATTATCAGATGTTAATATAATTGTTACACTTAATCCTAAAACACATACAATGTTATTAACTAATATTCCAAGAGATTATTATGTACAATTACATGGAACTACAGGTACTAAAGATAAACTTACTCATGCGGGATTATATGGTATTGAAATGAGTAAGAATACATTAGAAGATTTATTTGGAATAGAAATTGATTATTCAATTAAATTAGGATTTCAAAGTGTAGTTGAAATAGTTGACTTAGTTGGTGGGATAGAAATATATAGTGATACAGCATTCAATTCATTTCATAAAAAAGGTTGGTATGTAAAAAAAGGTATAAATTATATGGATGGTGAAAAAGCACTTGCTTATGCTAGAGAAAGATATGCATACTCAGATGGTGATTCACATAGAGGACGTAATCAACAACAAGTAATTGAAGCAATATTTAATAAAATAGTTGCGGATAAAACCATATTGTTAAAATATGATAGTTTACTTAGTAAATTTAGTAAACTATATAGAACAGATATTCCTAAAGAATTTGTAACTTTATTAATAAAACAACAATTAGAAGATATGTCTTCATGGACTATTGAAAAACAAAGTGTAGAAGGTAAAGGTACGTTAGGACAAACTTATTCTATGCCAGGACCTAATTTATATATTACAATACCTAATCAAGATACAATAAATAGTGCAGTTCAAAAAATAAATGAAGTTAGTAAATAAAATTTAAAAAATTAGTCGAAAAAAGAGAATAATCACATATTTGCTGGGTATAATATAGTAGAAGGTGGTAAATATGTGGTTATTTATTTTAATATTAATATTATATTTTATAATGTGGTGTTCAGTTAGAGTAAGTTCAAACTGTAATGATGATGAATAAATTAAGATATTATTGGAATTTTAATATCTTTTTCTTTTACATATAATTTACATAAAAACCAAAACTTGGCATATTTTATTGATAAAAAAACTATATATTATGATATAATTGTTATGTGAATATAAAGAGGTGCGAGATGGAAGAAATTGATTTAAAAGAATTATTTGAATTTTTTATGAGTAAAATTGGTTTACTTATTGTTATAACAGTTTGCGTTTGTTTATTAGGATCAATATATGGATTATTTTTGCAAACACCAATGTACAGTTCATATACTACAGTTGTATTAAGTTCTGAAACAACAATTACTCAAACAGATGTAACACTTAATAAAAACTTAGTTAATACATATGCTGAAATTGTTAAATCTAGAAGAGTATTAGATCAAGTTATAGACGAATTATTACTTGATAGTAGTTATGAACAAATGGTAGGTAAAATATCAGTTAGTACTGTAAACAACACAGAAATAATTAAAATTACTGTAAATGATAAAAATCCTAATAAAGCTAAAAACATTGCCAATTCAACTGCAAATTACTTTACAAAAGAAATTGTAGAATTATATGATATGAACAATGTCAATGTCTTAGATGAAGCAATTATCTCAGAAAAACCATATAATATAAATATTATTAAACAACTTGTACTTTATTTTGCTATTGGATTTATATTGGGTATTGGAATTCTATTTATAATATATTATTTTGATAGAACTATCAAATCTATTGAACAAGTTGAACAAAAAATTAAACTTCCAATTCTTGGTGGAGTTCAAGATAATAGTAGGGGAGGTAAATAAATATGAAAAACGAATTAGTTGTATTTAATAAACCGAAAGCTAATATAAGTGAAGATATTAGAACAATTAGAACAAATTTACAATTTACCTCATCAGTACAAGATGCTAAAGTTTTATTAGTTACAAGTTCTGTACCAGGAGAAGGAAAAAGTTTTATTAGTAGTAATCTAGCATGCGCTTTTGCACAAACTGAAGAAACAACACTTTTAATTGATAGTGATCTACGTTTAGGTAGATTGCATAAAATATTTAATGTTTCAAATGAAAGAGGATTATCAAATTTACTTGCTTCAAAAGATGTAAAAAAATGTCTTCCATATATTAATAGTACGCAAGTTGAAAATTTATTTGTAATTCCCCGTGGAACAGTTCCACCAAATCCAAGTGAACTTTTAAATTCTCAAAATACAAAAGATTTAATTGAATATTTAAAAACTAAATTTGATCATATAATATTTGATGGAGTACCAATAAACGGTCTTCCAGATTCACTTGTTATGGCAAATTTTGTGGACCAAGTAATTATTGTATCTGCAGTTGGATATACAAAAATAGATGAATTAGATGAAACAAAAAAAGCATTACAAAAAATTGATGCGAATATTGCTGGTGTTATTGTAAATAGAACAAATAAAGTTAAACGTGGAAAATATGCTAGTTACTATGAATAGGGTGATCAAATGACAGATATTCATTCACATATATTATTTGATGTAGATGATGGAAGTAGTAATATAGAAGAAAGTATTGAATTATTAAAAAAATTAAAGAGTATTGGATTTAAAAATGTTATATTAACTCCTCATTATATTGAGGGTAGTGATTATTGTAGTTTAAATCAAGAAAAACTTGAGAAAATTGAAATACTAAAAAGTGAAATAAAGAAAAATAATATTGATATTAATATATATTTGGGTAATGAAATATTCATTAATGATAATATTATTAAATCTATTAAAGATGGTAAAATATACCCATTAAATAATACTAAATATCTTTTAATAGAATTACCATTTTATAATCAAATCCTAAATTTAGATGATATATTATTTGAAATAACACATGCTGGATATATTCCAGTAATTGCTCATCCAGAAAGATATTCTTACTTTCAAGAAAATTATAAATTAATTGATTCATTAAGAGAAAATGGAGTGTTATTCCAAGCAAATTATTCTAGTATTCTAGGCCATTATGGAAAACAAGCTAAAAAATTACTTAAATATATGCTTAAACAAAAATATATTGATTATCTAGGAACAGATATTCATCATATAGGTAAAACATTTGTTATTGATAATTTTGAAAAAATAAATAAGAAAATTAAAAAAATTACAAAAGAAGAATATTATAATCAAATAATTAATAATTGTAATAATTTGATTTCAAAATGAGAATATATGATTATTCTCTTTTTCTTTATTCTAAAAAACACAAAATTAGTAAATAAAATTTTGTGTTTTTTATTTTATATAAATTTTCATATTTTAAAATCATTTACATTAATAAAAACTGAATTTTTGATAATTAATTTATTTATATTTAATTTACTCCATATCACAAATATTAAATATTTGTGATTTTTATAGTTAAATTAATTATGTTAATATGCTAATAAAGGATGATTTGAGGTGCATATATATGAATTATTACAATGAAATAAAAACAGAATTAATAAATAATGAAATAACAAAGAAAATAAAAGATTATAGTAAAAATAAAAGCGATTTAACTACTTATTATAATGTCGGTAAATTACTTAGTGAGGCTGGTAAACATTATGGTGAAGGAATAATTAAAAATTATTCACAAAAACTAAAAAATGAAATTAATAAAAAATATAATGAAACAAATTTAAAAAGAATGAGACAATTTTATTTAAAAGTTGAAAAAGGTGCCACTTTGTGGCACCAATTGTCATGGAGTCATTATAAATTACTTTTACCATTAAAATCAATTGAAGAGATTAATTATTATGTTAAAACAGCTGTTAATAATTTATATTCTGTTAGACAACTAGAAGAAAAAATTAAAAGTAAAGAATATGAAAGATTAGCAGAAGAGACTAAAAATAAATTAATCACTAATGAGAAATCTAATGTAAAAGATTTAATTAAAAATCCTATAATTATAAATAATAAAAACAATTATAAGATTATCTCTGAAAAAGTATTACAAAAAATAATTTTAGAAGATATTGATAATTTTTTAGATGAATTAGGAAATGGTTTTTGTTATATTAAAAATGAATACAAAATTAAATTAGGAGATAGATATTACTATATAGATTTGTTATTATATAATATAGAATTTAATTGTTATACAATAGTAGAACTTAAAATAACAGAATTAAAAAAAGAATATATAGGACAAATACAAACATATATGAATTATATTGATAAAAATATTAAACGAATTGATCAAGATAAAACTATAGGAATAATTGTTTGTAAAAAGAACAACAAATTTATAATGGAATATTGTAGTGATGATAGAATACTTACCAAAGAATATAATTTAGTTTAATTTATAATGATAAATTATATATTTCATTTATTATTTTAAAAAACTTTATTTTATTGTATAATGTAACTATGGAGGAATAAGTATGAAGAGAATTCTTTTTATATCAAGTACTGGTGGGCATTTATCTGAAATGTTACAACTTAAACCAATGTTTAAAAAATATGATTATCATATTATAACAGAAAAAACAAAATCAACAATTGGATTAAAAGACAAATATAAAAATAAAGTAAATTATTTAGTTTATGGGACAAAACATTACATGTTTCCATATATATTCATATTTATATATAATATTTTTAAATCATTATTTTTATATATTAAAATTAGACCGAAAGTAATTATAACAACAGGAACTCATACAGCTGTTCCGATGTGTTACATTGGAAAATTATTTGGTAGTAAAATTATATTTATTGAAACATTCGCAAATAGTGAAACTAAAACTTTATCTGGTAAATTAGTATATCCAATCGCAAACCTTTTTATTGTTCAATGGAAAAGTATGCTCAAATTATATCCTAAAGCAATATATGGGGGGTGGATATATTAATGATATTAGTTACATTAGGTACGCAAGATAAAACATTTAATAGATTGCTGAAAAAAATTCAAGAACAAATAGAATTAGGTAATATTAAAGATGAAGTAATAGTACAAGCTGGATGTACAAAGTTTGAATCTAATAATATGGAAATATTTGATTTGATTTCGATAGATGAATTAGATATATTAACAAAAAAAGCTGATTTAATAATTACACATGGTGGAGTAGGTTCAATTATTAGTGGACTTAAAAATAATAAAAAAGTTATAGTTTGTCCAAGACTTCAAAAATATGATGAACACGAAAGTGATCATCAATTACAAATAACAAAAAATTTTTATAAAGAAGGATATATTATTCCATTTTATGAAAATGACGATTTAGAAAAATTACTTAAAAAAGCAAAAAAATTTGAACCAAAAAAATACAAAAGCAATACCAAAAATATGATCAAATTAATAGAAAATTATATTGATAATATTTAAAATAATTTATTAATATGTTAATATATAATTGTAATAATAATTACAGGGAGGAATTTTAAATGAAATGTATTTTATTATGTGCAGGATATGCAACTAGATTATTTCCACTTACTGAAAATTTTCCTAAAGCACTTTTAACAATTGGTGAAAAACCATTACTAGATTATATTTTAGAAGAAGTAAACACAATTAATGAAGTAGATGAAATATTTGTTATAACTAATGATAGATATTATAAACATTTTGATAAATGGGCAATTGAAAAAAATAATATTAAACCAATCAAAGTAATGAATGATCACACTACTTCAAATGATGATAGATTAGGTGCGATAGGCGATATTATGTATGTTATTAATAATAATAATATAAATGATGATTTACTTATTATTGCAGGAGATAATTTATTTACATATAAACTAAATGATGTAATTAATTTCTACAAAGAAAAAAATAAAACAGTTTTATGTGCAAAAGAATTAGACGATATAAATTTACTTAAAAGATTTGCAGTTGCTAAAGTTGATGAAAATGATAAAGTGATTGATTTAGTAGAAAAACCAGAAAATCCAGAAAGTAATATAGGTGTTTATGCAACATATGTATATCCTAATGAAGTACTTAAATATTTTAATCAATATAAAGACGAAGGAAACAATATGGATGCACCTGGAAACTTTCCACAATATTTATATAAAAAAGAAGATGTTTATGTATATAAATTTGATGGTGTTTGTTATGATGTTGGAACTCATGAAACACTAAAAGAAGTTAATGAAATTTACTCAAAAAAATAATATTAAATACGTTTGATAAAAATATCAAGCGTATTTTTAAATATTTAAACATTTCTAAAAAAGTATTTATATTATATATTTTACGTGGTATAATATGGTTAATTGACATTGAGGTGGTTTTAATGACAATAACAATAGAAGAAGCAATTAAGATAGTATTAATAACATTTTTATGTTCAGCTATTTTAGTTCCAATAATAAAAAAAATGGCTTTATTTATAGGCGCAGTTGATGTACCAAATCAAAGAAAAGTACACAAAGGTTTAATACCAAGATTAGGTGGGCTTGGAATATTCTTTGCATTTTTACTAGGATATATGATGTTTTCAAGACAAAGTATTGAAATGATATCAATTCTTATTGGCAGTTTTATAGTAATAATTACTGGAGTAATTGATGATATAAAACCATTACCTCCTAAATACAAGTTTGCAGGACAACTTATTGCAGCATGTGTTGTTGTATTTTATGGTGGTATAATTTTAAATGAAATATCTGCTTTTGGATTTTATATTCAATTTAATGATATAGTTGCAAAAGTTTTAACAGTAGGCTTTATTTTAGGTTGTATAAATGCCATTAATTTAATCGATGGATTAGATGGACTTGCAGGTGGAATTAGTGCAATATACTTTTTAACAATTGGTATAATTGCAATGCTTATGGGACATACTGCTGGGCTTGATGTTTCTCTAACCTTCATAATGCTAGGTTCAACACTTGGATTTTTGATACATAATTTTTATCCTGCTAAAATATTTATGGGGGATTCTGGAAGTATGTTCTTAGGTTTTATAATATCTGTAATTGCACTTCTAGGATTTAAAAATGTAACTTTAACATCATTTATTGTTCCTTTATTTGTTTTAGCAATCCCAATTTTAGATACATTATTTGCAATAATAAGAAGAACATTAAAAGGTCAAAAAATATCAGAACCTGATAGAAATCATTTACACCATCAACTATTAAATTTACGTTTTTCACACAGGACTACAGTAATATTAATATATATAATGGATATTTTATTTGCAAGTGCATCAATAGTCTACATATTAAAAGGTGCATTTATAGGTAAAATAATTTATGGTATTTTATTAATAATAATTATTTGGTTTGTGACATGTACAGATATTATTACAACTAAAAGACCACTAAAAGATGGTGTAAATAAAATTAAAGAAAAAGTTAGGAAAAAGAAGAAAAAAGATTAAAATATTATAAAAGTATTTTTAATCTTTTTTTATTATAGTATAATTGAATTGTATAAGAAAGGTGTGAATATAAATGAAAGTGTGTGTAATAGGAGGAGCAGGTTATATTGGTAGTCATGCTGTATATGAATTAATTAGAGATGGACATGAAGTAGTAGTAATAGATAATTTATCTACTGGTCTAAAAGAAATGGTTCATGAGAATGCAAAATTCTATTTAGGAGATATAACTAAAAAAGATGAATTAACTAACATTTTTGATAAAGAATGTGAAATTAAACCATTTGATGTAGTAATGCATTTTGCTGCTAAATTAATAGTTCCAGAAAGCTTAGATCAACCACTAGAATATTATCATAATAATGTTGAAGGTGTAAGAATTATGCTTGAAGTTATGACTGAACATGATATTAAAAATGTAGTATTCTCTTCAACAGCAGCAGTATATGGAGAACCAGAAAAAGCTTTATGTGAAGAAACTGATAAAACTAATCCTGTAAATCCATATGGTGAAACTAAACTAGCTAGTGAAAAATTAATTAAATGGGTATGTCAAAAATATGATATGAACTATTGTATTTTTAGATATTTCAATGTTGCCGGTGCAGATGAAAGTTTAGAAATTGGACTTAAAAAAGATAATTTAACTCATTTAATTCCAGTAACAATTCAAACTGCACTCGGGTTGCGTGAAAAAATGATTGTATTTGGTGAAGACTATGATACAAGAGATGGAAGCTGTATAAGAGATTATATCCATGTTTCTGATTTAGCTTATGCTCATGTTTTAGGTGCGAAATATTTAGTTGAAAATCATAAAAGTTTATTAGTTAACTTAGGTTCAAATGAAGGATATACTGTAAAAGAAGTAATCAATGAAGTAGAAAAATATATGCCAGTAAATTATGTTATTGGAGATAGAAGACCAGGTGATCCAGCAAAAATAGTTGCTTCAAACGCTAAAGCAAAAGAATTACTTGGATGGTCACCAAAGAAAAATTTATCAGATATGATAAGAACTGATATGGAATTTAGAAAAAAGAATTGTTAAAACTTTACAAATTTGTAAAGTTTTTTATGTATTTAAAAGTATTTGTGTAATTAATAATTGTAATATATATTATAAGCATTTAAAAATAGAAAGGAAAAAATATGAATTATTACAATAAGATAAAAGAAAAACTAATAAAAAGTGAAATCTATGATAGAGTTAAAGATTATTCAAAAGATAGAAATAAAGTTAATGTGTATTTCGAAATTGGGAAATTATTAAGTGAAGCAGGTAAAGAATATGGTAAGAATATAATAAAACAATATTCTGAAAAATTAATGATTGAAGTGGGTAAAAAATATAATTTAAACACTTTATATAAAATGAGAAAATTCTATGAAGTTTTTAGTAATGAAAAATTGTCCACAGTGTGGACAATTTTGTCATGGTCACATTATAGGGAGTTAATACGACTTAAAAATATTAATGAAATAAAATATTACATTAGTATTTGTGAGCAAAACAATCTTTCACAAAGACAATTACATGATAGAATAAAAAACAAAGAATATGAAAGATTAAGCGATGAAGCAAAGAATAAATTAATGAAATCAGAAAAACTAAAAGTAAACGACTTAGTCCCTACTCCAATAATAATTAAAACTACTTCTCTAAATGATAAAAAACTGAATATGTATTAAAACAAACAATATTGAATAATTTAGATGAGTTTTTATTACAATTAGGAAATGGTTTTGCTTATATAGGTAATGAATACAAAATAAAATTAGATGGTAAATATAATTATATAGATTTGTTACTATTCAACATTGAATATAATTGTTATATAGTCATTGAATTAAAAGTAACTGAACTCAAAAAAGAACATATAGAACAAATTGAGGTATATATGAATTACATTGATGAAAATTTAAAAAAAATTACCCAAGATAAAACTATTGGAATAATAATTTGCAAGCAAGATAACAAATATGTAATAAAATATTGTTCTGATGATAGAATTATTTCTAGAGTGTATGAGTTGGTATAATAGTTATAGAAAATAATATATCAATTACATAATCATTGTTTTTCATTTTACAATTAATTTGTAAAGTTTTTGATTTTTTTTAAAATTTGTTGATAGAAAAATATTGATTCGGGGGGGGAATATTATATAATAAAAATATAAGGAGTGGATAACTATTATGGAAAAGAAAAATACAGGATTAATAGTTTTGGTTGTAGTTTTAAGTATTGCAGTATTAGGATTAGGTGGATTTATTGTTTATGACAAAGTTTTAAAAAGTGAAAAAGAAGATAATAATAAAATAGAAACTAATAATAATCAAATGAATCAAAGCAATAATATAAATAAATTAGATGACACCAAAGAAATAGTGTACACTGAAATTTCTTATAATATAACAGGTCATAACGATGAAATGAATGGTTTATCAGAAATTCCACAAATAAATTTAGACACCAAAAATACAATTGATATAAATATTAATATAATTGATTTCTTTAAAAAAATTATGAAGACTAATAAATTTAAAAACAGTTACAAATATGGTCATGAGGAAACAGATGATCATCTTATATATAAAATTAATTATGAATATTATATTGAAAATAATATTTTATCATTATTGATAACATATATACATTTATCAGAAGCAAAAGAAGAATATTCATATATTATATATAACATAAATACAGAAACTGGTGAAATTTTATCTAATAATGATTTGATTTATATTAAAAATTATTCGGCGGAACAAATAAGAAATACTTTAATTAAAAATATTGACAATTATTATAAATCAATATTTGATAAAGCAAATATTGAATACAAATATGGAAATACAGTATATGGTATAGACTTATATAAATCATCTGAAGAAATTAAAAATTTATTATCAAAATATATAGATTCAAATAATATTTATTTACCACTTTACATAAATTCAAAAGGAATTTTAAATACATATATGAGTATTCCAGTAGATGGTGGAAGTGGATATGATACAATAACAATTCCATTACAATAATTTTATAAATCAAGATTGTATAAAAATACAATCTTTTTTTGTATATAATATCCAAAATTACCAAAAATATTAAAAGAGTGTGATGATTATGGATAACAACAAAAAATTTAATATAACAACTTTTTTAACTTTTTTTGCAAAAAACATGATAGAAGCATTTATACCTATTATTTTGTACAAAAAAGGATTTAGTATTAACAATATTTTAATATATTTAATGTTTCAATATATATGTTCTATATTTGTAATTTGGCTAATTCCCTTAATAGATAAACATTTAAAATATAGGGGATTAGTAATAATAAATACATTATTTTTTATAATCGCATACACATTTTTATTTTATATGAATAATTCAATTCTAAATCTTTTTTTACTTGCATTATTTCATACAATACACGGTTCAATGTTTTGGATATTAAGACATATATATACTATTCAAATTTATCCTAATGATAATTTATCTAAAAATGTAGGAAATATATTAATATCAATGGAATTTGCACTTCTTTTATCTAGTTATATTAGTTCTTATATATTAGAGAAAAGTAATCAATTAATTCTAATAATTATATCATCTATAATTTTAATAATTGGAAGTATAATATTACTTAGAATAAAAATAGATGATTTTGATAATAAAATGAATTTTAAAGTTTTAAAATCACTAAAAACTAAAAATATTATATTTTTTATATTAGAACAATTCAAAGTAGTCGCAATTACCTTATTTCCATTATATATAACAATATTTTTAAATGTAAATTATAAATTTATTGGTATGTTTAATGTATTAATAGGTATTTCATCTATAATATTCATATTCTTATTTTCTAGATTAATAAATAAAAGAAAAAAATCATATTTGCTTCCAACTGCAGTACTGTACAGTTTATTATGGTTTTTAAAAATAAATATTAAAACAAAAATAATAATTTTAGTTATTGCTTTTTTAGAAGGAATAATATCAAAAATTTATCAAACATCTACTACTAGATTCCTATATTCCCTAGGAAAACATTTTAATACAATAGAATATGTTACTGTTGTAGAAATGTTATTTGGATTTATAAGATTTATAATTATTGGTATCACATTATTATTTATAAAAGATTTAAAATTATTATTATATATATGTAGTATTGGTCTTTTATTAACAGGTTTTGTAAAATTTAATGATTTAAATGATGTAAAACAAATTAAAGAATAAAACTTTAGTTTGTTTTTATATCGATAAATTTTTAATTTTTTATTTAAATATTTTTAATTTATGATATACTTTATATAGGGTGATTATATGTTTAGAAAAGATAATAATAAATTAGATATGCTAAAAATAAATCAATCAATTGATTTATTACATAAAATTTTAAAAATAAGTTATATTTTTATAGTAGTAATTGGCATTTATGCATTTACATTAGTAATGAAAGAATGGGGAATAATAACATTTTTAAAAACTATATTAAAAGTTTTAGCACCATTTTTTATAGGACTTGTAATCGCTTGGTTATTTAATCCAATAGTTACATATTTAAATAAAAATAAAATTAATCGTGTACTTGGTAGTGTAATAGTATATGCAGTATTTTTAGGAATATTAGTTTTGATGATATCTTCAATAATTCCACTTATTACAGAGCAAGTTAATGATTTAGTGGGTACAATACCTGAAATAATTAATAGTGTAAGTGAATGGATTAGCGATGGATTTGAAAAATTTAATAATAATTCAAATTTAAATTTATCAAGTTTTAAAGATCAAATTTTCTTAACTATTTCAAATTTTGGTAAAAATATTACGACTGCACTTCCAACAACAATGATGACAATCATTACTAGCTTCTTCTCTGGAGTTGGAACATTTGTGTTAGGTTTAATGATAGGTTTCTATATGCTATTCAATTTTGATAATGTAAACAAAACATTAATATCATTTTTACCTAAAAATATAAGGAAAGATGCTAGAAAATTACTTGGTGAAATAAATGAAACTTTACTTAGTTTTGTTCATGGAACCTTACTAGTATCAACAATAATTTTTGTAACAAATTATATTGGCTTCTTAATAATAGGAGTTAAAGCACCATTATTATTTGCATTGTTTTGTGGATTAACAAATATAATACCATATGCAGGACCATATATTGGAGGAATTCCAGTTGCGTTAGTTGCCTTATCCCAAAATACTACAATGGGAATATTTGTAATTATATATATTATTGGGGTTCAAATGTTAGAGGGAAACTTCTTACAACCAGTAGTAATGAGCAAAACAATGAAATTATCCCCAGTTACAATTTTAATCAGTTTACTTATTTTTGGATATTTCTTTGGAATAATAGGTATGATGTTTGCAACACCAGTAGTTGCAGTTATAAAAACTATATTTACATTTTTTAATGAAAAATATGATTTAACTAAATATCAAACAGAATAAAGACTAAAAAAGTCTTTTTCTTATACCATTTTTAAATATATAATGTTATAATTAATTTAGTAATTAGGTAGGGTGGTTTTATGAATTTAACAGTTTTACCAGCAGATACATATATAGTAGTAAATAAAACCATATTAGAAGACAGTGATAGAAAAATCTTGACCATGTTATATCAACCAATAGTAGGACAATTACCAATAAGTTTGTACCTTTCATTGTGGGCTGATTTAGATAAATTAGAAATTATGAGTTTAGAATTTTCACATCATCACTTAATGGCTAATATGAAATTAAAACTTAGTGATATTGTGGATGCTAGAAAAAAATTAGAAGCAATTGGACTTATAAAAAGTTATGTAAAAGAAGGTAGCGTAAATAATTATATTTATGAACTATATGCGCCCTTGAGTGCTCAAGAATTTTTAAATCATCCGATATTAAATGTTGTTTTATATAATAATTTAGGTAAAACAGAATATGAAAAAATAGTAAATTATTTTAAAGTTCCTAAAATAAATTTAAGAGATTTCAAAGATATTACCGCAACATTTAGTAGTGTATTTGAATCAGTTGCTTATACCTCATTTGAAAGTATAAATGATGAAATAATAAAGAAAAACAAAACTAATTTAACAATTGAAAGTCAAATAGATTTTGATTTATTAATTTCATCACTACCTAAAAATATTGTTAATGAAAGAACGTTTAACAAAGAAATTAGAGATTTAATAGTAAAATTATCATTTGTATATGATTTAGGTATTTTAGAATTAGAAAATGTTATTAGAAATTCTATAAATGAAAAAGGAATTATAAATAAAACCTTACTTAGAAAAAATTGTAGAAACTATTATCAATTTGAAAATAATGGAAAATTACCAAGCTTAATTTATAGAACTCAACCAGAATATTTAAAATGTGAATTAAATGAAGTATCAAGTAAATCGAAAATGATATATGTATTTGAAA
This sequence comes from Bacilli bacterium, assembly GCA_017435465.1. Taxonomy (GTDB): domain Bacteria; phylum Bacillota_I; class Bacilli_A; order RF39; family UBA660; genus JAFSEX01. The sequence goes on from JAFSEX010000038.1 coordinate 28,099, forward strand.
CTGTTTCACCATATAATTTTCTTAAAAGCAAACAAAATGGTTCAGAACCAACTAGTAGAGATTTAAAACTTTTAGAAATGTTAATGGTAGAATATGGATTAAAACCTGGAGTAGTAAATGTATTAATTGATTACATATTAAAAATAAATGATAGTAAATTAAATAAATCATTTACTGAAACTATTGCGGGACAATGGAAAAGACTTAATATTGAAACGGTAAATGAAGCTATGAGTCTTGCCCAAAAAGAACATAAAAAATATAAAAAAGTAAAAAGTGAAAGTAAAGCTTCAAAAGTAGAAATCAATACTCCAGATTGGTTTGATCAAAAGATTAAAAAACAAGAAACAAGTATAAGCGAAAAACAAGAATTAGATGATTTATTAAAAGAATTTAGGTGATATGATGGAGAAAATCGCAACAAAAGTAAAATTTAAAATTAATGATTTAGATGATAAATTAAGAGAAAATTATCTTAAAGCTATGAAAAATGAAATCTTCAAAAAAGTTGTTAGAAATCTACATGTTAAAGAAGATACAATTATAAAAAATACTGCTAAAATAAATAAAACAGTAGAACAACTAGAAAAATGTATGAATTGTAAAAGTTTATTAGAGTGTAAAAATGAAATAAACGGATTTGTTTATTATCCAGAAGTTAGTAATGGTAATTTAAACTTTTCTTATATTGCTTGTAAGCATAAGAAAAAATTTATAAAAGATAATTCATATTTAGATAATATTTATTCATTTGATATACCTAAAGAAATAATAAATGCTAAAATGAAAGATATACATACAGATGATAAAAACCGTATTGAAACTATTAAATGGTTGAAAGATTTTATAATTAATTATGACTCGCATAAAAAGAAAAAAGGACTTTATTTACATGGAAGTTTTGGTTGTGGAAAAACATACTTAGTTGCGGCATGTTTTAATGAACTTGCTAAGAAGGGAATAAAAAGTGCGATAATATATTGGCCAGAATATTTAAGAAGCTTAAAAGCATCTTTTGATACTGATTTTTCAAGTAAGTTTGATAATGTAAAAGAGGTTGAATTATTACTTATAGATGATATTGGTGCCGAAAACACAACAGCATGGGGAAGAGATGAAATTCTAGGTCCAATATTACAATATCGTATGTTAGAACACTTACCAACATTTTTTACTTCTAACTTATCGTTACAAGAACTCGAAAGCCATTTTAGTATAACAAATAATAAAGTTGATGTTGTAAAATCTAGACGAATTATGGAAAGAGTAAAAGAATTAACAACAGAAATAAAAATGGTTAGTGAAAATAAACGAAATAATAATTGAAATTAATTTAAATGTGTGATAATATATAGACATATTTTGAATAACTGTGACAAAGGACATGATTGTTAATTACTTATTTTATAGAGAACTAGTGGTTGGTGAAAACTAGTAATAAGATTAATAATTACTACCTTTTGAAGTTGAAGTATCAAAAAATACTTCCGGTGTTTACCGTTATATTAATTAAGAAAAAGGTAGGATGGTACCGCGTATAAACGCTCCTTGTTGGGATGCGTTTTTTTATTTTTGAGGGGGATTTTATGAAAAATAATGTAGTACACACAAAAGATAGATATTATCAAAATATGCAAGTAAAAAAATTAGAAAATATTATTCAAAACTTGGATTATTATGGTTTCACTGATGAGAGCAGTAAATTAATTAAAATTTTAGATAAAAAGATTAACAAAATATATAGTCCAGAAATGAATAGAAAAGAAAATGTAAAAAGTTTTTCAAAATATAGAAAGAGAGGATAAGAAATGAGAAATATTAAAGAAGATGAAAAATTAAATATTTTAAATCACAGTTGTGCACATTTACTTGCACAAGCAGTAAAACATTTATATCCAAATGCTAAATTTTGGGTAGGTCCAGTTATTGATTCAGGATTTTATTATGATATTGATTTAGGTGATGAAGTAATAAAAGAAGAAGATTTGCCAAAAATTGAAAAAGAAATGAAAAAAATAAGCAAAGATGGTAAAAGAATTTATCGAGAAGAATTATCAAGAGTTGATGCTTTAGAAAAATTCAAAGATGATTTATACAAGATTGATTTAATAAACAATATGGATGATAACACAGTTATTTCTTGTTATACACAAGGAGATTTTACAGATCTTTGTCGTGGACCACACGTTGATACTGTTAAAGTTATTAAACACTTCAAACTAATAAAGGTTAGTGGTGCATATTGGAAAAATGACGCTAAAAATAAAATGCTTCAAAGAATTTATGGTGTATGTTTTGAAACTGAAGAAGAACTAACTGAACATCTAAACTTGCTTGAAGAAGCAAAAAAACGCGATCATAAAAAATTAGGAAAAGAATTAGATCTATTTATGATTAGTGAATATGGACCAGGATTTCCATTCTTCTTAAATAATGGAATGATTCTTAGAAATGAACTTGAAAATTTCTGGTATAGTGAACATACAAAAGAAGGATATGAATTTATTAAAACACCAATCATGTTAAATAAAGATTTATGGGAATTATCAGGACATTGGTATAACTATAGAGAAAATATGTACACATCAGAAATTGATGATAAAACTTTTGCAGTTAAACCAATGAACTGTCCAGGTGGAATGTTAGTATATAAAAACTCACTTCATTCATATAAAGATTTACCACTTCGTGTTGGTGAATTAGGACTTGTTCATAGACATGAGGCAAGTGGGGCACTTAATGGATTATTTAGAGTTAGAACATTTACTCAAGATGATGCTCATATATTCATGATGGAAGAACAAATAGAAGAAGAAGTAATTAGATTAATTAATTTTATTGATAGAATATATTCAATATTTGGTCTAACATATGATATTGAATTATCTACTAGACCAGAAGAAAAATATATTGGAGATATAAGTATTTGGGATAAATCAGAAAAAGCATTAGAAGAAGCATGCCATAAAGCTGGTCATGATTGTAAAATTAATCCAGGTGATGGCGCATTCTATGGTCCAAAACTAGATTTTCATATTAAAGATTCACTAGGTAGAGTATGGCAATGTGGTACAATTCAATTAGATATGAATTTACCTGAAAGATTTGATTTAACATATATTGATAAAAATGGTGAGAAAAAACGTCCAGTTATGTTACATAGAGTAATATATGGTTCAGTAGAAAGATTTATTGGAATTCTAATTGAACATTATGCAGGAGCATTCCCATTATGGCTTAGTCCAGTTCAAGTAAATGTAATACCAGTAAACAACGAATATCATTTAGAATATTCTAATAAAATTGTTTCTAAATTAAAAGAAAATAATATTAGAGTTAAACTTGATTCTAGAGATGAAAAACTGGGTTACAAAATTCGTGAAAGTGTTATGAAGAAAAATCCATATATGTTAATTTTAGGACAAAAAGAAGTAGATGAAAATATGATAAGTTACCGCAAACGTGGAACTGAAGAAACTATAACTTTAACACTTGATGAATTTATTATATTATTAAATGATGAAATGGAAAATAAAATTATATAAACAAAAAACTACACAAATTGTAGTTTTTTTGATATTTAATAATTATTAATTTTAGTTTTTAATTCACTTACAGTAATATCATTAAATTTGATTTTATATCCATACGATTCAAAATCAAATTTTTTAAATGTGTAATTTTCAATATCAGTATTTGCAAATTCGTATTCATATGAATTTTTGCCATTATCATAATAATAATCATAAAGATTATTTTCATTACAGCTACTTACATCTTTTTTATGATCTATACATAATTCAATTGCTTTTACTAACATTAAAGCTTCATATTTTATACCATCTTTTTTAGCATTGTTTTGGATATCTGTAACTGTTGATAAACTAATAAAAAATATAAACATTAGAAAAACAATAAAAAGCGCTGATATCACTGTTGAAATATAAATAAGTATATCCTTCTTTTTAATATTAATTAATGATAGAATTAAGCCTATAATAGCAAGTATTATTTCCGATAAATACAAAACCAATTATAACTGAAAACCATGCACCTATTGATAAACCTAAACATATTTTCCCAATATTATTATTTTTCATAAAAATCATCTTCTTTTTACATCACAAATATAGTAGCAAGCACAATTCCTATAATAATTATTGAAACAATAAGTGAAAAATAAATATTAATTTCTTTCTTTTTAATATTTCTAATAGATAAAAATAATAAAACTATTGATAAAATTAAACTAACAATTGATAAATTCATCAATAAAAATAAAATAGATATCAAGGATAATATTAAACAAATATTACTAATTTTAGAATCTTTAGGTAATTTATCAATAATAGAAATTTCATTATCGTAACTATCTTCATCATCACTAAAACTTTTAGCATATACTACTTTTTGACCATATTCGGTATTTATTTTATTTTTAAATTTTTTTTCTTTTGGAAAAGAATTTAAATAAATTATACTTACAATTATAAGTATAATACCAGGAACAATATTAATTATAGTTAAACACAATATAATTCCAATTATTATACCCAATATTCCAGCGCTATTTTTTTTCATTATACTTAAAATAAGTAATGATAAATAAGTTACAATAGATGTTATTAAAATCAAACAGAAGATAATATTAGGATTATTAATTGGAGAATTATGTGCTGATAAAGCAAAAGCAGATATAAATAAAATTACAAAAGTACTGTAAATACCAATAATTATAGTAGTAATTGATAATATAACAGACTTAATAGTCATGGATTTATTATTATTTTTTTCAAATATTTTTAAATATTTATTACTAATATATATTAAAAATATTCCAAAAATTACATTTTCTAAAAAACTAAAATAATTTTCCTTAAAAATTGAATATAGAGATACAAAAATATGTAAATACCCATCAATCAACCCAATATGACCGGCATATTTTTTTTCTTTTTTAATACCTATAAACATTAAAATTGGAAAAACTAATTTTGCAGCAATCAAAATAAATATAAATAAAAACGTAAAAACTTTTGATAACAAAGAAGAGCTTAATGATATCGTTGTAATTGATGAAAGTAACAAAACTATACTAGTTATAATTGATATAATTAATTGTATAACAGAATAATATTTAAAAATTTCAATTTCTTTTTTCAAATTAAATACTCCTTTCTAAATAATGCAAAATAAAAAAGTTTTCCACACTATCAATTATAATTATAGCAAATTCCCCCGCCGAATCAATATTTCGATATCCACAAGTTAAGAATTTTACATAAATTTGTAAATACATTTTACAACAATTATAAAAAATTATATAATAGTTATGGTGATTACATGAAAGATACAAAAATAGTATTTATGGGAACTCCTGATTTTAGTGTTCCAGTATTAGAAGGATTAATTGAAAATTATAACGTTATTGGAGTAGTTACACAACCTGATAAAATTGTTGGAAAAAACAAAGTACCAACTCCTACAAAAGTAAAAGAGTGTGCATTAAAACACAATATTATAGTTTTTCAACCAGAAAAAATAAAATCAGAATATAATGAAATATTAAGTCTTAATCCAGATATAATTATAACTTGTGCATATGGACAAATTATCCCTAAAGAAATCTTAGATTATCCAAAATACGGATGCATAAATGTACATGCATCATTACTTCCTAAACTTAGAGGTGGTGCGCCAATTCATCATGCAATAATAGATGGGTATGATAAGACTGGTATAACAATTATGTATATGGATATAGGCATGGATACTGGAGATATTATATCAATGGAAGAAACTGTTATTAGTGATAGTGATTCAGTTGGAAGCCTACATGATAGATTATCAATAATGGGTAGGAATTTGTTACTTAAAACACTTCCCAATATATTATCTGGTAATATAAAAAGAATTAAACAAATTGATAGTGAAGTAACATATGCTTGGAATATAAAAAAAGAAGAAGAAATAATAGATTTTAATAAAACTAGTAGGGAAGTATTTAATCAAATTAGAGGACTTAATCCTTTTCCTGGTGCTTATAGCATGTTAGATAATAAAATAATGAAAATATATGAATCAAAAATAGGAAATAATAGTCCAAAAACTCCTGGAGAAATTATCAATGTTTATAAAGATGGAATAGGAGTATCTACAATAGATGGTGAAATAATCATTACAAAAATTAAACCTTTTGGGAAAAAGTTAATGGATGTAAAAGATTATTTAAATGGTATAAAAGATAAAGGTGTTTTAATTAGTAAGAGGTTTGATGATTATGAAGAAATTAAAAGAAACATATGAGTTTATTAAAGAAAAATTAGAAGATACAAGAACAAGATCAGCAACAATTCTTGGATTATATGCAATATTTTTCTTCTTGTTATTTCTTTTACTTAGCACGGGTACAGGCAATAATGTAGAAAAAGCAAATACAAATAATTTAGAAGAAATAATAAATTATAGTAATATACAAAAAGAATATGAGTATACATATAATCTCGAAATAAGAGAAATTGATAAAATTACAAAATATTTAATTACTGGGAAAGAATCTATTGAAGAAAAAAATAATTTAGTTAAAATTTATAATGATGTATCACAAGACTATGTAATAGATAATTCTAGTGAAAAATTATATGATGAAGAATTTATCAATTTAAATAAGATAATAAGTCTTGTAAACGACATAGATTATGAATATACCACTGAATATAAAAACGGAGATATTTTAAAAAACTATTTAGTACCATTAAATAAAATAAATTATCTATATGATTTAAAGGAAAATATTGAAATTAGTATATATGAATACGATAATTTTATAAATAAAATAGTTATTGATCTAACTAATTATGAAATTAAAAATAATAACAATATAGAAAGTGTAATATATACATTAGAATACAAAAATATTTAACTTGTAATTGACAATTAACTCCAGGTGTAATAAAATTATTATAGTAAGGAGAATATACATGAAAGCTATTATAGAAATAATTAAAGAAAATAAATTACAAACTATTATTATTTCATGTTTGATAGTTGTTTTAACATTTAGTGTTTCGTATGCGGTGTTTTTCAAATCTGAATCTGGTACTGTACAATCAGGCAATATTGGTAACCTTGATATAACATATACCGATGGTGAAACATTTAACTTTTCAAATCAAATACCTCTACTTTCTGAAGAAGTATTAGAATATGCATCAAGTTATGATTTTATTGTTAAAAATACTGGTAATGTTGTCGCATATGCTGAAATTTCATTTAGTGAGTTAGTTATTGATGGTGTATTAAAATCAGATGGAAATTTTAAATGGGCACTATACGAAGGTGAAACAAAATTATCTGAAGGTAATTTTCAAAATGCTTCTACTATATTATCATTAAAGAAAAATATTTCACTTTCAGCTTCAGCCACAAAAACATATACTATAAGAGTATGGGTAAATGATAATGGTGAAAATCAAAATCATTTATTGAATAAAACAATGACTGGTAAAATAAGTGTTAGTGCAACAACTAATGTAGTCGCAACAACTTTTGATTGTACTGAAACTATTGAAAATTTTATCATTAGTGAACCAGGAAATTATAAGATAGAAGCTGCCGGTGCTTCTGGTACAGTAGGAAATACATATGGATTTATTGGTACACCTCCATCAGGTGGTAAAGGAGCAACACTTTCTTCTACATTTGCATTAAATAATGGTGATGAATTAGCTATTGTAGTTGGATGCAAAGGTAGTTCAACAGGTGGAAATAATATAAATGCAACTGCTGGTGCTGGTGGTGGAGGAAGTTTTATATTTAAAAAAATAGATTCTATTACCGACAATACTTATCAATTTCAAAAAGGTGAAAATTACTATGAAGTATTATTAGTTGCTGCTGGCGGAAGTGGGACACAAGATGTTGCATATGCCTATTCACAGGGTTCTACTCCTGAAAATGGAAAAAATGGAGTTGGTGATACATGGATAATCCCTGGTGGTGATGCATATAGCACTCAAACAGCAACACCTGAATCTCCAATTGAATTAAGTAATGTTCTTAGTATTTCTCAATTTATCTCGTATGATTTAAAAGGAAATAAATACAGTACTTCTGGCGGAACATGTTTTGGTGGATTTGGTGGTGGAGGATGTACAGGAAATCACTTTAGTTATGGTGGTGGATGGAGTAATGGTTCTACCCGTGGAGCTGCAACAAGTTTTTCAAGCGGTACAGATACAAATGGTACAACAGGCACAAGAACTGGTAATGGTTATGTAAAAATATATAAAGATTAAGAAATTTATAAAAATTTCTTTTTTTTCTTTTATAGGTCTTACAAATACGTTATAATAATATTAAGGTTAAGGTGATTTTAATGAATAAAGTAATATTAATAGATGGAAACAACTTATTATTTAGAAGTTATTATGCAACTGCATATAATGGAAATTTTATGAAAAATTCTAAAAACTTCCCAACAAATGCACTATTTGGATTTGTTAATATGATTAACAAAATAATAACAGAAGAACAACCAATATATGTTGTAGTTGCATTTGATAAAGGAAAAACATTTAGACATGAAAAATATGATTGGTATAAAGATGGAAGAATTGAAACACCTATAGAATTAAAACAACAATTTCCAATTGCTAAACAAATCCTTACTGCAATGGGTATAAAATATTTAGAAATAGATAATTATGAAGCTGATGATATAATTGGTACAATTGCTAAAATGGTTGATGATAATGATAGTTTTATTGGAACAATAGTTAGTAGCGATAAAGATTTACTTCAGTTAATTAGTAATGATGTTGATGTAAAATTATTAAAGCAAAAAGATTATATTAGAATGAACGAAAATGTATTTATTGATACTTATGGAATTAAACCAATTCGTATGATAGATTTAAAAGCTTTAGAAGGAGATCCATCAGACAATATTCCAGGTGTAAAAGGAGTAGGAGAAAAAACTGCTTTAACACTTTTAAAAGAATATGACACTATTGAAAATATTTATGAAAATATTGAAAATATAAAAGGTAAGTTAAAGGAAAAATTAATTAATGATAAAGAAATGGCTTTTACTAGTAAGGAAATTGCGACAATATGTAAAGATGTACCGTTAAATATAACTTTTGAAGATATAAAATTAAATAATCCAAATGACGATGAATTATTTAAAATATATGAAGAATTAGAATTTTATTCTTTTATTAAAAAACATAAAGATAATAAAATAAATGTAGAAGAATCCAAAAATGATATAAAAATAATTAATGATATTAATGAAATAAATATAAATGGTGAATGCGCAATATATTTAGAAATAGATAACGAAAACTATCATACCGCAAATATATATGGTATGGGTGTATACAATAAAGAAATATCTTACTATATACCATTTGAAGTACTTAAACAAAATCCAAAATTCTTAGTTGATAATATAAAATATACTTATGATTTAAAAAAAGTTATAACATCTTTAAGATGGCATAATATTGATGTATCAAATATAGTGTTTGATACAATGATTGCGGCATACTTACTTAATTATAATATTAAGGATGATATAAGTTATTTAGCTGGAATAAAGGGCTATGACATAGAGTTTTATGATAGCTTTAAAAAAGATAAAGAAAAAACTCCAGAAAAACTTGCAAAAGTATGTATAGAAAAGGCTAAATTTATTTATGAAACCAAAGATGAATTTTATAATAGTCTAGTTAAAGAAGAAGTTTTAGAATTATTTAATAATATTGAAATGCCCCTAGCTTTTGTACTTTCAGATATGGAATATAATGGAGTACATGTAGATAAAAATGTTTTAGATGAAATGGGAATTAAAATACAAGAAAGAATATTCGAAATCCAAAATACAATATATGAATTATGCGGAATGGAGTTTAATATTTCATCACCAAGACAATTAGGAGAAGTATTATTTGAAAAATTAGGATTAAAAGGTGGTAAAAAAATTAAATCTGGATATTCAACTAATGCTAGTGTCTTAGAAAAGATTATTAATGATCATCCAGTAATTGAAAAAATATTAGAATATAGAACTTTAACAAAACTATATAGTACATATATTGAAGGTTTAAAGCATAATATACTTAGTGACGGTAAGATACATACAATATATACTCAAACTCTAACTAGAACAGGAAGATTATCAAGTATTGAGCCAAATTTACAAAATATACCTATTAGATATGAAGAAGGAAGATTAATACGTAAGGCATTTATTCCAAGTGAAAGCAGTATTTTAATGTCTAGTGATTATTCACAAATTGAACTTCGTATTTTAGCCCACATGTCAAATTCCCAAAACCTAATTGATGCATTTATCAAAGATTTAGATATTCATACTAAAACCGCATCAGATATATTTGGAGTACCCCTAGAAGAAGTAACAAAAGATATGAGAAGAACTGCTAAGGCTGTAAACTTTGGAATTGTATATGGAATTAGTAGTTTTGGATTATCAGAAAATTTATCTATAAATCCAAAAGAAGCATCTGAATTTATAAATAAATACTTAGATACTTTCCCAGGAATAAAAGAATATATGGAAAGCGTTAAATCTTTCGCATATAGTAATGGATATGTTAAAACATTAATGAATCGTAAAAGAGTAATAGATGAACTTACTAATACAAATTATATAATTAGACAACAAGGTGAGAGAATCGCTTTAAATACACCAATTCAAGGAACAAGTGCAGATATAATTAAAAAAGCAATGATTGATGTGTATAACAATCTAAAAAATAATAACTTAAAAAGTAAAATGATTTTACAAGTACACGATGAACTTATTGTTGATTGCTTAAAAGAAGAAAAAGAAATAGTTAAAAAAATAGTTCGAAATTCAATGGAAAACGTTATAAGATTAAATGCACCTTTGAAGGTTGAAATTGAAAGTGGGGACAATTGGTATGACGCCAAATAATAAAATACAGTACAAATTACAAAGAAAAGATAGTAAAAAAATGAATAGATTTAAAAAGCTTAAATTATCAAAAGACAAAATAATAAGTATAGCAACAGGAACAATATATGCCACATGTTTATTAGCAGAAATGATTATGGTTGCACATATGGATATTCCAAGTAACAATAGTACAATAGAACAAAATACTTCTAAAACTCTTTCGTTATCAAAACTCAAATAACAATTTTTAAAAAAATAAAACTCTAATACTTTATTATATTAGAGTTTTATTATATAATTAATGGGTATGGAGGTGTATATTATGAAATTAAGTAATAGTTTCTTTTATACATTAAGAGAAAATGTAAAAGATGAAGATAGTATTAGTGGTAATCTACTAGTTAGAAGTGGCATGATTAAAAAAAGTTCCAGTGGAATTTATATGCTTATGCCTCTTGGTTTTAAAACCCTTAAAAATGTAGAAAAAATTGTAAGAGAAGAAATGAATAAGGCAGGAGCTAATGAACTATTAATGCCATCATTAGTTCATGAAGAAATATACGAAAGATCTGGTAGAACTAAAGCATTTGGTAGTAGTGTATTTAAACTTAATGATAGATTTGAAAAACCATATGTTTTAGGACCTACACATGAAGAATTGTTTGTAATTGCCGCAAAAGAAAAAATTAAATCATACAAAGATATGCCATTTAATATTTATCAAGTTGGGACAAAATTTAGAGATGAACCAAGACCAAGATATGGTTTGATTAGAGTTAGAGAATTTTCTATGAAGGATGCATATTCTTTTGATAAAGATTATGAGGGATTAGATAAATCATATAATATTATGTATAATGCTTATCAAAATATATTTAATAGAATGAATATAGATTATAAAATAGTTAAAGCTGATACTGGAGTTATGGGTGGATTATTATCTGAAGAATTCCAAGCTATTTCTCCAATTGGCGAAGATAGTTTAATAATTTGCGAAAAATGTGATTATGCTACTAATATTGAAGTTGCTGAGTGTGTTTATGATTCATTTAGTGATGATATAGAATTAGAAAAAGAATTAGTTCATACACCTGGAGCTAAAACTATTGAAGAAGTATCTAATTATTTAAATATGTCACAAGATAAATTAATGAAGTCAGTAGTTGTTAAGGCAGATGAAAAATTAGTATTATGCTTATTACGTGGAGATAGAGAATTAAATGATGTTAAGTTAGCAAAATTACTTGGCGCAAATAATATAGAAATGGCGCTTCCTGAAGAAGTAAATAGTATTAGTGTACAAGGATTTGTTGGACCATTTGATTTAAATGTAAAAATTGTGGTGGACAACGAACTAGCTACTATAAAAAACTTTGTTACAGGAGCAAACAAAGAAGATTACCATTACAAAAATGTTAATTTAAAAGATTTCAAATATGATGTTATGGCAGATATTAGGATGATAACAGAAGATGACGTTTGTCCAAAATGTGGTGCTAAATTAAAAACTGTTAAAGGTATTGAAATTGGTAATACATTTAAGCTTGGAACAAAATATTCAGAATGTTTAGATTTAAAATATTTAGATGAAAATAATAAACTTAATCCAGTAGTGATGGGATGTTATGGAATAGGTATTGGAAGATGTATGGCTGCAATTGCTGAACAACATAATGATGAAAAAGGTTTAGTATGGCCAATTAATATTGCTCCATATAAAGTTGGAATAGTTATTATTAACACCAAAGATGAAGAACAAGTTAAATATGCTAATGAATTATATGTTGAATTAAATAATTTAGGAATCGATACTATTTTAGATGATAGAAATGAAAGACCAGGAATTAAATTTAATGATATGGATTTAATTGGTATTCCAGTTAGAGTAGTAGTTGGTAAAGGTTTAGCAAATAATGAAGTTGAAGTAAAATTAAGAAAAGAAAATGAATCACAAAATATAAATATTAGTGAAATAACTGATTATATTAAAAAATTAGTAGAAGAAAATAAATAATTTGACTTTTAATTAAAAAAATAGTATATTATTACTGCATTGATGACTATTTTGTCAGTAAGTGCATATAATAATAATGCTACTTAAGTAGTACTTAAAAAAAGTGGTGTACCCAGCCATAAATTGGGAGTTGAAAAAGCGGTGTACCCAGCCATAAATTGGGAGTTGAAAAAGCGGTGTACCCAGCCATAAATTGGGAGTTAAAAAAGTGGATTAGAGACTTAACTCTAATCTTTTAATTTTAATTTCAAAAAAATGTTGACTCAAATACATATGTTCGATATAATTGTATGTACAGGGAGTTGATAAAATGATATTAAATTTAAAATTAGTAAGAATTGATTGTAATTATTGTGATTATCTAAGGGAATTTGATAATAGAGTTCCATATAATAAAAATGAAAAAGAATTAAGACCTTTTATAGGAATATTATTTACAATAAAAGGTTGTGAATATTTTGCTCCATTATCAAGTCCAAAACCAAAACATTTAAAAATGAAAAATACAATAGATTTTTTTAAAATTGATAATGGAATTTTAGGTGCAGTAAATTTTAATAATATGATTCCTGTTAAAGAAAATAATTATAAAATAATCAATCTTAATGAGAAAAATTTAACATTATCTGAAAATAAATATCAAGAATTGCTAAAAGATCAATTAAATTGGTTAAATGAAAATTATATTCAAGTAAAAAATAAATCTTCTAAATTGTACAATTTATATATTGACAATAAATTAAGTGACAATATTAAATCAAGATGTTGTAACTTTAAATTATTAGAAGAAAAATGTAATGATTACAATAATACTAATTGACTTAAAAACTAAAAAACTATATAATTAATACGTAATTAAAAACGAAAAAAAGACGAGTAATAATTTTTGAATTTTGAAAGAGAGTTAGTGGTTGGTGAAAACTAATAAATTTAAAATTATGAAGCTACTTTTTAGTGTAGTTAATAACTACCGGGTAAAACCGTTATCTAAATTAAGTTAATGTAAGGATGGTACCGTGAAGAATTCACTCCTTTTATAGGAGTTGAATTCTTTTAATTTATAGAAAGGAAGATATTATGGAATTTAAAAATAAAAATCCTAAAATATATTTGATTTCTGGAAAAGCAAGAAGTGGAAAAAATTTAGTTTCAAATATTATATTTAATGAATATCAAAACAAAAAATGTAAAAAACTATCATTTGCTTACTATCTAAAACAATATGTCAAAGATATTAGCAGTTGGGATGGTAGTGATGATACAAAACCTCGTGATTTGTTACAAAAAGTAGGAATTGACTTATTAAAAAATAAAATTAATAATAATTTTCTTATCAATAGAATTTGTGAAGATATTGAAGTATATTCTTATTTTTACGATATAATAATTATTACTGATGTTAGATTACTAGATGAAATAGAAACTATTAAAAATAAATATAAAAATGTTATATCTATAAGGGTTAATCGTAATAATGATAATAATCTTACTTTTGAACAACAAAATCATATTACAGAAACAGATTTAGATAATTATGATAAATTTGATTATATTATTGAAAATACAGAAGATTATAATAAATTAATTATTGATACTAAAAAAATATTAGAGGAGGAATAGTATGAAAAATAATATTATAGCAATTGTTGGAATGTGTGGTGCAGGTAAATCAGTAGCGTCAGATATTTTAGAAGAAAAAGGATATAAAAAAGTATATTTTGGTGGAGTAACAATGGAAAAACTAAAAGAAGAACAATTAGAAGTTACTCCTGAAAATGAAAAAATGATGCGTGAAAGACTTAGAAAAGAACATGGTATGGGCGCATTTGCCAAAATTTTATTACCTAGAATTAAGGAATATGCGGCTGAAGGAAATACAGTTTTAGATGGATTATATTCTTGGGATGAACTAAAAATCTTAAAAGAAGAATTTGGTGATGATTTAACTGTTATCGCAATTATTGCAGATAAAAAAATTAGATATGATAGAATTTCAAAAAGAGTTATTAGACCATTTACTAAAGAAGAAGTAATAAGAAGAGATATTACAGAAATAGAAAATATCGCTAAAGCAGGTCCTATTGCTTATGCAGATTATTATATAGATAATAATCATGATTTAGATACATACAAAAAAAGATTAGAAGAAATATTAAAGGATGTGAATAATAATGAGTAAAAATTTAAAAGATTTATATATTAATTTCTTTTTATCAAAAGAACATAAAAAATTAGAATCAGCTTCAGTAATTCCTGAAAATGATCCAACATGTTTATTTAATACTGCTGGGATGCAACCATTAATTCCATATTTAATGGGAGAAGTTCATCCACTTGGAACACGTTTAACTAACTATCAAAAATGTTTTAGATTAACTGACTTAGATTCAGTAGGAGATAAAACTCATCATACATTCTTTGAAATGTTAGGAAACTGGTCTTTAGGTGATTATTTTAAAAAAGAATCAATTACATGGAGTTTTGAATTCTTAACTAAAGTATTAAATATCCCGGTTGAAAAACTTGCAGTAACTGTATTTAAAGGAAATGATGTAGTTCCTGCAGATAATGAGAGTGCTGAAATTTGGATGAGTTTAGGAATTCCAAAAGAAAGAATTAGCTTCTTAGGTGAAGAAGATAACTGGTGGGGTGCAGGTGAAACTGGTCCATGTGGTTCAGATACTGAAATCTTCTACTTTAGAAGTGATGAAGAAGCTCCATTGAAACATGATCCAGAAGATGAACGCTGGGTAGAAATTTGGAATAACGTATTTATGCAATATGATAGACAAGCTGATGGCTCTATTATTTCATTATCTAAAAAGAATGTTGATACTGGTATGGGAGTAGAGCGAGTAACTGCAATATTAGAAAATGTTGATGATAATTATAAAACATCAATATGGAAAGATATAATTGAAAAAATAGAAGAAATTTCTAATAAAAGTTATGAAAATGAAGATGATGC
The DNA here is from genome assembly GCA_017435465.1 of Bacilli bacterium. Taxonomy (GTDB): domain Bacteria; phylum Bacillota_I; class Bacilli_A; order RF39; family UBA660; genus JAFSEX01. The sequence goes on from JAFSEX010000038.1 coordinate 44,026, forward strand.
TAAATGCATGAGAATTATTGCTGATCATATTCGTGCAATTGTAATAATTAGTGCGGATGATGCAAATATAGTTCCATCAAATACTGATCAAGGCTATATTTTAAGAAGATTAATTAGAAGAATGATTAGATATGCTAAAAAATTAGAAATAGATGTTAATAGCGATTTTGATTTAGAAATTGCTAAAATGATTATTTCTAAATACGAAAAATATTATCCAGAAGTAGAACGTAATAAGACTAGAATTTTAGAAGTATTAGAAACAGAAAAAAACAAATTTTCTAAAACACTAGAAAAAGGATTAAAAGAATTTGTAAAAATTACTGAAATATTAAAAAAACAAAATATAAATTCAATTAATGGAAAAACTGCATTTAGATTATATGATACATTTGGGTTTCCAATTGAACTAACTGTTGAGTTAGCTTCAGAACAAAATATGAATGTAGATGTTAATGGATTTAATACTTGTTATAAGGAACATCAAGATAAATCAAGAGCCGGATCTTCTCAAAAATTCAAAGGTGGAATGGCTGATCATTCTGAAATGAATGTAAAATACCATACAACTACACATTTACTTCATCAAGCATTAAAAGATGTATTAGGACCAGATGTAAATCAAAAAGGTTCAAACATTACACCAGAAAGATTAAGATTTGATTTTTCATATCCTACAAAAATGACTGATGAACAAAAGAAAAAAGTTGAAGATATTGTTAATCAAAAAATCTCAGAAGAATTAGATGTAATATGCGAAGAAATGAGTGTAGAACAAGCTAAAGAGCAAGGTGCAGTTGGATTATTTACTAATAAATATGGTGATATTGTAAAAGTTTATTCAATTGGAAACTATTCAAAAGAAATATGTGGTGGACCACATGTTAACAATACAAAAGAACTTGGAACATTTAAAATTAAAAAAGAAGAAGCTGTTGGAGCAGGTGTAAGAAGAATTAAAGCAACCATTGAAATTTGACATTTTATTAAAAATGATGTATAATATCGTTCAAATTTAAAGGGGGAAATAGGGTATGATAAATTTAAAAGAAAAAAGTATTGAAGAATTAACGAATTTAGAAGTTAAATGTAAGGAAGCACAAAAATCAATATTTACTGATATTGCCAATTGCAAGAAAGATAGTCCTGAATATAATTTGTTAAAAACAGATTTTGAAAAATATGCAAAATTAGTGGTAGAAATTGAAAATGAAAAAAAACTAAGAAAAGAAAATGAAGAAAAAAAAGAAACTTTAAAAAAAGAAAACACTAAAACTAAAAAAGAAAATGATGAAAAAGAAAAAAATGAGTCTAATGATTCTAAATCTGAAATTGAAAATGAAAAAGATTATAAAGAATATAAAGAGACATATACTAAATTAATAGAGGAATTAAAAAAAACTAAAAAAATTGGAATTCCAAAAACAGTTTTAATTTTAGCTGCCGAAACTTTTGTTTCGGGGTTGTTTTGGACACATGCCCCAATTATATTTTCAATTCTTGTTACTGTGGGATCAATTGCTCATATAGCAAGTAGAATTAAAAAAAGAATTGATTATGAAATAATAAGATCGGATGCAAGATATTTAAAAAAAGAAATTGACAAATATGAAAACAAAGAGAAAAAGAAAGTAAGCACGCTTTCTAAACTAAAAGGATTATTTAATTTTAAAACAGAAAAGAAAAAAAGAAATAGTATTAAATCAATAAAAAAAGAAATAAAAGCTAATAAAAATAAAAAAGATAACATAAATGAAGCAAAAACAATAAATGAAACTGAAATCAAAAATCCAAAAACAACATCAGAAAAAATAGAAGAATTAAAAAATCTAAAACAAGAAGTAAATGAAATTTATGGATTAAAAAAAGATCAAATTATTCAAGATAGAGTAAACGTAAGAGAAATTTGTAATTTCTATCATACAAATAATACTAATCCATCATATGCAAAAACTTCTAAAGAAAAAGTTATGGTTAAAAAGTAAATTAGACTAAATAAAGATTTAAAAACATTTGTAAATTAATTAATTTTACAAATGTTTTTTAGTTATTTAATAATATATTATTGACACATATGATATAATTAATATATAACTTAGGACGGTGATTAATATATGAAAAAAATATATAAAACTATAGATGGTAATGAAGCTTGTGCTCTAAATTCATATTTATTTACTGAACTTGCTTCAATATATCCAATAACTCCATCATCAACTATGGCAGAATGTGTAGATAGATGGAGTAGTGAAGGAAAGAAAAATATTTTTGGAGATACAGTAAAGGTTGTTGAGATGCAATCAGAAGCAGGTGCAGCTGGAATGATGCACGGTTCATTGTCTTCAGGTGTACTATCTACAACTTATACAGCAAGTCAAGGACTTTTATTAATGATTCCAAATATGTATAAAATGGCTGGAGAATTATTACCAGGAGTAATTCATGTTGCGGCAAGATCAATTGCGACTCATGCATTATCTATTTTAGGTGATCATCAAGATGTATATGCAACGCGTATGACTGGTTTTGCACTTCTTTCTTCATCGAATGTACAAGAAGCACATGATCTATCATTAATTGCTCATCTAGCATCATTAGAATCAGAAGTACCATTCTTACATTTCTTTGATGGATTTAGAACAAGTCATGAACTTCAAAAAATTGAAATCATAGGGGACGCGGATGCTAAAAAATTAGTTAATTATGAAGCAATTGAAAAGTTTAGAAACAAAGCATTAAATCCTAACAAACCAATAATTAAAGGTACAGCTCAAAATGATGATATATATTTTCAAGCAACAGAAGTAAGAAATAAATATTACTATAATGTTTCAAATATAGTTGAAAATTACATGGAAAGATTATCAACTATTACAGGTAGAAGATATATGCCATTTGATTACTATGGAGATAAAAATGCAACTAAAATAATTGTTGCAATGGGAAGTGTTTGTGAAACAATTAAAGAAACTATTGATTATCTAAATAAAAATGGTGAAAAATTAGGATTAATAATTGTTCGTTTATATAGACCTTTCTCTAGTAATCATTTACTTAAAGTTTTACCAAATAGTGTTAAAAAAATAGCAGTATTAGATAGAACCAAAGAAGCGGGAAGTATTGGCGAACCATTGTATCTTGACGTTGTTAGTGCACTAAAAGATAAAAATATAGAAATACTAGGTGGAAGATATGGATTATCTAGTAAAAATACATCTCCAAAAGAAATAAAAGCAGTATTTGATTTTCTAGATTCAAAAGATAGATTTAATGGATTTACAGTTGGAATAAATGATGATGTATCAAATCTAAGTATAAATGTTGATGATACTTTTAAAATAGATACAAATGATATAAGTTTTCTAATTTACGGATATGGTTCAGATGGTATGATAAGTGCCTCAAAAGATATTTTAAAAATTGTTGGAAATAATACTAAAAATTATATACAAGGATATTTTCAATATGATTCTAAAAAATCTGGAGGATTTACAAAAAGCCATTTAAGATTTTCAAATGATAAAATTAGAAGTACATATTATGTAGATAATCCTGATTTAGTAGTATGTTCTAAAGAAAGTTATATTCATAAGTTTGATATGTTAAATAATATTAAAGATGGGGGAATATTCTTACTTAATACTGCTTCTTTAGAATCTGAAATAAACGATATTTTACCTGATAATGTTAAAAAAATAATTAAAGATAAAAATCTTAGATTTTATATTATAAATGCTCATGAACTTGCAAGAAGAAATAATTTAAATAATAAAATCAGTACAGTTATGGAAAGTGCAATTTTTAAAATTACTAATATGTTAGATTATAATTTTGTAAAAGATGAAATGAAAAAATCTATAACTGAAAAGTATTCTAAAAAAAGTATGGAAATTGTAGAAAATAATAATAACTTAATTGATATAACTGAAGACAATATTATTTTAATTGATAATAATACATTGGATTACAAATATATGGAAGTAAAAGAAAATTTAGATCCATTTACAATTATGAATAATCAGTTAGGAGATAAATTATCAACATCAACTTTTGAAAATAGAGCTGATGGATCATTTGAAGTTGGAACTTCAAAAAAAGAAAAAAGAGGTGCATCAGATACTGTACCTTGTTGGATAAAAGAAAATTGTATTGAATGTAATCAATGTAGTTTAGTATGTCCACATGCAGTTATTAGACCATATATTTTAGATGACGAAGAGTTCGATAAATTACCAATCGATATGAAAGAAAATAGTTTAGATATGATTGGTAAAGATATGAGTGATTATAAATTTAAACTTGGAATATCTGTTTTAGATTGTACTGGGTGCGGGTTGTGTGAAAGTGTATGTCCAGGTAAAAAAGGTGAAAAAGCAATAAAAATGGTTTCATTACAAGAAGAACTAAACAAAAAAACAGATAAAGAAAGTGAATATTTAGTTAATAACATTAAAGAAAAAGATCTATTAAATCCATATACAATTAGAGGAAGTCAATTCAAGAAACCAAAATTTGAATTTTCTGGAGCATGCGCAGGATGCGGGGAAACTGCATACATTAAATTACTAACTCAATTATTTGGAGATAGATTGATTATTGCAAACGCAACAGGTTGTTCATCAATATATGGAGCAAGTGCACCATCAACTCCATATAGTATTCCTTGGGCAAATTCCTTATTTGAAGATAATGCTGAATTCGGTTATGGAATTTTAATGGGTAATAATATAATTAGAAATCGTATTAAAAATATTATGGAAAATAATTTAAATAATATTGACGATTATAATAATTCATTATTTGTAAAATGGTTAGAAAATATGAATTCATATAATATTACAAAAAATGTATATGAAAAATTAGATTATAATAAATTACCTAAAGAATTAGTTGATTTAAAAGAATATATTCCATATAGAAGTGTATGGTGTCTTGGTGGAGATGGTTGGGCTTACGATATTGGCTTTAGTGGTATAGACCATGTTTTATCTACAAATGATAAAGCTAAAATCTTAATACTTGATACTGAAGTATACTCTAATACAGGAGGGCAAGCATCGAAATCTAGTAGAGTAGGTGCAGTTGCAAAATTTGCAACTTCTGGTAAAAAAACTATGAAAAAAGATATGGTAAAAATTGCACTATCTTATCCTCATGTTTATGTCGGAACAATAAGTTTAGGTGCAAATATGGCACAAGCAATAAAAGTTATGAAAGAAGCAGAAGAATATGATGGACCAGCAATCATCATCGCATACGCACCATGTATTTCACACGGTATTAAAGGTGGAATGAATAATAGCTTACTTGAAAGTGAATTAGCTGTAGAATGTGGATATTTCCCATTAATAAGATATAATCCAATTGATAAAAAATTTATATTAGACTATAAAGAACCTAACTTTGAATTATTTGAAGAATTCTTAAATAACGAAACAAGATATTCAATGTTAAAAGCTGTAAATAAAAAAAGTGCAAATGAATTATTAAAACAAAATAAATTAGATGCAATTAATAGATTTAATTATTATAAAGAATTAAGCGAAAAATAAAGTGTTTTTAAAAACTCCTTTCAAATAATATATTGAAAGGAGTTTTTTAATGAGTAAAATATTAGAAAAAAAATTAGAAAATGTAAAAATAGAATATTTTCTGTCAAATGATGTAGCATTCAAAACATTTTTTAGAAAAAATACTGGTATGTTAAAAAAAGTAATAAGTATGTCAACAAAAATAAAAGAAAGTGAAATTAAAAAAATGACAATATTAAATTCAGAACTAATAAAAGATACACTAGATGATAAATTAGGAATACTAGATCTATTAGTGGAGATAAATGATGAAAAGCAAATAAATATTGAAATGCAAAATGTAGATAAAAATAATATGCCAGAAAGACTAGAATATTATTTATCAAAAAAATATGTAGAAAATATACAAAAAGGAGAAGATTATGCAAAACTAAAACATGTATATGGAATATATTTTTTAAATTATGATGATAAAAATTATCCAAACTTCTATTCAATAATTGAAAATTATGATACAATAAACAAGGAGTTAATCAAAACAGTAAAGACACCAATTATTTACAATTTATCTAAAATAAATGAAATTGATAATTATCATTTTACAGAAGAAGAAAAAGACATACTAAGATTTATAAAAACTAAAAAAGAAAGTGAGTTGAAAAGTATGGCAAAAAAAAGAATAAGTTTAGATGAGGCCATGAGACAACTACAAGAAATAAATGCAGATGATGAATTGAAAACTTTATTGTTTTATGCAGAGAAGAAAAGATTAGATGAATTAAGTGACCAAAAATATAAGGAAAGAATAATAAAAGAACAAAAAGCAGCAATAAAGGAAAGAAATAAGGCATTCCAAAAAAGGGATGAGGCATTTCAAAAAAGAGATGAGGCATTTCAAAAAAGGGATGAGGCAATAAAACTAGTACAAAATATGAAAGAAGCGCAATTGAAAAATGTTATAAATATGTTAAATGATAATTTAGATATAAATATAATATCTAAATATACTAATTTAACTGTTGATGAAATATTGAAAATAAAAAAATCAAACACATAATTTATATGTGTTTTTATTTATTTTATTGTAAAATTTAGTGTTTATTGCGGTTTTTTTGGCAATTTAATGTAATTTTTATTAATTTATAGTATAATATTTGTGTTAGAAAGAGGGATTTTATGAAAATAATATCAATTAATGCAGGAAGTTCTTCCTTAAAATTTAGTTTATTTAATATGGATAATCAAGAATGTATAGCATCTGGTTATTTTGAAAGAGTAGGTATAAATGGAAGTTTTTATACAATCAAATATAATGGAGAAAAAATAAAAGAAGAAATTGAAATGCCAAATCATACAGTGGCAGTAGAAGTTTTATTAGATAGATTAATTTCACTTGGAATTATTTCTAGTCTAGATGAAATTGATGGTGTTGGACATCGTTTAGTACATGGTGCAGATAAATATAATAAGTCTGTAATTATTACTGATGAAGTTGTTGAAGATTTACGCAAATTCTCAGATTTAGCACCACTTCATAATCCAGCAAATATTCTAGGAGTTGAAGCTGTTAAAAAAGCATTACCAAATGTACCAATGGTTGGTGTATTCGATACTGCATTTCATCAAACAATGGATAAAACAAGATTTATTTATCCAGTACCTTATGAATGGTATACAAAATATGGAGTTAGAAAATATGGATTCCATGGAACTAGTCATTGCTATGTAAGTAAACAAGTAGAAAAAATACTTGGTAAAAAAGATTATAAAGCAATTATTTGTCATATCGGAAGTGGTGGAAGTATTTCTGCTGTTATGAATGGTAAATGTATTGATACAACAATGGGATTTACACCACTACCTGGTATAATGATGGGAACTCGTTCTGGTGATATCGATCCATCTATTATTCCATTTGTAATGGAAAAAGAAAATAAAACAATTACTGAAGTTATGAATGACTTAAATAAAAATTCTGGATTTTTAGGAATTAGTCAAGAATTTAGTGATTGCCGTGACATTGAAGATGGAGTTAAAGCGGGTAATGAATTATGTAAATTAGCTTTAGATAAATATGTTCAAACTATTGTAAATTACATCGCAACATATTATGTTGAACTTGAAGGTGCAGATATGATTTGTTTCACTGCTGGTGTTGGTGAAAATGGTGTACAAGTAAGAGAAATGGTTATGAATAAACTTAAAGTTTTAGGTGTAGAAATAGACGCGGAAGCAAATAAAACAAGAGGAGAAGTAAAACAAATTACACTTCCAACTTCTAAAATTGCTTGTTATATAATACCAACTAATGAAGAACTTATGATAGCACAAGATACATTTGATTTAATTAAATAGTCAGAGTGATAATATGAGTATATTTAAAGAAATATATAAAGAAATTAAAAAATACGATAAAATAGTTATTGCAAGACATCAAAGAGTTGACCCAGATGCCCTTGCAAGCGAGCTTGCTTTAAAACAGTTAATTTTAAATACATTTCCGAATAAAAAAGTGTATGCAGTAGGTGTAGGTGCATCTAAATTTAGATATATGGGACAATTAGATAAATTAACTGATGATATGTATAAAAATTCATTGCTTATCGTATTGGATACTCCAGATAAAAAAAGAGTAGATATAGATGATTTAGATAAATTTGAAAAAACAATAAAAATTGATCATCATCCTTTTGTAGAAAAATTTTGTGATATAGAATACATTGATGAAGATGCATCTTCAACTTGTGAAATAATTTTAGAATTTATATATAATACAAAATTTAATCTTGATATAAGAAGTGCAGAACTATTATTTCAAGGAGTGGTATCAGACACAAACAGATTTACTACAATAAATACATCTTCCAAAACATTTGATTTAATAAAAAGACTTATTGATGAAACAAATATAGATTTTTCAAGTCTTTATGATAATTTATATGCTAGACCACTATCAGAAATTAGATTAGAAGGCTATATTGCTCAGAATTTAATTGTTACTGAAAATGGGCTTGGGTATATAAAACTTACTGATGATGTAATAAGAGAATTTTCAGTAGATTCAGCAAGCCCAGGAAATATGATAAATAATTTTAATTATATTAATGAAATTTTAGTTTGGGCATTTGTTTCAGAAGACAAAAAAAACAATATTAAAAGAATAACTATTAGATCAAGAGGTCCAAAAATTAATGATGTGGCTTCAAAACACAATGGTGGAGGACACGAAAGAGCAAGTGGTGCTAGAGTAGAAACTTTTGAAGAAGCTGATATTTTGCTTAAAGAATTAGATGATTTATGCAAGACTTATAGGAGTGAGAAAAATGAAAATTAGTAGTGTAGAACTTAAAATAAGTGCAGTAAGAGTTAGTCAATATCCTGATGATGAATTGCCGGAATTTTTACTTGTTGGAAGAAGTAATGTAGGAAAAAGTAGTTTTATAAATACATTAATACATAGAAAAAATTTTGCAAGAACTTCAAGTAGACCTGGTAAAACACAAACACTAAATTTCTTTTTAGTAAATGAAAATTTTTATTTAGTTGATGTTCCAGGATATGGATATGCCTTAACTAGTAAAAGAAAACAAGAAAAGTTCGGAAAAATGATAGAGGATTATCTAGCACATAGAACAAATTTAAAACATGTATTTATGTTAGTTGATTTTAGACATAAACCAACAAAAGATGATGTTTTAATGTATAATTATTTAAAATATTTTAATCTACCCGTAACCGTAGTTGCAACTAAAGTAGATAAAATAACAAAAGGACAATGGGATAAATACAAACAAATTACACTTAAAGAATTAGATCTAGTCCATGGAGATGAATTAGTATTATTCTCTTCACTTCTAAAAGAAGGAAAAGAAACAATTCATGAATTAATTGAATCAAAAATATAATTAAGTACATAAAACTTTTAATTTCATAAAATACTTTAGGGTGAAATTATGAAATTAGAAGTTTTTAATTTAAATAATATTGTATTTTATTTGTCTAAAGAATATTTAAATAAAATACATTTTAAAATAGATGTAGATGTTGAAAAAGAATTTAAAAAGCTATTTATAAGACTTAAAAATATATATAATCTTAATTTAAATGGCTATTATGAAGTTATTGTTTATATAAATGATTTATATGGAATAATTATTGAAATGGAAAAAGATGATGATGAATATATTAAAATATTTGGTGATACATTAGATATGAAAATAACTTTTAAGTTTGATTGTGAAATTTTATATAAAATAGAAAACATAGATTTTATAGATTTTTCAAAATATAATTTATACTATAAAAATAATAATTTATATATTTCAATAAAAGATAAATATTTACTTGAAAAAAACGAATATTTAAACTTATTAGAAAACAGTAAATTAGTATATGGTAGTGATTTAAAAAAACTTAAATTAAATTTGAAAAAAATAAGATAATTTAGTATTATATATGTGGGTGTTGTTTTATGCAAAGATATTTTGTAAAAAATAAAGAAAATAATAAATTTATATTGGAACAATCAGATATACATCATATAAAAAATGTAATGCGTATGAATGATAAAGATAAGATAGAAGTAGTTTATGAAGAAAAATTATATATTTGTGAAATAAATAATGTAAAAGATAATTTAGAAGTAACATTATTAGAAGAAAAAATAGATAATAATGAATTACCAATTGAAATAACAATTGCTTTTTCACTTGTCAAAGAAGAAAAAGTAGATTTAATTTTACAAAAATGTACTGAACTTGGAATTAGTAAATTTATTCCATTAGAAGTATCTAGATGTGTTGTAAAAATTGATAAGAAAAAAGAAATGAAAAAAATAGATAGATGGAATAATATATGTAAAGAAGCTTCTGAACAATCAAAAAGAAATAAAGTTCCAGAAATTACTGAAATTAAAAGGCTTAAAGATATAATAAATCTAGATTATGATTTAAAAATATTATGTAGTGTAAACCAAAGTGTAATAAATATAAAGAAAGTGTTACAAAATAATACAAAGTGTGATAAAATTATAATTGTAATCGGACCTGAAGGTGGAATTAGTATAGAAGAAGAAAATTACTTAATTTCAAATAACTTTATTCCAACAAGCTTAGGTAATAGAGTGCTTAGGACTGAGACTGCGCCAATATATGTAAGCAGTATAATAAATTATGAATATATGGAGTGATTATAATGGCTAACATTTTTAGTAATTTAGATATAGTTGGTAAAAGTATGATTGTTCTTTTAATTGTTCTTTTATTTATATTGATTGGGTTAATAATATATTTATGTGTTAAAAATAAAAAACAAGAAGAGTTAAATATGGATCTTGACTTTTTTGATGAATTAAAAAAAGATAATGATAATTCAAAAAGTGTTTTTGTAGATGATATAGATTCAAAAAAAATTAATGAAGTCGCTAAAAAAATAGAGATTGAACCAGAAATCAAATCAGTAACTAAAGAAGATATAGAACCAAAAGTAGATGAAAAGAAATTTGATATTAGTGAAGTTGCTAAACAAATGGAAGAAGATATTGAAAAAACTAATATTGAATTAACTGAATTTGAAATGGAACAAGAAGAAAAATCAATAATTAGTTATGAAGAATTATTACAAAAAGTAAAAAGAGATAATGCTAATAGTAAAGTTAAAGTGAATCTTCAAACAGTTAAATTAGAAGAACCAAAAAAAGAAGAATTCACGTTTAATACTGAAGTATTAGATTTTGGTGAATTAAGTGAAGTAGGAGATGCTCCATTTAAAGTTTCAACTCCAGTTTCACCCGTTGATGGAATTCAAAATACATCTACTAATCTTTTAAAACAAGAAGATATCAAAAGTGTTTTAGATATTGAAAATGTTGATACATCCATATACTCTAGTGATGAATTTTTAAATGCACTAAAAGAGTTAAGAGATAGTTTAGATTAATGAAATTTGCTATATATACTTTAGGATGTAAAGTTAATACTTATGAAAGTGAGTTTATGACTCACCTTTTTAAGTCTAAAGGGTATAAACAAGTAGATTATAAAGATAAAGCAGATATTTATATAATAAATACTTGTACGGTAACTAATACATCTGATAATAAAAGTAAAAAAATAATTAATCACACTAGAGAATTAAATCCAAATTCAATAATAATAGTATGTGGATGTTTTACCCAATATATGAAAGGCGATATATCTAATAAAGATAAAGTAGATATCATAATTGGAAATAAAGATAAAAGTAAGATTGTAGATTTATTAGAAGATTATTTGAAAGAAAAAAATAAAGTTACTAAAATATATGATTTAAAAAAACAAAACTTTGAAGATATGGAAATTAAAAAGTTTGAAAGTCATACAAGAGCTTTTGTAAAAATACAAGATGGGTGCAATAATTTTTGTTCATATTGTATTATTCCATACGTAAGAGGAAATGTTAGAAGTAAAAAGTTAGAGAGTGTTATTAAGGAAGTTAATAACTTAGTAAAAAATGGACATAGGGAAGTAGTGTTAACTGGTATTCATACTGGACACTATGGTAGTGATATAAATAGTAATCTAACTAAATTATTAAAAGAATTATCTAAAATAGATGAATTAAAACGCATTCGTATTTCATCAATAGAAATAACTGAATTAACTGATGAATTTTTAAATGAATTAGAAAATAATAAATTAATTGTAGATCATATGCATATACCACTTCAAAGTGGAACTGATAAAACATTGAAAGCAATGAATAGAAAATATGATACTAAATATTTTTATGAAAAAATATGTAAAATACGTGAAATTAGACCAGATATTTCTATTACTACAGATGTAATTGTTGGTTTTCCAGACGAAACTGATGCTGATTTTAATAAAACTGTAGAGTTTATTAAAAAAGTTAATTTTTCTAAATTACATGTATTCCCATATTCTAAAAGAAATGGTACAGTGGCTGCATCCATGAAAAATCAAATTGATGGGAAAATCAAAAAAGATAGAGCACATACATTATTAGAACTATCTAAAAAATTAGAAAATGACTATTATAATAAATTTATAAATAGTGATGTAGAAGTATTAATTGAAAGATGCAAAGACAATAAATATATTGGCCATACATCTAACTATTTAGAAGTTGAAATTGAAAGTAATAAAGATATTACAAATCAGCTATATATGGTTCATATAAATGAAATAATAGATAACAAATGTATTGGAAAGTTAAAAGAAGGTGGAAAAATTAATGAAAAAAATAACGATAATTTTTCTTGTCTTTGTTAGTTGTTTCACTGGCTGTCAGAATTTAAAAAAAGTAAACTATGATGGAAATACTATTGGTTCAATTGCTTATAATTATAATAAAGAATTAGGATATACAATATATTTAATTGAAAATAACAAGTATGTACCATTTCTAGTTATTCATAATTATGATAATAATAAAACTTTGTTATTAAGAAAAAATACTTTAATTAAACCGAAAAAATATAATGAAGTATATGATGAACTTTATCCATCATATTATAAAAACAGTGATATAAATAATTTTTTAAATAATGAATATTATAGTAGTCTTGATACAAAAATTCAAAAATTAATAAGTTGTACTAATATCGAAATTACTTCAAAAGATTCATTAGAAATTCATGGAAATAAAATTGAAAGTATGAATACATTTATTTTTCTTCTTTCAACATATGAATTAGGATATGGATTAGCAAATACAGCCACTAAAGAAGGTATTGAATTAGATTTTTTCAAAAATCCAAACAATCGTCTTGCATTAGATGACAGTGGCAAAAAATCATCATATTGGCTTAGAACTCCTGATACAGGGTATTCTTCAGCTCCTTATATTGTTGCTCAAGATGGAAAAATAGGAAGTATAAATGCATATGATGAGGATAAAGTAAGGCCTGCATTTATTGTTGCAAGTGATACAAAAATAAAGAAGGAATTTGTTAATGAATTAGATAGTATGATATTTATTTTTGAATAATTTAGTAAAAATTATGTAAAGTTAGTGCAAAAAATAACTTTATATGATATAATTAAAATACCTGAGAGAAACGTGAGTCATTATATAAAACCGACTAATTGAGTTTATAAGGGAATCTAACGAATTATTGGTGTTGAATGCTTGCTTCTAAGTGAGAATCCTAAAAATAATTCTGTGATGCCCACCTGTACAAGTGCAGGTTTTTATTCTCATGATAGCGTCCTTTCGGGTTTTATTATGCTTTTAAATGTGGTGGTTATATGTTTAATAGAATAGAATCATTAATTGGAATAAATAATGTAGAAAAAATTAAAAAATCTAAAGTACTTATTATTGGACTTGGTGGAGTTGGTGGTAGTGCTTTAGAATCGCTTGTTAGAAGTGGTATAGAAAATATAACAATAGTAGATTTTGATGTATTAGATGAGACAAATTTAAATCGACAAATAATTGCATTAAATTCTACTATTGGTATGAAAAAAACAGATGCATTTTATAATAGAATTATGGATATTAATCCTAATTGTAAAGTTAAAATAATTGATGAATATATTAATGAAAAAAATATTGATAAAATATTTGAAGATATTGAATACGTCATAGATGCATGTGATACTATAAATACCAAAAAATTAATTATTAAAAATTGTTTAGATAGAAAAATAAAATTTATATCATGTATGGGTACTGCTAAAAAATTAGATCCAACCCAATTACAAATAACAGATATTAGAAAAACAAGTTATGATAAACTTGCTAAAATAATAAGAAAATGGGCAAGTGAAAACAAAATTAATAAAAAAATTCCAGTTGTTTCTTCTACTGAAAAAATAATAGAAAATAAAGATAATTCCAAATCTTTAGCATCTATGTGTTTTGTTCCAAACACTGCAGGAATCTTATGTGCGAAATATATAATTGATGAAATAATAAGAACAAATAATTAATTTATTTGTTCTTATTATATTGTAAAAAAAACTAAAAAAAGCTATACTAATAAAAGAAAGATAGGGGTAGATAATATGTTTAATATTTTATCAGATACTGATTTATGTACAAGTTCGATGGGATATAGATTATTTGGATTTTTAGGTCATATATTAAATATTATACAAATTGTAATTCCTATCATATTAATAGTAATTGGAACAATTGAATTAATAAAGTCACTTATTAGTAATTTAGATGATAATAAAAAAGTTTTTTCAAAATTAATAGTAAAATTGGTTTTTGCAGCACTAATATTTTTTGTACCAATTATTGTTAGATTTTTGATTGGAATGGTTACTAGTGATACCGCTAATGCATGCATAGACTGTTTATCAAATCCAAATTATTGTAATGAAAAAGCTGAAGAACTAAGTCCTTTGAAATGTAATGATAATGAATCATTTAAAAAAGATATTAATTGTACAGATGAAACATGTAAAGATAGAGAAGATTGTAAAAAATTAAATGATGAATGGAAATGTTGTATTGGAAATATTTAGAAATTCTTGAAAGTAAAATATTACTCAATAATATTTATATTAAATTTCATTATTAACATAAATATTATGATATAATTAACAAATTAATAAACAACGATTTTATTGATTAAATGTAATTGTTTTCACTAGATAAACGTAAACTATCAACATGAAATTATGTTTATAATTTAGAACATTAATATATTGTTAGATCTTTTAAAATATTAAACATTTATAAATAACATTTTACAAAAGAAAGGAATGAATAATATTATGAAAAAATTAATATTAATAACTTTTGCGATAATTAGTTTTGTTAGTTTTAAAACTTTAGTATTTGCTGAAGATAGAGTTATGAATAGTGATAAAGGAAAAGTTTTAATATCTCAAAATGAATATAAAGCTATATTTAACTTTGATAATGGAATTACTAAAGAAATATTTGATTTATTTGTAATGCATAAAATTGGTGTTGACGAAAATGGTAATGGTGGACAAAAAGTTTTTAGAATGTATATGAAAATAGGAGAAGTTTGCGAAATAACAAATAATTTATATTTTAAAGGTTGTAAATATGATAATAGTACGGATACTTTTACTATTAATCTTCATGAATTTTCTAGTAATAATAAAATAGAATATATAATTAAATTTTTAGATGATAAAATTGAAACGCAGATTATACAAAAAATTGATGATAAGATAATTACAATTGCTAATAATGCAAGAGATACTTCACTTGGTGAAAACAGCATTAACGAAAAAGAAGTTTTAATGATTACAATTGATAACCAAAAATACATTCCAGTAAGATTTTTTAGTGAAATATTATATTACGACATAACATTTAATGCTAATGAAAAAAATGCAACAATTAGTGCATATAGTATTATGAAAAAAGATAAAACAAATTGTTCTACTGTAAATAAAACTGATTCATATTACTTATATAATGAATGTGAAAACGGTAAACTATATATATTACCTGCTACAAAAAAAGTATATGTAAGTCCATCAAATCAAATTGATAATACTATTGTATCTGGATTAGGCTACTCTAATGAATCAGAAATAATGAATAAAGTTGCAGATTATTTAGTTCCTGCACTAGAATCTAGGGGAATTGTAACGTTTAGAAATAAACCTACTATGACTTTAAATGAAATTGTAAATGAATCTAAATCATTAAATGTAGATTTTCATTTTGAAATTCATTCCAATGCCGGTGGAGGAGTTGGTCCCGAAATACATATTCATCCCAATGCAACTTCAATCGCAAAAGAAATTGCCCCAAAAATACATGATAGCCTAGTTGCAATTTATCCGAGTGGTAAAGGTAGAGGTGTTTGGAATTCACGAAATTTGATGGAAACAAATCCCAATAATGTAAATAATGGAGCACTAGTAGAAGTTGCTTTCCATGACAATTATAATGATGCAAAATGGATTATTGATAATTTTCAATTAATTGGAGAAACAATGGCAGATGCTATCGCAAATTATTATGGTATGTAGGTGATAACGTGAAATTTAAATATATTATTTTAATTATAATTTTAACAATCGGAATTACTGGTTGTGGATGTTCTAAAAAAGAAATTGTTAAGAATCAAAATATAGTAGATATTACAATTGAAGTTCCAATAGAGAATATTGAAACAATCGAAATTAAGCCTGGACAAAATGAATATGCAACTATTAAAAAAGGTAAAACATTTGAAATTATTAAATGGATTACACCAAAAGAAAAAAATAATACTTCTTTGAAATGGAAAATATCTAATCCCGAAATTATTTCAATCACTGATTCTGGAGAAGTAACTGCAAAAAAAATAGGCAAAACTAGTATAACTGCATATACTACAGTAGAAAATATAATAGAATCTAATACAATTGACATAGAAGTTATAGAATAAAAGTAATATTTTATTCTTTTTTCTTTATATTAATTGTAAAAATTAATAAAAAAAGCTATAATAATAAATGAGATAATGGGTGATAAAATAATGAATCAGATGATAAAAGGATGTAAAATAAATTATATACAATACGGAAATAAAAATGGAAAAGAAATAGTATTATTACATGGTTGGGGACAAAATATAGAAATGATGAATCCAATAGGTAATGGACTAAGTGACAAATATCATATTACCGTAATAGATTTACCTGGATTTGGTAATAGTTCTGAACCCAACACTGATTTTAACATACTAGATTACTATGAATGTGTTGATGAATTACTTACAAATTTAAAAGTTGAAAATCCAACTATAATTGGACATTCATTTGGTGGAAGAATTGGAATTATTTATGCAGCTAAAAAACAAAGTGAAAAATTAGTATTACTTAGTAGTCCATTTGTAAAACGTATTACAAAAGAATCTCCAAAAGTAAAAATTTTAAAGTCTTTAAAAAAAGTTCCAGGGTTAAATAAATTAGAAAATTTTGCGAAAAAACATATTGGATCTACTGATTATAAAAATGCGAGTGAAATGATGCGTAAAATCTTAGTTAATACCGTAAATGAAGATTTAACTGATTATGTTAAACAAATTAAAGCATCAACAATAGTAGTTGCTGGTGAATTTGATGAAGCAGTTCCATTAGAAGAAATAAATATGTATGAAAAGTATATAGATGATTGTGCTGTGATTTTATACAAAGGGTGCACACACTATGCATATTTAGAAGATATTAATAGAACAATAAGTATAATTAGGAATTTTATATAGGAGGTATTTATGTTTTGTTTAATAATAACATTAATATTGTGGTTAATATTAATAATAATTAAAACTAAAAAAAGTTTACACATGCTTCAACAAAATTTATATAATACTGAAAATAGATATTTTAAATGGATAAATAAAAATTTTAATAAAGTATTTTTAAATATTGATATAATATTACTTATATTTATGATATTTTCTACGATATTTTTACATAATTATATAATCAATACAATTGTATTTGATTTATTATTACTAGTTTGTATTGTTAAATATATAAGTTTAAGTGAATATGATAAAAAGCATGAAAAGAAGCCGTTAGTATATACTAAAAGAATATATAGATTAGTGTTTACAATATCAATTTTATTACTAATACCTATCATATACATGTTTATAGATTTTGAGGTAACACATTTAAAAGAATGCTATATTAAATTGTCAGTATTAACATATATTGTATATGTTATTGTATTAGTCGCAAATATAATTAATCATCCAATTGAAAGATATGTATATCATTCTTTCAAAAGAAAAGCTATGAAAAAACTAAGAGATAATCCAAATTTAAAAGTAATTGGAATTACAGGAAGTTATGGTAAAACAAGTAGTAAAAATATTTTAAGTGATATTTTAAATATTAAATATAATGCACTTCCAACACCTAAAAATTTAAATACACCATACGGATTAATTATCACAATTAATAATCATTTGGATAAGTTTGATGACATATTAATTGCTGAAATGGGTGCATACAAAATTGGTGAAATTCAAGAATTATGTGACTTAGTTCATCCTACATATGGGATATTAACTAGTATTGGAACTGCCCATTTAGAATCATTTGGAAGTGAGGAAAATATTCAAAAAGGCAAATTTGAATTAATTGAATCATTACCAACAAATGGTGTTGCAGTACTTAATATGGATGATGAAAAACAAGTAAATTATAAAATTAAAAATAAATGCAAAAAAATATGGATAAGTATAAATAATGAAAAAGCTGATTATCAAGCAACAAATATTAAAATGAATAATAAGGGTATGAGTTTTAATGTTATATTAGATGGTAAAAAAGTTAAATTTGAAACCAAACTTTTAGGAATACCAAATATTTATAATATTTTAGCAGGTATTGCGCTTGGTCATTATTTAGGAATTACATCTGAACAATTACAAAGAGCAGTTATGAATGTTAAAAATACTGAACATAGATTAGAACTAAAGAAAGCTGGAGATATAACTTATATTGATGATGCATATAACTCAAATCCAGTAGGTTCAAAAATGGCATTAGATGTTCTTGATATGATGCCAGGTAAAAAAATAATAATTACACCAGGTATGATTGAGCTTGGTAGTAAACAATATGAATTAAACAAAAAATTTGGTGAATATATCGCAGATGTATGTGATGAAGTAATATTAGTTGGTGAAAAACAAACAAGACCAATATTAGATGGATTAAATGAAAAAGGGTATAATGAGAAAAAAATACACATAATAAATGATGTTAAAGATGGATTTACAATAGTTAATCAAATTAAAACAAAAGATACATACGTATTATTGGAAAATGATTTACCAGATTCATTTAATGAGTAAGATTAGGAGGAATTAAAATGATAAAAGTAGGAGTAATATTTGGAGGAAAAAGTGTTGAACATGAAGTTAGTATAATTTCCGCAGTTCAAGCAATGAAACATTTAGATAAAGATAAATATATGACAGTGCCAATATATATTTCAAAAGATAATGAAATGTATACAGGAGCATTCTTAAATGATATAGAAATATATTCAGATATGGATAATTTAAAAAGATATGCTAAAAATGTTGTAATGTATGTAAAAGATAATAGAATTGTTTTACAAAACAAAAAAGGTTTTAAAGGAATTGTAAACGAAGTAGATATTATTTTACCAGTAGTACATGGTATGAATGTAGAAGATGGTACATTACAAGGATATTTAGAACTACTTGGGGTTCCATATGTTGGAAGTGATATTTATGCTGCAACTGTGGGCCAAGATAAAGTATTTATGAAACAAATCTTTGAATCGGCTGGACTTAATGTTCCAAAATATGTATGGTTCTTTGAAAATGAATATAAAGCAGGTAGTGAAATAATAATTAATGAAATCGAAAAATTAAAATATCCAGTAATTGTAAAACCTGCTAAACTAGGAAGTAGTATTGGTATTTCAATTGCTAATAATAAAGAAGAATTAATTGAAGCAATAGATGAAGCAATTAAATACGATACCAAAGTATTAGTTGAAGAAGTTATCCCAAACTTAACAGAAGTTAATGCAAGTGTACTTGGTGATTATACATATTATCAAGTAAGTGAATTAGAAGAAGTAATGGGTAAAGATGCATTCTTAAGTTTCAATGATAAATATATTGGAAGTTCTAAAAGTAAAGCACCATTAAAAGGAACATCTACTAGTAAAGGAATGCTTTCTACAAATAGAGTAATTCCAGCAAATATTGACAAAAAATTAAGAGAAGAAATTATTGATATGACTAAAAGTGCTGCACGTGTGCTTAATACAAGTGGAGTTGCACGAATCGATTATTTAATTGATAAAAAGAAAAAGAAAGCATATATCAATGAAATTAATACAATACCTGGTTCATTATCATTCTATTTATGGGAACCACTTGGTAAAAGTTATGAGGAATTATTAGATGAAATGATAACTTTAGCAATCAAAAATTATAAAAGAAAAAGTAAAATGACTTCATCATTTGAAAGTAATATTTTAAAAAATCATGGAGGGCTTAAAGGTGTAAAAGGTTGTAAAGGAAAATTAGGAAAATTAAGATAATTAAAAATCTTTAATATTATGTCTAATTTGACATAATATTAAAGATTTTTTATTGACTCTAAAGTTTAAATATTATAAAATAAAATTGTAAATAATAAATATAGTAGTATTTATTATAGAAAGTAAAGGAGAGTATATAATGGAAGAAAAAGATTTAACCAAAAAAGAAAAAAATATACTAATGATATCATCATTGGTAGTAGTACTATCATTAGTACTAGGAATAAGTTTTGCATACTTTGCAGCACAAGGACAAAGTACAGAACAATCAATTACAACATCAAATATGGGAATAGAATTTGGTGATGGAACAGCAATAGTAAATGCAACTGGATTA
>JAFSEX010000039.1 GCA_017435465.1 Bacilli bacterium
AAACCACTCTATCTCTACAGACATTATAATATAGATTTGATAATCTACAAAATAATGAGTTTATAGATATCTCTTAACAAAAATCTAAATATAAGAAAATGTAGTTAAAAAATATCTTAACTACATTATACGAGGACGTGAAAAAAATGAAAAAAGTAAGAACAAGATTTGCACCTTCTCCAACAGGGTTTATGCATGTTGGAAATTTAAGAACTGCAATATTTGAATATTTAATCGCAAAACATGATAGTGGGGACTTTATTTTAAGAATAGAAGATACAGACCAAACAAGAAAAGTAGATGGCGCAATTGACTTCATTTACAATACATTAAATCTATGTAATATTCATATAGACGAAGGACCAAACAATAAAGGTGAATTTGGACCATATATTCAAAGTGAAAGAGTACATCTATATAAAGAATATGCTCACAAATTAGTAGAAATGGGTAAAGCTTACTACTGTTTCTGTACTGAAGAAAGATTAGAAAAATTAAGAAAAGAAGCAGATGAAAACAATGTTGCATTCTTATATGATGGACATTGTAAAAATCTTACAAAAGAAGAAATTGAAGAAAAAATTAAAAATGGTGAAAAATATGTAATTAGACAAAAAATGCCTAAAGAAGGTATTAGTTCATATGAAGATTTAGTATATGGTGAAATAAAAGTTGAAAACAAATTATTAGAAGATCAAATACTATTAAAATCAGATGGATATCCGACATATAACTTTGCGAATGTAATTGATGACCATTTAATGAACATTACACACGTTATTAGAGGAAATGAATATGTTATGTCAACTCCTAAATATAATTTACTATATGATGCATTTGGTTGGGAAAAACCAACATATATTCACGTATCAATGGTATTAGGTAGTGATGGACAAAAACTTTCTAAACGTAATGGGGATGCATCATTTATGGACTTATATAATGATGGATATTTACCAGAAGCAGTTATCAATTATTTAGTAATGCTTGGATGGAGTCCAGAAACAAATGATGAAATCTTTACAATGAATGAATTAATTAAAATCTTTGATCCAAAAAGAATTAGTAAATCACCATCAGTATTTGATATTAAAAAATTAAATTGGGTTAATGCTCATTATATTAAAAAATTAGAATCAGATAAATTATTAGAAATTACATTACCACATTTAAAAGAAGCATATGATTTATCTAATAAAACAGATGAATGGATAAGTGAATTAGTTAATTTATATAAAGACCATATTAGTTACGGTAAAGAAATTGTTGAAGTTACTGACCTTTTCTTTAAAGAAAACATTGAATTAGATAGCGAATGCACTGAATTTATGAGTGCGGAAGGCATTGATAACACAATTAGTGTATTTGCTTCTGAAATAGAAAATATAACTGATTGGACAGTAGAAAACATTAATACTGCAATAATGAATACAAAAGAAAAAGCAGGAGTTAAAGGTAAAATGTTATTCATGCCAATTAGAATTAAAGTATCTGGACAAATGCATGGACCAGAACTTCCTAACACAATTCATTTATTAGGAAAAGAAACTGTGTTAAATAGATTAAAATAACATATTTTTAACATAATTATGTAATATACTTAAAAAGAGGTGAGATTATGAAAATATATAATACCTTAACTAAAAAAGTAGAAGAATTTATTCCAAATGATAAAAATGAAATAAAAATGTATACATGTGGACCAACTGTTTATAGTTATGCTCATATTGGAAATTTAAGAACATATATATTTGAAGATATCTTAGAAAAAACTTTGAACTTAATTGGCTATAAAGTTAAAAGAGTAATGAATATTACAGATGTTGGACACATTGTAAGTGATGCTGATGATGGCGAAGATAAAATGATGCTTGCTAGTAGAAAAGAAGGTAAGAAAGCTTCTGAAATTGCAGACTTTTATACTAAGGCATTTATGGAAGATTTAGAAAAATTAAATATTAAAAAACCCGAAATTGTAGAAAAAGCTACAGAACATATAAATGAATATCTTGAGATGATTGATGTATTATTAAAAAAAGATATTGCTTATATTTCTAATGGAAATGTTTACTTTGATATTAGTAAATATAATGACTATTATAAATTATCAGGTAGAACAGATGAAAATAATTTAATTGGTGCAAGAGAAGATGTAGAAGAAGATAAATTCAAGAAAAATCCTGCAGATTTCGCACTATGGATGACTAATTCTAAATTTGCTAATCAAGAACAAAAATGGGATAGTCCATATGGTGTTGGATATCCTGGATGGCATATTGAATGCTCATGTATCGCAATGAAATATCTAGGTAAAAAAATAGATATACACTGTGGTGGAGTAGATAATATATTTCCACATCATACAAATGAAATTGCCCAATCTGAATGTTATACTGGAGAAAAATGGTGTAATTATTGGATACATGGTGAGTATTTAAATGACCAAACTGGTAAGATGAGTAAATCTAAAGGTGAGTTTTTAACTGTTTCTTTATTACAAGAAAAAGGTTATAACCCGCTAGCATATAGATTTATGTGCTTACAATCACATTATAGAAATCAATTAATATTTAGTTATGACTCATTAGATATAGCGTCAAATGCTTACAATAAATTAAAAAATAGAATAAGTCAAATTAAAAAAAATGTTAATGAATTACAAAATATCGAATTAGATTTAGAATATCTAAATAAATTTAAAGATGCTTTACAAAACGATTTAAATACATCAAATGCATTAACAGTGCTTTATGATTTATTAAAAGATGAAAATATTAGTGATGATAAAAAAGTAAAATTAATTGAAGAATTTGATAAAGTTTTATCTCTATCATTATTAGATGATGAGGAAATTAACATTTCGGAAGACGAAATCAATTATATTAATGAAATGATAGAAAAAAGAAAAGAAGCTAAAAAAGAAAAGAACTTTACTTTAGCAGATGAAATTAGAAATAATTTAGAAAAACAGGGAATAATATTAAAAGATACTCGCGAAGGAACAACATTTGAAATTAGGAGGTAAATTATGGGATACGATTATTTAATATTCTTTATTTCAATTGGTATAACATTACTTGCACAAGCATTTGTAACTACTAATTATAATAAATATAAAAGAGTAGAAACAAAATCTCAAAAAAGTGGATTTGAAGTTGCAAGACAAATTTTAGATGAAAATGGATTAAATGATGTATATGTTGTAGAAACACAAGGTACATTATCAGACCATTATGATCCAAGAAGAAAAACAATAAGATTATCTAAAGATATATTTCATGGTACAACCGTTGCAGCTAATGCAGTAGCGGCACATGAAGTTGGTCATGCAATTCAACATAAAGAAGGATATTCACCATTAAAAATTAGAAATATGATTTTACCTTTAGCAAATCTAGGTTCAAAATTAGGATATATAGTTATTGTTATTTCGTTTATAGCAGGTATTACTGATTTATTATGGCTAGGTATTGGATTAATTGCATTAATGTTATTATTTCAATTATTAACACTTCCTGTGGAATTCAATGCTTCATCTAGAGCAAAAGAAAAATTAAAGACAATGGGATTCTTAAATGAAACAGAATCAACTGGAGCAAATAATGTATTAACAGCTGCTGCGCTTACTTATGTAGCAAGCGTATTAACTGCGTTATTAGAAATATTAAGACTTGTATTAATCGCAAGAAGTGATGATTAAGAAATATATGTTTTGTAGACAATAATAAATTTACTAAATAGAAAACCATCGGAGATAACCGGTGGTTTTTCTAACTTCTTATAAGTAAGCGATTAATATATTGTTAAAAAATATGTTTATGATATAATAATTCTACCAATTAAACGATAAAAATGATTATCTAATATAAATATTTCAATATGTAGTACATATGGTGATACAAAAGTAATAGCCAAAATTATTAAGGAGATGTTAGAATGATTGAAAAATCAGTATTTAATGCTAAAAAAATAATTGAAGTAATAAAAGATAAATATAATATTGATATTTTTAATATTAAAAAATTAGATAGGGGAAGTGCAAACTTATACTCTCTAAATGATAATACATATATTTTAAAAGAATTTCAATCAAAATATACGCAAGAAGAAATCAACAAAGAAATAGCCATAATAAATCATTTAAAACAAGAAAATCTTTTAGTTCCAGAATATATCCAAACTGTTACAGGCGAATATAGTTTCAAATATAAAGAAAAAATTGTTGTTTTACAAAAATATATTGATGGATATACTATGGAATCTAATACTGCTAATTACGATCAAATGATAGAATCTGCAAGAGAGTTAGGAAAGTTAGTTAAATCATTAAAAATGATTAATTATGAATTGCCAATCGATGATTTCTCTTCTTTGTATGATATAAATACTATAAATGATAGTATAAATAAACATAAAGAATTACTAAAAAAAGTTAATGGTCAATATGAAAAAGAAATTATATGCGATATAGAATGTAAAATTAAAATGTTAGAACATATTAAAAATAATTTGAATTTTGATGAAATAAAAAAAATAACACTAATGAATTCCCACGGTGATTACAGTGTATTACAATTTATATATAGAGAAGAAAAAATTGCTGCAATTATTGATTTTGTTGCCGCATGTAAAATGCCAATATCTTGGGAAATTATTAGATCATACAGTTACATTGATAAAAAGGCAAAGAATGGTATAATAAATATCGAAAATTTAATTGATTACGTAAAAGAGTTTAACAAATATGTTAAATTAAGTAAATATGATATTAAATTTATGCCTTATATATATTTACTACAATTATTATCTAGTACATTTGGATATAAGCAATACATAAATGATAATTCAAAAATCAATTTATTAGAATTTGGATTTTTTAGAACAAAACTCTGTAAATATTTGTTTGACAATGCTAAATTAATATTAGATAGTTTAGAAAGAGAAATTAATGATGAAGAATATTTTTAAAGAAGTAAAATGAATTAAATAAAATCACCAAAATAAATACAAATATAATAATGAACTCCAACTTATCAAAAAAATAAAAATTTATTAAACACATAAATTTTAGAAAATCTACATTTGAAAAAAAGGAAATATCGATTAGGTATTTCTTATTTTTTGTGGTAGAATATATTTATATAACATACTTATTAAAAATTTGGTGGTGATTTTATGGAAAAACTGATTGGTAAAGTTACAAATGTATTTATACCTAATGAATACAAAAATAATGAATTAATTGATGTAATGAATTCAAATAAAATTGGTTTTATTGTTGTAACAGAAAACGGAGTAATAGAAATAATTCAAGAACAAGATGAATTTAATTCAAAAATTTTAAGGGATGATTTAGTAATTATTACAAAACAAAATATATCAGAAAAAGAATTTACAGATATAGAATTATATGATGGTGATGAATATGAATAATGAATTTTATACAGTTGGATTATATGATCATAATGTTGAAGCATATAAAAAAGTAAAAGAAAAATTTAAAAATGGTAATGATGTAGTGGGTATTGTACATGCAACTGGCACAGGTAAATCATATATTGCCTTACAACTAGCCTATAATAACAAAGATAAAAAAATATTTTACATTGTCCCATCAAATGGAATAATTGAACATATTAAAAATG
Source organism: Bacilli bacterium (assembly GCA_017435465.1). Taxonomy (GTDB): domain Bacteria; phylum Bacillota_I; class Bacilli_A; order RF39; family UBA660; genus JAFSEX01. The sequence continues at coordinate 5,646 of JAFSEX010000039.1, forward strand.
TTATAGATACTAATCCTAATCTAGATTTAAATAGGGATTTCCCTAATTTAAAATTTAAAACATATCAAAGTTTTATTGGAATGTCTAGAGAAGAAATTGAAGAATTAAATGTAGATATAATTATATTAGATGAATTTCATCATATAGGAGCGCCAGTATGGGGAGAAAGAATAAATTCAATTATTGAAACACATCCTAATATAAAAGTATTTGGTATGACGGCTTACACTGTACGTGATAGAGGTACATCTTATGAAAGAGACATGGCTAATCCAGAAACAAATGAATTGTTTTCAAATAAAATTGTTAGCAGATATGATTTGTGTGATGCGATGATAGATGGTATTTTGCCAAAACCAATATATAAAAGTGCATATACAAATTTATTTGAATTAGAATGTAAGTTAGAAGAAAAAGTAAATTCAATGAATGAAATTTCTAATGAATACAAAGAATATATGTCTATTTTGAATGATATAAAGAAGAGAATTTCAGAAGCACCTAGTATAGCTGATGTCATAAAGAAAAATATAAAAACTAACGGAAAATATATTTATTTTTGTCCACCGTTTTCAGAAGAAGGAACAAATGATATTGAGACTATAAAAAGAGAAGCTTTAAATTGGTTTAAAGATATAGTTCCAGAAGAAGATATAGTTTTTTATACAACAACAAGTGAAGTGGGAGAATTAGGAAAATTAAATAGAGATGCATTCTATGAAGATAAAAACCTAAATGGACAAAGCACAAAAGAAAAACTACGAGTAATGTTTGCCATAAATCAATATAATGAGGGAATACATGCGCCAAATGTTGACGGAATTATTATGGGGCGTGGTACAACATCAGATATAGTATTTTTTGAACAACTTGGTAGAGCGCTATCAGTAACACAGAACATAAAAGAAAAATATAATGAGTTAGAACAATATAATATAAAAGAATTAATTGATTTGTGTAACAAAAGAAATATAGAATTTAATATTAATGCTTCTAAAATGGAAATAATTGAAAAATTATTATCACCATTAGTAATCGATTTAACAAATAATTTTGACTTTATTAAACAATTAGAAAATAAGTTAAAAGATAGAATCAAACAAATCCAAACATCTGGATTAGGAAATAAAAGAATGATTAAATTAAGTAACGCATCATTTGATATTAAAATTGAAAATAGGGATTTATATGAAACATTATTATATGTAATAGACAGATTAACAAAAACATGGGACGATATGTATGAATTGGCTACTATGTATTACTCTTATCATAAAAATTTAGAAATACCTCAAAAATTTAAAACAATTAATGGTTATGACTATAATGAAAATGGTAGTAATTTAGGAACATGGCTTGGTACTCAAAAACAATTACATAAAAAGGAGAAACTATCTGAAGAAAGAAAACAATTACTAGAAAAAATAGGTATAAATTTCATAACAGATGATACTACCAAAACGTGGGATGAAATGTATGAATTGGCAAAAT
>JAFSEX010000040.1 GCA_017435465.1 Bacilli bacterium
AAACCACTCTATCTCTACAGACATTATAATATAGATTTGATAATCTACAAAATAATGAGTTTATAGATATCTCTTAACAAAAATCTAAATATAAGAAAATGTAGTTAAAAAATATCTTAACTACATTATACGAGGACGTGAGAATATGAATAATAATGATATACAAGATATTACACCAATATCAAATAATAACAGTTCAATACCAAATATTGAAACAATAACACCAGTTAATAGTATACAAAACAATATACAACCTCAAGTACAAACACCAATGACAAATATAAATTCACAAAATGTAAATGATGATTTTGCGCATGGACTTCCGGATTGGGATTTAGTTCCTCCATACACAACAGTAAGGAGAGTGAATAGAAAATGATGAATGTACCTACTAATTATGCAGAATGGATTAATTGTTTTGAATTTTTAAAAACTTCAACTAGAAATAATGAATATATAGAAATTTTAAAAAAAGGAACTATTGAAATGGATGAAAATCTACTATATAAATTTATAGATAATTTAGACGCTTTAGTGGCGCATAGATTAACTGTTTCAATTGATAAATTTATAAAATTGTTAGAATCTGGAGTAAATGATAATAATGTTTTTATTATGAACTTGTTAGATGTCAGAAAAGAATTTAATTATTTATATAAATTATGTGATTTAAATGTATTACCACAAGAAAATCGAGATATGTTTAGAAAAACTATTCAAGAACAAGCAGATTTAATGCAAAAAGCTTTGGAAGAAAAAACATTAAATGCTGATAGAACAGGATTACTTAGAAGTCAAGTTAGAAATAATCCTGTAAATAGGTTGGAGGGATAACAATGAATTATAATGAATGCTTAAGTACAACAAAACAATATTTACTTGCTAGAATACCATTTATATCATTTAATACAGTAGAAAGGGCACGTACACTAGATTTAATAAGTACAGTTAGTAAAGAAATTCAATTGCCAATTTCTGTACATACTATGTCTAAAGGTATGTATGATTTAACAACGGGTCAAATATTAAATGAAGATAAAACAATAATGGGTGCTTTAGATTTTATTTCAGAACAAATTAAAATTAAAGAAAATTTAACATTTGTTTTAACTGAAGTATCAGATATAGATACAGATACTATGGTGGCTAGATATTTTATGGATGTAGTAACACTTGCAGAAGAAAAAGGTGCAACCATAATAGTTATAACAAACAATTCAGTATGGTCACAACTTCAAAGATTAGGTATGAATATAACTTTAGAATTACCAACAGAAGAAGAAATTTTACAAATTATTAAGGAAAATGTTGAACCATATAAGAATCAAATTCAAGTTGAATGGGATGAAAATAATTATAAAGAAGCTGCAACTATTCTTGCTGGAATAAGTAAAGTTGAAATTAAAAATGTAATTGCTTCTTTGATTGCTAAAGGGGTTATTACAAAAAATGATTTAGTTGAATTAAAATTCGCTAAAGATAAATTATTTTCAAATATAAATGGATTAGAAAAAATAAACATTGATGGACTTAATTTAACATTTGGTGGTTTAAAAGGATTAAAAGCATGGCTAGAAGATAAGAAAAAATTACTTAGCCCAGATAAAAAAGAAGAAATGAAAGCAAGAGGAATGAAACCTCCAAGAGGTATTTTATTAGTAGGAGTTCCTGGATGTGGTAAATCATTATCTGCAAAAGCAATTGCTGCAACTTGGCAATTACCGTTATATAGACTTGATTTTGCAACTGTACAAGGAAAGTATGTTGGACAAAGTGAACAACAATTAAAAGAAGCTTTTAGTACTGCAGAACATGTTTCTCCATGTGTTTTATGGATAGATGAAATTGAAAAGGGATTAGGTGGTAGTAGTGATTCTGGTGTTACTACAAAAATGATTGGACAATTTCTATTTTGGTTACAAGAATGTAGAAAAGAAGTGTTTGTAGTAGCAACTGCCAATGATGTTACTAAACTTCCGGCAGAACTTCTTAGAAGAGGACGTTTTGATGAAATGTTCTTTGTCGATTTACCAGATGCTCTTGAAAGACATGAAGTAATTACAATGTATATCGAAAGATATCTAAGGGTAAGATTACCAGAACAACTTACAAATATGTTAGTTCAAATAACAGATGGATTTACTGGAGCGGATATCGAATCATCAATACGTGATATTGCATATAAATTAGTCGCAAATCCAACATTACAAATTAATGATCAATTATTAATTAACTCATTAAAAGCTGTTGTTCCACTATCAAAGACTAATCCAGAAAAAATTAAATTTATTAGAGACTGGGGTAAAGATAGGGCAACCTCAGCATCAGGTAATCCAATAGGGGGTAGTAGTAGTAATAATCCAGAAATTATAGGATAAATTGGAGGAAGATTATGAATAAAAAAATATTATGTATTGGAAATGTCGCATATGATATAACATTTCCTATGAGAAAATACCCAGAAGAAAATACTAAAAATAGAATCAATAAAAAAATTGAATGTGGTGGAGGACCGGCAAGTAATGCTGCATATCTACTTGGAAAATGGAATCAAGATGTATATTTTGCAGGAATAGTTGGAAATGATATATATGGAAATAAAATAAAAGATGAATTTAAAACTCAAAAAGTGAATATAGATTATATGGAAACATCTAATAAAATTGATACAACACTAAGTATTGTGGTAGTAGGACAAGATAAAGATTCTAGAACTACTTTTGCAAATAGAAATCCGAAATTAAAAATGGAAGCTAAAATGCTTGATATTAAACCAGATGTAATTTTAATAGATGGTCAAGAATTTGAATTATCTATGAACATGATTAAAGAAAATAAAGAAGCAATAAGTATAATTGATGCAGGAAGAAATACACCTGAAGTTATAGAATTATGTAAAAATGTTAATTATATTGCATGTTCTAAAAAATTTGCTGAGAGTGTTACAAATATAAAAATAGATTTTAAAAATACTGATACTTTTACACAAGTTTTTGAAAAACTAATGGAACTATTTCCAAATAAAAAATATGTAATAACTTTAGAAGAAAAAGGAAGTATTTTTCTAGATGATGATGATTATATCAAATACATGCCTACATATAGAATGAATGTTAAAGATACAACGGGTGCAGGAGATATTTTTCATGGGGCATTTACTTATGGTATAGCAAATGGATATTCACTAGAAAATTCAGTTAAATTAGGGAATATCGCTGGAGCACTATCTACAACTAAAATAGGTAGTAGAAATTCAGTACCTACATTAAAGCAAGTAATGGAATATTATGAAAAATAATTATATTGATCCTTTTAATTATAATATTCCGTCCCTTGATTTACATGGATTTGATAGAGATATGGCTAGAGTATGTATTACTGATTTTATAAATGATAATTATAAAATGAGAAATGAAAAAATTTGTATAATACATGGTAAGGGTAGCGGAATAATTAGAAATGTTGTATTAGAAGTATTAAAAAAAGATAAAAGAGTATTAGAATATAAAAGTAGTTATTTTAATATGGGGTGTACAATTGTTTGGTTGAAATTTGACAAATAGTCTTAAATCTGATATAATTAGGCCAGTTTTAACAAGAAGTTTGTACATCTTTTTAATAGTTGACATATTCAAAAGTTAGTGGTATAATAGCTACCACATTTGAAAGAGGGGGATTTTTATGTACGAAGAAGAAAAGAAAGGTTCATTCGTAAAAGATTTAATAATCAAATTACTTTATATGTTATTATTTTTATTCTTATTCATGTGGCTTTATCCAGCACCTAAAGTTGATTTAAGTGAAGTAGAAGTTAAAGTTGATGAAGAATCATTAAAACCATTACTTGCTGGAGTTTATAGTGATAATATCAATGCTATGAAAGAAGCTGCTAAATCATATTATATTATAGATAGATTACCTGATTATGGTAAAACATCTAAAATGACATTACAAGAAATGCTAAACAAAAAAATGTTAACTGCATTTGTTGATGAAAATGGCAAATCATGTGATACTAATGCTTCTTATGTAGAAGTAACAAGAACAAAAGAATATGAATATAATATGAAAGTTTATTTAGCCTGTGATGATAAAAAAGACTATATTAACGAAACTATTGGGTGTACTAGTGTGTGTCCTGGTTGTGTAAGTAAACCAGTTGCAGTTTCAACTACTACAAGCAATACTCAAAAAACAACTACAACTAAAACACAAACTACTACAAATACTAATACAACTAAAACACCAACAGTTACTACTGTATCAAAACCAGAAACTGTAACAGTTTACTTTGATGCACAAGGTGGTAATTATGTATCATCTCAAACAGTAAATAAAGGTGCGACAGTATATAATCCAACTACTGCACGTAATGGATATAAATTCTTATGTTGGAGTACTAAAGAAAGTGATTCAACATGTAGTAATTCATATAATTTTGCAACACCAGTATATAGTAGTAAAACATTATATGCACAATGGGCTAAAGAAGAAACAACAGTTTATGAATATGTTAAAGAAATTGAAACTTGGGATGATGATACTAAATGGACAACAACTAAGAAAACAACTGGTACTAATGTAAAACAAATTGATAAAAGAACTTCTTACGAAGAAAATAGAGAAAGACAAACATATACATATAGAACTGTAAGCTGGGTTAGTAATCAAGACAACTCACATTACTATGAATTATATTTAAATAATATACCATATGATGCTGAAGATGTTAGAATTACTTCAAGTAACAAATTTTCTAGTACAACTGAATTAAGAAATTATGCTAACAATAGATATACATGTACAATTCAAATGGTTGGTTATGGATGTCCAAGTAGAAACACTCAAGATGCCATAAGTAACAATAATTTATATAGCACTCCAGTTGCAAACTTTACTTATAGCAGATTATCTGTTTCTCGTGAAAATCGTAAATGGGTAGTTCCAATAAGCATTAGAAATAATAGTATAAATTCTGGTGCTTGGACTCAATATTTAGTGCCAATTAAATTTACAGTTGAATGGTATGAAGTGGAAGAAGAGAGAATAACTCAATATAAATATTCTTATAGAACAGTTACAAAAGATTATAAATATTCTTCAAATAAAAATGATTCAACTTTATTAAACCAAGGTTATAAATTAACTGGTAATACAAAATAATAGAATTTTTAATTAAGTAATATTTAAAACAAATAATAATTAGAGGGAGTCTAAATTTAGACTCCTTTTTTTCGTATAATTAAACATGATATATATAAATACAAGTATAAATATAACAATAATTGAGTGTAAATATTAAAACTAGTCTATTGATAAATACTTCTTCTATATAGAAACTTTTGTAACTGTAAGATAAGATTAGAAAAATTATTTGTTCAGTTTATTATAAATATACATTTGTACAATCTAAAAAATAATGATATACTAATTATAATGAAAGAGTGGTTGAATGGTTTATGAATAAAAATATAATAAGATATAATCCAGATTTAAAATATGGATTATCCAATGAACAAATAAGAAAAAGAATAGATGATAAATTAGTAAACTATGATACATCCATTCCTACAAAAAGTATAAAAAATATAATAAGTAGTAACATATTTACCTTATTTAATTTATTAAATGTCGTTTTGGCACTTGCTCTTATATTTGTTGGTTCATATAAAAATTTAATGTTTATAGGGGTTGTAATAAGTAATATTATTATTAGTACTTTTCAAGAAATTCAAGCTAAAAGAACTATTGATAAATTATCTTTAATTGCGTCAACTAAAATAAATGTTATAAGAAATGGAAAAGTTAAAAAAATAAATATAAATGAAATAGTATTAGATGATTTAATTATGCTTAAAACTGGTAATCAAATTGTGACAGATAGTATAATAATGGAAGGAAGTTGCGAAGTAAATGAATCTTTTATAACAGGAGAATCTGATTCCATATATAAGAAAAAAGGGGATGTATTATTATCTGGAAGTTTTATAGTAAGTGGTAACTGTATTTCAAAAGTAGAACATATTGGAAATGATAATTATACTTCGTCAATTTCGAGTGGAGCAAAATACATTAAAAAAGTTAATTCTGAGATTTTAAATTCATTAAAGCAAGTTATTAAATTTGTGTCATTTGCAATTGTTCCAATAGGTTTATTATTATTTTATAATCAATATACAATAGAGGATGCTAATTTAACAGATGCAGTTGTAAATACTGTTGCTGCGCTAATTGGAATGATACCTGAAGGATTGATTTTACTCACAAGTACTGTTTTTGCGATAAGTGTCTTAAGATTATCTAAATATAAAGTTTTAGTTCAAGATATATATTGTACTGAAGCTTTAGCTCGTGTAGATGTTTTGTGCTTGGATAAGACTGGTACTTTGACAGAAGGAAATATGGAAGTATGTGGATTAATACCCATTTCTAATAAAAATAGCAAGAATTTTGATGATATTATTTGTAATTTAGTATCATCACTTAGTGATGATAATTCAACTATTAACGCCATAAGAAAAGATTTTAATAATGAAGGTCATTGGATTTCAAAAACAGTTGTTCCATTTTCCTCAAAAAGAAAATGGTCTGGAGTTAATTTTGAAAAATATGGAACATATATAATAGGTGCCCCTGAATTCATTTTAAAAGAGAAAATATCAAAAATTAAGTATGAATTAGAAAAATATTCTAAAGAAAATAGAATTGTCTTACTTGCTCATTCAAAAAAAGAATTTATTGATGATAATTTACCTAATAATATTGAACCAATTGCTTTAATCTTAATTCGTGATAAAGTAAGAGAAAATGCTAGTGAAACTTTAAAATATTTCCAAGATTCTGGAGTTGATATAAAAATAATTTCAGGAGATAATGTTACTACTGTTAAAAATATTGCGAAAAGAGTAGGTATAAATACTAAAAACAATTATATTGATGCAACTACTTTAAATACGTATGAGGAAATTAAAGGTGCTGTAGAAAAATATTCGATTTTTGGCAGAGTTACTCCTTTTCAAAAAAAAGAAATTATTCTTGCACTTAAAGAAAACGGACATGTTGTTGGTATGACAGGTGATGGGGTAAATGATGTTTTGGCACTCAAAGAATCAGATTGTAGCATCGCATTATCAAGTGGAAGTGATGCTGCAAGAAACGTATCACAACTAGTTTTATTAGATTCGAATTTTGATTCAATTCCTAAAATTGTAAAAGAAGGACGACGAAGCATAAATAATATTCAAAGATCAGCATCATTGTTTTTAGTCAAAACAATTTATGCAACAATACTTGCATTGATATTCTTATTTATAAATATGCCATATCCATTTGAACCAATTCAATTAACTTTAACAAGTGTAGTAACAATAGGAATCCCATCATTTATATTAGCTTTAGAGCGAAATAAAGATAGAATAAAAGGGAATTTTTTAATTAATGTTATAAGTAAAGCTTTACCAACGGCTTTAACAATAGTATCAAATATTATTTTAATTATGATAATTTCATTAATTTTAAAGATAAAGCCAGAAGAAACATCAACCTTATGCGTTATTTTAACAGGTTTTACAGGATTTATATTATTATATAGATTATGTATACCCTTTAATTTAATTAGAAAATTTCTAATAACTATAATGTGTTTATTTTTTATAATTGGAGTTTTAGGACTTAGAACACTATTTTCATTAACATTGATCACTCCATACATGTTATTAATAATAGCTTTGTTAATGATTTGTTCATTATTTATATTTAATATAATTAATAATTTTTCAAAATTTATAATAAATAAATATAAAAATAAATTTATTTAGGGGGCTTTGTATGAATAAAGAAGTAAAACGTATATATAAACAATTGATAAAAATAATACATTATATGAACTTAGTTTTAAAAAAAGAAAAATTAGCATTAAAAAAAGATAAATTGGAATTAAAAATAAATACATTTTTAAAAAATAATTTGGATATTAATATATTATTAGATGAAATTAATTTATGTATAGATGAAAATATTGAATCACAAAAATTTCTTTACGAAATAAAAGAATATCTTCTTTCATTAAATAAAGTTAATTTTAATACTAAAGAAAATTTATATTATTTATCAACTGCAGACAAATATTTTGCAGAATTGTTAGAAATATATAATTCAAGAAAGTCTTATCTTAATGAAAAATATTACCAATATATAAATTTATCAAAAGGAATATATTATTTCAATCCCAAGATTCAACCACGTAATGAAATAAACGAAAAAATTAAATTATATAAACTTTATTTTAAAAATACAAACCCCAAAAATTCAAAATAGAATAAAAAATATTCTATTTTGAATTAAAAATATTTTTTTACCTTGACATTATACATTATAAAATGGTAATATATTAAATGTATTCAAAAGAAATTGTTTTGAAATTTACAAAAATTATCATTTTACACTTGATTTTATTATAATAATATTGTAAAATGTAGTAGTCATGGAACAAAATGGGCCTGTAGCTCAGTTGGTTAGAGCGCACGCCTGATAAGCGTGAGGTCGATGGTTCAAGTCCATTCAGGCCCACCATTTTGTTGATGTGGCCCGTTGGTGAAGTGGCTTAACACACATGCCTTTCACGCATGCATTCACGGGTTCGAATCCCGTACGGGTCACCATTATGATATTGAAGGGAGTTTGTTGTTTGACAACTCTTTTTATTTTTGTACTATTATAATTCTAATTTTATAAAAATTGTGATATAATGTAGTAGTTGCTGAGGTGAATTATGGAAACTATTAATAATGACGAAGCATATAAATATCTAGTACAAGATATTTTAGATAACAAAGAATTTAGTAAATTATCATATATAGCACACCATGGAATGACACGATTAGATCATTCTTTAAAAGTGTCTTATTATTCATATAAAATATCAAAGTTTTTAAAACTTGATTTTAGAGAGACAGCTAGGGCTGGTTTGTTACACGACTTCTATTTAAACAGAACTAAAGATTATAAAAAATTTAGACAAAAATTTAAATTATATACAACTGGACATCCCAAAAATGCTGTGGAAAATTCATCTAGATTCTTTTATTTATCTGAAAAAGAGAAAGATATAATTAAAACTCATATGTTCCCACTTGATTTTAGAATTCCAAAATATCTTGAAGGTTGGGTAGTAAATATGGTTGATACTGTTGTAAGTATTATTGAATTTACTAAAAAGTTTAGTTATCAACTTAATACTGCTTTAAATGTGTGGTTAATATTAATAATGAATATTAGAAGATAGGAAAAATATTAAATCTTATCTTCTATTTTATTATTTGTTTTGATATAATGATATTGTATTTGTCCTCGTAGCTCAGTAGGATAGAGCAAGCGCCTCCTAAGCGCTAGGTCGGAGGTTCAATTCCTCTCGAGGACGCCATTTTATATTTTGCCGATTTAGTTTAGTGGTAAAACAGATGCATGGTAAGCATCAGAGGACAGTTCAATTCTGTCATTCGGCACCAGTAGTGAATCTGTTCGAACCTTTAATAGTTTGAACTTAAAATATATAAATCTCAAAAAAACAATCAATTAAATTGATTGCTTTTTATATTAAAGATTCTTAAAAAAAGTTGCGGATAATTATTTATAAAGTATATTTCATTTAATATTTGTTTATCATTTTTAGAAAAGTTATCACTAGAAATCCAATCTAAAATCATATCCATATCTTGTGCATTTAAAATAAATATCATTATTTCTCTATTAAGTGTTAGTTGTTGTCTAATTATTTTTTCATCAAGCATATTTGTAGTAAAAATATAGAAATCAACATCTTGGTAAGTAGTATTTAAATTAGTCAATACAAATCCATTTTTGTAGTTAGTTAATATTCTTTTAATATGATAAACTAAATTTTCATTAGTACTACATACATAAAATTCTAATGCAGGATATTTATCCAATATGTTTTTTACAACTCTAACATATTGCTCATTTATCCTAATTATATTTTGAAGACTATAATCCGTAATCTGTAAACTAACTATTGGTAATAAATTAATGACTATTTTTTTATTAGTTCCAACAAATTGGTTTAAAGTTTCATCAAGTGGTAATACATCCGTTATTTTTAAATTTTTATATGTATTGCTTTGTAATGCACTAATAGTAGTTGAAAAATTACTATTTGGAGTATATATTATAATTTTTTCATCACTTGTCATAAGTATATCAAAAGACACACCAACTATATCTGGATTATTTATAGTTTGATTTAAAAAACTATAATAGTCATATTTCATATTTTTATGTGAAATTATTTTCATATGAATCACCTATAAAATTATATGTAAATTATTGAAATTAAGAATATAAAAATTAATAATACAAATATTAAAAATATGGTGATATTTATGAAAAAAATTAAAACATTTAATAAAATTTTAATTATTATGATTATTATAATCTCATTGTTTTTAAGTTTTAAAGAATTGTTTAATTTTCAAATTGTCAATTTTTTCAAAAAACTATCTATAATACCAATAATTTTTATTCCTATTTTTTCTAGAAAAATATTTAAAAAGGGTATGTATTATATTATAGAATCAATTTATATAATTTTTATGTTTTTAGCATTCTATTTAGGCTATATTTTAAACATTTACAACATAATTGATGGATATGATAAATTTATACATACATTATTTGGATTAGTTACATCTTTATATGCATTAAAAATTTTAAAACTAAATAAAGTTAATAAATTAAAATTTAATATTATATTTATTATTAGTTTTACTATGTTTTCTTCTTCGATGTGGGAATTTTCAGAATTTTTTCATGATAAAATATTTGGAAATGATAATCAAGGAGTTGCTTTAACCGGAGTAAATGATACCATGCTTGATATGTTAGTTTCATTTATTGGAACAATTATGTTTAATATAATTTATTATATTGAAGAAAAGTATAATAAAAATTTTCTAATAAAGCAATATTTAAAATTGGTTAGAGATGTAGTAAATAAAGTATAGAATTAAAAAGTTTGGTTAAAAAACAAAAACATTAGTATGTTGTAACAATCAGTGTTAATGATTCAATTAGTCAAAATACTTCAAATAAAAATGTGGTCAATTTATATTTACAAGTATTAAAAAATTCAAGTATCAATGAATGGAAAAATCAACGTATTGTATTTATTTCTGTACTACCAATTGCAAGTTCAACAACATATGCTGTTAAAGATCCTGGAGTAGTTGAATTTAATCAATTAGTTCAAGAAGAATTAGTGGGAACAAATATATTGTATTGTGATGTATATAACGGAATTGGTCCTTCAAATTTTGGTTATTCTAGTGATGGATTACATTACAATAATGCTACAAGTAAAAAAAATATATGAATATATAATTAATAATTGTAAATTGTAATTGAGTGAGAATTTTCTCATTCTTTTATTTTACATTTGTTTAAAAGTTTGATACAATTATTAAGGTGATGGTAAATGACAAACATAATAAATAAAATATTCGAATATTCACTAGAAGAAATCATGGGGGATAGATTTGGTAGATATGCTAAAACAATAATTCAAGATAGAGCACTACCAGACGTTAGGGATGGTTTAAAGCCTGTACAAAGAAGAATTTTATATTCTATGTATAAAGATAGAAATACTCATGATAAACCTTATAAGAAAAGTGCAAAAACAGTTGGTAACGTAATGGGACAATTTCATCCACATGGAGATTCAAGTATATATGAAGCGATGGTTCGTATGAGTCAATGGTGGAAACAAAATGAAATGTATATTGATATGCATGGTAATAATGGTTCAATGGATGGTGATAGTCCAGCTGCGATGCGTTATACAGAAGCTAGACTTTCTAAAATTAGTATCGAATTATTAAAAGATTTAGATAAAGATACAGTTGAATTTGCGCCTAATTATGATGATAGTGAACTTGAACCTACTGTTTTACCTGCAAAATTTCCTAATTTGCTTGTAAATGGTGCAAATGGTATAAGTGCTGGATATGCAACTAATATACCACCTCATAATTTAGGTGAAATAATAGATGCAACTATATATAGATTAGATAATCCAAATTGTAGATTAGATACAATTTTAAATATTGTAAAAGGACCAGACTTTCCAACTGGAGGAATTGTTGAAGGTATAAAAGGTATTCGCGATGCTTTTGAAACAGGTAGAGGGAAAATAATTGTTAAAAGTAAAGTAACAATCGAAAAAAATCAAATCATTGTTACTGAAATTCCTTTTGATGTAAATAAAGCTGCCTTGGTTAGAAAAATAGATGAAATTCGTGTAGAAAAGAAAATAGATGGAATAGTTGAAGTACGTGATGAAACAGATAGAGAAGGTCTTAGAATAGTTATTGATCTTAAAAAAGATGCAAATAAAGAATTAATTTTAAATTATTTGCTTAAAAATACAGAACTTCAAATATCATATAACTATAATATGGTTGCAATAGTAAATAGAAGACCCAAATTACTTGGTATTTTAAAAATATTAGACGCTTATATCGCACACCAAAAAGAAGTAGTTATTAGAAGAAGTGAATTTAATTTAAGACATGCAGAAGCTAGATTACATATTGTTGAAGGTTTAATTAAATGTATTTCAATACTAGATGAAGTAATTCAAACAATACGTGCAAGTAAAAATAAGAGTGATGCAAAAGAAAATTTAGTTAAAAAATATGATTTTACTGAAGCACAAGCTGAAGCAATTGTAACTTTACAATTATATAGATTAACAAATACAGATGTTACATTACTAGAAGAAGAAATGAAAAACCTTGGTTTAATTATTGCGGCTCTTAATCAAATTTTAAATAATGAAGATCAATTATTAAAAGTATTAAAAGAAGAACTTAAAATAGTAAAAAAAGAATATGCAACTCCAAGAAAAACTGAAATTGTAGAAGAAATTACAGAACTTAAAATAGATACTACATTAATGATTCCAAAAGAAGATGTTATTGTTGTAGTAACTAATGAAGGTTATGTTAAAAAAGTTTCTAAAAAAAGTTATATGGCTTCTAATAGTGAAGATACTGCCCTTAAAAAAGGTGACTTTGTTATTGGACAGTATGAAATGAATACTTTAGATACATTACTATTGTTTACTGATTTAGGTAATTACTTATTTATACCAGTTCATACACTTCCAGATGTTAAATGGAAAGAACTTGGAAAACATGTTAGCAATGTAATTGAAATTAAAGCTAATGAAAATATTGTTAGTAGTATTCCAGTATATAGTTTTAATACTAACTTAGATATTACAATATTTACTAAAAATGGTATGGTAAAACGTAGTAAACTTTCTGATTATCAAGTTCAAAGATATTCTAAACCAATATCTACTATGAAATTAAAAGATGATGACAAAGTTGTTAGTGTTAGTTTAACACTAGATAACAATGTATTTGTTGTTACTAAAGGTGGATATGGTTTATGGTATAAAACCAATGCAATACCTGTTGTAGGAGTAAAAGCTGCAGGTGTAAAAGCTATTAATCTTAAAAATGATGAAGTAGTATCTGGTATAATATTTGATGACACTCAAGATTATTTAACTATATTTACTCATAAGGGTAATGCTAAGAGAATTAAATTATCAGAACTTGAAGTTGGTAAACGCGCAGGAAGAGGATTGTTAGTTTTAAAAGAAGTTAAATCAAATCCTCAAGAAATAGTTAATGCACTTATTATTGATTCTAAGAAACATATTGGTATTAGACATGATGAAGATATAAGAAATTTAAAATTAACTGAAATTCCAATTATGGATAGATATAGTGTTGGTTCATTAATAAGTAAAAAAGGAATAGATAAAGTATTTGAAGTTCAAGATTTACTTTTGAAAAAAGATATAAATCTTGAAGAAAATATTGCAGTTGAAAATATACCTCAAAAAGATGAAGATAAAAAAACATCCCTAAAAGATATTGATGATAGAATGATGACTATTGATGATTTTTTAGATGATTTTGATGTATAAAGAAAATTAAATAATAAATAATTATTAAAACCACTAGTTGAATTACATAATCTAACTAGTGGTTTATAACAAAATAAAATCTATACATGTTACTTTTGTAAAAATAAAGCTATTATTGCTTTATTTTTACATCATATACATATTTGTTTCATTTATTGTATAACCATCAGTACTTGATTGATATGAAGATGAATCTATATTACATTTACTTTCTAATCTAGACACTCTTGAATCAAGCCTTCTTATTTGTCTTTCAATACGATTAATTCTTTGTTCTATAGAATTAAAATCTTGGTGTTGATATTGATTATTTGGGAAGTTTTGTGGAAAATTCATATTATATGGAAAATTTTGATTCATGGGCATTCCAAAATTTCCATACATTCCATTTTGATACATCGGATTCATCATACCAGGATTACTAAAATATCCTTGATTTTCAAAATATATATCTCGCTCTTTTTTCATAGACTAAAGTCCTCCTTTTTTCTTACATTAAATTATATGTAATAAGTTTACAAAATGTTTGGGCTATAGTACAATATCGATAGGTGATTTTATGAGACTTAGAAATGTTAAAGGAAAAGAAGACATAATTAAGAATTCAAAATATATTATTTTAAATCCAAGAGATTATAAGGGTAAGTGGAATGAACTATTTGATAATGATAATCCAATATATATAGAAATTGGTATGGGAAAGGGTAAATTTATTTATGAAAATGCACTAAATTTTCCAAATATTAATTTCATTGGCATTGAAAAATTCGATAGTGTAATAACTAGAGCTTTACAAAGAGTGGAAGATAGTAACATAAATAATTTAAAAATGATTAGAATAGATGCTTTAGAATTAAGTGATATTTTTTCAAAAGAAATTGATAGAATTTATTTGAATTTTTCAGATCCATGGCCTAAAAAGAAACACTCTAAAAGAAGATTAACAAGTAATATATTTTTAAAAATTTATGATGATGTATTTAAGGATGTAAAAGAAATACATTTAAAAACTGATAATAAAGCTTTATTTGCTTATTCAATTGAATCATTAAGTGAATATGGATATATTTTAAAAAATGTATCGTTAGATTTAAAAAATGAAGATATTGATAATATTACAACAGAATATGAAGAAAAATTTATGGAAAAAGATATATTTATAAATAGATTGGAAGCAATAAAAAAATAATATCGAAATTTTAACTAATAAACTTTTAAAAATTTATTTTAAATATTTTATTTTGTAGTATAATAAGTATAGAAAGGTAGGTAAATTAATATGACAAAAGAAAAAGATGTATGTTGCACTGAAGAATGTACTTGTGGGTGTATGGATGGATATGAATGTACTTGTGATTCTAAAACTTCTTTAGCATTAAAAATAGGAATAGGAGTAGCTGCAATTGCGGCTATTGGAAGTTTAATTACCTATGCTATTATAAAAAAGAAAAAAGAAAATTAATTAAAAAAAAGTTTTTTTAACTCTTTTCGTTTACTATATAATGAAAGGAGTTTTTATTATGGAAAAATTTTTAAAATACAAAAAATATATTATAAGTTTTGTTTTAATAATATTTTTAGTTATAATTGGAGGAATTTATTATTTTTATAATATAGACAATAATATTGTAGAAGCAAAAGAAAACATGGAATTAGAAATAGTAGAAGAAGTTGATACAAATGAAAAGAAAGAAGAAAGTACAGAAGAAATTGTAGATGTTGTACCTGTTGTAAAAGAATATTTTGTTGATATTAAAGGAGCAGTTAATAATCCAGGTGTATATAAATTAAATGAAAATAATATTGTTAATGATGCAATAAATATGGCAGGTGGATTAAACAAATATGCTGATACAAAATGTATAAATCTTAGTAAAAAAATTAAAGATGAAATGGTTATTTATGTTTATACTAAGAGTGAAACTTGGCAAATTTTAAATAGTGATAAACAAAAAGAAAAAGAAAATAATGTTGTATGTGATGAAGTTAAAAATGATGCATCTATATCTGAAAGTAGTACACAGGAAACAAATGAAACAAAAGTTGAGGAAGTAACAAATACACTTGTGAATATAAATAATGATGGTATAGATAAATTAACTACATTACCTGGAATTGGAGAATCAAAAGCTAAAACAATAATTGAATATCGAGAAACTAATGGTAATTTTAAAACAATTGAAGATTTAAAAAATGTTAGTGGTATTGGAGATTCAACATTTGAAAAAATAAAAGATTTAATTACTGTTTAATATGAAGTGTATAAAAAATATATTATTAAAAGATTGTTTATATTATATTTTAACTGTATTTATAATATTTTTATCCTTATTTTTAACTAGTATTTATAAATATGAATCAAAATATAATGGAAATGAAACAATATTTATTGGGAAAATTGTAGAAAAAGTTGTTGATGGAAATAAATTAAAATTAACAATTAAAACAAAAGAAAAGGTAATTGGAAATTACTATTTTGAAACACTAGACGAAAAAAATAAATATAATAATAATTTTAAATTAGGGTATACAATTAAATTAACTGGAAGTCTTGAAAAACCAAAGATAAATACTGTGCCAAATTTATTTAATTATAAAAAATATCTATATAATAATAAAATATATTGGACTATTAATATTGATAATATTAATATAGTAGAAAAAAATAAAAATATTTTTTATTCTATTAAAAATTATATTATTGATAGATTAAATAAAATTGATAAGTCTAAAACCTATTTGAATGCATTTATTTTAGGTGATTCTTCATCATTTGATAATGAAGTTAAAACTTCATATCAAATAAATGGTGTAAGTCATTTATTTGCTGTTTCTGGTATGCATATATCATTACTTACAGGTATAATTATTTTTATTCTCAAAAAATTAAAAATAAAAGAAATAAAAAGATATATTTTAGCAAGTTTATTTATAATATTATATATGTTTTTAACTGGATTTTCAGCATCTATTTTAAGAGCAGGACTTTTCTTTATATTACTGTCAATAAATAAAATAGGAAAATTTAATATAAAAACATTAAATATATTATTACTTGTATTAGATATACTACTTTTACTTAATCCTTTTTTACTTTATGATATTGGATTTCAATTTTCATATATAATTAGTTTGGGATTAATTATTTTTCAAAATTATATTGGTAAATTCAAATCCTATTTTGGAAAATTATTTATAGTTTCTTTTATTGCATTCTTACTTAGTTTTCCAATAAGTATTTATAATTTTTTTCAAATAAATTTACTAAGTATTTTTATAAATTTAATCTTTGTTCCATATGTATCATTGTTTTTATTTCCGTTTTCTTTAATTACTTTTTTCTTACCATTTTTAGATAATATATTATATATATTGATATCAATTTTAGAAAAAATGTCATTATTTTTTAGCAATATAAAAATATTAAATATTAGTTTTGCTAAAACAAATATTATATTTATATTTTTATACTATTTTATAATATATATTTCTATTTTAGGGATGCAAAAAAATAATTATAAACCTTTTTTAGTATTTATAATTACAACATTAATTCATAGTAATATAATATTTTTTAATAATAATTTATATATGATTACAATAGATGTTGGACAAGGTGATTCACTTTTACTAGTTTTACCCCATAATAAAGGTAACATATTAATAGATACAGGTGGCAAAATTAGTTATGAAAAAGATGATTGGGAAATAACTAATAAAACACATTCGATTGTGAATGATTCATTAATACCACTTTTAAAATCATTAGGAATTAAAAAATTGGATTATTTAGTATTATCTCATGGAGATTACGATCATATGGGAGAAGCAATTAATTTGGTTAATAATTTTAAAGTAGAGAAAGTAATATTCAATTGTGGGCCATATAACGATCTAGAACAAGAGTTAATAGAAGTTTTAGATAAAAAGAAAATACCATATTATTCATGTATTAAAGAATTAAATATTGATAATAACAAATTATATTTTCTTCAAACCAAAGAATATGGTAATGAAAATGATAATAGTAATGTAATTTATACTGAACTTAATGGATATAAATTTATGTTTATGGGAGATGCAGGAGTTACTACTGAAAAAGAGATATTAGATAAATATAATTTACCAGATATAGATGTTTTAAAGGTGGGTCATCATGGATCGAAGACAAGTAGTAGTAAAGAGTTTATAAATGAGATTAATCCGAATTATTCAATAATTAGTGTTGGGAAGAATAATAGGTATGGTCACCCAAATAAAGAAGTTTTAAATACTTTAGAAAAATCAAAAATATATAGAACAGATCAAGATGGAAGTATTATGTTGAAAATAAATAATAATATTTTAGAAATAGAAACATGTAGTCCATAGAAAGGAGTAGGATATGAATTATTATAATGAGATAAAGAATGAATTACTAAACAATGAAATTAATAGAAGAGTTAAAAACTATTCAATTAATAAAAGTGATTTAAATACTTACTATAATGTTGGAAAAATGTTAAGCGAAGCTGGAAAACATTATGGAGAAGGAATTATAAAAGAGTATTCTAAAAGATTGACCTCTGGGTTAGGAAAAGGATATAGTAAAAGAAATTTGTGGTTAATGCTGTTAAAGTCAATATAAAAATGCACAAAAAGTTGAAAATAAAAATGTACAAAAAATTTAATTAATTTTGTATAGGTTCAGAGACATCTGAATCTATTTTTAATTTATCTTTTAAACGGTAAGATTTGCCATTAATGTTAA
>JAFSEX010000041.1 GCA_017435465.1 Bacilli bacterium
ATTATCAAGAGCAACTACCTTTGTTGTTCCTTTGCCATAAATCTTTGTAAGATTTTCAACTTTTAATATTTCCATAAACATTCTCCTTCCGTTCTTACAAATAAATTATATTACCCCAAAGTTACAACTAAGTTACAAAATGAAAAAAAAGTAGAAAAATCTACTTTACTTTCATTTAATGAATTATAATTTGTTTAATCTATCTTATATAGATTAATATAAAAATCATAAGCATAAGAACATTCATCATATGATAAATCTGTTTCTTTCATCATAAAATTTACTGCTTCTTCTTTTGTTGCAAATGATTTTAATATTGTAAATGCTTCAGACATCCTATCTAATGCATTCCCAAATTCATTAAAAGTTATACTTTTATCACTTAAACAATATAATTTATATTTTAACATCTGCATTAAATTTTCATCTGCTACTTTTTTATAATCTTCATCTTTTATTTTTTTACCTGCAAACAATTCATTGATTGTTATTTCTAAAATATTACATAAAGGTTCATATAAAGACGAATCAGGTAGGCAGTTACCATTTTCCCATTTTGATATTGATTTATTTGTAGTATTTAACATATCTGCAAGTTGTTCTTGTGTTAAATTCTTTTCTTTACGACATTCTGCAATAAATTTTCCTATTTTAATTTGATTCATAATATTGCTCCTCTCGTAATTCATTATATATTTATATAATCAGTTATAACACCCATCAAAAGTAGAATTTAATAAATTGTAATTTATTATTCACAAGTTCCATTATTGGATTCAAAATAGTTTTCTATTTTTCTCATACTAACATCAATATTATTGAAATCAACTAATTCCTTTATTTCTTTATTCATTTCGTCTGAACAATTTTCACATCTAAAATATTTATCTGTTCCAAATTCAATTTCATATTGACTATTTTCTATTTTACAAATTGTTGTAGCACTACTTTCTACATTAGCAAGATTTCCAGTTGAAGCATATAAAATCAAAGCAATTAAATCTATTATAAAAAATATAACAAATGCTATTCCAATAAATTTAAGTATTTTTATAATAATTCCTGCGAGTTTTTCAGTATTACTAATTTTTTCAACTAAAACATTATTAACATCATTATCTAATAATTCATCAATACTAATATTTAAAGTACTTGACAAAAGTTTTAATTGTTCTGGATTAGGTGATGTTTCTCCTAATTCCCAATTTGAAATTGTTTGCCTAGTAACATATATTTTTTCTCCTAATTGTTCTTGTGAAAGTCCATTCTTTTTTCTTAGCTCTAAAATTTTTTCTCCTAGTTTCATACACTATCTCCTTTCACATACAATTATAAAATACTTCAAATTTACATATCCACCAAATAACTTTGGAAATTTGTCAAAGCCTTTTAACATTTCAATAAATTTTATTTTATTTAATTAAATGTGCTGTAATAATCGTATAACTATATGAGTTAATAGTTATCTTAATATCACCTATTTCACAATACCAGTTTTTACCTTTCTTATAAATACTACAATTTTTATCTAATACTTTATTTTTACAATATTCAACAACATCATTAGTATTTAATTTAAGATTTTTCTTAATTCTAGCTAATCCCATTTCAGTTGTATGGATTCTATCTATATTAGATAGTAGTAGCTCTCTATTCATTTATTATCAACTCCATAAATTGTAATTTGTTATTTTCTTATTAATGCTTTTACAAATTGTTTTGGTTTATCAACATGAATACCATGACCGCAATCAAATCGTTCTATATTCATATTACTAATTAATTTATTTACTCGTTCTAAATCTTCATCAGTTAAAGCACCTTGAATTAAACCATCATCACCAATAGTAGTTTTGGCTTTCAAAAATAATGTTTCACATTTTATATTTGATAATAGTTTTTCATAATCAACATTTGCATTAAACGAATCATTATAAAAACTTTCTCCAAAATAAGGATCATAATTTTGTATTCCTCTAAATCCTTCTAAAAATTTCTTAGGCCAAAACATTACTTTCAAATTTTTATCTGGATGTTTTTCTCTATATTTTAATGCAAGTTCTCCTAACTTTGTTCTAATCATTTCTCTGGAATCATCGGGAAAGAAGTTCCAACAATATTGATTTATAAAATAATAATATACAAAATCTTTTATTTCGTCTTGAGATATGAAATTATGACATACAGTCGATAAATCTACATAATTGTATGTATTAAATCTTCTATCTCCAACGCTTGCAAAAAATGGTGGATCTTCTAATATAAGCCCTGAACACAATTCGCAATTTGATGCAATGTATGAAGCAATAAGTCCACCAGAAGAATGCCCTAAAACTGAAACATTATCTTTAATAACTTCTTCTATAAATTTAATAATGTCATTTCCAATATCAATTAAATTATATTTCTCTCTATTAAAAGAACTTTTTCCATGTCCATAATAATCAACTAAATATATATAAAAATACTTTGATAATTTATTAATCACACTCATAAAACTTAATGAATTAGTTCCCTGAGCATGAAGTAATAATAACTTTGGTTTATTTGATTTTATTTCATAATAATTAAGAATGCTCTTATCATCTATTTTAAATTGATCGTTACTAATTTTCATATTCTTCAACTCACTTTCAAATTGTAATTTTGTATTACTTATTTAATAATTTTAAAACTTTATTTGTATCTTTAATGTAAGTTCTCTAGTTTCATAGAATATATTTTATTTTTCTCCTTTTGGAAAAACTTTATCTGCCATATCTTCTATTTCATCTGCTTTAAGAAGTGCTATTCCTTTTGATTTATCACATAATACAATAATAGAATCTCCAGGATTTATATCAAACATATCTCTTGCTTCTTTAGGTATTACTATTTGTCCTTTCTCTCCTACTTTTGCAATTCCTACAAATTTTTCTTTCATATTATCTTCTCCTTTTGTGTATAACCAGTTATACTTTTCATACTTATTATATATCATATTGAAAAATAATACAATATAAAAAGAACAGGTTTCTGTTCTTTTATTTAAATAGTTAAATTGTAATTTATATTTTATTATTAATACATTTGCAACCAAAAAATATCATTAGAAATCGCTTTTAAATATATATAAACCAAATAGTCATAATTGCAAAATCTGCAAACATATGAATAATCCACGAATTATAAATATTATCATTCTTTTCATCAACAA
>JAFSEX010000042.1 GCA_017435465.1 Bacilli bacterium
AAAAGTAGATGATGGATATAAATTAATACCAAATTCTAACATTCAAACATTTAATGTAGTAGCAGAAGATGGGACATCAATAAAATATAGTGTTACATTTAATGAAGAGGTTGAAAAAGAAACAATAACATCAGTAGAAGTGGAGCAAGGTGAAACAAAATATACTGCAAAAGGACCTGATGAAAACAATCAATTTACGGTTGAAGAATTTGATAAATCAAAAGGTGAAGGGGTAAAAATAAAATATAAAACGTCATCTGGTGAAGATAAGGAAGTTTCTTTTGAACCTAATGATTCTAACAAGAATGTAGGAACTCTTTATGTTAAAAATAACGTATATACAATATTGTTTAAAGAAAAAGAAAGTGTTCCACAAGAAGAATCAAAAGAAACAATAACATCTTTAGAAGTATACCAAGAGGGAGCAAAATTAACAGTAACAGGACCAGATTCAAACAATCAATATACTGTTGAAGAGTTTGATAAATCAAAAGGTGAAGTACTAATAAGATATAAAACTTCAGCTGGAAAAACAGAAGATGAATACTTTGAACCAAATGATAATAATAAAAATACAGGAACAATTTATGCTGGAGATACTACCTATAAAATTGTATTTAAAATTTCAGATAAACCAAAAAAATTTATATTTACAGGTGATTCAAGAACTGTAGGAATTAAAAATGCAGTAGGTAATCCTGAAAATGTTTCCTTTGTAGCGGCTGGTGGAATGGGTCATCAATGGTTTGTTAATAATGGGATTTCACAAATAAATAATATATTAAATTCATCTAAAGAAAGTCATTATATTTTCTTTAATTTCGGTGTTAATGATGCAATTGATATGGATACATATAATGGGTACAAGGCTTGGACATGGCGAGTTAACAAATATTTAACTACACTAAAAGAATTGAGTTCCGGAGCATGGAAAAATCATAAAATAGTTTATATTTCAGTATTACCGCTTGCTTCATATGCTGATACACCATATAAAAATGATGGGGTAATAGATTTAAATATGCAAATTAAAAATGGCCTTGCTGGTACAAATATATCATTTTGTGACGTAACAAAAGGAATTGGAGAATCGAATTTTAAATATTGGCCTGACGGAATACATTATACAAATGATATGAATAAAGTGATCTATGACTATATAATGAATAATTGTAAATTATAAAAGAAAATGAGAATTTCTCATTTTTTTTATTTTACATATTCATCTTAAATGTATATTGTGTAATAATCAATGTTTCTAATTTTTCTTTTGATAATCTTTTTTTACTTAAATTTATATCAAATATATTTTATAATTTATAGTAAAAAAATAATTGTATAGACTAATATTACAAATAAGGGTATAATACTAATAGAGGTAGTGCGTCAATTCAGGTACGACTAGATTGAGGTTGTTTTATTTAATAGGCAGAAATCTTGTCTAGTAAAATATATCTACAATACCTACACAACTAGTCAATATTGTCTTAAATTGACAGCATTACGGTTCTATGATGGGCAATAAGACGAGCCTATCACTATGAAAAGAGAGGTGTAGTCGAGACTCGTCTACTCGACGTAAACTATGAAAAAGAAAAAAATAAAAGTTTTAAGAATTATATTTATTGTTTTTTTAGGCCTTGTTTCTATATATTTATTGATTAATAATAATACAAATAATGAATTTAAAACTTTAAAAATGATAGATTTAACTAATAAAAATATCAGTGAAATAGAAGAGTATGCAAAAGAGAATAGTTTAGAATTAGAGATAAAATATGAATATAGTAAAGAAGTAGAAAAAGATAAAGTTATCTCACAAAGTATAGATAAGAATGCCGAATTAACTGATAAAAATAAAAATTTAATAATAGTTATATCTAAAGGAAAAATAGGAAAAGAAATATATCAAGAATATTCAGTTAATGAATTAGGTGAAGTGCCTATAATGATGTATCATGGTATAGAAAATATAGAGGAAACTAATTATATTGGTGGAAATGTAGACAAAGATGGATATAATAGAACTGTTAATGCATTTAAACAAGATTTAGAATTTTATTATAATGAAGGATATAGAATGGTAAGACTTGTTGATTATGCTCTTGGCGATATTGAGGTTGAACTTGGAAAAAGTCCTATAGTTTTAACATTTGATGATGGTAACAAAAATAATTTTAATGTACTTGGAATAGATGAAAATGGTAATTTAGAGATTGATCCTAACTGCGCAATTGGAATATTAGAAAGTTTTAAAAAGAAATATCCTGACTATAATGTAACTGCAACTTTCTTTTTAATGGACAATCTATTTAATCAAAGTGAATATGATGAAGCAAAATTAAAATGGTTAGTTGAAAATGGATATGATATTGGTAATCATACTAAAACACATGTTAATTACAAAAATGTAGATAGTACTACCGCACAAAGTGCGACTGGATATATGTATGAAAAATTAGAATCTATTATTCCAGGTAAATATGTTAAAATAATTGCACTTCCATTTGGTAGTCCAGGTAAAAAAGATCATGCAAATTTTCAATATGTTTTAAAAGGTATATATAATGGAAAAGAGTATACAACTGATGCTGCTTTAAGAGTAGGATGGACTTCAGAAGTATCTCCATTTAATAAAAACTTTGATAAAACTTTCTTAAAAAGAGTAAGAGCATACGATAACAATGGTAAAGATTTTGATATTACATATGTGTTTAACAATTTAAAAAATAATAAATATATATCAGATGGGGATAAGGACACAATTGTAATACCAACATCCATGGAAAATAAATTAGGTGAAACTTTCAAAGAAGTTATTAAATATTAATAAAATTAATACTTGATAAAATTCAAATAATGTCTTATAATATTTAAGAAAAGCGAAGAACTAGAGGAGTAAGTTATATTGTTTTAAATAGAGAATTAGTGGTTGGTGAAAACTAATAAAATAAATAACTGAAGGTAGCTAGGGAGTTTAATTTCAGAAACTAAGTAAGAAATTACGTATAATATGCGTTAAATATTTGAGAGTATAATTATTTATAATTATAAACTAAGGTGGTACCGCGAGAATTTCGTCCTTATATTTGGATGAAATTCTTTTTATTTGAAAGGAGACAATTATGGATTTAGATATCGCAATTAAAGCATTTAATGAATATGTTAATACTTTTGATATGAATAATGATAAAATTAAATTAAAACACATACATACTTTTGAAGTAGTAAATAAAAGTGAAATGTTAGCTAAAAAATTAAAATTAAATGATGAAGATATTTTCTTAGCTAAATTAATTGGTTTACTACATGATATAGGTAGATTTGAACAAGTAACAAAATATGATTCATTTAAAGATATAGATATGGATCATGCTGATTTTGGCGTCAAATTATTATTTGAAGAAAATATGATACGTAAGTTTATTAGTGATGAAAAGTATGATGATATAATTTATAATGCAGTTAAATATCATAATAAATTTGAAATACCTAATAATTTAGATGAAAAAACAGAACTATTTTGTAAAATAATAAGAGATGCTGATAAAATAGATATTTATAGAGTTAGAACAGAAGAGTATGAAAATTTATTTTATGACGAAGTAAGTGATTATGTATTAACTGAATTTAATAATAATGAACCAGTTAAACATAAATATGTTAAAAATAAGACAGATTCTTTAATAGTCATCTTTGCTTTCTTTTATGATGTGAATTTTAAAGAAAGTTTTGAAATTTTAAAAGAAACAAAAATTTTTGATAACTTTGTAAATAGCATTAAAGTTAGTGAAAATAATAAAGAATTATTTGAAAACATTAAAAATAAATTATATAAATATTTGGAGGTATAAAATATGTTAGATAAAAAATATAATCATTTAGAAGTAGAAAAAAACAAATATGAAGCTTGGAGAGATAATGGATATTTTAAAAGTGGTAATTTAAATAAAAGACCATTTACAATTGTTATTCCACCACCAAATGTAACTGGTAAATTACATTTAGGACATGCATGGAATACAACTTTACAAGATATAATTATAAGATATAAAAGAATGTGTGGATATGATGCATTATGGCTTCCTGGTATGGACCATGCAGGTATCGCAACTCAAGCTAAAATTGATAAAAAATTAAAAGACGAAGGAATTAATCCAAGACAAATGGATAGAGAAGACTGGTTAAAACAGGCTTGGGAGTGGAAAGAAGAATATGCGACTACTATTAGAAAACAATGGGCAAAAATGGGGCTTAGCTTAGATTATTCTAAAGAAAGATTTACTCTTGATGAGGGACTTTCTAATGCAGTTAAACATGTATTTGTAACACTTTATAATAAAGGATTAATCTATAGAGGAGAACGTATTATAAATTGGGACCCAGAAGCTATGACGGCACTGTCTAATGAAGAAGTTATTTATAAAGATGTTGAAGGAGCTTTCTATCATTTAAAATATATGATTGAAGGAACAAATGATTATTTAGAAGTTGCGACAACTAGACCTGAAACATTATTTGGAGATACTGCAGTTGCAGTTAATCCTAATGATGAAAGATATAAACATTTAATTGGTAAAAATGTTGTACTACCATTAATAAATAAACTAATTCCAGTTGTAGGAGATGAACATGCAGATCCATCTTTTGGAACAGGGGTAGTTAAAATTACTCCAGCACACGATCCTAATGACTTTGAAGTTGGAAATAGACATAATTTAGATCGAATTATTGTTATGAATCCAAATGGAACAATGAATGAAAATGCATCTATTTATAATGGAATGGATAGATTTGAATGTAGAGAAAAGATGCTTGAAGATTTAAAAGAACAAGGATTGTTATTAGAAATTGAAAAAATAACACATTCAGTTGGTCATTCAGAAAGAACAGATGTAATGGTTGAGCCATATTTATCAAAACAATGGTTTGTTAAAATGAGACCTTTAGCAGATGCCGTATTGGAAAATCAAAAAAATAAAGATACTAAAGTAAATTTTGTTCCAGAAAGATTTGAAAAAATTATGAATCACTGGATGGAAATTACTTATGACTGGTGTATTTCTAGACAATTATGGTGGGGGCATAGAATACCTGCTTGGTATAGAGATGAAGAAGTATACGTTGGTATGGATTCCCCAGAGGGTGATGGATGGGTTCAAGACACTGATGTACTTGATACTTGGTTTAGTAGTGCATTATGGCCATTTTCAACTCTAGGCTGGCCAGAAAATACAGAATTATTAGAAAGATATTATCCAAATGACGTATTAGTTACTGGATATGATATAATTCCATTCTGGGTAAATAGAATGACTTTCCAAGGACTTCATTTCACAAATAAAAGACCATTTAAAGATTGTTTAATTCATGGATTAATTAGAGATAAACAAGGTAGAAAAATGAGTAAGAGTTTGGGTAATGGAATTGATCCTATGGATGTTATAGAAGAATATGGTGCAGATTCCCTAAGATATTTCTTAACTACTAATTCAGCTCCTGGTATGGATTTAAGATTTGATATTGAGAAAGTAAAATCAACATGGAATTTTATTAATAAATTATGGAATGCTTCAAGATTTGTTATGATGAACTTAGAAGATTTTGATATAAATAATTATTCATTAGAAAATTTAAGTAATGCAGATAAATGGATTTTAAGTAAATTAAACAATACTATTAAAGTAGTAACTAAACATATGGAAAAATATGAATTCCATGTAGTTGGTAGTGAACTATATAACTTTATTTGGAATGAATTCTGTGATTGGTATATTGAGCTTGCTAAAACTAATATGAATAATACTACAAAGAGTGTATTACTACATACTCTAAATTCAATTATTAAAATGTTACACCCATTTATGCCTTATGTAACTGAAGAAATTTATAAAAATCTAAAAGGAAATAATGGTTCAATAATGGTAAGCGAATATCCAAAATGTATTGAAATAGATTCTAATGAAGAAAATATTGATAAAGTTATTGAATTAATTAAAAAAGTACGTACTTTAAAATTAGAAAATAATTTAAAAGACTATAACTTAATTTATGATATAAGTAATGATGAATTTATTAAAACTAATAAAGATATAATTAATAAATTATTAAAATTAAATGAAGATAATTTAAAACTTAAAGATACTTATGATTTAGATGGATTATCATTCATTCCAGTACCACTTACTTTTGCAAATTTTGAACTATCATTTATTAAAGTAATTGATATGGATAAAGAATTAGAAAGACTAAATAAAGAGATGGAAGAATTAATTAAATCTATTGAAAGAAGAGAAAAATTATTGTCAAATGTAAATTATGTTTCTAAAGCTCCAGAAGCAATTGTTAATAAAGATAGGGATACTTTGGAAATAGAAAAAACAAAATTAAATAATGTTATTGAACAAATAAATAATTTAAAGAAATAGCGTAATGTTATTTCTTTTTATAATGTATTGAGTATTTTAATAAATTTATATATAATTTATTTAAGTCGTAATAATGACTTTAGAGGAGATGTTTATGAAGTATAATATACCAAATCATGTAGCGATCATTATGGATGGAAATGGTAGATGGGCTACAAAAAGAGGGTTAAAAAGAAGTGCTGGACATTTAGAAGGAAGCAAAACTTTAAAAAAATTAGTAAAACATGCATTAAAACGTGGAGTAAAAGTACTTAGTGTTTTTGCGTTTTCAACAGAGAACTTCAAACGTAGTAAAGAAGAAGTAGATTATCTAATGAATTTATTTGTTAAAATGTTTAAAGATAATTTTAAAGAATTAAAAGAAAATAATATAAAAATAGTATTTTCTAAAAAAGAAAGTGGATTACCTTCCAAACTAGAAGAAATAATAAAAGAAGTAGAAGAAGATACTAAAAATAATACTGGTGGTATTTTTAATGTTTGTATTAATTATGGTGGACAAGATGAGATAATTGATATGACTAAAAATATATGTAATAAAGTTTTAAATAATGAAATCAATATCGAAGATATTGATAAAAATATTATAGAAAAAAATCTATATCAAGATTTACCTAGTATTGATTTATTAATACGTACTAGTGGAGAATACAGAATTAGTAATTATATGTTGTGGCAACTAGCTTATGCAGAGATGTATTTTCCTGATACTTATTTTCCAGATTTTGATGAAGCTGAATTTGATAAAGCAATAGAAATATATAACAAAAGGGATAGAAGATTTGGTGGAATAAAATAAAGTTTTTTTGAACATATATAATTAATATATGTTTTTTTTAAATATTAATGTATAATAAATTCTAGAAGGTGAGAAAATGTTAAAAGTAGAAAATATTACAAAATATTATGGTGATTTTAAAGCAGTAGATAATTTATCATTTGAAGTAAAAGATGGTGAAATATTTGGACTTCTTGGAATAAATGGTGCAGGTAAAACAACAACATTTAGAATGATTATGAAGTTACTAGATGATTATTCTGGTAAAATAACTTTAGATAATAAAGAAATAGATTATAATATTACTAATAAAATAGGTTTCTTAACTGAAGAGCGAAGTTTACTAACAAAAATGACAGTTAAAGAACAAATCTTATTTTATGGTAATTTAAAAGATATGAAAGATAATGATATTTTAAAAAAATTAGATTATTGGTTAGATAGATTTGAAATTAGTGAATACAAAGATAAAAAAATAAAAGAGTTATCTAAAGGTAATCAACAAAAAATACAATTTATTTCTGCGATAATAAATAATCCAAAATTATTAATTTTAGATGAACCATTTAGTGGGTTAGATCCTTTAAATGTAGAAGAATTTAAACGTGTTATCTTAGAATTTAAAGAAAAAGGTTCAACAATAATTTTTTCTTCACATAGAATGGAACATGTAGAAATGTTTTGTGAAAAATTAGTTATTTTATTAAAAGGTAAGGCAGTAATATCTGGATATATTAATGATATTAAAAAACAATATAGAAAAAAGAATATTAGAGTTAAAGGTGATATAATTATTAAAGATTTAAAACAAATTGATGGTGTAATAGATGTAGAAAAATTAGCAAATGAATACATAATAAAAATTGAAGATGAAAGTATTATTCAAAATGTATTTAAATATGTATCAAAATGTAAAAATATTACTAAGTTTGAAGTTGAAGAGGCAACACTAAATGAAATATTTATTGCTAAAGTAGGTGAAGCATATGAAAAATAAAAAATTATGGTATTTAACTAAACAAAGTTTAAATCGTAAGATTAAAAGTAAATGGTTTGTAGTAGTAAATATTCTTTTAGTTATATTAATTGTTGGATTATTAAATATTGATTCAATAATAAAAACCTTTGGTGGAGATTTTAATGAAACAACTGAAGTTATAGTAATTGATAATACTAATAAAAGTTATGAATTATTAAATGAATCTATTAAAAATACTAAAAGTATATTTGGTGATGAAACAAAAATTGAATTAGAAAATTATGAACAAAGTTTGGAAGATGCAAAAAAAGAAGTAGAAGAAAATGATAAACTTTTAATAGTATTAGATAATGATGATACAAATTATATGAAAGCTACAATTATTTCAGAATCATATATTGATACAATACTTTATCAAGTAATCGCAACTTCAATTAACTCTACAAAAGAAACTATTGCATTATCCATGTCAAATATAGATGTTAATGAACTAGTTAGTGTTACAAATCCTATTGAAATCGAAAGAATATTTTTAGATGAAGAAAAAAATGATGCTTCAGAAAACTTGGATATGATAATGAGTACTGTATTTCCAATATTAATTTTGCCATTTTTTATGTTATCTATATTTTTAGTACAAATGATAGGTGCAGAAGTAAATGATGAAAAAACGACTAGGGGAATGGAAATAATTATTTCAAATGTTAGTCCTAAAACACATTTCTTTTCTAAAATAATTGCGGGTAATTTATTTGTATTAATTCAAGGTGGAATATTGTTACTTGCAAGTATAATTGGTTTATTTATTAGAAATTTATTAGGTTCTAACTTATTAATTAGTTCTGATATAATAGATTTATCAGGAATAATAAATTTATTAAATACAAGTGGATTAATGGATAAATTATGGATTATAATTCCACTTACATTAGTTTTATTATTACTAAGCTTTATAGCGTATTCTCTAGTTGCAGGTATACTTGCATCGATGACTACAAATATTGAAGATTATCAACAAATTCAAACTCCAATAATGATAATATCATTAATAGGTTATTATCTTTCTATGATGGCCCCAATGTTTAATGGCTCAATATTTATCAGAATTATGAGTTATATCCCATTTATATCATGTCTATTATCACCTGCATTATTAATAATGGGACAAATAACTATTATTGATTCAATAATATCAATTATTATGATGGTAATAACTATATACTTATTTATAAAATATGGATTAAAAATATATAAAGTAGGAATATTAAATTATTCATCAAGTAAATTATGGACAAAAATGTTTAAAGCAATTAAGGAGAAATAGATTTTTGACAAAAACCTCTTTTGGTGATAAAATAATCACCACAAAAAGGGGTTTTTAAGATGAATAAAAATTATGAACTTTTATTTAAAAAAGATGAAATAAAAGGAAAAGAATTGTCACAAAAATATCTTGAATTTATTTGGGCTAAAATTGAAAATATTGATAATAAATTTGAAAATAATACAAATTTATATAGTGAAGAAAATCTAATATTTTCAATTATTATTAATTTATGTGATGCAAATATTAGTGAAACCACAAAAAAATCAGAGATTTCAAAATTTCAATATTCAGATATAATAAGAGATTATGATATCAATAAAAATGGTTTAATAAATATTTTAACTGATAATTGTTCAATTAATGCGATTAGATTAAGTGGTAATATAAAAGAGATTAGTAATATAAAATATTATTCAAGTAAAGGTAATAATTATGAATCGTTAATTATGCTTTCTAAAAATTTAAAAAGGGATAATAAAATAGTTACGGGTTATATTTATAATGAATCAGATAAGATAAAACAAGTTCATAGTTGGATAGAATTTAAAAAAGCAAAAAAAGATTATATCATTGATTATAAAAATAACTTAATTATGAATAAAGCAGGATACTATTTTTTAAAACATGTAGAGAAAATAAATGAGATATCTTCAAATTATTTAAAAGAAGATGAATATTTATTTAATGAATTTAATCAAATATTAAATTTAAAAGAACAAGAATATTTAACATTTAGGGATGAAATAATGAAAGATTTAGAAAAAAATAAACAATTGATTTTGTAATAATAGAAAAAAGCATTTTATTAAAGATGCTTTTTTCTATTATACAAGTTTAAAATGTATAAAATATGTGTTGACATCAAGTACATTCGTTCGATATAATAAGCTATATATAAGAAAGTAGTGTGACATATGAATTTAGATGGATTAAATAAAGAACAAAAGGAAGCTGTTTTACATAAAGATGGGCCACTATTAATTTTAGCAGGTGCAGGTTCTGGTAAAACTAGGGTATTAACAATGAAAGTTGCATACCTAATAGAACAAGGTGTAGACCCTTCAAACATTTTAGCTATCACATTTACTAATAAAGCCGCAAAAGAAATGAAAGAAAGAATATATGGATTAGTTGGAAGAACAGCATTTGACTGCCAAATCTCAACTTTCCATTCATTTGGGTTAAAAATATTAAAAGAAAATTATAATTTATTAGGTTATGATAAAAATTTTACAATTTTAGATAGTGATGATACCTTATCTTTAATAAAAAAAATAATGAAAGATATGAATATAGATATCAAACAAATAAATCCTAAATATGTTAGAAATTCTATTAGTGGAGCAAAAAACCAATTATTAAGTCCTGAAGAATATGAACAATTTATAAGTGCAGAAAGTGAAAAAATAGTTTGTAAAATATTTAAAAGATATAGAGATGCATTAATTAAAAATAATTCTGTGGATTTTGATGATTTATTAATTTTACCAATTAAATTATTTAATGAATATCCAAATATTTTAAAAATTTATCAAGAAAAATATAAATATATTTTAATAGACGAGTATCAAGATACTAATGAGGCACAATATATTTTAACTAAAAAGATAAGTGCGAAATACAAAAATATATGTGTAGTTGGAGACAATGATCAAAGCGTATACTCATTTAGAGGAGCAAATTATAAAAATATTTTAAATTTTGAAAAAGACTATAAAGATGCAAAAACTATAATGTTAGAGCAAAATTATCGTTCTACAAAGACTATATTAAATGCTGCAAATAGTGTAATTAAAAATAATGAATTTAGAAAAGATAAAAATCTTTGGAGTGATAACGAAGATGGTGAAAAAATAACTTATTATAGAGCATATGATGAAAAACATGAAGGTAGTTATATAATAAGTGAAATTAAAAAGCTATTAGATGCAGGTTACAAAGAAAAAGAAATCGCAATCATATATAGAACCAATGCACAATCAAGAGTATTAGAAGAAGAGTTCTTAAAAAGTAGATTACCTTATAAAATAGTTGGAAGTTTCTTTTTCTACAACAGAAAAGAAATAAAAGATTTAATTTCGTATTTAAAAGTAATCTATAATGAAAAAGATGATGTTAATTTATCACGTATTATTAATGTTCCTAAAAGAGGAATAGGAGATAAAACAATTAATAATTTAGTAACCTACGCAAATATTGAAGGTATAAGTATATATGAAGCTATTGAAACTGGTAAAGAATTAGAGTTTAAGAAAATTATTGAAGAATTAAAAGTAGATAGTGAAAATTGTACACTTACTGATCTTATTGATAAAATTCTAGATAAAAGTGGTATAAGAAAAGAATTAGAAAGTGAAAAAAGCTTAGAAGCTGATATTCGTTTAGAAAACTTAGAAGAATTCAAATCAATAACTAAAAACTTTGAAGAAAGAGAAGGTCTAGTATCTCTAGAAGATTTTTTAAATGAAATATCTTTAGTAAGTGACATAGAAGAACATAAAAATAATCCAGATAAAATTACTCTAATGACCATGCATTCAGTTAAAGGATTAGAATTTGATGTTGTATTTGTTGTAGGAATGGAAGAAAGTATTTTTCCACATGCTAATTCAAGTTTTGATAAACAAGATTTAGAAGAAGAAAGGCGTTTATGTTATGTTGCAATAACACGTGCCAAAAAGAAATTATATTTAGTAAATGCTAAAAGAAGAATGTTGTTTGGGCGTGATAGTATTAATCCACCAAGTAGATTTATAGAAGAAATAGATAGTTGCTATATTGAAGAGACCGAAAATAATAAAATGCCTAAAAAAATAGATAAAGAATCAATGTTAAATGATGGAGAAGTTACATATAATATTGGTGAGTTAGTTATTCAAGATAGTTATGGAGAAGGTATAGTAATAGGAGAAGATGATAAGTTTGTTACTATCGCATTTAACTATCCACATGGAACTAAGAAATTTATTAAAAATCATAAATCTATTAGGAGGGTTTAGATGAATTATGAAATATTAGTAAATAAGGATAATAAGATGGTTGATAATGATAATTTGAAACTTGTAAAAATATTTACTAATTATAAAGATAAAGAAATGTTTTTAGAAGAAAAAACATATGAACAATTTTTAAAAATGAAAAATGAGGCTTCAAATTTAGGATATGAAATTGATATTGAAAGTGCTTATAGAACACATGAATATCAACAAAAATTATTTGATGATTTAGTTATTGAAAAGGGTTTAGAGTATGCCAAAACTCATGTTGCAGTTCCACATACTTCTGAACATGAAACCGGGCTTGCAATAGACTTCTGCATCTATAAAAATAATAAGTTTATAGATGAATATGATATTGAAGATTTAGAAGAAACAAGTTGGCTACATAATAATTGTCATAAATATGGATTTATTTTAAGATATCCTAGAGATAAGGAAGATATTACAAAATATAGTTATGAACCATGGCATATTAGATATGTAGGAAATAATTTAGCTAAATATCTATATAAAAACAACCTAACTTTAGAAGAATATTATAATAATAAATAAAAATGTATTTTAAAAAGTACATTTTTATTTTACGTTTAATATGATATACTTATAATAGAGGTGAGAGATATGTGGTTATATATAATTATAGGAATAGTTATATTACTTTTATTATTAACTTTTTTAATTTATAATAGTTTAATAAGATTAGATAATAAAGTAGAAGAAGCATTTTCAACAATGGATGTTTATTTAAAGAAAAGATGGGATTTAATTCCTAATTTAGTAGAAACCGTAAAAGGTTATGCAAAACATGAAAAAGATACACTAACTAGTGTAATTGAACTAAGAAATAGAAATTATGATACATTAAATACAAATGAAAAATTAAATGTCAATAACAAGATATCTGAAGAAATATCTAAGATAATGATTATTTCTGAGAATTATCCTGAAATTAAAGCTAGTGAAAATTTTAGAAATTTAAGTAAACAACTTACTAGTGTTGAAGAAGATATTGCAAATTCAAGAAAATATTATAATGCAACTGTTAGAATGTTTAATAATAAAGTAGAGATGTTTCCAAGCAATTTAGTTGCAAAAATATTTGGATATAAAACAAAAAATATGTTTGAAATAAGTAATCAAGAACGAAATAATGTAAAAATAGAATTATAGGTGGAGTATGAGAAAGAAGAAATATATAGGAATTTTAATGATTTTGTTATTTACGTTCTTAGTACCTAATAAAGTAAATGCAAATAGTGAATATAAAATAAATAGTTATAATATAGATATTATTGTAAATGAAAATAATACTTTAAAAATAACTGAGAATATTGAGGCATATTTTAATATTCAAAAACATGGAATATTTAGAAAAATACCATTAAAGAATAAAGTTGTAAGATTAAATGGAACAACATCAAATAATCGTGCTAAAATTAGTGATATTGAAGTTAGTGATGAGTACGATACTTATAACGAAGATGGAAATAAAGTAATTAAAATTGGTAGTCCAAATTATACTTTAATAGGTCCAAAAAATTATACAATTAGTTATTTATATAATTTAGGAAAAGATACAGGAAAAGGGTATGATGAATTATATTTTAATTTAATTGGTTCAGAATGGGATACAAGTATAAGTAATGTAACTTTTAGCATCGCCATGCCAAAAGAATTTGATGAATCAAAATTAAGATTTTCAAGTGGTAAAACAGGTTCAATAGATAGTTCAAATATTACTTATGAAGTAAATGGTAACACTATTGTTGGGAAGTTAAATAAAACATTATATTCTGGTGAGGCGTTAACTGTTAGATTAGAATTACCAGAAAATTATTTTGTTGGTGAAAGTAATAATTTTGATTTGATGATGATAATCGCTATTGTAGTACCAATATTATTTGTATTAATATCATATTTAATTTGGTTAATATATGGAAAGGATAATAAAGTTATTGAAACAGTTGAATTTTATCCGCCAGAAGGATTTAACAGTTTAGAAGTCGGATTTATGTATAAAGGACAAGCAACTAATGAAGATGTTATATCGTTGCTTATTTACTTGGCAAATAAAGGATATATAAAAATTTCTGAATATGAAGAAAAAGTTTTATTTTTAACTTCTAAAGGATTTAAAATAACAAAATTAAAAGAGTATGATGGTAATAATATAAATGAATTAATGTTTTTAAATGGATTATTTATTAAACAACCTACCATGTATTTATATGGTAAAAATAATGATATAAATGAAAATAATGTAAACGAAGTTACTTCATCAGAATTATGTAATAAATTTTATATTACTATGAAACAAATATTATTGAATATAAATCATAAAAATAATAAAAATCAAATTTTTGAAAAAAGAGCATCCAATAAAAAAATAATTTTTAGATTAATGGTTATCATTATTTTTTGTTTAATTACTATACCACCAATCTTTTTATATAGTAATAAAGAAATAATACTATTTGCATTATTATTTCCAGGGATCGCATTTAATATGATAGTAGAAGAAATATTTTTTAAAGGTAATACTGTGTCCAAAAAAACAAAAATTACTTCTAACGTAGCTGTATTGATTTGGAGCATGTTTTTTGGTGGTATACCTTGGTATACAATGGTTTTACCAACATTAACACAAGAATATATATACTTATTTATATATATATTAGGTTTACTATGTATTATTGCAATTTCAATTCTTTTAAATTATTTACCTAAAAGAACAAAATATGGGAATGAAATATTAGGTAAAATACTAGGCTTTAAACATTTTCTTGAAACTGTAGAAAAAGATAGATTAGAAGCAATGGTTATGCAAAAACCTGATTATTTCTATGATATTTTGCCATACACTTATGTATTAGGTATATCTGATAAATGGATTAATAAATTTGAAACCATTACACTTAAGGCCCCATCTTGGTATGATAGTCCAACAGGATTTAACGTTACTTCATTTAGTCATTTTATGAATAATACAATGACATCAGCTCAAAGAACAATGTCATCAAGTCCATCTAGTGGATCAGGTGGATCATCTGGGGGTGGATCATCAGGCGGAGGTTCTGGTGGTGGCGGTGGTGGTTCATGGTAATCATTAGAAAAAGGAGTGATAAATTATGATATGTCCATATTGTAAAAAAGAAAATAAAAATACAAATATAAGATGTGAATTTTGTGGTACTCAGTTTAATAATTATACGACAGTTAATTCAAACGATACTATTGAATTAACTAATATTAATAACAGAAAAATTCCAACAATAGGCTGTAATTTCCCGTTAATAATGTTAATATTGTTTGGTCCCTTTATTTTGTTTGCATTATTTTTCATTGGAATGGGTATATATTCATATATTGAAGAACATAGTAAAACTATTGGATACGAAAAAACTATTGGGACATTGGTAGATTATAAAGATTGTGAATTATATGATGATAATAGTGAATTATGTAATGCAGTATATGAATACGAAATTGATGGTATAAAATATAAGGTTTCACCAAATTTGTTAAGTAATCGTAATGGATTTGAAAAAACAATGACAGTTCATTATAATTCAGACAATCCAAAAGAATCAATAATATATGCTGGATGGGAAAGTTTAACGTTTTCAGGACTAATATTTCTTGTAATTGCAATAGGAACGATTATATCAATTATAATAATATTAAGAAGACTATCAAAAAATAAAAAATTACAAACCTATAACTAATACTAAATTAATAAAAATGTATTTTAAAAAGTACATTTTTATTTTATAATTAATTAAAGAAGGTGAAGTTTATGATTGAGTTTATTATAATAAATCAAATTCCTTTTAAAGAAATAATAATTTCAGAAA
Source organism: Bacilli bacterium (assembly GCA_017435465.1). Lineage (GTDB taxonomy): Bacteria > Bacillota_I > Bacilli_A > RF39 > UBA660 > JAFSEX01. Next base: position 16,366 of record JAFSEX010000042.1, read on the forward strand.
TAGAAAAAGGAATGAATGATTTTAATAAAATTTATAATAAAGATTATAAAATTAAAACATTTAATAATTATAATCAATCATTCATAAACGAAATAAATAAAAAATCTTCTAATAAAAAAATTTATATTTTAAATATGAAATATAATAAAACTAAAAATATTTATTTAACATTAAGAAAAATATGTAATAACAAAAAGGCAAGAATTATTATAACTACAAAAGATGAATTATATCTGTTTGATAATTTATTTAAATATATAGATAAAATATTATCAGAAACTAATACGTTAAAATTACGAAAAGGAATATATGAAATCATAAAAAATTTAAATATGTATAATAGTACATTATCAAAATTGAGTATAAAATTAAATGATATTTTATACACCGTAAATATAGATGATATTATATCAATAAGTAAAAATATTGGAAATAATTTATTAACAGTTAAAACTGAACATTTAACTCTAAATACTCAATTAGATTATGAATATTTAAAAGATAATTTACCTAATAATTTTAAAAATATCGAAAACATTAAAATTGTTAATACTGAATATACAAATAATACATTAAATAATAATTTGATAGTTGTTAAAAATCATACAAGAAAAAGTTATAAAGAAAATTATAAAATAGATCAAGTTAGGAAATACATAAATAGAGAAATAACAATAAATGATATAAAAACAATGGGGATACCTTATTCAACATTTAGAAATTGGTTAAAAATTTATGGTAATAATAAAAATTTAAATATAAAAATAGAAATAGAAATAGATAATAAATAGAAAGGATGATATATATGTTAGACATTTTAATTACATTTATAATCAAATTAATAAATATACTTGGAATAACATATATATCATCAAAAATTTTAAATTGTGATATAAATTTTAAAAGACCAAAAAACTATATAAATATTTTAGTATCAAGTATTTTATTGTTTTTAGCTAAAACTTATATAATAGATGGATATATAAAATTTCTTTGTTTATATATAATTACATTTATTCTTTCAAATATATTATATAAACAAAATATATTTAAAAGTATTATCTCTAGTATATTTACTTTAATCATAATTACAATTTCCGAACTATTATGTTCATTAATCTTGACTATGTTTATACAAAATTATAATCAAATAGTTAATAATACTATATTTTATTTAATAGTAAATATTATAATTATAATTACTGCGTGTATAATAACAACACTTAATAAAACTAAACTTAATAAATTTATAGAAAAAATAAACATAAATAATGATTTGTCATTTTTTATAATTACTTTAACATTTACTGCAATATTAATTAATCCTATATTAAACTTAATAAATAATAATATAAATATTTTTTCAGTAGGTATCATTATTTTGTTTTCTATAACATATATCTATATTTTATTTTTATTAAAAAACAAAAAGATGGAAAACAAATATAATGAATTATATAGTCAAGTGAATATATATGAACAATTAATTGAAAAATATATTAAACTTAATCATCAACATAAAAATAATTTAGTATTAATTAAATCAATGATTGAAAATAAATGTAATAAAGATGTTATTAATTATATTAATGATATTATAGGAGAAACTGATATTTATAAAGATGAGTTCAAAATAATAAAATCAACTATATTTAAAGGTTTTTTAAACAATAAATTAAGTGTTATAAAAGAACAAAAAATAAATCTTCATTTAGAAATAAGTAATAGTATTAAAAAAATTGATATTGATAAAATACTACCTAAGAATAGGATTAATGATTTTTATAGTATCTTAGGTATTATTTTAGATAATGCAATTGAGGCAACCGTTAATTGTAAAGATAAAATTATATCTATAGATATGTATTTAAATAATAACCAATATATAATTAATGTTTCTAATACATTTAATAATGAAGTTAATTTATATGAAATAGAAAAGAAGGGGTATTCAACCAAGGGAAAAGATAGAGGATATGGTTTAAGTATTTTAAATGATATAATAAATAAATCTTCTATTTTTGAAATAAAAAGAGAAATTATAAAAAATATTTTTAGTTGTGAATTAATAATTAATATGAAGGAGAATGAATAAAATGAAAAAAGTAAGAAAAGCAGTAATTCCAGTTGCAGGTATGGGAACACGTTTTTTACCTGTCACAAAAGCAGTACCAAAGGAAATGTTACCAATTGTTGATAAACCAACATTACAATACATTATTGAAGAAGCAGTTAATAGTGGTATAGAAGAGATACTATTAATTACTTCACCATATAAAAAATGTATTGAAGATCATTTTGATAGAAGTTATGAATTAGAAAATAGACTAATAAAAAATGGTAAAGTAAAAGAAGTAAAAATGGTAGAGGATATTTCTAAACTTGCTAAAATATATTATATTAGACAAGGTGAACCACAAGGTAGTGGACATGCTATATCATTGGCTAAAACTTTTGTTGGTAATGAACCATTTGCGGTACTTTATGGTGATGATATAATGTATTCAGATAACATACCAGTATTAAAACAATTAATTGATAAATATGCAGAAAATGGATCTTCTATCATTGGTTGTTTAGAAGTAGATAGAAGTATAGTAAATAGATATGGAATAATAAAATATAAAGATAATGACAATATTAAAATAGAATCAATAATAGAAAAACCAAGCATTGAAGAAGCTCCATCAACTTTGGCAGGTCTTGGAAGATATATTTTAAATCCCGAAATATTTGATTATATTGAAAAATTGGAACCTGGTAAAAATGGTGAATATCAATTAACTGATGCAATGAAAGAAATGATGAAAAATTACGATTATGAAGTTTGTAAAATAGATGGTATCTATTATGATACTGGAAGTAAAGAAGGATATTTAAGAGCAAATATTGAATATGCTTTAAGAAGAGAAGATTTAAAAGATTATATTGATAATTACATGAAAGAACATAAATAGAAATCGGTGAATTTAATGAATTATATTAACACACTTAATGATGAACTAAAAAATTACTTATTAATACTATGTAAAAAAGATAAAGAAACATTTGATGGATTATCAAAATATTTAAATGATTATATAAATACTAAACCATTACAAAGGCTAAAAGGTATTGGACAATTTTGTGGAGTTGATTATCAAAAATTACCTATACATGACGTTAAATATTGGTATTCAAGATTAGATCATAGTATTGTTTGTGCATTTATGACTTATAATTATACTAGTGATTTAAAACAAACTTTAGGTGCCTTATTTCATGATGTAGGTACACCTGTATTTAGTCATTGTATTGACTTTATGTTAAATGATTCTAAGAACCAAGAAAGTTCAGAAAAAAGTATATATGATATTTTAAAAAGGTCTAATGATGTTTTGGATTTGTTAAAAAGAGATAATATAACACTAGAAGAAATTACTCAAATAGAAAAATATCCAATTGTAGAAAATAAAAAACCAAAAATTTGTGTTGATAGACTAGATGGAATTTTAACTACTGGATTAGTGTGGGGTAGATATTGGAATATAGATGATATTGAAAAAATATATAATAGTACAATAATTTCTAAAAATGAAAATAAGGAAGATGAAATATCATTTAATAATATTGAAGTTGCCGAAATGTTTTTTGATGGTGCATACAAATATAGTATGATGCTTCAAGCTAATGAAGACAAAATAAGTATGAATTTTTTAGGAGATATTGTTAAAAAAGCAATTGATAAAAATATAATAACATATGATGAATTATATATATTAGACGAAAAAGAAATGATTGAAATATTTGAGAGTAGCAATAACATTGTCTTGGAAATGTGGAATATATTTAAAAATTTGGACAAGGTTTATAATAGTGATGAAAAAAATGATTCAAAATATTGTATTTCACTAGATGCTAAAAAAAGATATGTAAATCCATTATGTAACATAGATGGTAAAATAAATAGATTATGTGATATATCTTTGAAATCTGCAAATCTATTAAAAAAATATATGAAATATAAGGATACAAAATATGCTTATATAGATTATGATATTAATAACAAAATTAGGAAAATTGAATTTTGACAATCCTATAAAAATATGATATCATGTATTTGTCAAGGAAACTTGCATAAAATAAAAAAGGGAATACTTAACTTCGCGTGTTAAGTATTTGCCTTAATAAACAGTATGAAGCACTTAATCTATGGATTAAGTGCTGTTTCTCTTATATAGTATACAGTTTTACAATAGTAAAAAGTAAGGCTATTAGCAAGAAGATAATAATGATTAAAACAAAGATTAAAAAATCCTTCTTATACATAACTATCAGCCCCTTTCTAGAAGAAAGCAGGCAAGCACTTAACAGTTAAATATTCCTAAACAAAGTATACCATAAGTTAACTATACAGTAAATATATTTTATAAAACAATGAATAAAAAATCCAAGTTTTGGATTTTTTTCTTTAATATATTTCTTAAAATAGTATATATGTGATACAATTATTATTGTAAAAGGTGATAACAATGAAAGAAAGATATCAAGAACTAATTAATATAATAAATAAGTTAAACTATGAATACTACACATTAGATAAACCAAGTGTTTCTGACCAAGAATATGATAGATACATGCAAGAATTAATTAAAATTGAATTAGAATATCCAGAACTAATTAAAGATGATTCACCAACAAAACGTGTTGGTGGGAAGGTATTAGATGAATTTAAAAAAGTAACACATGAAATACCAATGCTTAGTTTAGGTAATGTTTTTAATGAAGATGAATTAATTAAATTTGATGAAAGAATTAAAAAAGAAGTACCTAATCCAAAATATGTATGTGAATTAAAAATAGATGGACTTAGTGTGTCTTTAAAGTATGAAAATGGTAAGTTAGTAAGGGGAGCTACTAGGGGTGATGGAGTTGTTGGTGAAGATATTACCCATAATGTAATAACAATTAAATCAATTCCACTAACATTAAAAGAAAATATAGATATAGAAATTCGTGGAGAAATCTTCATGAGTAAAGATGTTTTTGAAAAGTTAAATGAAGAAAGAGAAAAGTCTGGATTAGAATTATTTCAAAATCCTAGAAATGCAGCTGCAGGTTCAATTAGGCAATTAGATTCTAAAGTAGCTGCAAAAAGAAATTTGGATGCATTTTTATATCATTTACCTAATGCTAAAGATTATGAAATATATAATCATTATGAAGCTTTAGAATACATTAAAAGACTTGGATTAAAAATTAACTCAAATATTAAAAAAGTAGATAATATAAGTGAAGTTATAGATTATATTGGTTATTGGACTGAACATAGAGATGAATTACCATATGAAATAGATGGAATAGTAATAAAATTAGATAATTTAAATGATCAAGAAAAACTAGGATATACCGCAAAATATCCAAAATGGGCAACTGCATATAAATTTCCGGCAACTGAAGTTTTAACTAAACTTACAAATATAATATTTACAGTTGGAAGAACTGGACAAGTAACTCCAAATGCAGTTTTAGAACCAGTTAAAGTAGCTGGTTCTACAATAAGACGTGCTACATTACATAATGAAGCATATGTGATTGAAAAAGATTTAAAAATTGGTGATATAGTAAGCATTAGAAAAGCAGGGGATGTAATTCCTGAAGTTGTTGAACCAATTATTGAAAGAAGAACTGGTGAAGAATTAGAATTTAAAATGACTCATAATTGTCCAATATGTAATAGTCAGTTACATAAAAAAGAAGATCAAGCAGATTATTTTTGTTTAAATTCAAATTGTCCTGCACGTCATATAGAAAGTCTTATACATTTTGTTTCAAGAAATGCGATGAATATTGACGGACTAGGAGATAGAATTATAGAAGATTTTTATAATTTAGGATATATAAGAAGTTTTACCGATATATATAAATTAGATTCTAAAAAAGAAGAATTAATGGAGCTTGAAGGATTTGGTGAAAAAAGTGTAACCAATTTATTAGAAGCAATAGAAAATAGTAAAGATAATTCAGTTGAAAGATTATTGTTTGCGCTAGGTATTAGACAAGTTGGAAGTAAAACAGCTAAAATGTTATCGCTTCATTTTGGTAATTTAGAAGCTTTAATGAATGCAGATTTTGAAACTTTAAACAATATTAAAGATATTGGTGGAATAATCGCTAAAAACATAGTTGACTATTTTAATAATGAAGAAAATATAAAAGTTATTGAAGAATTAAAATTCATGGGAATAAATACTGAATATAAAGGAAAAAGAAATATAGAAATTACAAATGAATTAATATTTGGAAAAACTTTTGTATTAACTGGAACTTTAGAAAATTATACAAGAGATGAAGTAAAAGAAATATTAGAAAATTTAGGTGGAAAAGTTACAGGAAGTGTATCTAAAAAAACAGATGTTGTAATAGTTGGAAGTGATCCTGGTAGTAAATATGATAAAGCAAGAGAATTAAATATAACTATTTGGGATGAACAAGAGTTTATGAATAGTGTAAACTAAAAATGTAAACAAAATAATAAATTGTTAAATTTTATTGAAATATGATATAATGTTATTGTTATAAATACGTATTGGAAGGGGAATTATCATGAATGAACAAAAGATAGAAGAAATTCAAAATAGGGTAAATTATTTATTAGAAAAAGCTAAAAATACTACAAGAGGTAGTTTTAGTCTTGCACGTGATATGAATCAAGTTATGAGAGAAGATTTAGAGGAATATAATGCTCTTACAAAAATGTTGGAAATTATTAATGACAATACTAGAGAAAATGGTATTCCATTTATCAATGTTGAAGGCGCAATTATAAAAGAAACTAATAGATTAGATTATTTAAACGCGTTAGAAAGAACAGCTCTTTTATCACATCCTGAATCAAATATAGAAAATACTATTGAAGAATTAGATAATAATGGAATTGAGAATGATGAAATAGAACAAAACATAAATAAAAGTGATGAAGAAGAAAATTTAGAAGAATTATCACCAATTGAAACAGCCCCATTAATTGATAATGATGAAAATGTTCAGCCATTATTACTTAATCCAGCACCAGAACCATTATTACTTAATCCAGCATCAGAAGAAAAAATTGAAATTGAAAAAGGAACTGAAAATGAAGAGGAACAAGTAGAAGACATAAAAAAGGAAAATAATCTTATACCGGGAACTAATATAGAAAAACCTAGAAAAAAAAGAGAAGATGAAAGTTACGAAGACTATGAAGATTATTTAAAAGAACATTATAAAAAATATGGTATTGGTAATAATGAAGTAGAATATTATCCTGGAACAGAAATTCCAAAACCAAGAGATAAATATCCACATGAAATTTTAGATGGAGTAGCAGCAACAGATCCATATTATGATGATATGTTAAATTATTATGCAGAAAAATATAAACCTACACAAAATACAGAAGAAACTGAAATTGATGAGGATGAACATGAGGTTGTTGGAGTTAGAAAACCAGAAGGATTCTTAAAAAGACACAAAAAAGCATTGTTAATTGCTGCTGGTGTAACTGCTGTGGCTCTTCTTGCACAACCAGTTATAATTCCTGCAATAATGCATGCTAACTCAGTATTGTGGAGTACTTCACTTGCAAAAGCATTTCCTGCTATTCAATCGTTTTTGCATGGTTGTAACAGTGTATTAGGAAATTTAATTGGTGCTAGTTTTGATAAAGTAACTGGTATTTGGACAGCTGCTGCTGGAACAATTAATGCAGATGCGGCTTCGGCAAGTTTACTTAGCGCTTTAGCAACTCATGCAGTAGGAATAGGTTCAGTTGCTAAGGTGGCAAAAAAAGCATGGAATGCTTGGAAAAACAGAAAATCAAAGAAAAAAGAAACAATTGAAGAAAATGAACCAAAAATTGAAAATACAGAAGAAGTATCAATTGATGAAAAAGAAAGTGATGATAAAACAATAAATATTGAAAATAGTAATGATTTAAGTTTAGAAAATATTGCCTCTAAAAAGAATTATTATATTAATGCCCAAACAAAAGTAGCTCCACAATTTCAAGCAGCAACACAACAAATTCTTGCTGATTTAAATAGAATGCAAGATATAATAACAAACGGAAAAAATACTCCTAATTCTAATGTTGTAGATTTTAATGGTAATATGATAGTATATGATGATGTGTTGGAATTTAAGGAATTAGCAGATAAATATAAATTTGAATATAAGGTAGATAATAATTTAATAAATGATATTATAAGTAAAAAGAATACTGCTGAAAATACTAACAAAGAAGAAGTAGAAATAAACAGTGAGGTAGAAAAAGAAGATGTTCCAAAAATAACAAATGATATAGAAAAAAATGATGAGATTTCAGATCTAAAAGAAGAAATAGATAATGGAGAATTATCTGAAAAAAATGTTGATAAAGAAGAAGATATTAATTCAATGTCAACATCAGAAAAAATTGAAAATCTAGAAAATATGAAAAAAGAATTTTTAGAAAAAATTAATAATGCTTCTAATGGTGAAAAATTAGAAAATATTGAAGAAAATTTTGGAGGTATGCATAAATGATAGTAGATACAGTAATTGATTTAGATAATAATAAACATTATTTACTACTGGACGAAACAATGATTGAAGATAAAAAATATTTTTTTGCAGTAGGTGTTAAAGAAGATTTATCATCGCCAACTAATGAATATGTATTTATAGAAGAAATAACTAAAAATGGAAAGTTATACGCAAAAGAAGTAAAAGATAAAAAAATCAGTGATTTCTTATTAACAATATTTACCAAAAATTATGTTGAATATGTAGAAAAGATAGAAGCTGGAGAAGAAGAATTTTAATGAATTTTAAAAATCCATATTCATATGGATTTTTATATTTTTATATATATAAGGAAAGCGTGTTAATTTAAAAATAAGAGAATGGGTATGTGAAAATTGTAGAATGAAACATGATAGAGATATAAATGCAAGTATAAATATAATGTTTGAAAGAGTAAAAATATATATGAAAGAACAATTAGTTTAAGATAAGTTTAGGAAAAATAATTAGGGTAGCAACTATCCGAGCTTGGTCTATGGAGGAGCACAAGTTCCTACGAAGTAGAAATATCTTACCGTGAGGTAAGATATTCAAAATTTATTTTGACTTTTGTTCTAAATTTACACAAATAAATGAAAAAAACGAAAAAATATGATATAATATTCTATATAATAACGAAAAGAATAAGGAAGGGGTATTTCTTATGAACCAAGAAGAAATTATGAAATGTTTAAATTGTTTGGAAACTCAAATTGAAGAACAATACAATATGATTATGCATTTGAAGAAAACTATTGAAATTGAAAAAAAATTATATTTGTCAAAAATTAAAGTCTTAGAAAGTGAATTAGAATTATTAAAAAATCAAAATACAGACCTTAATCTATTTAATCAAACATCTATAAATGAACTTACTGATAAAAAAAACGGTAATATAGATGATGACTTGAAAGAAGAATCATTAGAAGCTAAAGATTTTGAAGATGAAAATACACCAGTATTTGATAAAGAATCATTATATGAAATTTTAGATAACCTTGATAAAACTGATTCATATTATGATGATATGATTAAAAATTTTTCTAAAATATATATAACTAAACCTAGTGAACAAGACGGCAAAATATTTACAATTACAAATGCATTTAGTCCTGTAAATACATGGACAGAGAGTTTCAAAAAAAGTGAAAAATGGAAAAAAGCATATAGGTGGTTATTACCTAATGCTATGGTTGGAGCAATCAATTTGAGCATTGCAAAAAATAAAGAATTAGAAATAGAAGAAATAGGGGGTACTTTATAATGGATTTTCAAAAAGATCAAATTGTAACTTTAGACAATAATGAAAATTATTTTGTTGCAAATACAGTGGATTACAATGGAACAATATATGCACTGCTTGTTAATGTTAATAAAGATGATGATTATATGATTGTGAAAAGAATAAATGAAAATAATGAAATAACAATAGAATTAGTAGAAAATGACGATGAATTAACAACACTATCATTTCTATTACAAAAAAATACAAATTAAAGATTACATGAGTTTTCATATAGTCTTTTTTTAATAAAAGGTGAGATAATAATGGAAGATAACGGAATAATACAAATAAAGGATATACATGGATTAAAGAAAAAATATAAAATAGTAACTTGTTTAACAGTTACAAAAACTAACAAAGATTATTTAATATATACAAAAAATAGTGATTCAGATACTAATATAGTACTTTGTGTATCAGAATTAATACAAAATGATAAAAATATTATAGAATTAGTGAAAGTAAAATCCGAAAATTTATTGATTGAAATAAAAAATATATTAGTTGATATTATTAATAAAAAATATAATAAAGAAAAATATATATTAAAGAAAATAAATACAAAATTAGAGTATTTGTTTATAGGTAATAGAAGTTTAGAAATTTCTAATAAACTATACAAAATATTAAAAAAAGATTATAATTCTAATAAAGATGTTAGACAAACAATTTGTTTTGATAAATATCAAAAAGAATATACTATTGAAAAAATGGAAATTGCTGATACGGATTTTATAAATAAGTTAATACATAGTGATAATTATATTAATTTGATCAAAAACCTTGAGAGGTGAATATATGATAATTGAAAAAAATCAAATTATAACATTAAACAATAATATAGAATATTTTGTTGTAAATACAATAATTTATAATAATGAGAAATATGCTCTTATTATAAATATTAATGAAGATAATGATTATTTATTTGTAAAACAGAAAAGAAATCAAAAATTAATAATTATTAATGACTCAAAAACTATTAAAGATATTTCTAATTTATTAAAAGATGATATAAATCTTTACTAAATTATTAAAAATACTTGAAAAAATAATAAAAACTTTATACAATTATTTAGTAAGGAAGTGAATATAATGAGTAAAGAAATTAAAGAAGAAAAAAAATCTACAGGTATGACTATATTAATTATTACAGCAATAACAATATTAATTATTGCTTTATTCTACCCATACAATAGTGAACCTAATGTTGATAAGTTAAATAAGATATCATATGATCAATATCAAACTTTATTAAGTGAGGCAAAGGATAATCTAATTTTAATTGCAAGACCAACATGTGGTTTTTGTGTTAAATTCATTCCAATATTAGAAGAAATAGTAGATGAATATGGAATAGTAATTAATTATTTTGACACAGATACATTATCAACTAGCGAATCGAAACAATTTTATGAATCAGATTCTTTGTATAGTAGCAAAGAATTTGGAACACCTACACTTATAATTACTAATAATAGCGAAATAACAAAATATTCAATTGGATATAAAGAAAAAGCTGAAGCTGTTAATTGGTTAAAAGAAAACGGAATAATTGTTGAATAATGATAGATAAAGAATATTTATTGTCAGAGGTAAGAAAATTTAAAAAGAAATTTCCTTTTACAATTGCTTGGAGATTAAAAAGTAATACCCGTGTAATTTATCAACATTTAAATGATGATGAAAAAATAGTTTATGCATTTGCTGCACAAAAAAATGATAGTCCATTTGATATTGTCACAACTTGTGTAGTTGCTATTACAAACAAAAGAATTTTAATTGGACAAAAAAGAGTATTATTCGGATATTTCTACTACTCAATAACACCAGATATGTTTAATGATTTAACAATTAAAATGGGATTAATATGGGGTAAAGTATATATTGATACTGTAAAAGAAGTGGTTGTATTATCAAATATACAAAAAGAAGCTTTACTAGAAATTGAAACAGAAATATCAGAATATATGATGGAAGAAAAAAAGAAATACAAAACTAGGGAAACAAAATAGTAAAAATATTAATATTTTTACTATTTTTTCATATATTCTAGTAAGGGGTGTTTAAAATGTACGGTATATATATTGTAAAAGATAATGATACTATAGAAAGCATTGCGAACAAATACAATATTAGTGTAGAACAATTATATGAAATTAATGGATTTGAACCAATGAGTGTATTAGAAGTTGGCCAAAGAGTAATTGTTCCAATGATTAAGCCAGAACTATTTGAATATTATGCTATAAAAAAAGGAGATACACTATATAAATTAGGAGAACTATTTAAAATAAACCCAGAAAAATTGGCCGAAATTAATGGATTAAATACAAATGAATATATTTATGAGGGACAAATACTTATAATACCAAAAGAAGGCGTTGAAATAACTATAACAAAAGAAGGAGATACAATTGATGGATTGAGTAAAAAACTTGGAACCAATAGTTTTGGATTGTTATTACAAAACCCAAACATTTATGTTTTGCCTGAACAATTAATTACATATAAAAAAGTTTCTAATGAATAGAGACTTTTTATTTTTTTCAAAAATATTTGATTAAAGGATAATATTATAGTATAATTGTAATATCAAGATATAAGGAGTTAGTGATATATGAAAAAACTAAAAAAAATATGGAAGAATAATAAGATTGCTATTTTATTTACAATTGTAATTATTTTAATTTTAGTAATTGGACTCTTAATGATTTATCCATTATATTCTACTAAAAGTGGTAGTGACTATGGTAATAGGTTAGACGGAATAAAAAAAGTAGCAATTAAAAACAATGTAACTGATGAGGTTAAAAAAATTTTTAAAGAAGATGAAAGAATAAGTAAAGTAAAAATTAATTTAAAAGGAAAATTGTATAATGTAGTATTAACATTAAAAGATGAAACCGAATTAAATGAAATTGCAGATAAGATTCCTGAAATATTTACTAATTTTAGTGAAGAACAATTAAGTTTTTATGATTTTCAAATATTTATAACTGGAAAAAACGGTGAAGAAGTAAAAACAATAATTGGATATAAAAATAAAAAATCAGAATCTATTATATGGTCTAACAATAAATAGGAGGTGTAGAATATGAAAAAAAATAATAAAAAAATATTACTAATTTTAGGATCAATAATATTAGTAATAGCTTTTATAACAACAATATATGTAGTGTTAACTACGCCTGATAAAACTAGTACACTAACTGCATTAGAAAAAAGATGGGTCGAACAAAATAAAAACAAAGTAATAAATGTAGCTGTTTTAAATAATGTTCCATTATATGGATACGAAGGAAAAGGTATATTTTTTGATTTTCTAGAAGACTTTGAAAAAGATATCAATTTAGAATTTAACAAAGTATCATATAATCATGGTAATGCTCCTTCATTAGAGGATTATAAATTCGAAATAACTGATAAAATTAATGATAATCAATTATTAGTATATCAAGATTATTATATCGCATTATCTAAAAATAATGAAAGATATGATAAAATATCTGATTTTAGTGGATTGGATATTGGCACTTTAAATAATAAAGTAGGAGATATTACTTATTATTTAACAGATGCAAAAGCAACATTCACAACAAAAGAAAATATTGATGATCTATTAGACGGATTAAAAAAGGATGAATTGGATACAATAATAATACCTTATAATATGTATTTAGATATAATTTTAAATAATGATTATTATATAGTATATAATTTTAAAGATATATATGATAATTATGTTTTAACATTAAGTCAAACTAATGAAACTGTAAATAACATTATAAAAAAATATATTGAATTATGGAAAAACACAAAATTCAATGAATATTATAGCGATAAATTTAATGAATTATATTTTGAAAGTAAAGATATATCTACAAAATCTCAAGCTGATTTTAAAGGTAAAATTTACACATATGGATATGTAGAAAATTTACCATTTGAAAATGTTGTAAATAATCAATTAATTGGAATTAATGGGGAATATTTTAATAGTTTTGCATCCTTAACTGATATTGAAATAGAATATGAAAAATTTAATTCAATAGAAGAATTAAGAAAAGCTTTTAATGAAAATAAAATTGATATTATGTTTAATAACTTTGATAATACAAATAGTATAAATAATGCATATAAAACAACATCAGTTTTTGATGAAGAATACGTTATACTAACAAATGTTAATAATAATAGAGTATTTGATTCAATAAAATCATTAAAGGGTGAAACAGTTTACATACTTAAAGATAGTTTATTAATAGATTATGTTAATAAAAATGTGGAAGTTCAAATAAAAACATTTGATAATAATAAAAAATTACTTGATAATTTAAATGATGATATGATAATAATTCTGGATTATGATACTTATAATTATTATAAAAATACACAGTTAGATAAATTTATTTTAAATTATCAAGGTAATATGAATATTAACTATAATTTTATTGTTAAAAATTCTAAGGATAATGAAATATTAGCACATCTACTTGATTATTATGTTTCAAGTATAAATTATAAAAGTGTTAAAAATAATGCATATCAAACATTGATAATTAATCCTAAAAATGAGACAGTATTACAAACAATTATTAATTATTTCTTATACATTGTGTTACCAATATTAATAATAGGTGGATTACTTTATGTAATGTTTACAAAAAGAAAGAAAAAACTAGAGATCAAAAAAGATGAAAAACTAAGATATATTGATATGTTAACTTCATTAAAAAACCGTAATTATTTAAATACAAATATTTCAGTATGGGACGATAGTAAAATTTATCCTCAAACAATTGTAATAGTTGATTTAAATAATATTAAATATATAAATGATAATTTTGGACATGAAGAAGGAGATAATGTAATAAAAGCTGCTGCAAATATATTAATAAGAACTCAATTAGAAAATTCAGATATAATAAGAACAGATGGTAATGAATTTTTAATTTATTTAATAGGGTATAGTGAAGACGATGTAATAAATTATATGAGAAAATTGTACAAAGAAATGAAAGAACTACCACATGGATTTGGAGCAGCATTTGGATATAGTATGATTATGGATGATATAAAACTTGTTGATGATGCGATTAATGAAGCAACACTAGACATGAGAACTAATAAAGAATCATAGGATAGTGATAACAGTGAAAAATAAATTTGAAATATTTTTAAGTAAAATATTATTAATACTTAAAAAACCACAAATGAGAGTACTACCAGGGAACATTGCGTTCTACTTTGTACTCTCTATTATTCCACTAATAACATTGTTTGTTTTTTTTGGTTCATTAATAAATATTCCAAGTAGTGATTTGTTAAATTTTTTTAATCAAACTTTTCCAGAATCAATAAGTAAAATTTTAATTCCTGCTTTTACTGAAAGTACAATTAATTTTAGTACAGTAGTGTTAATTATAATTACATTATTTATTGCATCAAATGGCGCAAATTCAATAATAATTACTTCAAATACATTATATAAAATTAGAAAAAGTGATCCATTGAAAAATAGAATTAAAGCATTTGTAATCACGTTTATATTTTTAGATATATTATTGTTTATGTTTATTATTCCAATTTTTGGTGCTCAAATAATTGAAGTTATAAGCAATTTATTTCATAATCAAAATGTGTACAAAGCATTAATGATTATATATAATGTTTTACAAATTCCTTTATCATTATTATTTATTTATTTTAATATAAAAGTAGTATATACCATAAGTCCGGATGAAAAAATTAAGAGCAAAGATGTAACAAATGGTGCTTTATTTACGACTATTACATGGGTAATTGCTGCACAAATTTATTCATATTATGTAGAACATTTTTCTAATTATACACGTGTTTATGGAAACTTATCAAATTTAATAATGTTAATGTTATTTATATATTTACTTGCATATATATTTGTAATTGGGATGGCCCTTAATGCATCTTCTAGTGAATTAGAAGAAGAAATAGAAAGAACTGGCAAAATAAATTTATTAAAAGTTGTACATAATAATAAAGGATACACAAAATAGTATTACGATAGTGTATCCAAACACAGACTACTTTTAAATACAAAAATAGTTTAACTGTGAACTAAGATTTGTATTTGCTAGATGTAATACTATTAGTCTCCTTTATTTAAGGAACCCTAAAATAGGGTTAAGTGGCGATGAGCCACTTTTTTAATTTGCATTTTTTTAAAATTTATTATATAATGTATATCCGCATTAATTAATATGCGTTTTTTTCTTACATATAATATTTTAAAAGGAGAAATGTTAAATGTGTATAACAAAAGAACATGGTACTTATGATTTATTTGGTAATGAAAGTATAAAGTGGCAATATGTTGAAAAAATAATTACAGAAGTATGTCAAAAATATAATTTTAAATATATTAGAACACCTATATTAGAAAAAACTGAACTATTTCACAAAAGTATTGGTAAAGCAACTGATATTATTTCAAAAGAACTATATAATTTTAAAGATAAAGGAAATTATAATATATCACTTAGACCTGAAGGTACATCAGGTATAATTAGAAGTTATATAGAAAATGAAATGTATAAAGATAATGAAATAACAAAACTTTACTATTTAGGTCCAATGTTTAGATATGAGCAACTCGATGAAGGAAGATTTAGAGAGTTTTATCAGTTTGGAGTAGAAGTTATTAATAGTAATGATCCACTAATGGATGCACAAATAATAAATTTAGCACTTACTATATTTAAAAGATTAAATATAGATGTTACCGTATATATAAATAATGTAGGGGAATATGAAAATAAAAAATTATATAAGGAAAGTTTAAAGAGATATTTTAAAAATCATATTGATGATTTATGTGATGATTGTAAAAGAAGATATAAACAAAATCCCATTAGAATTCTAGATTGTAAAAAAGATAAAAGAAAAGATTATGTTTTAGGGGCACCTAAAATAGAAAAATATTTAAGTAGTAATTCTAAAGAACATTTTAAAAAGGTATTAGAATATTTAGAAAAATTAAATATTAAATATGTAATTAATCCTAATTTAGTAAGAGGTTTAGATTATTATACTAATACTGTATTTGAAATAAAAACAAATATAGATAAATTAGGATGTGCAAATACAATATGTGGTGGTGGAAGATATAATTCACTGATAAATTATTTATCAGATAAAAATATTCCATCAATAGGATTTGCGATTGGTATAGAAAGATTGTTAAATGTGGTAGATAGTACATTAATTAATAATGATAATCTTGTAGACGTTTTAATTATAGGTAACAAAAAAAATGATAAAGAAAAATTATTATTATCAAATTTTTGTATACAAAATAATTTATCTGTAGAATTGTCAAGTAATAAGTGTAAATCAAGATATACAATTAATATTATAGATAATGCAAATTACCTTATGTATGATAATATTAAAAACAAAAAATATAATTATAATTATGATAAATTGTTAAAAAAATTAAGTTTAATTACTTAATTTTTTTAACGTTTAACATAGACATTTTACACTAAATATGATTTAATATATAATGTAGGGAACTTTAGAATCGGGTGATATTATGTTCAAAAATAAATTTAGCAAATTTACCAAAAGTAAAAATGTTTTGTTTGGTAATGAAACTAAAAATAAAGTTTCATTAAAAGAAATAAAATTACAAATGAATATTACTATAATTTCGATATGCGTAACTGTATTAGCTGCAATTGGAACCTCTTTAGCTGCGTTTGTATGGGATTCATCATCAAACAAAAATCAAACTTTAACAGTTGGTACTTATTCAATAGAGATTGACGATTCATCACCAACCCTAGGTGGAGTAATTAATTTAGCAAGTGCCTATCCGTTGAGTGATAATGATGGATTAGCAACCACAGCATATAAATTTAGTATTAAAAATAATGGTAATGTAAATGCTGACTTCGTTTTAAAATTATCTGATGATCAAACAATAATTGATTCAGAAGGATGCGCTAATAATTTAATTTCACGTGAAAATATTAAAATTAATATGAGTGGAAGTAAGTCAATTTCAACAAGTCTTTTATCAAGTGTAACTGATAATGTATTAGATTCAGGTGTATTAATCGCTGGTGAGACTAGAACTTATGAATTAAGATTGTGGATAAGTGATACTGCACCAAATGATGTAATTACTCAACATTTCCATGGTAAGTTGGAACTACAATCAGAACAAGTAATGCCATCATTGGCAAACGAACCTGTTTTAGCAGATGGAATGATACCAGTAGTGTATAATGATACAGATGATGTATGGGAAGTAGCAAACACTACTACTACATGGTATGATTACAATACACAAATGTGGGCAAATGCAGTAACAGTAAGTGATGCAACATATAGAACAGCTGAAGCTGGAACACCAATCCCAATGGATGTAATAAATAGTATGTGGGTATGGATTCCTAGATTTAAATATAGAATACCAAGTAGTATTGGAAGTGATTCTAATGTGACCTCACCACCGCAAATAGATGTAGTATTTGAAAGTGGAACTGATACTACGGGAGTAAGTGAAACAGTATATAGAAATGGTATAACAAGTGATGGAACCAATACAAATTATTATACACATCCAGCATTTAGAAATATAGATAATATAGAATATGATTCAACTACAACGTCTCGTGGAGCATGGGACGCGGAAATTACAGGATTCTGGGTAGGAAAATTTGAAACAAGTATAGATGGAAGTGTAGCAACAGATAGTAGTAGTACTTGTTATTCATCAAAAAGTGATACAAATTGTAACACTTCAAATTTAACACCAATAATAAAACCAGACGTAGAAAGTTTAAATTATCAAAATGTAAGTAATCAATTTTTAACATCCTTGAAATTTGCGAATGGAACAATGGATACTACAACAGGAGAAGTAACATTTAGTACAAATTCAAATAATATATACGGATTAAATACAACATCAAATACAGTTGATACCCATATGATGAAAAATACAGAATGGGGAGCAGTCGCAATACTTTCCCAAAGTCAATATGGAAAAATGGGAAATAAAAAATATACTGGAACAAATAAAGAAATATATAAAAATAATAGTTATAATAGTACAAACGATGAAATATATACTGGAAGAAGTAGTGGAGTACCACCAACAAGTGGCTCAACAACATATGGAACATATTCATATAATAATAAAACTTGTACAACAACTGACCCAATATGTACAGGCGAAGAGGTACAATATGCAGGAACTGGTGCTTCAACAACTGGAACCATTTATGGAATATATGATATGAGTGGTGGAACATTTGAATATACAATGGGAAACTGGGCAGAAACAAGTAAATCATCAGGATTTACAACATTTCCAACAGAAAAATATTATGATTTATATCAAGGAACAAATGAAAGTACTACAACAAAAGAAAAGGTGATTTTAGGAGATTCAATTTATGAATCTATGAAATGGTATTCTGATTATAATTACTTTGTTTATGTAAGTAGTCCTTGGGCTAGCCTCGGTGGTAGTTATAATGCTTCTTATCCTGCTGGGATTTTTAGTTTTAGTTACTTTGGTGGGGCCGCAACAAAAGATCGCTCTTTCCGCTCCACTTTAATACCATAAGGAATAAATTCATTATGGAACCACATAACCACAAAATACAAAATTAAAAGTAAGTAAAAAAGGCAAAAAAGCTTATGAAAAAAATAAGTATTAAATTGGAACATTAATCAATTGATTAATGTTCCAAAATTTTTATAAATCTTTAACTTGAGATTCCCATATAGCAATTCTCAAGTTTTTTTGTTATAATTAAATTGTTAAAAAGAAAGCGGAGATAATGTGAGAATAGGGTTAGATATAGATAATGTAATAACTGATTTTGATAAGTCTATATTAGAAGAATTTATTGAAGAAGATAAAAATAAAAGAAATATTGGAATAATTAATCCATATGCTAGACATATAACAAGTGGGATGTTTGATTGGTCAAAAGAAGAAATAAAAGATTTTTATATAAACAATATGGAACGAATTGCGAAAACATTACCTGTAAGAGATGGCGCTAAATATTATATGGATAAATTGTTAGAAGATGGTCATGAAATATATTTAATATCACATAGAGTTTATCCGGATTATAATAATCCATTTGCTGTAACTGTTGAATGGTTAAAAGAAAATAATATTAATTATACAAAACTTATATTATCTAAATCTACAGATAAAAGTCCTGAATGTATAGAAAATAAAATTGATATAATGTTTGATGATGTAGTTAGTAATTGTTTAAAATTACGTGACAATGGAGTAAATGTATGTTTAATGGGTACTGAATATAATCAAATATATAAAAAAGATTTACCAATGGTAAAGGAGTGGAGTGAATTGTACGAAAAAGTTAATGAAATGAATAAAATTAAAAATGTAATTTTAGATACAGATATGTATAACGAAGTAGATGATCAATTTGCGCTAACTTATCTTATGAAATCGCTAGATAAACTAAATATAGAAGCTATTACAATCGCACCTTTTTCAGGTAGTGGATATGCGAATACTAAAACTATTGAAGAAGGTACAGAAAAAAGTTATGAAGTGACATTAAAAGTTTTGGATATGATGAATATGAGTGAATATAAAGACAAGGTTTATAAAGGCGCAATTAATTATTTTAATGACTCAAAAGAAGATAATGATGCAGTAAATAAAATAGTTGAAATAGTTAAGAAAAATGATAAAACAACTTTAATCGCAATTGGCGCAATAACAAATATTGCTTTGGCTATAAATAAAGATTCTTCAATAATAGATAAAATGGAAGTTGTTTGGTTAGGTGGAAATAGTTTTTTATCTAAGCAGAATCAGGAATTTAATTTTAGGCAAGATATGGATGCAGTTAGAACTGTTTTTGAATCGAAAGTTAAATTGACAGTAATACCTTGTAGAAATGTTGCTTCAAATTTAGTTACAACGTCATATGAATTAGAACATTATTTAAATAATAGTGAAGTTGGAAAATATTTGTGTTCAATTTTTAAAGATATTAAAAAACATTATTATAAAGATGAGACTGATGAATATGGTTCTAGTAAAACACTTTGGGATTTAAGTGCAGTAGCGTACGTTCTAAATAAAGATTGGTTTGTATGTGAAAATATAAGTTGTCCCAATATTTTATCAAATGGATGTTATGAAATGACGAATGATAAACATAAAATAACTTTTGTAAATGATTTATTTAGAAATAAGATATTTAGAGATTATTTTATTAAAATGGAGGATATAAATGAAATTAACTAGTAAAGATGCTTTAAAATTTTTATGTGAAGCAGAGAAAACAACAACTGATTTGGGTTGGATAAAACATTCAAGATGTGTTGGAGAAACTGCTGGAATTATTGCTGAAAGACTTGGACTTGATGTGGATAAAGCAACTGCTTTAGGTTATGATGATGAATATTGTAATATATGTTTAACTCATTCATATTTAAATAATGATGTAGTGTGTACAGCAGGTGGTATTCCAATTGATATACCATTTAGAACTGAATTTATTAAGAATCATGAATATACAATATATGAAAAAATAATTAATTTATGTGATTTAATGTGTACTAAAAAAAGAATGATTTTAGAACAAAGATTAATTGAAATTATGATTCGTAGAGGTTGTCATGAGAATACGGTTTATCATATTACAGAGGCACAAAAATTAAAGAAAGAATTTGATGATATATTAGGATGTTCAGTATATTCATTATTTGATGATATAGAAATTTAATTAATTATAATAAAATTAATAAATTATAACAGCTATTTAATTTAAAAATATAATATTTATCAATAGAAACTTATATTTCTAATTGTTATTTAGTTCAAATATATAATTTTATCGATTTTTATAATATTTACATTTATGATAACATGATATCTGGTGATACTTATGAATGATAAATATTTAAATAACATAAAAACATTGATTGAAGATAATATTGTAGAAATTAAAAAACAGCAAATTAGTGTAAATAATCATACACTAATTACTTATTTTAATATTGGTAAATTATTAGTAGAAGCACAAGGTGGTAAGAGACGTGCTAAATATGGGGATAAATTAATTAAAGAATATTCTATTATCCTAACTAAAGAATATGGTAAGGGTTATGATATTTCAAACTTGAAAAGAATGAGAGATTTATATTTATGTTTTGAAAAAGGTGGCACAGTGTGCCACCTATTGAGCTGGAGTCATTATAGATATATATTACCTATTAAAAATGAATCAAAAAGAAACTATTATATTAACCTTTCTATTGAAAACAGATTAAGTGTTAGAGAATTAATTAAAGAAATTAAAAATAATTCTTATGAGAGATTAATTGGTGATAAAGATAATATAAAGTTAAAATATACTAATGATAATAATACTAATAATTTAACTATATTAGATATGATTAAAGATCCAATATTAATTAGTATTGGAAATAAAAATTTAGATAAATTAACTGAAAAAGCATTAAAGAAATATATTTTAGAAAGTATTGAAAAAGTTCTTTTAGAACTAGGTTGTGGATTTAGTTTTGTGGGTAGTGAGAAAAGAATAAAAGTTGGAAATAATTATAGGTTTATTGATTTAGTATTTTTTAATATTGAACTTAATTGTTATGTGTTGTTGGAACTAAAAATAAATAAATTAGATATAAAAGATATTGGACAATTAGAATTCTATGTAAAATATTATGATACAGAAATAAAGAAAGATTTTCACAATATGACAATAGGTATAATAATTTGTAAAAGAAATGATCCAGATATTTCTAAATATAATAGTTATAATATATTTGTTTCTAGTTATGAGTTAATAAATAATAAGTAAAAAACTAGTTTTTGATAACTAGTTTTTCTATTGCATAAACCGCATAATACATTATAGTGGCAACAATAGCAAGTAAAATAACTCCACCCATAACAAGACTTAAATTAAATATTTGTGAACCATACATAATTAAGTATCCAATACCTTTTTTAGATACTAAAAATTCACCCATGATTATACCAATAATAGACATATGGGGAAAACTTATAAATAAAGGCTTTTTTGTTTAAAAACTTGCTAGTATTGGAGGAATTAAATGGGAAAAGCCAATTGTCCATTTTGTAATAGTCAAAATACATTTAATATTGCATATGGGTATTTAGGAGAAAAGAAAGATAAAAAGAATTATATAGGCCAACATGATATTGGTAAAAATATTAGTTATCGTAAAGGTTTTAATAAGTATGATTTTGATGGTGACAGATTAATAAGTCATTTACCTAATCGTTATTGTAAAAATTGTAATAATAGTTTTCAATCGAGAAAAGTTATGTACACTATAGATATTTCTATTATTAATTTTATTATTTGTATTAACAATAACTATTATAGATTTATCTTTGATTTTAGTGATAAAGATAATCCACAATATATTTTAAAGATTAATTGGATAACTATAAAAGAAAAAACTTTAACAATTAAAGATAGAAATAAAATACTTGTTTCTTTCAAAAAATATAAACCAAATTTATGGAATGGCCATTATGGTCTTACTTATGAGTATACTAAATACTATTGGATATTAAAATGTACCTATTATAATGGAATTGATTATGTAAAAAGTGGTAATGACAAAGTACCTGACAATTGGAAATATTTTGTTAAACCATTTAAAGAAATATTTGAAGAAAATATATTTGATTTAGAATCCTAAGAAATTAGGATTTTTTTCTATTAAAATTTAAGAAAGGGTGATACGAATGGCTGTATTTAAAGTTCAAAAAATACAAAATTATACAATTATGAGTAATCACCATCTACAAAATAAAAATCTAAGTTTGAAAGCAAAAGGACTTCTTTCTTATATGTTATCTTTGCCAGAAGATTGGGACTATTCACTAGCAGGATTAGAGGCAAATTGTAAAGAAAGTAAAACATCTTTAAGAACTGCATTAAATGAATTAAAAGAAAATGACTATTTAATAATTGAAAAGATGTATGCTAATAAAACAAAAAGTAAAAGAATTGAATATGTTTATAATATCTTTGAAGAACCACGTTTAGAACCAGGTATCCAAAAGCAAGATATGGAAAACCTAGACCTTGATTTTCAAGGTGTTGAATTTAATACACAACAAAATACTAATAAACAAAGTACTAAAGAACAAATAGATAAAGGCGATAAAACCAAATCCTCTAATATTTTTAAAGATAATCATAATTATTTAACTATAGACTTAATAGATCGTGGGTATATACTTAAAACTGATTCACAAATTTATTATTATGATAAGTTATTTGAAAAACTACTCCAGGAACACGAATTAAGAGATTTACTGATGATTATTCACTATATTATACCAAGAGTACTAGAAAGAGATTTTAACGATGAGAATGGCAATAAAATTAAAAATAAATATGGTTATTTAAAGTATTCTATTTTAAATAATATAGATAAACTTATAAACAATGAAATAGTTTGGGATGAAGAATTAGGTTGGTTTAAAGAATTGGATGATGAAATCGAGGAAGAAATAGAAATATAAGTGTATGTATATGATAAAAATAAAAATATTTGTGCTATAATATTCTTAGAGTACAAATGTAATATAGGAAGTGGTATTAATGGAAGAAAAAAATAAATACGTTGAAACTTATATAACAAATATAGGACAACAACTTGCAAGAAATGGTATTAAAATTACAGAGAATCAATTATCAAAAGTAATTAATAGATTTACAAATTCTGATAAGTCTATTGAAGAAATACAAAAAGAAATAAATATTTTGTTAGAAGAGTTTTTAGAAAATTATTCAAAAATGTTAGAAGCTAAACAATT
The DNA here is from genome assembly GCA_017435465.1 of Bacilli bacterium. Taxonomy (GTDB): domain Bacteria; phylum Bacillota_I; class Bacilli_A; order RF39; family UBA660; genus JAFSEX01. Next base: position 41,091 of record JAFSEX010000042.1, read on the forward strand.
ACAAGATTTACAAGTGCCTTTTAATGGTATTACTTTGAATAATCAAGATATAGACTTAATGTTAATTGCAGGTGCAAACAATCCACAAGAATTACAAGATGCTTTATCAAAAATAACAAATATAAGACTTTCTTTAAATACTACTGAATTAACAGAAGAACAGTTTGTAGCAATAAGACAACAAGTTTATGATATGTATCTTGATACACTAACTTCAAGAAATGATTATATTAAAAATAGAAAAATTGAACTTGGCCGAAAAATTGAATATTTAAAATCATCTGGTATATTATCCAGTGAAGAAATTGCTACATTAGACAATATTACTTCTTCATCA
>JAFSEX010000043.1 GCA_017435465.1 Bacilli bacterium
AAAAGTAGATGATGGATATAAATTAATACCAAATTCTAACATTCAAACATTTAATGTAGTAGCAGAAGATGGGACATCAATAAAATATAGTGTTACATTTAATGAAGAGGTTGAAAAAGAAACAATAACATCAGTAGAAGTAGAACAAGGAGAAACAAGATATACTGCAAAAGGGCCTGATGAAAACAATCAATTTACGGTTGAAGAATTTGATAAATCAAAAGGTGAAGGGGTAAAAATAAAATATAAAACATCTTCTGGTGAAGAAAAAGAAACAGGGGTATTTGTTCCAAATTCAGACAATAACAATACAGGAATGTTGTATGTAAAAAATAATACTTATACTGTACTTTTCAAAGAAAAGGAAAATGTTCCCGATGAATCAACTGAAACAATACCAAATGATGGCGGAGGCAATGGAGGTGGCTCTGTAGTTGGTGGAGGAGGTAGTCCTACAGATGATAATAATACTCCTGTAACACCAGTTACTTGTGATGGTAATTTGAATAAATCAATTAAAACAAAAGGATCAAATGTTAATATAAGAAATGAAGCAAGTACTGCTAATGGAAGTAAAAGTATTATTGAATCAGTAGCAGATTCAGGAACAAAATTATCGGCTGTCAAAGAAGAAGGAGAGTGGTATATGGTTAAACTTCCTTCTGATAATACAAAATGTGGATGGATTTCAAAAACTGTTATAGAAAATAGTAATACTGGAAAAGGATTTGATTGCGATACTAGTAAATTGGATCATTATATGGTTACTGGAACAAATGCAAATTATTCTGATTTAAACACTAATGTAATTAGTAAACGTAATCAAGGCGTAAAAGTATATGGTGAATTATGTTCAACTACAAAAAATGAAACAAATAAAAAACAATGTCAAGTAATTGCTGATAAGTATAAAAGAAAATTAGAAAATTGGTATATTGTAAAATATAACGATGAAAAAAATAAGTGTGGTTTTATGTATAAAGACCAGTTGACAGAATATAATAAAGGTGTTGCAAAAATTGCCCTAGATAGATGTTCTAATAATAAAACATTAATTGATAGTTGGATTAAAGCAAATAAAAGTTCTTCAAAAAGGACTAAGGTGAAAGATGAATATTTAACGAATATGACAATAAACAGTAAACCTTTATATAATTATATTAAATACAATAATGCTGACCAAAATTCATTTTGGTTACAGGCTGGATTTTTCAAATCAGATTATGAAAAAACTTGGAGCAAAATACATTTGATTAATGTATTGGCACTTGAAAGAGGATCAAATACAGGTAATATTGAATATTTACTTACTTATGGTACTCTTCCTGGAACAATTAAATCCACTTTTAATGAAGATGTTCAAGGGTATAGAGTTCATGAAGTTATAGCGCAATGTGTTAACAATTTATTTAAAGCGGCTAAAAACAAAGGAAATTCCAATTCTGATAGCGGTAGTCAATCATTATTAGCATGTTGTAATAGCCCTAAAAATAAAGATATTTTTCTTAGAACAGAGACATATGTTTCTATTACGTGTTATGCTGACTTTGACCTAGATATCGATGCTTCAGATAAAGCACTTTGTAAATAAATATTTAAATTTTTATAATTATAATATTAAAAATTAAATAGTACTGAATTTTTTCAGTACTATTTTAACTTGGTATTTTAAGTTGCTGACCAATTGATAAGCTATTACTAGTTAAATTATTTAAAGTCTTAATTTCATCAACAGTAGTATTATATCTTTTTGCAATACTATAAAGTGTATCTCCACTTTTTACAGTATATGTTGTAATATTTGAAGTAGTTGGAATAAATAATTGTTGATTAATAGATATTGTATTGTTAGTTAAATTATTTAGATTTTTAATTTCATCTATTGTAACATTATATTTTTTGGCAATACTATATAGTGTGTCTCCGCGCTTAACAGTATAAATAATATTACTAGTATTAATTGGTGAAGGTATTTTTAATTGTTGACCAACAGATATTAAATTACTTGATAAATTATTTAATTCTTTTAATTCATTAACAGTAGTATTAAATTTTTTAGCAATACTATACAAAGTATCACCACTTTGAACTGTGTATGTATTTTCAGTATTAGTAGTAGGGATTAATAATTGTTGACCGATAGAAATTGTATTATTAGATAAATTGTTTAAAGTTTTTAATTGATTTATGGAAATATTATATTTTTTTGAGATACTATATAAGGTATCTCCTTTTTTTACAATATATATTGTATTTACAGTTGAATCATTATCACTACCACATATAGCTAGTGGAGAATATAGAGTTTCTAGTGCTGACCAAGTAAATCTTCCTACAATTCCATCTGCAGTTAAATTATTATTTAATTGAAAAGTTTTTACAGCATTTTCGGTTTTAGTATCAAATGTTCCATTTATTTCACCGTCATAATACATTAAATTTGATAATCTAGTTTGAAGAGTTCTTACATATTCTCCTGTATCACCAATTCTTAATGTTGGATAATTGCTTTCTTGTCTTAAATCATTAATTGTCATATTATTTAATAATTTCCAAGTATCAATACCCACAATACCATCCACATCAATTCCATTTTGTTCTTGGAAAAGTTTTACAATAAGTTTGGTATAATAATCAAAACTTCCAGTAATAGAAGCATCATATAATCCTAAAACTTTTAATTTTTGTTGTAATATAATAACATCAGAACCATTATCGCCCTCTTTTAAAATAGGAAAGGCTTCAACTCTAAAAAAATTATTCATTTTTATACACCTCACAATAAAGTATATTTATAAAATTTAGAATTATGTAATATACTTTCGCATATAAAATATTATGAAAGGGTGATAATCTTGGCAGTAGGATACTTAGTTGTCAACATTTATGTTGATAATGTTGCGCAACCTCTAGAGGGTGCGAATGTTAAGGTAGAAGGGAAAAATACTAATATAAATTTACTTTCAAATATTTCGGGCAAAACCAATCAAATAGAACTTAGTGCGCCTGATGTGGAATATTCACTAGAACCACAAACTGAAATAAAGCCATTTAGTGAATATAAAATAACTGTAACAAAATTTGGTATGGAACCAAAAATAATAGAAGGAGTAGAAATATTCCCAGAAACTATATCTTATCAAAATGTATTTTTAAAACCACAAAGTAGTGATGTAGAAATAGAAACTATTGAAGAAATTGAAGAACCAACCTTATGGGCAGAATATCCACCACAATTAGAAAATAATGAACCAACAATTTATCCCAAAGTATTAAATAAAGTAATTGTACCAGAATATATAATAGTACATGATGGAATTCCAACTAATACTTCTGCACCTAACTATGTTGTATCATTTCCTGATTATGTTAAAAATGTCGCATCTAGTGAAGTATACCCAACATGGCCATATGAAACACTAAAAGCTAATATCCATGCGATAGTATCTTTTGTATTGAACCGTATTTATACTGAGTGGTATCCATCTAAAGGATATAATTTTACAATTACATCAACAACTAATTATGATCAAAAATATACACCAAATAGAACAATATTCAATACTATTTCAGACGTAGTAGATGAATATTTTACAACATATATAAGATATCAAAATCAAAATTATCCATATCTTGCACATTATAGTGATGGAATAGATGTAGTTAGAAATGGTTGGTTAAGTCAATGGGGAAGTAAAAGTTTAGGTGATCAAGGATATAATGCATTACAAATTTTAAAATATTATTATGGGAATGACATAACATTAGATAATGCTGAAATAGTTAATTTGTTTCCATCATCATTTCCAGGTTATAATTTAAGTATTGGCGCATGTGGATCGGAAGTACAAAAATTACAAAATGAATTAAATAAAATACACGGTAGTTATCCAGCAATTCCACAAATAACTAATCCAAATGGAATATATGATGAACAAACAGCAAGTTCAGTTAGAAGTTTTCAAACAGTTTTTGATTTACCTGTAACTGGTGTAGTAGATTATGCAACTTGGTATAGAATTTCATATATATATTCAGCAATTTCAAATATGTTAAAAGGAATATTTTAATAGTGTGTATAAATTTAGAAATTTTTCCAAATAATAGTAATAAGGAGGAATTTTTATGAAAAAAATATTAATTAGTTTTTTAGGTGTATTTTTGATATTAACTACAGGATGTGATCAAATTGATAATAATCCTACAAAACAAGTTGAAGATTTAATGAGTAAATATCAAACTATGGATGATGATGTTAAAGATGATTTAAATACAGTTATTGATACTGAAGAAAATTTAAATGACGAACAAAGAAGTAGATATAAGAAATTATTAGAAAAACAATATAAAGATTTAAGTTATACTATTAAGGATGAAACAATTGATGGAGATAATGCAATTGTAGAAGTTGAAATTCAAGTTACTGATTTATCTAAAGCAATGAGTGAAGCAGAAATTTATTTAGATGAACATGAAAATGAATTTTTAGATGATGCCAATCAATTTTCTCAGGAGAAATATACTGATTATAAACTTCAAAAACTAGAAGAGGCTGATACTAAAGTAAAATATACCTTAGAACTAACATTAACAAAAGTAGATGATGAATGGGAAGTAGATAATCTAACAGAAACAGAAAGACAAAAAATTCATGGAATTTATAATTATTAAAAAAACACAAATTTTATAAAATTAAAATAAAACAATTATAGAAAGTAAAAATTTCTATAATTGTTTTTTTATATTTGAAAGATTATTGTTTTAAATATATAAAAACATCAATTTGATAATTAAAAATAGGTGTGATATTTTGTTACTACAACAAGAAAGGATTGATAAAATGATAAATACAAAAATTATACCACTTACATCAAATACAATGTTTAAAGAACTATTTGGAAGAATTGAAAATAAAGACATATTATCTTTTTTCTTAAGTAATTATTTAGATATAGAATATAATCTTGTATATGATAATATAATACATTTAAATACTAGTTTAAAAATAGATAACATTAATGATTATAAGTATGATACAGATATAATAGTAACATTAAATGATGTAGTAATAAATTTAGAAATGAATAATATATTTTGGAATGGAATAAAAAACCGAAATTTTAGTTATATAACAACATTAATAGGAAAACAATATGTAAGTGGTAAAGGAAAAGAACAATTTAAAAAAATTAAGAAACATATACAAATAAATCTAAATAAATATAATGAACCTAAAAATAGAAAAGTACAAATTTTAAAGTTAAAAGATATAGAAACTGATGAAGAAATAGAACTATTAGAGATTCATAATGTTAACCTTGAAGTAATCAAAGAAGAGTGTTATAATAAGGATGTAAATGAATTAACAAAATTAGAAAAAGTAAGTAAATTCTTATTAAGTGAAAATTCTGAAGAACTAAAAGGAGTAATAGGAGATATGGATGAAATTCTAGATAAAGTAATGGACTTATGTAATGAT
>JAFSEX010000044.1 GCA_017435465.1 Bacilli bacterium
CCCTTATTATATTTAAACATTGCATAAAATATTATAGTAATTCCCATTGTAATTCCTATGCTTAATACTACATTACTTATATGAGTATAATTTAAAATCGTGAATACACCTGCTAGTACTATTGTAATTCCAACAATTATGCTTCCTATTCCTACTTTTTTTCCAAAAGGTATTATATCTTCTTTTTTTACTCTTTTTCTATGATAAGAATGTAATAAAGATATGTTTCCTTTCATATTCAATATCCCTATAATTATTATAATTAAACCTATTATTATTTGTATTATAAATTCTCCCATAATATATCTCCTTTAAAAATTGTAATTTGTTTTATTTTTTTATCTTCCTTTTTATTAAATAACTAATGTAGCTTAAAATACAATAAATAATTATATAACCAATACAAGTTCCCATATGAAACCATAAATTAATTGGTATTAAAAAGGTTATTGATAATGCTATTAGACATATTAACAATTCTTTTTTATCACTACTTATTAATCCTAATAATATATACATAATTGGAAATGCTACAAACAAACCATTTAAAATATCTTTACCATCTCTCCACAGATATATTAATGAAAACATTATTATACAGGGAATAATAATCTTTATAATTTTTTTCATTTAATTTTAGCTCCTTAACAAATTACTATTTATTTAAATTAAAAATTGAATAAACCATTAATGCTACGCCAAGACCAAATAATACACATCCATATACTTCTGTCAATTGATTTGCAAAAAATCCTATTGTTCCACTTCCTAAAGCACATAATATTGAATATAATAATTTTTTCTTTTTCATATTTTCCTCCTAACAAACAAATTACTATTTATCTGTCAGTTATATTATACCATAAGAAAAGCAAATCTTTTTATAGATCTGCTCAATAATTAATTGTTATTTATTATTTATAACATCAATTGGTTTTGTTCTTGTAATTTTAAATATTGGTATTACAAATGATATAGTAGTTAAAATAATTAAAACTATAAATAGAAGAATCAAAATATCTGGTTTAAATATTATAGGCGAAACATTAACAAATAAATTAGATGAAATTAATTTATTAGCTACAACTACAGATAAATAGCATCCTATTGATGACAATATCATTGCAAAAAAACCCATCAAGAAACTTTCCAAATAAAATATTTTATAAATATCGCTTGTTTTAGCTCCTAACGCTCTTAAAATACCTATACTTTTCTTATTGCTATTAACACTAGTCAATGTAAAAAACATAAATAGTATTATTGAAAAAACTAATGAAAAAATAGCAGAGTAAGTAGCAATTGTTGAGACTTTATCAACAACTTTTTTTACTGTATCCATTGTTGATGAATAAACTGTTCTAGAAATATATTTTGAACCTTGACTAGGAAATTCTTTGAATATCTTTTCCAATTGATTTAGTTCATGTTCTTCAAAATAAATAGAAATTGTTTCTGAATTTTCTCTCATATAATTATTAAATACTGAGTCCTTTGAATAATAATTGTGAACTTCTTCTTCTGAATATCCAATTATTGTAAAATCATTGTATCTTTTTGTCTTTTGATCTTGAATTCTTAAAAATAAGTCATTTACCTCTACGGAAATTGTCTTTCCAATAATTTGCTTATCATTTATATATTTATAAGTAAAATCTTTTTTTAATTTATCAAAATCTATTTCTTTTATTTCTGGTGGATATTCATAAATATAATCTGGATTTGTTTCTAATTCTTTTTCTATTTGTTTTATTTTTTCTTCTCTTACTTTTACTTGATATTCATAATCACTTCTTTTTTGTTGTAATAATTCCAAAAGTTGTTTAGAATATTCTCCATCAAATAATTCATCTAACATATTTACACCTAATATGACTTCATTTGATTGTAAATCTTCAATTTCAACAACTTTAGTTCCATTATACACTTTTATTTTCTTATTAATAGTTGCTGTATTTGTCATTGGATAAAATTGTTTTTCTCCAAATATATAAGATAATTTATAAAAATCTATTGGCATAACATTATTCGGCTTTAATGTAATATTGTCAAAAAAATCATTAGTTACAATTACTTCAGACATTTTAGAACCATATTTTACTATAAATTCTTTATATAAGTCAGTTGGTTCTATTATCATATCATCACTTAAAGTTGTTTTTAAAGATTCATATTTATCCATATTTTCATCAATGATACCTGAAATAATCAAGTAGCTTGTACCATAAACTATTTTTTTATTATCATTAATTATGTCCTCATATGTTGTTGGATAATAATTACTTTCAATTAATTTTCCGTTTTTATCAGTTTCCCAAACTAACAAACCATTTTTTAGAATAAAATCTGCTAATACTTTATTTATAATGACTTCATTATTATTATTTGGTATTCTACCTATTAATTTGAGAGAACTTAATCTTTCTAAATCATAATCTAAAAACAAAGTATAAGATGGGTATAATTCATAATAGGCATAATTTTTAGTGTCAGTATTATTAGGATTAGACTCTGATGCAAATCTCATTTCTAAATAGGAATTATCTTCTACAGCTTTACTAACTTTAATTACATTTTTATTTAATTTATCTTTTACTTCTGTAACTTCATCACTAGTAAAAGTTATAACTGGTGAAGCAGTAGTAAAGTTTTTTCCTTTTATTTTTTTATTAATTTCAACTTGATATTCTTGTTGTTGAATTAGCGTTTCAGCGTGAGTTCTATCTATGTCAAATTTTGTCAACTGAGAAAAAAATCCAAACATTGTAAATGATATAGTTAGTAATAAAGTTATAATAACAAGTTTTAATTTCTTTTTCTTCAAATTTGAAACTGATAATGAAATTGATTTTAACAAAGATAATCTTGATTTTACTAACGAAAAACTTTGTAAATTAAAATCTTGTTCATCCTTGCTAGTATCGTTTACAATTTGTCCATCTTTTATTTCTATAATTCTATCTGCATACTTATTTGCAAATTCAATATCATGTGTTACTACAACAACTAATTTATTATTAGATATCTCTTTTAATAAATTAAATATTTGTTCACTATTTTCACTATCTAAATTTCCTGTAGGTTCATCTGCTAATATCATATTAGGGTTCTTTATAATAGCTCTACCAATGGCTACTCTTTGTTTTTGACCGCCTGATAATTCTTTGATTTTTCTTTTTCCTAAACCAGTTAAACCAATTTTGTTTAAAATTTCATCAATTTTATTTTGATTCTTTTTCTTTTTTTGCAAATCCAAAGCAATTTCTATATTCTTATTAACATTAAAATTTTCTAATAAATTGTATTCTTGAAAAACAAAACCAACATATGTGTTTCTATAATAATCTATTTCTTTTTGTTTAAATTTGTGTGCTAGTTTCCCATCTACAATTATTTCCCCAGAAGTTGGTTTATCTAATAATCCTAATAAGTTTAGTAAAGTAGATTTACCACTTCCGCTAGTTCCCAAAATAAAAACCATACCCTTATTCGGCAATTTAAAAGTTATATCTTTAAGTGCTAGGACTTTATTTTTATTACTAATTTTATAAGTCCTAGATACATTTTTAAACTCTATCATAGAAATACATACCCCTTCCGTCCTTATTATATATTATATCACAAGTCATCTTTAATCACAATAAAAGCAAGCAAAACATAAATCTTGACACCACCCGAATATATTTTATTATAAAATTTTAATAATTTTCAAAATTGAAATACATTTTTGTTTCAACCAATCCATGTTTAGCTGTTATTTCTACATGATATTGACCTTTTTTAGTTATAAATGGTGCTATATCTTCAACCATATTTCCTTGGTAAACAACTTCATGAGGATTCGTTATTCTTGTTATAGTTAATAACGAATATTTTTCATCATTGTTTTTTTTCATTTCCTGTTGATTATTTTTGCACTCTGTTTGAATATCTTGATAATAACAACTATAAGAATTAACATCTATTATGTATTCTTTAGAATCATCAGCATAATAACTTCCAACATCATTTTCATCAACAAGACTACTACCTAAATATACGCTGTTGAAATTAACTAAAAAAGGAATTATAGGTATTTTATGTGTTGATATATATGATACAGCCACTTGTTTATTGTTTACAGTTACATTGTAATACCTAGCTTTTGATGGGGAAGCACCAAAAATGTTATATAATTCAATAGTTCCAAAAAATATTTTTATTATTACAATTACCAGAACAATTATTATAACCATTATCAGTTGTTTCTTTTTTCTTTCCCTTTTTAATTCGTTAGTAGTTCTAGCATATTCAACAAAGGCTTCTTTCCTATGTTGTTCAATTGTTTTTTCTTCTTGAATTTTATTCATAACTTTACACCTTTTTTTCACAAGATAAATAATTTCTTTTAAATTAATCTAGAATTATTATATCATAAAAAAAGCAAATCTTTTTATAGATCTGCTGGCTATATCAAAATTATAATAAAATTACCCTATCTATATTTTCTATAATACTTTCATTATAGATAGTATAATAATTTAATACTTCATCTAAAGATGAATATACACTCTTCCTATTAGAATAAAGCAAAGGATATATTACCACTTTATCATCCACTTTTTGAATAATGTATTCTAAACTAAATAACTTAAATTTGATCTCATTATTCTTCTCGTATCTTTCTTTTAATTCATTAAGAACCATACTACCACCACAATTCACTTATATTTTACCATAAAAAAAGCAAATTCGTGTATTTTTTGCTTAATCTTTCAAGAAATCATCTAATTTTTTACTTAATATATATGAAATTTTTATTAAATTATCAAGTGTTATATATTTGCATTTATCATTTTCATTTTCTAATCTTTTATAATGAATTTTACTAATACCTAAATACGCCGAAATATTTTCTGTGCTGTATGGATTTTCACTAC
>JAFSEX010000045.1 GCA_017435465.1 Bacilli bacterium
TAGTAAATAAAAAGAACATTTAAAGATGTTCTATATTGGCATGAATTAATATTTAAAATATTAGATGTTTTGAATTAAAATGTTATGTTTTTACAATTTTATATATTTTTGTTATAATTTTTTTGTAAAATACCGAAACTTCAATAATTTATCCTCTTTTCTTTTTTTAAAATATAATATATAATCTTTAATAGGTGACTAACTATAATAAGTCAATAGAGAAATAACAAAAAAAATTATATTAAGTCACGCAAAAGGACTTCAAAAAATTCATTTTTTGAAGTAGTAGATAACAAATAAAGCAGAGCTTTATTTGAATAAAAATTATATTTATTGATATTATTTGTCAATAGTAAAATGAACTCACTACGTTCGCTATATGACAAATAATAATCAATAATTACGATTAAATTTAATGTTTTCAGATTCTAATTTATAAATAATTCTAACAAGTTTTTTAGCTACATGTGATAATGCAACTCTATGAGATTTACCTTCGTTACGTTTTTTATAATAGAATTCTGTAAATATAGGTTCATGCATCATCACCATTTCTGCGGCATTAAGTAAATGATATCTTAAATGTCCAGAACCGGCTTAACCATTTTTCCTGTGTGAGATTCAATTCCTGATTCAGATATACTAGGTTCAATACCAGCAAAATACATAATAAAAACACCTCCAAATTAGTTTTTTAATGCACTGTTTGTTTTAAACACAAGACTTCTATTTATGTATTCACGTAGGATATAAAACGTCAAAGCGTTAACTAACTAATTACCAATAAAAATAAAAGCCCGTGGTAGTTGTCACCTTAACCAGTCAAAGCTGTAGTAAAATAGATACAAATCCACAGTGCTTAAATATTATAACCCTAAAAAGTATATGTCAAAATATAAATAGAAAGGGATCTAATATTGGTCTTTTTGACCATAATTAGATTATACGTGATAATATGAAAAATCAAACTTTAAAAATTTTTAAAAATAAAAATCTTGTTTATATAATTGGAATAATTTTAATAATATTTGTTATTTTAATATTTTATTTAAATAGAAAAAATTATGAAGTATATTTAGATTTATATATGCCAAGTGATTCATATGGGTATGTAATATATTCGCCTAGTAATCAAAATGAATTTAACTTATATAAAAATTCATATTTAAATATTGAATATACTTTTAATGATAATAAAAATAGAAAAATAGAGTTTATAATTTCAGATAATAATATAATAGAGATTAAAAATAATAAAATATATGCAAAAAATATTGGTACAACATCAATATATATTAAAACTAAAGATGATGTAAAATCAAATATTGTAAATATAAACGTGGTGAAAAATGATGAATAATATATTAGCTGTAAATTTATGTAATAGTAGTGTTGGATACAAAATATTTAGTTTTTTAGGAAATATTTTCAATTTTATAAAATTAATTATCCCACTATTAATTATAATTCATGGTACAATTGATTTAACAAAAGGACTTATAGATCCTAATAATAAAAAAAATCTTACTTTATTTATTAAAAGATTAATATTAGGCGTTGCAATATACTTTATTTCTACACTTGTACTTTTTATAATGTCACTAGTTAATAATGATGTTGATAATTCGTGTTTAAATATATTTTTAAATCCAAATGATGAAACAATTATATCAATTGATATAAATAATATAGAAAATGAAAATGCATGTAATAAATTAGGTAACCCTTATATTTGGGAAGATAGTGAGTGCAGAATAGATATGTCAAATGAAAGTATTGGTGGGTGAAAATATGAAAAAAAATATTTTTGTTTTATTTTTTTTAATTTTTGTTCTAAGTATTAATAAAGCATATGCTTTAGAAGTAGGACAAACAATTGATAATAATCAAGTGATTTATTCAATTAATTCTTTAGACATTTATATAAAAGGAAAAGAAACAAAACTTGAAAATTTCCTTAGTAATAAATGGAGAACTTATGTTAAATTAGATGATTTATGTTCTGGTGATTTGAATGTTTGTAAAATTATTGATACAGATAATGAAAAAATAATATTAAATAGAACATATGAAAAAATGGATGACGTTTATTATAGAACAGAATATGTTTATAAAAGTAATGAATATAATTCAGTTTTAATAACACCAAATTCATTAAATTTTAGTTTTGGTAAAACAAAAACATCACGAGATGTAAAACCACTAAAAATAGATGATGAATTATATGTACCAATTAGATTTATTACAGAAGCATTAGGTGCTGAAGTAATATATGAAAATAAAAATGATAATCAAAATCCGAGAGTTAAAATTGATTTCTATAGTAATATGGAGTTGGATTTTAATATAGAATTTTATAATACATCTACAAAACAAAATTATGATTTTAAAAACTTAGAAAAAAATAAATGTTATGATGTAAAAGTTAACTTTGATAATATTATTATAAAAAATCCTAAATTGTTTACTCAAAGTGAAAATTTTATTAAAATCGATTATAATAATAATGAACGAACAAATATATGTCTTTATAGCAGTCCTGAAAATAAATCAATATCTTTTGTTTTTAATTATAATAGTGTTCCATTATTGTACAAAATTGATAAAACTACAAATGAAAATAAAAATTTAGATAAAATTTATTTAACTGGTGATATGTCCAATATTTCTAAAGAAAATGAAGTTAAATTAAAAGTTAAATATTCTGGAACAAATCTTAATTTTGAAAAATATGCAACTTTAAAATGGCAAGGTAGTTCTTCAATTGCATATGAAAAAAAGAATTATACTATAAAATTATTTGAAGATGAAAATTATAATAATAAATATAAAATATCAGCAAATAACTGGGATTTAAGAAATAAATATGTATTAAAAGCTAACTATGTTGACTATACTCATGCAAGAAATATTGTATCTGCTAAATTATGGGGACAAGTAGTTAAAAGTAGAAAAAATGTTAATAGTAGATTGACTGCTTTAGTAAATGGTGGCGCAATAGATGGTTATCCAGTAGAGTTATACATTAATGATGAATATTATGGATTATATACATTTAATACTGCAAAAGATGAAAATTTATTTAATATGAAAAATGATAATGAGTTTTTAATTGCAGATGATAGTTGGAAAGATGATTCTCTATTCAAAAAAACCGTTGATTTTAATGATCCAGATACTGGATGGGAAACAATTTATACAGGAAATAAAACTGATGAAGAAGTAGAGAATAGTATAAATGCTCTTATTAATTTTACAATAAATAATGATGGTAAGGCATTTAAAGATGGTATAGGTAATTATTTAGATATTGATGCATCTATTGACTATTTAATATATATATATTATATATGTGCATCAGATAATAGTGCAAAAAATATGTTATGGGCAAGTTTTGATAGTAAAATTTGGTTCCCATCTGCATATGATTTGGATTCTACATTTGGGAATGGTGCTCCAACAATGGGTTTTTATGGTTATGATATTATGCTACCATCAATTGATACTAATAACACAATTGTTGCAAATACACCACATGAAATGCTTTTATGGACAAGAATATTAAATAATTATAGAGATGAAATTAAAGTAAGATATAATGAATTAAGAACAACTATATTAACTTCTGATAATGTAATTAAATTATTTAACCAATTTAAAAATCAAGTATCTGATAAAGTATATAATAATAATTTAATTAGATGGCCTAATTTACCAAAAAGTAATGAAGATAATTATAATCAAATTTATAATTTTATAAAAAATAGAGAAAAGGTAATGGATGAAATAATTGAAAAATTTTAATGATTTATAACTAAATATTACTAATATTTTTGAAATTTAAATAAAATTTTTAAAAAAAATGATTTTATAAAAAAAATATGATATAATGTTCTCGTTAGTGAAAAAACTATAATAAAGAAAGTAGTAATAAAATAAGTTATTAATAGAGAGTTAGTGGTTGGTGTAAACTAATAATAACATTTTATGAATTCACTCTTTTAGTTTTTACGGGAATCTCACGTTAAGAGAAATAAAGTGCATAGAATTATCTATGAAGTAAGGTGGTACCACGGAGTTTTCGTCCTTATTTTATAGATAAATTTTTTATTAGGAGGTATGATGCATGAATACTAATGAAAAAATTGAAAATTTAAAAAATGAATTAGAAGTAAAACTTAAAAACGTAACTTGTATGAAAGAACTAACTGATTTAAAAGTAGAATATCTTGGTAAAAAAGGTTATGTAACTGAACTATCTAGTTTAATGAAAGATTTAAGTGTAGAAGAAAAGAAAGCATTTGGTAAATCTCTAAATGAACTTAGAAATTATGTAGAAGAAAAAATATCTTTCTTAAAAGAAAAATTAGAAGAAGCTGAATTAAATATGAAGTTAGAAAGAGAAAGTATTGATATAACACTTCCAGCTACTAAACTATCTGTAGGGATAACTCATCCACTAACAAAAATAATAAATGATATTGAAGATTTATTTATTTCTATGGGATATGATGTGGTTGAAGGACCAGAAGTAGAAAATGATTTATATAACTTTGAACTATTAAATGTTCCAGTTGGACACCCAGCTCGTGATATGCAAGATAGTCTATTTATAAATGAAGAAATATTAATGCGTACTCAAACTTCTTCTGTACAAGTAAGAACAATGTTACAAAATAAAGAAAAATCACCAATTAGAATTATTTGTCCTGGAAAAGTATATAGAAAAGATGATGATGATGCAACTCATTCACATGAATTCCATCAAATTGAAGGGTTAGTAGTTGACAAGGATGTTTCAATGAATCATTTAAAAGGTACTTTAGAAATATTAGCAAAAAAAATGTTTGGAGAAAATCGTGAAATACGTTTTAGACCATCTTATTTTCCATTTACTGAACCAAGTGTTGAAGTTGATGTTTCATGTTTTAAATGTAATGGTGAAGGATGTAATATATGTAAAGGAACAGGATGGATTGAAGTATTAGGTGCTGGTATGGTTCATCCAAATGTATTAAAAGGATGTGGATATGATCCTAAAAAATATATGGGATATGCATTTGGAGTTGGAGTTGAAAGAATTGCAATGCTTAAATATGAAATTCCGGATATTCGTGAATTTTATACAAATGATATGAGATTTTTAGAACAATTCAATGTAATAGAAGGTGGTGATAGCAATGAAAGTAAGTAAAAATTGGTTAAATATGTATGTAAATGTTTCAGATATTGATACAGGGGAGATTGCTAAAAAGATGCCTTTAGTTGGTAATGAAATTGAAAGTGTAGATAAACTATGTGATTCAACTAATTTAGTAATTGGTAAAGTATTATCTAAAGAAAAACATCCAGATTCAGATAAATTAAATGTATGTATGGTTGATTTAGGAAATAATGAAGTTACTCAAATTGTTTGTGGAGCAAAAAATGTTGATACTAATCAAAAAGTTATAGTTGCTAAAATAGGAGCAAAATTACCAGGTGGAATTGAAATTAAAAAAGCATCTTTGCGCGGTGTAGAATCTAATGGTATGATTTGTTCTTTAGAAGAGTTAGGCATCGAATCTAAATATGTACCAGAAAGAAGTAAAGGTGGAATCCATATTTTAGAAGAAAATGCTGAAGTTGGTGCGAATGCTATTGAATATTTATGTTATAATGACGATATTCTAGATGTAGAATTAACCGCAAACCGTAGTGATTTACTAAGTATGCTTGGTATGGCATATGAAATTGGTGCTGTATACAATAGGAAAGTTAGTATGCCAGATACATCATATATAGAAATAGAAGAAAAAACTTCTGACAACTTAAGTTTAAGTGTACAAACAATTAATTGTCCTTTATACATTGCTAAAATAGTTCGTGATGTAAAAATTAAAGAAAGTCCAAATTTTATGAAAGCAAGACTTATGGCTGCTGGAATTAGACCAATAAATAATGTAGTAGATATTTCAAATTATGTAATGTTAGAATATGGTCAACCACTTCATTTCTTTGATACTGATAAATTAGGTAACAAAATTAATGTTAGAATGGCTGAAGACAAAGAAAAACTTACAACATTAGATGGAATAGAAAGAATTTTAGATGATCAAGATATTGTTATCGCAAATGATAATGAGATAGTTGCGCTTGCGGGTGTTATGGGTGGATTAAGTACAGAAGTTACTAATGATACAACATCTATTACAATTGAAAGTGCAATATTTAATCCATTACATGTTAGAAAAACATCTAAAACTGTATTGAGAAGTGAAGCAAGTATTCGTTTTGAAAAAGGGTTGGATACTGAGAGAACTATGGTGGCAATTGATAGAGCATGTCATTTATTACAAAAATATGCAGATGCCAAAATATTAAGTGATGTAGTAATGCATAATGAAATAAATAAAGTAAATAAAGTTATAAAAATAACTTTAGATAAAATTAATAGAGTTTTAGGTATGAATTTAACCCGTGATGAAGTATTAGATATATTTGTTAGATTAGGTTTTAGTGGTGAAGAACATAATGGAACATTTATGGTATTAGTTCCATCTAGAAGATTAGATATAACTATTGAAGAAGATCTAATTGAAGAGGTTGGTAGAATTCATGGATATGAAAATATGAAAGGTATTTTACCAAAGTTAGAATCTAAAAATGGTGGTGTTTCACCAAAGAATAAATTTACTAAAGAAATTAGAAAAGTATTACAATCTTTAGGATTAAATCAAGTATTAACTTATACTTTAATTTCACAAGATGATATATATAAATTTACTAATGACAAATTTAATTATATTGAAATTATGAATCCACTTAGTGATGATAGAAAAATTTCAAGATATAGTTTAATTACTAGTTTGATTAAAAATATTGAATATAATTTATCACGAAATATAAATGATATTAAAATATTTGAAACTTCTAATATATACTATAAAAATGATGGTGAATATGAAGAAGAAAGTAAAGTGGCCGGTGCCTTAACTGGTAATTACTATAATAATAATTGGATGGGACAAAATATCAAAGTTGATTTCTATTTAGTTAAAGGAATAATTGAAAATTTATTAAATTATTTAAAATTAAATAATCGTTATGAATTTAAAAAAGATGATTTACCAAAAGAATTCCATCCAGGTAGAAGTGCAGGAATATATGTAGACAATGAACTTGTTGGATATTTTGGAGAAGTTCATCCAAAACTTTCTAAAACAAAAATTTATGTTTTTGAATTATCTATTGATAAGTTAATCGCTAAAAAAATTCGTAGAATTAAATATAAAGATATTCCTAAATATCCATCAGTAACTAAAGATATGGCATTTGTAGTTAATAACGATGTAAGTGCTGGAAGCATAATGAAAGAAATTAAAAAGTGTGCAGGAAAGATTTTAATTGATTTAGATGTATTTGATGTATACACTGGTGAAAATGTTGGTGAAAACGAAAAATCTATCGCATTTAAACTAACATTTAGAGATGATGCAAAAACACTGACTGATGAAGAAGTAATGACAGTATTCAATAAAATAATTAGTGATATAGAAAAGAAATTTGAAGCTAAATTAAGAAACAAATAAAAAGGTTCTTTGTCAAATAGTGTGGGTAAATAGAAAAACGCTATGATAAAGTACTAATAAGAGGAGTTGAAATTATAAAATTTCAGCTTCTTTTAATTTAGGATTAATGAGACCTTTACAAATCATAATTCTTACTTTAAATCTAAAATGATATAAACCCTGTTTTTGGAACATAGAAACGAGGTTTTTATGTGTTCCAAAATTAACTTATGAAAACAGAATTGTTTAATTAAAATGATGATATAATCATTTCAGATATTGGTAAAATAAAACCCAGAGATGATTTTTATAGTTATGATACAAAATATAATTCTAAAAATATTGTTAAAGTTCCTGTTGTTTTAAAAGAAGAAATATATACAAAAATAAAAGAATATTTAAAAAAGTATATAAATTTTTAGAGTATTCAAATAAAATAATACTATACCAAGATTTACAATATTAGTATGTATCTAGTATTATTTAATAACATTTGTATCAAGTATGACATTTTATTAGATAAAATAATTGATTTATCAAGAAATTAATCTAAAGTTTATATTAAAAATTTGACAAATTCGCAAAAAAATTATAAAATTAATATCCATTTATATATTTATATAAAGCATTAAAAGTGAATATGTAATATTATGGAATAAAGTAGTTATCAAATAGAAGAAAGATTTATGATTCTTTCTTTTGTTTTCCAAAAATAAACTAGTTACAAAGAAGAAAGGAAAAGAGTTATGAATAATGAAGAAATATTTTTAAATATTAAAGAACTTCCGAAACCATTAAGTAAAGAAGAAACATATGAATTATTTAATAAATTGAAAATGGGGGATAAAAATGCTAAAAACATATTAATTGAACATAATATTAGATTAGTAGTAAGAGAATCTATAAAATATTTTAAGAATAACGAAAGATTAAAAAAAGATATTGTAGCTGTTGGAATAATTGGATTAATTAATGCTGTAAATGCATTTGATGTATCAAAGAATTTTGCATTTTCGTCATATGGTACAAAATGTATAAATAATGAAATTAAAAAATATTTAAGAAAAAATAAAGAAAAGAAAACATTAGAAAGTTTTTCGAAAGTTGTATGGTCCGATAATGAAAATGAAATAAAATTAGAAGATACAATTGAAGATAATAAAAACATGATAGAAAATTATATTGATAAAGAAATAAATATAATTATCAAAGAAATTATTTATTCACTTAATGAAAAAGAATTCAAACTTTTAAAGATGTATTATGGGTTTGGTCAAAATAAAAGATATACCCAAAAGGAACTTTCACAAATATATGGCATTTCACAACCTGATATTTCAAGGAAAATATCAAAAGTTATTGGTAAAATAAGAAAAAAATTAGAAATTTATGGAGTTATAGAAGGAAATTATTCTAAAACCAAAGTAAAAAAATATTATTAATTTATTTAATGTATATTTAATTATCATTTTAGTATTTAAATATTATTGTTATTTTGATATAATCTAAATAACTAATAGTTAGGAGAATGATAATGAAAAAATTAAAGAAAAATCGTATAGTAATTTTAATTGCAATTGTTTTAATCGCAGTAGTAATAATTATTAATCCAATTAAATTAATAAATAAAAATAAGTTAAGTAATTTAAAATATAAAGAAAACACTATCGAAAATATTTTTAAATATAAACTTGCCGAGAAAGTAATTGAAATTGGTTATAGTAAAACTTTAGAAAGTGCTTTAAATTCAAAAGATTTTGAAAAGAAAAATATAAACAGCTATGAAAAAATAGATTATGTTGAACAAGATGATTTTGTAAAAAATATTAACAGTCTTTTAGAAAAAGAATATAGTATTGATGAAATAAACCATATAAATAAAACAGCAACTAAAGAAGATGTAGATTATATTTTAACTTTAGAAAAAGAAGATGTTTCAAAATATTTAAGTATTGATTATTCGAAAGCTTCTAAATTTAAAAGATATATTGAATATGCATCAAACAACGTTTTAACCAAAGAGGAAATAGTAACTTATATAAATATTGGATTAGATAATGATTTTTACAAGGAATATAATGATGTAACAGACTTTAATAATACAATGTTAGTAAATAAATATAATAAATTACCAGATGATTATGTACCAGAAAATTTAACTACCATTGATAGTGAATATGCGACTAATGAAAATCAAAGTGCGACTAAGGAAGTTGTTGATGCATTTATTAAAATGGCGGATGATATGAAAGAAGAGAATTTACACATTATCGCAAATTCATCATATCGTGATTATCAATCTCAAAAAGATATATATGAATCTTATGAAAAAAAATATGGAGGAAAATATGCAATGGAATATGCAGCACTTGCAGGATTTTCTGAACATCAAACTGGACTGGTAATAGATATTGCAAATAAAAACCATGATATATTTAGCGGAACTAAAGAATATCAGTGGTTAAAAAAGAACTCATATAAATATGGATTCATTTTAAGATATCCAAAAAATAAAGATAATATAACTGGATATGCATATGAAGCATGGCATTATAGATATGTTGGTGTTGAACTTGCAACAAAAGTATTTGAAAGTGAATTAACATATGATGAATACTATGTAAAATATTTAGATAATTAATAACAAAATAAAACCTCTTACATATATTAATGTAGGAGGTTTTTTAATGAAATTTAGTGATGATTTTTTTAGTAAAGTAGAGAAAAAAACTAACGTTAATAAGGAAACTATTTTGGACTTGGCACGTAAAGTTCAAAATTCAAATATGAAAGATGAAAATACTTTAAGAGATTTAATTAAAGAGATAAGTGATATAACTGGAAAAGATGTTTCAAAAGAGAAACAAGATAAAATTATTAATGCGGTTATTAAAGATAAAGTTCCTAAAGATTTAGATAAATTCGTAAACTAAACAATAGTTTACGAATTTTTACTAATTTAATTTTCTAGAAATATCATCTTGATTTTGTATTCCAACGTTGATAGTATTTATAGGTTTTGTTTGATCAAAAAAATTGAAAAATGTAAAAAATTCTCTTTTTTCATCATATTTTGATTTCCACTTTTGTGTTTTATTGTTTTTTACTCCCATTATATTACGACAAAAAATAATAAACTTGTTTTCATATATAATATCATATTCAACTTTTTCTTTTTCCCATTTGATTCTTTGATTTATATCATTAGTTGTAAGATCCATACTACCAATAGCTGCTCTATATATTTCTTGAAAGTTTATTAATTCCCAGGCATGTATCCTATTTTCATTTATAATTTTTTCACCATTAACATATTCGTCATGTTGTCTTGTATATGGATTAACAATTTTTTTTAAAAATTGTTCATTAAAATCTAAATCATTAACAAATTTTTCAAACATATCTTCTTCTAATTTCCTAAAACCATTATATTTTGATTTTAAATTTCTTATGTCTTCTGCATATATTAAATCAATTTTTCTTATTGGTTTCTCTAATGAGAAAATTTCAAATTTATAAGTTCCTAATCTATCATCATATTTACCATCATTATTAATATGTTTAAATAAATCAGCAACATTATTAATATTATTATTAAGAATATAATTATCTAATTCCTCAAGACTACCTGTATATACTGCATCAATTGGCTGATCATCAATAGATAAAATTAGTTTATATTTTTTCATTATATTTTCACCTCGATAAATATATTGTACCATATATTATAACTTTTTATATTTTTTTTCATATATTTTACATCTAATACATAAAGTTAATTGAAATAAAAATATATGAAAGTAGGGAAGATAATGAATAAGAACGAAATAATTAAAAGTATTGCAGAAAGAACTAATGGAGATATTTATCTAGGAATAGTAGGTGCGGTTAGAACTGGTAAGTCTACATTTATTAAAAAATTCATGGAAAATGTTGTTATTCCAAATATTGAAGATGAATATGAGAAAAAACGAGTAATTGATGAATTGCCACAAAGTGGTGCAGGTAAACAAATTATGACTACTGAACCAAAATTTATTCCAAGTAATGGAGCATCTACAATTCGTGTTGATGATTTTGATGTTAATATAAAATTAATTGATTGCGTTGGATATATCGTTAAGAATGCCAAAGGTTATGAAGATGAAAATGGACCTAGAATGGTTAAATGTCCATGGTATGATGAGGAAATCCCTTTTGTAGAAGCAGCTGAAATTGGTACTGAAAAAGTAATTAAAGAACATTCCTCAATTGGTATTGTAGTTACAACAGATGGTTCATTTGGTGAATTATCTAGAAGTGATTATTTGGAAGCTGAAAAAGAAGTTATTGAAGAATTAAAAGAACTAAATAAACCATTTATTGTTGTATTAAATTCAATTCATCCAATGATGCCTGAAACAGAGAAAATTGCAGATAAATTAAGACAAGATTATGAAGTGCCTGTAATTCCTATGAATGTTGATACCATGAGTGAAAAAGATGTAAATCAAATTTTAAGAGAAGCATTATACGAATTTCCAGTATTAGAAGTAAATGTAAATATTCCAGAATGGATTTCAATTTTAAAACCAGATAATTGGTTAAAGAAAATATATATTGAAAAAATAAAAGAAAGTGTAGTAGAAGTTGATAAATTAAGAGATATTAATTCAATAACTACTCATTTTACTAATTGCGAGCATATTAGTAAAGCGTATATTGCAGATGTAAATACTTCGACTGGTGAAGTTACAATTAATTTACATGCGAAAGATGAATTATTTGATGAGGTATTAAAAAGTAGTATAGGAATTAATGTCAATAGTAAAGGAGAATTATTAAAATTATTCCAAGATTATAATGAAGCAAAAATGGAATATGACCAAATTAAAAGTGCATTAAAGCAAGTTAAGCAAACAGGTTATGGAATTGCATCTCCATCACTTCGTGATATGAAATTAGATACTCCAGAAATTATTAAACAGGGTAGTAGATATGGTGTTAAATTAAAAGCTACTGCTCCAGCAATCCATATGATAAGAGTAGATGTAGAATCAACTTTTGAACCTATTATTGGTAGTGAATTACAAAGTAAAGAATTGATTAATTATTTAACTAAAGATTTTGAAACAGAACCTGATAATATTTGGAAAAGTGAAATCTTTGGTAGAAGTTTAGATGTTATTGTTCAAGAAGGTATTCAAGCAAAACTTTCGATGATGCCAGATAATATTAGATATAAATTACAACAAACTTTAAATAAAATAATTAATAAAGGTTCAAATACTATGATTGCGATTGTACTATAAATTTAAAAAGACTGTGTTTCTATTTTGGAACACAGTCTTTTAATATATAATCATCACCATCTTTTTCAACAACACAGTCCACTATATTAGAATAATATTCATTTAATTCATCCTCATCTAATAATTCAGGAATTAAGTTGGTAACATCCAAAGGAAATTGACATTCATTAAAATCACAATACGTACTTGCTGCATCAATTATTGATTGTTCAACTATTTCTCTTTTTTTATCGTCATTTTTATTAAGTCTGTTTGTTATATTTGGTACTGAAATTATAGTAAATATTAATAAAATTGCGATTACTGCAATAATTTCAATAAGTGTAAATCCTTTTTTGTTTAAAATCATAGATTAATCATCTCCGAAAAAAGTATAAACTAATAATAGAAAAAAAACAATATTTATTGTAAAAAAATTGTTTTTAATATATACTAATGTATAGTAGGATGTGAATGATATGAATAAGAAGGGATTTACATTAGTTGAAATAATTGCAACTATTTCAATAATGTTATTAATAACAACACTTGCAGTACCTGCAGTTATATCACTATTGTCAAAAAGTGAGGATAAGTTAGATAATGCAGTTAAGAAACAATTAGTTTCTTATGCAAAAACATATATGAAAGACAATGATTATGTAAATAATATTAATGCATTTGAAGAAGGTGAAATATACTGTATTTCAATTGATGATTTAACTGATGAAAATTTTGTTGATCAAGATAATAATGAGATTAAAGGTAGAATAGAAATAAAAGTTGATAATAATCAATTTAAATATGAATATTCTAATAACAGTAATGATGATTATTGCATATATAATTCTGAGTGGCCAACACTTATTGTAAATCACGATAGTAGTGAACTGATTTTAACACCAAACAAAAATCCCGAGATTGATCCGGATACTATATTAGGAAAATCAATAAAATTATGTGATGATGGATATATGCTTTGTGAATTTAATACAATCCCAGATTTTCATGAACCCCAAACCATGTCGACATTATATAAAACATATGATGATTATGGAACAACGTATTATTTTAGAGGGGGATTCAGTCCTTATATAAAATTAGGTAACATTGAATTTCAAATTATTAGATTCACAGGAAAAGGCAATATTAGAGCTGTTGCAACTCAACCAATTAAAGAAAATAATATAGTAAAACAAATTGATTATGATGGCGTTTATGAGAATTCAATATTAGAGCAAGAACTAAAGAAATGGCATGAAAACAATATGCAAAAGTATGAGTCGTTTTTAGTAAAAGAAGACTTTTGTGTTAATGAATATGAAATGATAAACAGCGATCTTTTATCTTATTGGAGAGATACTGGAGAAAGTCATACACTATCTCCTATTGAAAATATCTATTCCTCTATAGCTAGATTAGATTATGATAATAAAAAAATAAATCCAACTTATTCATGTTATAATCCTAGTAAATCCTTTGTTGGAACTTTAACAGCAGACGAAGTTGTTTTTGCTGGTGCTGTTCCTGTTCCATTTAGAGGTTTGGCAGGTTCTTGGGATTATAGTTTAGATGACAAATTTAAAAACACGGACTTTTATTTATTTAGAGATAATGGATATATTACTCTAACAAAGGCATACTCTGGTGGAGTATTTGACTATAATAATACATTTAACCCAGTATATAATCCTAGTTCAACACCAGGATATACTATGCTTTATCAATTTAATGGAAATGAAACGGAAAATGTTGGTAACGTAATGATAACAAATTTAGGAGGAGCAATATATCCCGTAATAAATATTCGAGGAGATGTTAAAGTAATTGGTAGTGGTTTTTACAATGATGCTTGGATTGTTGATACATCTATGGAGGTAAATAATGAATAATAAAGGTTTTATATTTGCAGAAACTTTAGCAACTACTTTGGTAATAATGATATTATTAATATCATTCTATGTTTTTAGTACAAATTTTATTGATAATCAATCAAAAAATAAAAGTTATGATAATATTGAGGAAATATATAAGCTTGCTAATCTTAGATTATTTCTATATAAAAATGTAAAATTTAATGAAATTATAGAAAAAAAAGGGCAAGACAATGCATGTATTGCACTAAATAATATAGTGATTAAAGATGATGTTGAAAATACTCAGCAATATTCAAATATGTTATCAAAATTTGGAATAAGCAATATTTATTTGTGTGATTTTGAAATACATAACCCATTTGAAACATATGATCCATTTTACAATTATTTTAATTATGTAAATAAAACATTTAACGATAAATATAGAATAATTGCACATTTTAGTTATCCTACAAATGATAAATTTGCTTCAATAAAAGTATGGGAGGTTTCAAATGCAAAATAAAGGATTTATTTTATTAGAAACTGTTATCAGTATTGGATTTATTTCAGTAATATTATTAAGTTCGTTTATTGTAGTTAATTCAATAATGAATAAAAATTCTAGTTTATATAGTAACCAAATTGAAAGAAGAACAATCAATTCTATATATTCAAAAATCGCTAATGATATGTATAAATATAATATTAATTCATTAAGTTGTACAAATGATTCTTGTAATATTAAATATTATACGAATAATGTAAATAATATTACAACAAAATTGTTAGAAATAGATGAAAATGGATTAATATATTCAACAGATAGAATCAATAATACTAGTTCAATTAAATTTAATAGTGTTTCATACAAAATTGAATATAATATATTAATTTTATCAATTACATATAACGATACTGAAACTATGAAGATATATAGTATTAATTATAAAGGAGAATAGCTAATGAATAATAAAGGATTTTTTGCAATTGGTACAATATATATGATATTTGTTTTGATATTGTTAGTAGTTAGCGTTATGGTCTATGTAGCTATAACATATAAAGATAATAATAATTATGTAATTGAAAAAGTTAATGAAACACTTAATCGTACAGATACAAACTGGACAGATGCTTTTCAAAATATAGTAAATTATACGAAATAGGATGTGAATGATATGAATAAAAAAGGATTTACATTAGTTGAATTAATTACAACAATTTCAATAATGTTATTAATAACAACACTTGCAGTACCTGCAGTAATATCATTATTATCTAAAAGTGATGATAAATTAGATAACGCTATAAAAAAACAATTAGTTTCATATGCAAAAACATATATGAAAGATAATGATTATACAAATAATATTAGTGCTTTTGAAGAAGGTAAAACATACTGCATTTTAGTTGATAATTTAACAGAAGAAAATTTTGTTGATCAAGATAACAATGAAACTAAAGGTAGAATAGAAATTAAAAAAGATGGCAACAAATTTGCATATACATATAGTTCTTCAAATACTTTAGATGGATGTGAAAACTTTCCTATTCTTTCAACAAATAATGATGATAGTGAATTAATCCTAACTCCCAATAATGATCCTGAGTTTGATCCTGATACTGTATTGGGGATTTTAATAGAAAAATACGATTATACTGAAGAAGTTCCAAATTTTAAAGAAAAATCACCGAAAGATGCTAGTACTGCGACATATAGACAAAAAGTAGAAAAATATGTCTACAATGAATGGACTAATATAATAGAAACATTATATCCAATAGATAGTAGTGGTAATTATCAAGAAAGAGAAGATGGAGACGTAAATAAAAAATTAAATTTTGGAAAATCTTACATATTTAATTCAGATACAGGCAAATATACATTACAAGATGTAGAAAATGGTTATATGAACATAATTAAGCCTCTTGAAAATGGTTACATTTATACATGTAATAACAGCGAATCAGAATGTGATGTATTATATGAAATTAAAGACTATACTTGTTCTAATAAATGGCATAGATTAGAACAATGGGGAGTAGATCCGGATGGCAATCCAGTTTATATAAAAAAACGTGCGACTACTTGTTATATGATAAATGGAAATAAATATACAAAGAGAAAGGCTGCTGATACTAGTGATTCAGGATTATATAAAACATATGACAATAGTGGTCCTGTCTATTATTTTAGAGGAGCAGTAGAAAATAATTATATAAAATTTGATAATTCTGATATATTATTTCGAATTACTAGATTTAATTCAGATAACAGTATTAGATTAATATCAACAGAACCAATATATGAAGATGGAACAACAACTGCAAAAAAAATCGCCTATGATGGCATGTACGTAAATTATGCAAATACATACAAACTATCATGTAGTGGTAATGATATATCCAATTCTACTAATGACTTAACTGATTATAATAGTTATACAATATATAATTCGGCAAATTTAGATAATAAATTTAATACAACATATACTTTTTCCGATCAAAATACAAGTTATCCTACTTTAGATAAATGTTTTACAGGCGAAACAAGTCCTTGTATTGGAAAATATATAAAATCTGGAACAAGTAACTTAGGAAAAATTACTAAAATTACAATTGGTACTAATTATTTGGGAAACCCTTTATATAAATTTTCTTATGAAAAATGCAGTGCTAATACAGTTGGTCTAGAATATTATGAAGAGGACGATTCAACTTTAAAAAAAGAACTGGAAAAATGGTACAATGCAAAAATGATAGAAAATGATAATTTTATTGTAAATGGTAAGTTTTGTACAGGATATGATCCTTATAAAAAAATTAGTTATCAAGATACAACGTTTGAAACATTTGAGGAAGTATATAGGTTAGATAATAGTTTATATATGTTATCTCCAACTTTTACATGCTCAAGTCCTGTTACTACAATAACTTCAAAAGTGGGAACTTTAACAGCCGATGAAGTAGTTTTTGCTGGAGCAACTACTGTAAATTACAATGATGATAGTCTTTGTTTTAGAATAAATGATGATGATAATAAAAAAAATACGGACTTTTTTCTGTATAGACCAGATGGGTTTCTTACAATGTCAAGAGGATTGGGTTATAACCATAGTGAGGGTGAGGTTTCATATACTTGTGGCGAATATGGTACTTTTGATGATGGCCCATTTCCATTTAAATTTTTAACAAATAATGTAGATACTGGTGTTTTAGGATATTCTAACATTGATTTGCCAGTATATCCAGTAATAAATATACATGGAGATGTTAAAGTAACAGGTACTGGTACTAAAACTAATCCATTTGTGATTGATACTTCAATAGAAAATTAATAGGTTTATATATTAACAATTTTAATAAAAGATAGAAATTTTTCTATCTTTTTTCATATATTTTAATAGGTGATTGGAATGAAAGTTATAGTTATTGGTGCAGGTTGGGCAGGTGTATCAGCTGCATACGAAGCAAGAAAATTAGACGCTGAAGTAACACTAATTGAAAAAACTGATATGATACTGGGCACTGGATTAGTTGGTGGAATAATGCGCAATAATGGAAGGTATACAGCATTAGAAGAATTAAAATATATGGGCGCACAAGAATTTATTGAATTAATTGATGATGCTAGTATTCATAAAAACATTGATTTTCCTGGTCATAAACACGCTAACTTATATGATGTTACTAAAATTGAAAATATAATTAAAAATAAGTTATTAGATATAGGTGTAAAACTAGTAACTAAAGAATGTATTACAAAAGTAAATTTAGATAATAAAAAAATAATTAGTATTGAATCTGATAAAGGGAATATATATCATGCGGATGTATTTATTGATACAACTGGTAGTGCAGGTCCTATGAATAATTGTAATAAATATGGAAATGGATGTGCAATGTGTATACTCAAATGCCCAACGTTTGGACCTAGAGTTAGTATTACTAGTTTATGTGGAATCAAAGAATTAATTGGAAAAAGAGATAATGACAAATTAGGTTCT
Organism: Bacilli bacterium; assembly: GCA_017435465.1. Taxonomy (GTDB): domain Bacteria; phylum Bacillota_I; class Bacilli_A; order RF39; family UBA660; genus JAFSEX01. The sequence goes on from JAFSEX010000045.1 coordinate 18,687, forward strand.
ATGAGTGGTTCCTGTAAGATTTTAAAAGAATCTATATCTTATGACTTAGTAAAAGAATTAAATGAAAAAGGAAAATTAATTGTTCCTTTGGATAATGAACATATAGAAGACCATTTAAATTTAAAAGCATGCCAACAATATGCGTTAAAAGAATTTAAGGATAATTTATTTTTTTTAGATACGGGATGCGCTAAACTTATGACACCATATTATACATTAGATAAACTAAGAAGTATTAAAGGATTTGAAAATGCAAGATATATTGATCCATATAGTGGCGGAATGGGGAATTCTATGCGTTTTTTTTCAATCGCGCCACATGATAATACATTAAAAGTTAATGGCGTTGATAATTTATTTTGCGCAGGTGAAAAGGTATTCTTAGTTGGTCATACAGAAGCTATTATGACAGGTTTTTTAGCGGGATATAATGCAATAAATTTAATTTTAAATAAAGATCTGATACAAATACCTAGAGAAACATGTATTGGTGAAGCAATTGCGTTTTCAAACGAAATGCTTAATTATGAAAATGGTTTAAAATATAAATATACATTATCAGGTTCTATACTTTTTGATAGAATAAAATCATTAAATTTATATACTATTAATACCGAAAAAATTAAAACTAGAATTAAAAAATTAAAATTGGAAAATTTATTTAAAAAAAAACTAAATTTTAATTGACAACCTACCATGATTGATATACAATTAAGTTGTAAAATGGAGGGGTAAAATGGAAGATAAAATCATGTTAAGAAATCAAATAATAATATCAATTTTAGGAGTATTAATATTTACTATAACATTTATAGGTATTACTTATGCGTGCTATAGTATATAACAAGTTATATGTTTATTAAAATAGGGGATTTTGTCCTCTTTTTTTGTTTTTATGATGTTTATAACAAATATATCTAATCACTCCTTTACAAATTTAAAAAGTATGATATAATATATTTATGTTTTATGTCTCCTTAGCTCAGTTGGTAGAGCAACTGACTCTTAATCAGTGGGTCTAGGGTTCGAATCCCTAAGGGGACACCATTTTGTTTTAAAAAGATAGTTTTACTGTCTTTTTATTTTTAATATATACAATATTATTACAAAAAATCCCAAAATAATGTATAATAATATTTGTAAGAAGGTGAATTCATGAAAAAATTAAATCAATTGTATGATTGTGATTATGATGTTGAAATTAAAAATATAAAAATTAACTCTAAAAATGTAGAACCTGGCGATTTATTTATATGTACAAAAGGTGTTACTGCAGATAGACATGATTTTATTGATATGGCAATTTTAAATGGTGCAAGTGCAATAGTGGTAAGCAAGGATGTTGGAGAAAAAAATGTTCCAATAATTAAAGTAGAGGATACTAATAAAGAACTTCCAAGATTATGTGCAAGGTTTTATGATCATCCAGAAGATAAATTAAAAATAATTGGTATAACAGGAACTGATGGAAAAACATCAACCGCAACAATTATTCAAACCTTAATTGGAAATGAAACTTGTGGTTATACTGGAACAAATGGTAGAAGTTGTTCTAAATTTAATAAAGAAATTGATAATACAACTCCAGATGCAGATAAATTATATGGATATTTTCATGATTTTATTGAAGCGGGTTGTAATACTGTTGCGATGGAAGCATCATCTGAAGCATTCTTTAGAGGTAGATTACAAGAATTAAAATTTGATTATTCAGTAATTACTAATATAACAAGTGAACATTTAAATATACATGGTTCATTAGAAAATTATATTGAATCAAAATGTAAATTATTTGAACAAACTAAAAGTGATGGAGTATGTATTTTAAATCGTGATGACGAATACTATGAAACAGTGTTAAAACATTGTAATTCTAAAGTTTTAACTTATGGAGTTAATGAAGATAGTGATTTACAAATAGTAGAATATAATATATATCCAAATAAAACAATATTTAAAATTAAATATAATAATGAATTAACTGAAATTACTAGTCCATTATTGGGTGATTTTAATGTATATAATTTATCTGCTGCATTACTAACTTGTTTATCAATGGGATTTAGTTTAGAAGAATTAATTCCAAATATTCCAAACTTAAAAATATCTGGTAGATTAGATATGGTTGATTTGGGGCAAAAATATTATGTAATGGTAGATTATGCTCATACACCAAATGGTATAACAAAACTATTAAATTTTGTACATACACTAGATATTAATAAAAGTATTGTAGTAATTGGTCAAGCAGGAGAAAGAGATTATTTAAAAAGACCGATAGTTGGAGAAGTAGTAGTAAATAATGCAAGTCATGCAATATTTACATATGAAGATCCTAGAAGTGAAGATCCAAAAGATATATGTGAAGATATAATTGCAAACATAAAAGATACTCATAACAATTATGAAATAGTTATTGATAGACATGAAGCTATTAAAAAAGCTATTAATATGGCTGAAGTTAATGATATGGTTTTAATTCTTGGAAAGGGAAATGAAACATATGAAAAACTTAAAAATGAAGTTATATATTTTAATGATATAGAAGAAGCAATTAATGCAGTTAAAGAAAGGGAAGGATTATAATATGACTTTAAGAGAAAAACTATTAAATGATTTAAAAGAAGCAATGAAAAATAAAGACAAAGAAACACTAAACGTTATTAGAATGGTTAAAGGAGCTATTCAATTGGAAGAAATTAATAAAAAAAGAGAATTAAATGATGATGAAGTAGTATCAATTATTTCAAAACAAATTAAACAAAGAAAAGATGCAAATCAAGAATTTGAAAAAGGTAATAGACAAGATTTAATTGATAAAAATAATAGTGAAATATCAATTTTAAATCGTTATATGCCTGAACAATTAGACAGTAATGAAGTAGAAAAAATTATTGATGAAAAAATTCAAGAACTTGGAATTACAAGTCCTAAAGAAATGGGTAAATTAATGGGTGCATTAATGCCACTATTAAAAGGTAAAACTGATATGTCCATGGTTAACTCAATAATAAAAGAAAAATTAAATTAATAAAAGGTAACGAATTTTTTGATATGAACCCCGTTTCTTGGACATAGAAACGAGGTTTTTATTATGAGCAAATTAACATACGAAGATAAAATTAATATTTATAAAGAAATAATAGAAAAAATAAAAGAAATATTTTTCTATCATAAAGAAAGATATTGATATAGAAGAATAACGTTAGAATTAAGAAATCAAGGTTATAATGTAAATCACAAAAAAGTTTATAGATTAATGGTTAAACTAGGATTAAAACCATTAAAACGAAATAAAAGGAAATATTCTTCATATAAAGGAAATGTTGGTAGATAGCTGAAAATCATATTGATAGGGATTTTGAAGCAGAAAAACCAAATAAAAAATGGTATACTGATGTTACAGAGTTTAATCTTCGTGGAGAAAAATGTTATTTATCACCAATATTAGATGGTTTTAATTTAGAAGTAATATCTTATAATACTTCTAAATCACCTAATCTAGAACAAATAAATGATATGTTAAATAAGTCATTTGAAAATAAAGATCTTGAAAGTTTAATACTACATTCAGACCAAGGATGGCAATACCAACATCAATCATATCAACAAAGATTAAAGAATAAGGGAATTAAACAAAGTATGTCAAGGAAAGGAAATAGTATGGATAATGATCTTATGGAAAACTTTTTTGGAATACTTAAAACAGAAATGTTTTATGACCAAGAAGATAAATACAAAACATTAGATGATTTAATTATTGCCATAGATGAGTATATTTATTACTATAATCATGATAGAATTAAAGAAAAATTAAAAGGACTGTCACCTGTTAATTACAGGTTACAATCCTCTAATTAGATACTATTCATAAACTGTCCAAATTTTGGGGTTCAGTTCAATTTTTTTTCGTTACCTTTTACTTATGCTTATCAAATATGGAGCAATCTCATTATCTGTATTATGATATTCATTTATTGTATAACCATCAAGACTATCTAAATATTCTTTAATTTTAATACTTTCTTTAAGTCCTGCATCATGTCCAGGATAAATAACAATAATTATAATACCTTTATTATTTAAAAGTTTTAATGAATTATCGATTGCCTTAATTGTACTTTTATAATTTGTGGTTATATTTTTATCACCATTAGGTAAATATCCTAAATTGAATAATATTAAACTAATTTTATTTTCAAACTTATATAATTTATCAAATATATATTCATGGGAAATATTAAATAGTTCATAATTAGTAATATTATTTTCATCTAATAATTTTTTTGTATTTTCAATAGCTTCTTTTTGAATATCAAAACCAAATATTTTACCAGTTTTAACAATATTAGAAAGGAATAAAGTATCTTTGCCATTTCCAACAGTCGCATCAACTACAATATCATTATTACGAACAACATAATTAATTAATTGTCTAACTTTATTCAAAATACTTGTCTTAAAACCTTGGTAAGTATTTCTTCTAGAAAGTTCTTTATCAATATCATTTAAGACTCCAAACTTTTTAACTAGCCAACTAGGTTCCACTAAGTCATCATTTTTAGGATCTCCAGTAATTCTATGAATAACTATGTCATCTCTTAATATTTCTAATTGGTCACACACAATATCTACATATTCTTCTTTAGTTAAAACATGAAATTTTTCTTTTTGATACAATTTTTCTAATGGAGTATCTTTTAAAATATGAAGCATATGAATTTTAATTCCATTAATATGTAAAGTATTTAAATGTTTAACAGTTTCTAACATCATTTCTTTAGTTTCATATGGTAATCCATTTATGATATGAACAACAACATTAATTTTTCTTTTCTTTAATTTTTTGACCATTTCATCAAAACATTCTAAACTGTGACATCTATTAATTAATTTGGAAGTCCTTTCGTGTATTGTTTGAAGTCCTAATTCCACTGTTAAATACGTTTTTTTATTTAAATCTTCTAAATAATCTAAAACCTCATCACTAATAGAATCTGGTCTAGTAGAAATAGATAATCCTACAACATTAGGAAGTTTTAAAATTGTTTCATATTTTTCTTTTAAAATATTAAGTTTCGCATATGTATTAGTATTTGCTTGAAAATATCCAATATATTTACTATTTGGCCACTTTTTCTCTAGTATAGTTTTCACTTCATTAAACTGTGTAATTAAATCCTTAGTTTTATCCCCAGCAAATTCACCACTGCCTTCTTTAGAACAATATATACAGCCTCCATACCCAACTTTACCATCAATATTAGGACAAGTAAATCCTGCATTCAAACTAACCTTAAATACTTTAGAATTAAATTTATTTTGTAATTCATAGTTTAAAGTTCTATATCTTTTATTATCAAATGTATATTTAAAAATATTCATAGTATTTTCACCTTCCTCAAAAGTAAGTTGTGTCAATATTATATCAAATTTGACACCTGTTGAAAACTTTTTCTTGACTCGGGGGGGGAAAAAAATATTATATACTTATATTGAAAATTGTGGATAGACAGTAATAATCACTTATTATTAAGAATATTTACAATGAAGTAGATAGGAGAGTATATAATGAAAGAAAAAGATTTAACCAAAAAAGAAAAAAATATACTAATGATATCATCATTGGTAGTAGTACTAGCATTAGTACTAGGAATAAGTTTCGCATACTTTATGGCGCAAGATAGTAGTGAAGAACAAACAATTACAACAGCAAATCTAGATATAGATTATGCAGATGGATCCCCAATCGCAAATGCAGCTGGATTATCACCACTAATTAGAGAAGTTGCACTACCAACACAAGACACAACAGGAAAAGTAACGACTGCAGGAAAAGCAGTAACAAAAAATTTCACAATCAAAAATACAGGAACAGAAAAAATGTATGTACATATCTCATTAGAAGATATTACAACAACAAAA
>JAFSEX010000046.1 GCA_017435465.1 Bacilli bacterium
GCAACACATATTCCACCAGATTATTTAAAACTTCCTGAATTGATGGAAAAATTAATACTAACTTATAATACATGGAGTGAATATCATCCAATAGTTCAAGCAGCATTATTACATGGAGAATTAGTTAAAATACATCCATTTATAGATGGTAATGGTAGAACATCAAGATTACTTATGAATTTAGATTTAATGAATAACGGATATAATCCCGTAATTATAAAGAAAGATTCAAGATTAAAATATTATGAAGCATTAGATAAAGCACATACAACTGCTAATTATACAGATTTTGTTAAGTTAGTTATTGAATTAGAAGTAGAAATGTTAAAGAAATATTTAGAATTGTTGTAGGAGGAGCGTATGAAGTTAGAAAATATTAAAACACCAGAAGACATATTGGAATTTATGAAATCTAACATTAAATATGGATGGTTAGATATTAATAATGAAGAACACATTGGAAATATGAAAGGTTTTAGAAGTTTATATAGAACATCATCATTAGAAGAAACTTTAAATCATAAAATTGGAACATGCATAGAACAAGTATATTTAATGAAATCATTACTAGATAAGATTAATATTCCTAACAAGATGTTTTGCACAAGAATTTATGAAGGTGAAGATTTTAATGATTTGGAAGCTGACGAGCATATGCATTGCTTTGTATTGTATTATTTAAACAATAAGGTATATCAAATAGAGCATCCAAATTGGGAAAGAGTTGGTATATATGAATATACAACAGAGGAAGAAGCTATTGATAAAATAAATGAATATTACATAGAAATGGCTGGAGGACATGCTAGACCAGTAACTGAATTTTTTGAAGTAGAACAAAATTTATCTTTTAAACAATTTAATAATTATATAAATAGTTTAGATAAAAATAATATTAAAAACAAATAAAATAACTACACATTGACCATCGGCAGGTGCGAATGGTGCTGAAGTAGTATATGCGCTTAGAAATGATGATACACTTGCTAAATTAATTTTAGATGAACTTAGTAAATCGGGGCAAACAGTTAGAAAATATTATCAAAGAAGATTACCTAGTAATACAGATAAAGACTATTATTTTATACACAGAAATACTGGTCAAACAGAACCTGTATTAATTGAGTATGGTTTTTTAGATAACGCAGAAGATGCACAAAGATTAAAAAATAATTATGAAAAATATGCTGAAGCAGTAGTAAGAGCAGTCGCACAATATCAAGACTTTCAATATATACCACCAACAGGTGAAAATATTTATATAGTTAAAAGAGGAGATAGTCTATATTCAATAGCTGGAAAATTAGGTATAACTGTAACTGAACTAAAGGATTTTAATAATTTAACAAGTGACATGCTACAAATAGGTCAAGTACTTTTAATACCACCACAAACACCATCAACAGGAAATACATATACAGTACAAAGGGGAGATAGCTTGTACAGTATTGCCAAAAAATTTGGGGTTAGTGTAAATGATTTAAAAACTGAAAATAATTTAACAAGTAATATGATTAGTATAGGCCAAGTATTAAGAATTCCACAAATAACTGAAGAAAATCCATCAATTGGATATACTGAATATACAGTTGTTAGGGGAGACAGTTTATATAGTATCGCAAATAGATTTAATACTACTGTTAATGAACTAATTAACTTAAACAATTTAACATCAAATCTATTACAGATTGGGCAAATACTAAGAATTCCTAGTCAAACTGAAAGTACGCCATCAACACCTAATACCACCACATATACTGTAAAACCAGGAGATAGTTTGTATTCAATTGCCAATAGATATAACACCACTGTAAATAATCTTAAACTACTAAATAATCTTACCAATGATATATTACAAATCGGACAAATTTTAATAATATCATCAAATACAACACCCACTGTAACATATACAGTTAAATCAGGAGACAATTTATATTCAATTGCAAATAGATATAATACAACTGTAAATCAAATTAAAATTTTAAACAATTTAACATCTAATATATTACAAATTGGTCAAACATTATTAATTCCTACAAATTAAAAAAGCTCAACTGAGCTTTTTTAATGCAATTCATTACAAACACCTTCATACGGTATATAAAAACAATGATTTTTATATCTACCAGAGTTTCTTTGTTCATACCAAAGCGGAATACAATCTTCCCCTGGTTTTGGTGAATAAAACCATAATGCATTAGTAGCTGGATAATAATATTCTCCTTTTAATACTCTTTCAGCTAATTGTTTTTCTTTAGTTGTTGAAGCCGTTTGAAATAAAGGACTATTTATGCCTGAAAAACCACCAGGGGATTGAAAAATTGCATCAGTTATTGATCTAATATTTTTAAAATCTAAACAGTTTGCAATAGCTCGATTAACAACAACATTACCAACCATAAGCATACCAAGATCACCTTCACCAACTGCTTCTGCACGCATTAATCTTGCTAATAAGTCCACTTCTTTATTAGTATAATTAATAATAGCCATAGTACAATCACCCATTTAATTATATGTATTACCTTTTTTTCTATGATTTTTTCTTGTTTTACTAGAAAATATATGATATAATTTCATTGTAGTTATTTTTTAGGGGTATAGTTTAATGGTAGAGCGACGGTCTCCAAAACCGTTAATGTGGGTTCGACTCCTGCTACCCCTGCCATTGAGATTTAGTCGAACCAATGCGTTCGTTAACATGAAACTTGGTGCGAAAGTATCAAGTTTTTATAATTTAGGTGGAATTATGAAAAATATAATATTCTTAGATATAGATGGAGTATTAAATAATATAAAAGTTAAATTTAACGAAGAAAGCGTAAATGTTGTAAAGGAATTAATTCAAGGATATAATGCTAAAGTTGTTATGATAACTTCTTGGCAAATGAATGGAACAAAAACTAGAAGAAAATGGATTCAACATCAATTTGAAAGATTAGGTATATATGATATAGATTTTATTGATCCAAATTTTAAAGGTAATTTGTGTTTCAAAAGAAGTTTGCATCATATACAAATAGATTCACGTTTGTTAGGTATAGTTAACTATTTGCAAAATAACGGTGAATGTAATTATGTTATATTAGATGATGATTATCATAATGATTACAAATTGTTATGTTTAAATCATTATAAGAGTTTACCGCTTAAAGGATTAACTTATAAGGATTTACCTAAAATAACATTTAAACCAGTTAATTTGAATAACTTTAAATATATAAACTACCAGTATAGACAATTAGGAGAGTATGAATTAGTCACAAATAATTTAATAAAAATATTAAAAAGGAAATATGAAAATGATATTAAACAAGAAAATAAAACGTAAAAATAAGATATGTTAACTACATTTAAAATTATGCTAATCTAAAAAAACTCCAACTTTTGGAGTTTTTAACGTTTATGTATAAAATCAAAACATTTATGCATAAAATATTGAAAAACAGATTAAAGTATCATATATTTATAATATAAAAAAAGATACATATCTTGACCGTTAGATGTCTATCTTAATTTTTATTTAAGAAAACATGTATTTGTTTTCTTTATTTTTGACTCTTTAAGGATAAAGCCACAGTAAATATTATTATGGCTAAAACATATATTTCCATTATCACCCTCCGTTTACTTTTAAATAAAATAAGGGATTAACACATTATTTTAAAAGACATCTATTTTACGATATGTATCATATTGAAATTGTATCAAAATGTTAATATAAAGTCTATATAATTAAATATTTTCTTTTAATTTTTTTATTTCTCTTATCGAAACTAAATTAGTTGTTTCATAATTATCAAAAACTATTTCTCTATTTTTAAAATCGACTTTATATATTCTATTTTTATTTACATAACATGCTCGATGTGTCTTTATAAAATCACTATTCAACATTTTTGAAATATTGTTTAATGTTATTTTAATATTTATCTTTTCAGTATCTGTAACAATTATAACACCTCTATTTTCTAAATCAGTAGATATATATAATATATCATCAAGTTTTATATTATATACTGTATTTCCATTATTAAGGTGTAGAGATTTTTTTTTAAGATATTTTAAAACATTTTTTAATGAATATTCTAAATTTATAGGCTCAATTTTTGAGACATAGTCAAAAATCAAAGGGATTCTTAATATACCATACATTTCACTATGTGCACTATAGAAAATAATTATAGAATCAAAATCATTTTTTCTGATTTCATTTGCTATTTCAATACCACTTTTTTCACCAATTTCTAAATCCAATATATATATTTTATTAGCAGTACTTGTATCATTAATTATTTGATTTAAATCTGGAGAATAATCCTTATATAAATGTATTTTATAGTCATTATTTTCTTTAATCATAATTTTATTTATAATTTCTTTTGTACTATTAGAAAAAGTTTTATTACTATCACAAATAATAAAATTAATCATTATTATCCTCCTTTATTTGTTAAATTATTCTAGTATATAAATCAATAAAAGGTGAAAAAAGCACCATTAAAATATTGTTTTTTGGTCATACCAATACTAACATAAATATTATTATTTTACAAGTTTTCACTTAAATCATAAAAGAATAGTTGAAAAGATACAAAATGCTCAATTTCAAAAGTAAATTGAAAAATATGTAACAGAGACAAAAATGCAGGAGTTAATTGATAAAAACTGCATTTTTGTTTTGTAATTTTTATGATAATATGATATTATAAGAACGAAATTAATTAAATTATTACACGCA
>JAFSEX010000047.1 GCA_017435465.1 Bacilli bacterium
ATAATTTCCTCCGAATAATTTGATGTTATTTCTACCATATTCTAACATATTTTGATATAATTTACAAGATATATACTAAAAGGAGATTTTAACTATGAGACTAGAAAAACATTTAGATTCATTTATTATTGAAATGAGAAATACTAAAAATTTATCTAACAAAAGCATAAAAGCTTATTATTCTGACATTTTAAATTTTATTAAGTTTATAAATGAACAAAACGATAAATTAATTAATTCTAAAAATTTAATCAAATATATTGATTCTTTAAGAACAATAAAAAAACTGAAGGATAGTAGTATAAAAAGAAAAATTATATCATTAAAAATATTTACTCAATATTTATATGATTATAGTATTATAGATACATACCCTTTCCATAGATTAAAATTTAAATATAAGAAAGAACATACCCTACCCAAAACCCTAACCATTGAAGAAGTGAAAAAATTATTATATTGTATAACTTCTTCTTTTTCTTTAACTAGTTCTAATTTTAAAATTTTTGAAGGAACACGAGATTTAGCAATTATTGACTTACTAATTTCTACAGGCATTCGTATTGGAGAAGTCTGTTCCATTAAACTTGATGACATAAATATAATAGACAAAACTTTGATCATACACGGTAAGGGAAGAAAAGAAAGATTACTATATCTCTCTAGTTCAGCCACTATAAACAACATAAAAAAATGGTTAGACATTAGATCTAACCATCTCACTAATTATTTATTTTTGATTCGTTACGGTAACCCTTTGACAATTCACAGTATTGAAGATATTTTTTATAAATATAGAGATTTATCGAAAATAAACCCTAAATCAACTCCTCATTATTTAAGACACACATTTGCAACAAATTTACTTTCAAACGGAGCAGATATTCGTTCAGTTCAAGAAATATTAGGTCACTCTAGCATTTCTACCACAGAGATTTATACAGAAATATCACTTAATAGAAAACAAGAAGTGTTAACAAAATTTAATTATAGAAATAATTTATAACGTTAGGAATCTAATTCTTTATTATATTTAGATTCCGCTTCTTTAAATTTATCATCTATTTGTTTTTTAATTATATCTTTATTATTAATTATATTAACAAATTGATTATATAAATTTTCGTATATAATGTCTTGTGCAGGATTTGGAAGAATACCTTTAGAGTATGGATCTAATTCAACATCATTTTCTATAATATAATCTACCATATCTAAAATATCTTCTTTAGTGATATCTTCTACAGGATTAGTATTAATATCAATTCTTGTTATATCTTCTACTTTTTTAGGATTCAAATAGAATCCTTTATTATTTTTTCCATCATTTTTTATCATTAGAATTTTCATATTTTTTTCTTCTTTCCTCATATGTTTTTTTATTAGCTTCCATTGTATTAATTAAAACAGATGACAATTCAATTTCATTTGAATCTTCATTTATCAATTTTGTTCCATTTGATTTCCCACAATAATGTAAATATCTTATATCTTTGTTAGTGTCGACATAATGGTATATATAATAATCTGGCAGTAACGAAACACCTAAATTATTATTGTGTGTAGAAATAAATACTATACATTTTTTAGAAATGTCTTTTATTAAATCGATAATCTTTTCATTTAAAAAAGGATTATCAAAAGATGCTTCCATTTCATCAATTAAAACAATATCATAAAGTTGATATTTAAAAAGTTTATCTAATAATACAAATTCTGCCCTTTGCCCACCAGAAAGATCCGCATTATTGGAATTTTTAACAGTAACCTCATAATCAAAAAATAATTTAAATCTATTATCTCCAGATCCATGTTTAATATTTGTATCATTTTTTGATTCAATATAAGCTTCAAAAGGTTCTTTATCTACTAAGTAATCTACTTTACTGTCCCTCGAAACTCCTAATATGCTTTTCAATTTTGTTTTATTTGTATTTTTATATATTCTAATACATTTATTAAATTTTGATAAAATTTCTTCATTATAAATAACATCTTCATTAAATTTCTCTATTAATTTATTAAATTTATATCTTATGTATCTTAATTTAAATATTTCAGATAAATCAACATTTTGGATTTGAACAACGCTAGACTTGATACCCAGTGATTTAGAAATCAATTTTAAGATACTATTTGTATAATTTATTTCTAAATTTTCTTTAAATAAACTTTTACATTTTTGAACCATTAAATTAAATAAAGTTTCCAATTTTTTAGTATCAATTCTTTCCTCAATATCTTTTTTGTATTCAATTGAAGCACTAAGTAAAATGTCTATTGCTTTAATAATATTTTTAATTTCATCAACAGATTTAGGTTGAATTGGTACATAATTAAATAGGTGCATTTTCGAATATAAATCACTTATGCTTTGAGATGCATTTTCTTTTAATGAAGATATGTATTCCTCTAATTGAGTATAACAAGTGGATACATCTATTAAATCGATAAAATTCATAATTTCAGTAAACTCATACATATAGTTAATCACAAAATTTTGTTCAAAATTTTTGAGTTTATCTAAAAATGCTTCGTCAGAACATTCTGTTGTAATCTCGAATTGTTTAATATATAATGCTGTTTCCTTGTTTTTATTAAAAATATCGTTTAAAGTATAAGTTTTACCAGAGGAACGATTACCGAGTAATACGTTAATACCAGTACATGCTCTAGCTTTTCCATTCAAAATATCAAACTCACCATCAAGACCATAAACATTCAAGTCAACATATCTACTTTCAGATAGGGAGTTTTTAATAATAGAAAAATTAATTTCATCACAATTAACATAGGTGAACCTATTTGTTAATTGACAGTACTCCATGTTATCATTAGCTCCTATTCTTATATCACTAAATAATACTGGAGAAATATCACTTACTTTTTTCTGTGTATAAAAATGTTTAGGAGAACTAACTTCTCCAATTTTTATTTTTTCCTCTATTTTCTTAATAACATCATCAGAAATTGATGGTGTTTTCTTTAAATGGGGAATTAAAATGAAGTTTTTATTGCAGCATAATCTATTAAAATCATCTATGGTCATTTTATATTGATCTGATTGTTCACTGGTAGAAATAAATTGAGTGATATTTTCTAATAGAACGAATGTTGTCTCTGAATCTTCGCCAATCACAAGAATATGTCCCATTTCTAGACTAATTTCAATACCTGGCAATACTAATACATCAGTTGATGATAAATCTGTTTTTACTTTAATAAAATTATCCTTATCAAATAGATTATGATTAGTTATAGCAATTACATTCAACTCATTACTTATCACATATTCTTTCATAAACTCAGAATTATAACTAAAATTATAATCTAAATATTTATTAGCTACTGTATGTATATGTAAATCAATTTTTTTCATATCATTACCTCAAAAACATATTTTTTAGTGTAAAAATAATTTTAATAAATACACTACTCTTTTATAATATATAAATTTTAATTATCAATTTTTATATGAATTAAAAAATCCACAAAACTCGTTCTTTTCTTTATGATTAAATATTACAATCTTATGATCCATAAGTTCCTTAGATGTACCAAAGCAACATTTTTTATATTTAATATTAGAACCACAAGCACATTTATCATTTCTTCCTAGATTTTTGTATTGTGGTTTTAATATTTTTTTTATTTCGACACGAATTTCTTCATATGGGGTTATCATTTTATTAATAACCATTTCAACCATAGAATAATTCCAGTCTTTCCCTTGTGGAGTCAATACACAATACTTATCCATTGGATTTTTGACAATCGCAATAGCTTTTAAATCTATTTTTTCAACAATTTTTTGACAAATTTGTCCACAATATAGTTTACCAATTTCATGTCCACAATGTGATCTAATTGTATTATAATTCCCACAAATGGAACATTTTTCTTTTAATATTACAGCCTCTCTACTTCCAAATAAATTATAAGGATATAGTTCTTGAAACGCAAATACATTATTTCTTATTTTTTTAATAAAGAATTCGTTTTCTTTTAATGAAAAATTATTAAACAATAAAAAAATAATATGCTCTAATTGCTCTAAATTAATCCAAGCAACATCAAATTTTTTATTTTTCATCATATTGTAAGTTTCAATATAATTTTTTTTTATAATATATATTGTTTTATATTTCCAATACAAATTAGCATTTTCAACATCATTTATGCTAATAAATTTCTCGTGTCTTTCTAAAATTAGATTATATATTTTTTGATCATATTCTAATCTATTTTCTTTTAAATAATCTTCTATTTCATTATTTTCCATCTTTATTAAATTCCTCAAAAATTGTTTTTATGCATTCTTCCATTTTATCAGCTGGCCCATCATACTTAACCTTAACTTGCTTTTTTGTTTTAGTTTTTTCACAATGAATATCCACTTTAACATTAATATCTTTAGTTTTTTTTCCAGAATTTAATATTTTATCATATATATAATTAGAAATTAAATTTAAAATAATAGGAGAAAAGACACTAAAAAAAATTGTCGATATCAAATATGACGAATCATGTAATTCTATTTCCTTAAAATCTTCATCTTTTACTATTACTTCAATTTTTTGTTCAGCTTTTCTTAAATATTGAAACAACTCTTTTGTTCCTTCTGCAAATAATATATCATAATCATCTCTAAAGTTTTCAAAAGGGATAAATAAAGCATCAGCAGAACAAATTTCATTATCTAATTCTTTAGGGTAGTATTCTTTTTGCTTTATACTATCCAATGTAATATTTGAATCTTCTACTTGATAAATTTCTTTCATAAGTATTTCCTTTCTTTAATTAATAAAATAAATAATGTCCATCCGTATTTGACCTATTGTATGAAACTAAATAAGTATTTTTATTTATCATAATGTTAATATAAAAAACATCTGAAAAAGTTAAAGGAACTGGTAAATATAAAATTTTATCATATGTTATGGCATTACTACTAATTTTTCCACAAGTTTGATAATACAAGTCTGAGTTACAGCAGTTTAATACTAATAAATCAACAAAGCAATTATTTCTATAAAATATTTCTGTAAATTTTAATCCCGTTATTCTTTCATCATTAAATAATAACATGTTTCTTTCTGTAGTATGTCCAGCAATATGTACTATATTGAACTTAAATCTTTTTAATGTTTTTTCAAAATAACTCTGATTACAAGCAATCAAAGGTAAAACATAATAATCACTATTTTGTGCTATAATCAAAATATTTTTTAATTCATCATACACTTTTATATCATCATTTTCTATATCAACCATTCCAACGAATAAAATTAATTTTTCTTGATCCGAATTTAAATCACCTTTTTCAATAAAAAATTTCTTTTCAATTCTTTCATAATAATTACTAGTAAAAATTATAGTAAATAATGTATTAAATAATTTTCTAAATTTTTGCTTCAATCTATCTTCTACATATTTATAATTCTTATTTGAAATATCCAAATCAATTATTCCCTTTGTTATACCTCGTAACTTTGAAGCTAATGATTTGTAAAATTTATATTTATTACTCAAACCAAAAAAACTATTTGATATTTCATATATATCATTTATAACTAAACTTTGCTTTAATAAAAAAACATCTTTTACATTTATAAATTCATCATAAAAATCATTCATTCTTTTTATACATTCATTAAATTCTATCATAACTATTTCCTTAGATATTCATTTATAAACTAATGGAAAAAGAAGGTGCCTGCGGAACATAATCCAGACCGGGAGCCATACTATTCATATAAGAGAATTCTCCTATGCTCATCAGCATTAAAGCTTCAGTTATTTTTTTAACTATAGCTTTCATATGAACCACCTCCTTTTAACATTGCATAATGTCTTATGCATTATAATTATATCATATTTTGTATTTTTTTAAAATATAAATACATAAATTTCATAATAACAGTTTTTCGATAGAAACATTTAATACTTCTAACAATTTTCCTATTTTATTTAAATTAGGTAAACATATATCAGCTTCCCATTTATATATAGTTTGTCTGCTAACTCCTATTAACTCAGCTAATTCTTCTTGACTAATTTTTTTGCTTTTTCTAATTGTTTCTAAATTGGCATTGAAATTAATTTTCATATAAATACTTTTTTATATACTCTTCTATAAGTCTTTGAAACTTTTTATCTTCATACTTGAAAAATATGTTATATCTTCTTAAATAAAACTGACTAAAAGCAAAAGCGTCAAGTTCAATTGCTTGTAATGAATAGTCATTATACTCATTCGAATTTACATTAATATTAGCCGAAGATTTAGCCTGTGCTAGTTCTTCTTTCCATATTCTTGCAAGTTTATCACTCATTATATTAACGTAGTATATTTGAAATATGTGTCTCATTTCATGAGTAATGCATTTAGCTGATTCAATAAAGTTATTTTCATATTTAACATTTAGTACAATTTTAGGAATAGGTTTTAGTATTAATCTACTATCATCTATTTCTAAATTTTCATATTCTATTGGTATTAAATCAATACCTAAGTAGTCTGCTACTTCTTCTGATAATTTTATTAATTTGTCTTTTATATCTATCATTATTACTTCCTTTTTTTAATATTTTATAAAGTCATTATATCATAAACAAAATTGTTATTCCATTAAAAATAAGAAGAGATTCATCATGAAATCTCTTCTTACTCATTTAAATTTCTATAAAATATAACTTTTTGTAGTGTTGAGGTCAAGACTTAAAACAATATGTGTTTTGTCTTTCCACTCTCTTGATCTATAACCATTTGAGTCTATTACATATGCTAAATACCTATATTTATAGGTTAATTTGGCTATTTTTATGGTGTTTTCATCCGAATTTAGTGCTTCAACTCCATAGTCAACACATG
>JAFSEX010000048.1 GCA_017435465.1 Bacilli bacterium
TGCTTGAACTATTGGATGATATTCACTCCATGTATTATAAGTTAGTATTAATTTTTCCATCAATTCAGGAAGTTTTAAATAATCTGGTGGAATATGTGTTGCACTTTTAATAGTTACATTTTCCTTTCTATATCTTCCAGCATTTTCGTTATCAATATCTTTTAAAATTAACCCGTGAATATTTTTAATATTCCATTCACTAATTGGTTCATTATCCTTAACTAAATCATCTAAAAATAATATTGCTTTTTCATGGTTAATTGCTTCTAGATGTTCTTTAATAGATTTTCCACCAACAGTTATTCCTTCTAAAACAACTTGTGTTTCTCTTAATGTTAGAGTGTTACCTTCAATTCCATTACTATTATAAGTCCATTCTAAGTTAATAGACTCTCTTAATGATTTTAAAGTTTCTTTTGGTATTGGTCTTTTACTATCTAATTCTCTTTTTAAACTATCTACTTCATCAAAATAATTATCATCTAAATCAATAATAAATTTATTATCATCTGGTTTGATTATTCTTTTATCAACTGGTTTGTCAGCATCAATAGGAATATTCCAACTATTTCCTATTTTCACAGCACCCTCAATTCTACCATCTTGTAATAATTGCCTAATTCTTCTTTCACTAATATTCCATTTTTCAACAGCTTCTTTTGTAGTCATAAATTCCATAAATTTCACCTCTGAATTAATTATACCGTAATCGGTAGTATTTGTCAATATAATTGTTCCGTTATCGGTATATTATTATTTTAATCTGTTATACTAAATTTATAAATTATTTCCACGTTTTTATCTTTATCAATAATTATTTTATCCACAATAGTTTGTAAAAGTTCTCTTGTAGGATTTTCAATATCTATTAATTTTTTAATCTTTTCCTCATATTCTTTTAAATCACCAGTTTTATTTTCTATTACTTTACCTTCATCTTTTAACTTGCCAATTTCAATCCTTATTTTAGTCAACAATTTTTCTGTTTCAGATGCAATTCTTTTGTAAGTTTCTTCTGAAACTATACCTCTAAATTTATCTTCGTATAAAACATCTAATTTATTTAAATATTCTTTTTCTTTATTTTGAAGTTCTGTTATTCTTTCTTTATTTTCATTAGTATTTTTCTTTTTATTTGCTATTTCTTTTGATAATTCTAAAATATTTATTTGTTCTATATATTCTTTACAAGTTTTCTTGATAATTTCTAATAAAGCTTCTTCCAATTTATCATATGGCATAAAATGTGGTTCACACATTCTTCTTCTAGGATCTCTTGAATATCTATTACAATTAACAGTCCAATAATTATGATTCTTTCGATATGAAACTGTTAACGTATTTCCGCATTCTCTACAATAAATTAAATTTTCAAATAATCTTTTCTCACGTTTAGTATTAATCGTTTTATTTACCCTTTTAACATTATCCTGTACCCTTTCAAAAGTAATTCTATCAACAAGTGCTTCATGGGTGTTTTTTACTATATCCCAATTACTTCTAGGAAGAGTTTTTTTCTTTTTAGATTTATATGATACTTTAGTTTGAACACTCTGTACCATATCTCCTGTATACATCTGATTTTTCAATATTTTTTTAACTGATGAAATAGTCCATATAGGACTATATTTAGATTTAGCATTAGGATTTTTTCTTTTAAGACTGCTAGGTGTTTTAATTTTATTATCATTTAAATATGATGTTATATCTGATACACCTACTCCACTTGAAGCCATTTGAAATATTTTTTTCACAATCGGTGCATATTCTGGATCAGGTATCAAATGACCTTTATCTTCCGGGTCTCTCATGTATCCATAACTCGGCATACTTCCAATAAACTTACCATTTCTTCTTTTATCATTTAAGACATTACGAATTTTAATTGAATTTTGTTTACTATAATAATCATTACAAGCAATTATAAATGTCGATGAATCATTACTAGCCTGATTTAGTGCATTATCATATCCTTCTTGCATAGAAATAAATCTAATTCCATTTTCAGGGAAAAAGGTTTCAATATAATATCCTGTCATAATATGGTCTCTACCTAACCTAGATAAATCTTTTACTATAACTAAGTTTATTACTTTATTTTTTATATCTTCAATCATACGCATAAATCCTGGTCTTTCAAAATCAGTTCCAGAAAAACCATCATCTACATATTCATCTACAAATATAAAACCTTTTTCCTTTATAAATTTCATTAATATATTTCTTTGATTAAGAACACTTTCACTATCAGTTTCGTAATTTTTTCCTTCATCTGCTTCAGATAACCGTATGTATATTCCCGCTTTAAATACTTTATCTTGCTGAATTAAAGTGTTATACAATTTTATTCCGCTCCTTTCTTTTGTATAACAATTTAAAGCCACTTCTAGCATAACATAAAAATAATTTTTTTGGGAGTATACTACTCATTATCTATCACACTTTTTATATATTCAGTTATCAACAAGATTAAATTCGGGGATTTATCTTTAAATGTCTCTGTTATATTGAACATAACATCACCTCATTAAAACTTATGCTTGTAATCATTATTATTTCTTCACCACTTTCTTTCTTATATAGTTATATATACTTTTCTTTTTCAGTAAGTAATATATATTTAGTTATCTACACTATTGTTTATTGTGTCTAGTTTTCTTTAATACCGGTATTAAACTTATCTTTTATGCCTTTAATTTCGTCATAAAATTCATCAGACAAGAAGATTCTTCTTTTCTGGTTCTTCCTATTGAACTTATCATATTCGCTTCTTAAATAGCCTAATTTAACCAAATTATTAATGCTCTTAGATATTGTCTGTCTACTAACTTTATAAATATCACAAAAGTATTGATTAGTCCCCCAACAATAAATATCATTATTTCTACTAAAAGATATCACATGTATTAGAATTAATTTTTCTAATGATGTTAATCTATTATCCTGTATAACCCTAAAAGGGACTATACATTTGATATATAATGTTTGCATTCTTGACCTCCTTTCTAAATTTTTTTATTCAAAAGAAAAAAAACACCTTTTACAGTGTTTTTAAATCCTCTGTTTCATCATCCATATACAATTGCATGTTTATTTGTTATACTATCCAACTTTTTCCACCTCTCTTTATAAAATTCTCACAAATAAAAAACAACTGTTAAAGTCAATATAAAAATGCACAAAAAGTTGAAAATAAAAATGTACAAAAAATTTAATTAATTTTGTATAGGTTCAGAGACATCTGAATCTATTTTTAATTTATCTTTTAAACGGTAAGATTTGCCATTAATGTTAA
>JAFSEX010000049.1 GCA_017435465.1 Bacilli bacterium
AAGAATTTATTGACGATATTGTTTATGATAATAATTATTTACGTCCAAGTTATGCATTAAATTATAAAACCCCAAATGAGTATAAATCTCATTTAGGGTTTAACTAGAACTTTTTGTGTCTACTTTTTATTGACAAGTTCAATTTTAATTATCTAGGGCCTTTTTTCTTAAATAAATAATTGTTATTAATAGTGACATTAGAGATATTAATGAACCTATTTTAAATCCAACAGGTATAAATGTTAGTTCTATTGTTTTAGCATCTTTTTTTGTTTCAAAACATATAAATGTGTTTAGACATTTGTTATAATTTATATTTTCATTGTTAATTTTTATATTCCATCCTTTATCATAAGGAATTGTTGTTAGATATAATTCATCTTTGTTAGTAGTTTTTATTGTGCCTTTTATGTTGTTATCTTTTTGATATTTTGATATTTTGAAGTCTTTTTTTATATTTTTTATAAATGTTTGATAAGTTTTTAGTGGTAAGAAGGTTATTTGGGCTATTTTGCTATTATATTCATTTAAAATTGATTTTAATGTTATTTTATATGTTTGACCTTTTTTTAAAAGAATAGGGGTTTTATTTGAAGTTATATAATAGTTTTTGTTCTCATTATCTATTATTATGTTTGCTTGGGTAAATAGATTAATATCGTCATGTATTATAAGGAATCCATCTTCTTCTATAGTTCCGTTATATTCTATGTAACCATCTTCTTTATTATTTATTTTTATAAGTCTATTTTTTTCTTGTTTTATATTAGTATATTTATTTATTTTTAATATTTCATAAGTTTTAACATTGGTATTTAAAATATCATTTACTATTTTGTTTATATTTTCATTTCTATTATTATTTACTAATTTTGTATCTTTTATATTTTTTGAACTTTTAAATATTAGGGGAAGTGCATCATTATTTATGTATATATTGTTATTTTTATTTAATTTTTTATAATAGTCTTCTTTGTTTGATGCGGTAAAGTATTTTATGCCAAGTAAAGAATTAACATATGGGTTTTCAAATGTATATACTAGTGTTGAGTCATCTTTTATATCATATTCTAATTTGTTTTTGATAAAATCTATTGTTTTACCGTTTTTAAGTGAATTAAAGAAGTTTAATCCATTATAAAGATAAGTTGCTCCATTGTTATAATTATTATAAGTACTATATTCTACTCTATAGAAATTATTAGTTGTTTCATTATTTTTTATTGTATTTGTAAGGTTTGTGTAAATTTTATTATTGGATATGAAAGAGTCTTTATAAAGACCTGAGTTTAAACTTTCTAAGCTGATACTTGTATTTAATAGTAATTCTATAAAAAATAATGTTAGTAATATTTTGCTATTACTATTAAATATATATTGCACTAGTAATAATATACTAAATATAAAACATATTATTTTTATTGGAAAATCAAAGAATTTTGCATTTATTGCTGGGTATATTATTAAAGCTATAAATGATAATAATATTATTATTTTTTGTTTGTTTTCTATTTTTGAATTATTTGTTATTGATTGTTTATATGCGAGAGTTATTAGGAAAAAAGTAAATGTAAAAATGTACCTATTTGGATACCATATTGGCCTTTGAAACATATGCCATGCAAAATCGATTAGGTTAAAGCTTATACTTATGAGGAAAAATATTATTAATATGAGTGATGCTTTTTTTTCTTTTTTGTTAATATTTTTATTAAAGAAATATTTTATTGTTAGAATTGATGCGAATAAGGTGTAGTATATATTTACTGTTCCGTATTGTACATCATTTGTTTTAAATGATCCTGGTGTGAGTTTATAAAATATATTTAGAAAATTTAAATTAAAGTTAAAGTAGTCTGTACTAGTGTCATGGCTGAATAATTGTGCTTTGCCTTGTAGTAGTTCGTATAGTGTGGGAATTAAAACTATTGAGCACATTATACCTGATAATAATGATGAGATTATAAACATTTTTATTATTTTTTTGTTTTTATTATTAGAAATATAGTAGTTATATGCAAAGTAAATTACTGAAAATATGCATATCATATATCCTATATAAAAGTTTGATAATATTGAAAGAGTAAGTGTTACAATATAATACTTTGGTTTGTTTTCATTTATTATTTTATCTATTCCTATCATTACTAGTGGGAATAATACAACACTATCAAAGAACATGAAGTTGTAAAAATATACTATATTGTATGCCATTAATGCGTATGTTAGCGAAAAAATTATTGTAAATATATTATTTGTATTTTTAAATTTATATTTTAGATATTTACACATTGTTAATCCAGATAGTGATATTCTTAAAAAGATTATTAATGTGTAAAATACTATTTGAGAGTTATTGTTAAAAAATATAATTAATAGATTTACCGGATTAAATAGATAATATGCTGCGGTTGCGTAGAAGTTATAACCAAGTATTCCTTTAAATGAATAAAAAAGTGATTGGTTATTAGTAAGTACTTCTTTATAATAAGAAAAGAAACCTTGATATTGAGATGATGCATCATAAAGAATTAGTGTTTTGTTTCCGAAGGGATAATAGTGATTTATTAAGCAAGCTATTAAAAATATTAATGATGGTAATATAAAACTTAGTATTTCTATATGATATTTCTTAATAATTTTTTTCATTATAACACCTCTTATATTTTTTATTTTACATTTATTTATTGATTTTGTAAATTGACTTATAATAATTGTTATTTTTTTTTAATTGCTACTTGATTTTTATTATTATTGTTGATATTATTGTTATAGTAAAGGAGGACAAAGTTATGGAAAACAGTAAAGGGCAAACTATCTTTTTATCAGTTATTGGTGTTGCGACTTTATTAGTTGCGATTATTGGTGCTACATTTGCGTGGTTTAGTGTTGAAGTTTCTGGTAATGAAAGTGCACAAAGTGTTTATGTTGAAACTATGAAACTAGGTTCTGTTACTTATACAGATAGTAATGCTATTTCATTAACAAATGTTAAACCTATGAAACTTGCAACAGCTCAAAATTCTGCTTCTAATAAGAAGACTTTCACTGTAGCTCAAACTGATACAACTGCTACTGAAACATTATCATATGTTATTTCATTAGATGTTACTGATAATGAGTTAACTACTGTTGATAGTGGTTACTTTAAGCATTCTCTTACTGGTATATCTAGTAAATCTGGTGATGATGCTGGTACTCTAGTTAGTGTTGCTTTAAGTGAAGTTCCTGGAAATGCAACAAATGATCTTGGAACTGGTACTTTAAAAGGTTATGAAAGTCATACTTATACTTATCTTATTTTCCTAGAAGAAGCTAACGATGAGCAAAATGAAGCTCAAGGTGCTACTTTCTCTGGTAAAATCCAAGTAAGATTAAGTCAAACTGAGTACTAATCTAAAACAAATTATTTAGTTGAGATTGTTGATATAACTTGAATATAAAGTTTATTAATCTCATGGGATTAAAAAGTGAAATAAAGTTTTCACTTTTTTAAAATTTATACTTGATTTTTTATATGATACTTGGTATTATGGTTATAGTAAAGGAGGATAAAAGTTATGGAAAATAGTAAAGGTCAAACTATATTCTTATCAGTTATTGGTGTTGCAACTTTATTAGTTGCTATTATTGGTGCTACATTCGCTTGGTTTAGCGTAGATGTTACTGGTAATGCTGGTGCTCAAAGTGTTTATGTTGAAACTATGAAATTAGGATCTGTAACA
The DNA here is from genome assembly GCA_017435465.1 of Bacilli bacterium. Classification (GTDB taxonomy): domain Bacteria; phylum Bacillota_I; class Bacilli_A; order RF39; family UBA660; genus JAFSEX01. The sequence goes on from JAFSEX010000049.1 coordinate 3,726, forward strand.
TTCACAGATAATGATGCTATTGTTTTAACTAATGTAAAACCTATTACATCTGAACAAATAACTGCTGATAATATAAAAGAGTTTACTGTTGCTCAAACAGCTACTGATGCTACTGAAACATTAACTTATAAAATCAGATTAGAAGTTACTGATGGTAATTTAGCTACTGTAGATGAAGGTCATTTTATACATTCATTAAGTGCTACTAAAACTGGAACAGGTACAACAGTAACTATTAACGAAGAAGAAGTTCCTAGTACATCTACTGATCTTGGAACTGGTACTTTAGTTGGTTATGAGTCTCATAGTTATACTTATACTATTTATCTAGAAGAAGCTAATGCAGCTCAAAATGCTGCTCAAGGTGCTACTTTCTCTGGTAAATTAAGTGTTAGTTTAACTCAAACTCAATACGGCGATCTTAATTAATTTGAGATTATTGATATAACTTTTTATATAAAGTTTTACCAATCTCATGAGATTTAAAAAGTGAAATGGAAAATTTTCACTTTTTTTCTTTTAAATCTTGTATTTTATTATTATTTTTGCTATTATTATTATATAATATGTGGAGGATTTATGAGTAATAATAATAGTAAAATATATAATAGATTTTCTATGCTGTCAATAATTATTTTAATTGTTATGATTGTTATGGTTGCTGGATTATCTTATGCGTATATCATAAAGAAAATTGAAGGAGGAGATAATACTAGGGTAATTATAAAAACAGCTGACATTATGCTTAAGTATGATGAGGGAAATACTTTGAATGCATATAATGTTTCTCCTGGTTGGGAAGATGAGTTTACTTTTTCTGTTGAAAATTATAGTCCTGAAGTAAATGCTAAATATAAAATTATTTTAGATATTTTATCTCCACTTAGTGAAAAAGAAGATGAAAGTTTTATATATACTTTAGTGTCAAAATCAAATAAAGATAATAGTGAAGTTAATGCTCCTGTTAATGTTGATGAAACTTCAGTTCCTATTTCAACTTCTGAATTAGGCATTGCTTCTATTAGTGCTGAAACTTTACACGAATATACTTTAAATGTTAAATTAAAAGAAAATAATAAAAATCAAAATCATTTAATGGGTAAGACATTTATCGCTAAAATAGTTGTCGAAACTGTTTATTAGGAGTATATAGAATGAATAAAAGAAAGAAAAATAAGTTATTTAATTATATATCTAAAGTTATTAGTAATACTATATTGGTTTTGTTAATATTTATTGGTTTATTTTTGGTAATATATGTTGTTTCTGGTAAGATTAGTCAATCTAAGGGTGAGAATCCTAAAATGGGGTTATTTACAATTATTAGTCCTAGTATGACTGGTACTTTAAATGTTTATGATGTTGTTTTTACTAAGAAAATTAATAATAATGATTATAAGACTGGTGATATAATTACTTTTTATTCAACTAATGAGTTTTTTAAAGGAACTCCGATTACTCATAGAATTGTAGATGTTGTTGAAACAACTGGTAGTGGTAAAATGTATGTAACCAAAGGAGATGCTAATAGTGCTGTTGATAGTGATAAAGTTTATCCAAGTAATGTTTTAGGAAAAGTTTTATTTAAAGTTCCTCAGCTTGGTAGGGTACAATTTTTCTTAGCATCTAAAGGAGGTTGGTTAATTGGTATTTTAATACCTGCGCTTGCTATTATTGCATATGATATATATAAAGTAATTAAATTAATTTTACTTAAGAGTAAGTTAACTAAGCTTAGAAATAGTCATGGAAATATTTAAAAAACATTGAGGTTTTCAATGTTTTTCTTTTGTAAATAGTATTAATAAATAGTATAGGATAACTGATAAGATTAATAATATGAATATTCCTGTCATGACAAGATTTAAATTAAATATTTGTGAGCCATAAAGAATTAAATATCCGATTCCCGCTTTGGAAGTTAAAAACTCTCCCATGATTACACCAATTAAACACATTGATATATTGATTTTTAATGTGTTTATTATTGTTTCCTTGTTTGATGGAATTACTACGTTTAAAAGTATCTTTTTTTTTGATGCTTTAAATGTCTGTAATAGTTTTATTTTTAGTTTATCAGTTTGAATAAATCCATTATATATTGATTGTATACTTACGATTATTGATATTAAAATAGCCATCGTTATTATTCCTTTTATGTTTGCACCAATCCAGATTATTATTATTGGTCCTAATGCTACTTTTGGCATGGAACCCAATATTATTAAATAAGGTTCTACTACTTTAGATAAGAAGTTGTAGTGATAAAGTAAAATAGATATAATTAATGAAATAATTGTTGTTAATGTAAAAGATATTAATGTTTCTTTTAATGTTGTGTATATGTGAAAAAATAGATTATTTTCTTTGTAGAGGGTTATTAGAGTTTTAATTATGTTTCTTGGAGAACTTGTAATGAATGAGTTTATAATGTTTTTATCTGATAATATTTGCCATATTAATATTAAAAAAATAAATAATGAAACCTGTGTAATTAATATTAGTCTTTTGTAAATTTTTTGTTTTTTTAAAAACTTTTTTTGTTCTTTAGTCATTTTTATCAATTTCCTTCCATAGTTGATCATAATATGTTGAAAATTCTTTTGCTTTTCTATTTTCTATTGGTCCTTTATTTATTGATAGGTTTATGTTATGTATGTTTTTTATTGTGGCAGGTCTTTTTGATAAAACTATTATTTTATTACTCATGGATATTGATTCTGCTATATCATGAGATACCATTATTGCTGTTTTATTTTCATTTTTTATAATTTTATATACATCATCACTAACGCTAAGTCGACTTTGATAATCAAGTGCAGAAAATGGTTCATCTAAAAGTAGAATTCTTGGTTTAAATGCTAGTGTTCTAATTAGGGCTAAACGTTGTTTCATTCCACCTGATAGGTTTTTGGGATATGAGTTTTTAAATTCGTATAGATTGTATTTTTTTAATAAGCTTATAACATAGTTTATATTTTCTTTTGTTAATTGTTTTTTGATTTTTAATCCAAGTAATGCATTTTCTTCTACTGTCAACCAATCGAAAAGGCTATGTTCTTGAAGCATATAACCAATTTCACAATTAGATGTAAAGTTTACGTTTCCTTGATATTTGTTTTCTAATCCTGCGATTATATTTAATATTGTGCTTTTTCCACAACCTGATGGACCTATTATTGTTATAAAGTCTCCTTCGTTAACTTCAAATGATATATCTGATAGGCAGTTAGTTTCTCCTTCTAAAGTATTATATATTTTTGATAAATGTTTTACTGATAGTATTTTATTAGTTGTATTCATTTGTTATAAGTAATGCTGTGTCTATTTTTTCTTTTAAGTTATTTCCATATATCATTATGTCCATTAATCTTTCCATATCTTTTTCGTTTATATATGTTGTTTCATACCATGAATCTGCATCTTTGTATCTTTGTACTATTTTTGTTAGGTCTGTTAATGATGTGTCGGGGAACTGTGGAAGAATTATTTTGGCTATATTTTCAGCTGTATTTTCTTTAACAAATGTTAGTCCTTTATTTATTGCTTTTATAAATCCTTTAATTATTGTTTCATTATTATAAATATAAGATTCTTTTGCATAGAAAGTTGTGTATGGTACGACTCCTGATAGGTTTCCAAGTGAGGCAAGTGCGCAGCCAAGGTTTTCTTTTTCTAAGTTTAGTGCATTAGGTTCTCTTAGTGCAAGAATAAGAAGTCGCTAATATTGTTCAAAATATAATAATTTCCATATAAAATACTGCCAAAGTTGAGAAAAACTCAACTTTTTTTGGTATAATTAAATTAATAACAACTATTGAAAGGAGTCTGCTTTATGAAAGTAAATATGGTAAAAATAAATAATTATAAATCCTTAGGTAAAGAAAAAAATATTTTAACATTGGATGATATAAATATTATAGTTGGTAAAAATGAATCTGGTAAATCTAATGTGGTAGAAGCACTTAGTGGAATAGATTTAACAGGAATAGATACAAAAGGATATTTTGATAGAAAGAACAAAATGGATTTAAGTGCCCCAATTTGTATTGAGTTAGAATTAGAGCCATATAAAAGTGAACTAAAAAAAGATAGAAAATTAACTTTAATGAAAATTATAATTAATTCTTATTTTGATATACAATATGAAGGTGGTTTTTCAGAAAGTATAAATAAAAATAAAGAATTTAATACAGCTAGGAACATTGTTTTAGACATTGTTAATAAATATACAATAAATTGGCAAGATGAAACAAATAGAAAGAGGTTTAAAGATTTAATTGACAGTATTAAAAATGCAGAAAATAAAATTTTTATAAATTTTAATTACATAGATACTCTCATTAGTAAATTAAAAGCAAGTTCATATGATACATTTAAAGATGAATTAATAGATAATATTAAAAAATGTAGAGATATTTTAAATTCTTATTATGAGTATTTTCCTAAATTCTTTTTCATTGATGACTACACTTTAAAATCTGAATATTCAAAAAAAGAAATATTAGAAGAAAATACACAAGAAGTAAATATGTTAAAAAAATTATTAAAAGCTGCTAATATAGATTTTGAAGAATTTGTTAGTTATTGGGATTTTACAGATGTAGCTGTAAAAAAACAAATGGAAAGAAAATTTAATAATAATTTAACAGTTAATTTAGTAGATAAATTTAACGAGTTTTATACTCAAGAACAGGTTAAAGTAGAAATTGATTTTCATGAAGCAAATGTTTCGTTACTTTTTGATACAACCGGAACTATTATGAGCTATGATGAAAGAAGTCAAGGATTAAAATGGTATTTTAATACATACGTAAAAATGCAATCAGAAAACTTAAATCATAATAATGTTATATATGTAATGGATGAACCTGGTACAAAATTACATGTTAATGCTCAAAAAGAATTAATTACATTATTCAAGAATTTAACTACTAAGGAAAATCAAATTGTATATACAACTCATTCACCTTATATGTTAGATCAAACCAATTTGAATTGTGTTAGATTAGTTTCTAAAGATGAAGATGGATATACCTATATTTATAATAAATTTCATTCATTACCTAATTCAGATAAAACTAAAATGGATACTATGACTCCAATATATGATGCTATGGGTTTTGATTATAAATATAATTTTGGACCATCAAGTAATAAAAAAAATATAGTTGTTGAAGGGCCTTCAGATTATAATTATATTCAAGCATATCTATTCCAAAAAAAATTAAGCACGAGAAATACTCCTTATATAATTCCATCAATGGGCGTAGATAATATTAATAGAATTGTTTCTATATTAATTGGTTGGGGATGTGATTATGCAATTATATTGGATAATGATACACAAGGTAGAAATGAATATAAAAAATTAACAAAAAAATTAGATGTATTAAATGACAAAATTTCATTTACAGATGGTACAAACATTTTAAATGACAAGACTAATCATATGATAGAAAATGTGTTTAGTAGTAATGATTATAATACTTTTATTAATAAACCAGATTATGATAATTTAAAAATTTACTATTCAAAACAAATACTAGAAAAAGTAAAAAATAAAGAAATTGTTTTTTCTAAGGAAACAATGACTAACTTTGATAAAATTTTTTCACAAATTATAAAATAAAGGAGATAAAATTATGTTAAATGAATTAAATGCAAAATTAAAACAATTAGACATGGCTATGTCTAAAATTATAGATAATATTAGAAAAGTGAATGAACCTAGTAAAAAAGATTTAGAAATACTATCATCACTTTATCAAATGACTTTAGAAACTTATAAGAATAATTATAGTATTAATAAATTAGATATACTTTCTTATACTGATATAAATGAAGTTCATAATATTCTAGAACGTTATGGATATTTAGAAGTGAAAAAAACAGAAAACAAAATAAGTTTAGAACCCAAAACTTCTCAACCTACAAATACTCAACGTAATGTACCAGATATCGTAGAACCAACAGCTTATCAAGAAGATGATGATAGTGAGAAAAAAACAGATGAAGATATAGAAGATATATTTATAGAACAAAAAAATCCATTTAATTCAAATGGACCGGTTTATGCATTTGCCAATGAAGCACTTAGTCAATATATGAAAAATTATGATTTTAATGGAAAAAGTGTATTGGCTTCATTAGGTAGTGGTGACTTTGCACTTAATGCATATTTAATGGGTGCAAGTCAAGTAGATACCTTTGATATTAATCAATATACATATTATTTTTATCAATTAAAAAAATCATTAATAATGAAATATGATTTTGATTCTTTTTGTAATTTTATAAAAAATCCACATCAAATTTTTGCAAGATTTGGAGATTATAAACAATTTTTAGACTCTGAAAGTATAGCATTTTTTGAAAAACTAGTTAGAATTTACGATGGTAATACAACAGCATTATTAAAAAAAGTTTTTATTGATAAAGTTGGAGAAGAAAAGAATCAATGGAATGAAAGTAATACCTTTGATAGCACAGAAGAATTATTTTTAATAGCTCAATATAAAAATCCATATTTACAATCTGAACAAAATTATAATCAATTAAAACAACAACTTATGAAAAAAAGTAATGATGAATTTTACTTTGAAGATTTATATCAATTTACTCCAGAAAAAAAATATGACATTGTTTATTTGAGTAATATTGGAGATTATTGTAAAAGCGAAGAAGAATTTAAAAATTTTGTAATGCAGTTAAAAGAACGTGTGTTAAATGAAAATGGTATTATTATAATAGTATCTATTACTAACCATATAATGATGGATTATGATAGTTGTGAAAGAACTAAAATGAATTGGGATGAAATGGAACAATTTAATAAAAATAATGAAGGAAGAGCATATTTGCCTATTTGTAATTTAGGTGTTCAAAATGTTTATACAACATATCCACATCAGACTAAAAAACACGGATTATAAAAAAAATTAAAAATATTTATACCTTATAAATAAAGGACTAAATGGAAATTTTTGTATATTTTTTGAAAACGTGCCGTTGTGTGTCCTAAAAAAATGTGTTAAAAAGGTAATATAGGGTAATTGTGAGAAGGACTAATTTTGAGGGATTTTATCTCTCTTTTTTTGTGCCCTTTTTTAATTGCTCTATTAGAAAGGAGTGTGACAATATGATTAAAAATTATCTAAACCGTCGGAGACTATAATGGGTCTTAAGGAGTTATCCCTAACAAGAAAAAGGTGTGATAACACCATGCTTGATAGATTGAAATTATATTATATGTCATAAGAATCGAGGTGAAAATCTGAAAAGAAAATGGATGTATAAAATAGATGTTCAAAGAAAATTAGGAGTATCAGAAAAACAATTAAATCGTGCTATAAAGGTATTGGAAAAATTACATTACTTTGAAAATTGGATTTATTATAAATTAGGTCCAAGTAGCGATTTAATTGTTTTTTTTAATTTAGAATTTGTGGATTGGTTAAAAAAAGTTTATTTCAATAAACAAGGATTTTATTTAGATAGAGAAATAAACATGGATTTGGTCCACATTTAGCTGCTTATGTTAGAAGTGCTTGTATTTATGAAACTGTATATAAAGAAAATATTGAAGGTAGAACTGAGATTCTAGCAAAGATAAGTGAAGTTATTGGTATCGTTAATAAAATAAAATATGAACAAGGTCAGCTGGTTAAAAATCTGTTGATTTCTAAAGGCGATATAAAAATGATTGAGGATAACAATAATCTTCTTCATAATGAAATTAAGGATTTAATTAAAACAGTGGAAAACACTTTAAAAATTACTCATATAAAAGAAGTAAAGCAGAAACTAGATTCTAAATAGTTTCTGCTTTTTTCTTAAAGTATTATTTTGTATTATTTCTCATAGTTTTATATAAGGGAGCGTGATTATGAATAACAATTATTTTATGGGAAGTAAAGCAGTAAAAAATAAGAATAAAGAAATACTTTTAGAAGTGGCTCTCACTTTAAATAAAGAGTTATTTAATGAAAATAAAATTTCATATAAAATGTTTAAATACACTGAGGAGAATATTTTAAAAGAATTAAAAAGTCGTAATTTAAGTGGTGCTCATTAAATTTATGAAAAATTATGCTATAGTGTTTTTAGAAAGGAGAAGAAGAATTGGATTTATATACTGTTCGAAAGCAGTTAAATATGGGAATGCCACTTACAAGTATAAAACTTAGAGTAACAGATTATGCAAGAGTATCAACAGATCATTTAGAACAAAAGAAATCT
>JAFSEX010000050.1 GCA_017435465.1 Bacilli bacterium
CGTTTAATCCATCTTCTATGTTTTTTCTATCTTCATATGATAGATGACAATAATTTGCCATTTTCTTTTGCCTCCTTTTAATGACAAATAAATTGCTTAGAATGTATTATACACGATTATAAATCTTACTGCACAACTTCTGTGCACTTCTTTTTTTAAATTACAACGAAAAAAATTTTACTACATATTATTGATTAATCCTTTACTTTTGAGGACTTTTAGTATAATATATATGTGGAAAAGAACCATACTATTAAGGAGGTGAAAAAATGGATAATTTACGATTACCTATGAATGAACTTAGAATATCTATAATTTCTAGTTGCAATATGAAATGTGAATATTGTCATAATGAAGGTAATACAGTAATAAAAAAATTATCTATTACAGATTTAGAACCTCTTATTAGTGTTGCAATAAAAATAGGTCTTAAAAGTGTAAGACTTACAGGTGGAGAACCTCTTTTACATGATGAAATAGAAAATATTTGTAAAATGATTAAAAGTAAGGATAAAAATATTAGTATTGGTATAAATACTAATGGAATATTGATCAATAAACTTATGAATTTAATAAATAATAATTTAATTAATAGAGTAATTGTTGGAATAGATTATTTTGATAAAAATGTTTCAAAGGCATCTTCTATTGGTAGCAGTTCTAAAACAATATTGAATAATGTATTAAAAATTAAAAACACTGGTTGTGATGTAACAATATCAAATGTTTATGATGGTGATTATCAAAATATTAAAAAATTAGTAGAATGGGCAATAAAAAATGATATAAGAATTAAAGTTCTAGAAAAAATTGATAATGTTGTTAGTGATAAATCTACTGATAAATACTTAGAAATGCAAGAAAGAATAATTAAAGATTTCAACCTAGAAATTAAAATAAATGAATTATTTAACGAGAAAGATGGATATATAAATGGTAAAAGACTTGTATCATTTTTCCAATCACATTGTAGATTAAGGGAATGTAATTATTGTAAAAATATGCATCTTAGAGTAACTAGTGATAATAAATTAAAACCATGTCTTTTAAATAGAAATACTGAAATATCATTTAATAAAAATAATGTTGAAAAACAATTACAAAAAAGTTTAAAATATCTAGGTGTTCCACCAAAAAAATAAGCTATAAATCTATAGTTTATTTTTATTTTTTATGATATAATTATTATAAACATAGGTGAGCATATGAAAAAAAGATTAATTTTCCATATAGATGTAAATAATGCATTTCTTTCATGGAGTGCATGTCATATGTTAAAAAACGGTTATAAAATAGATATTAGGAATACTGTATCAATAATAGGCGGAGATGAAAGTAAAAGACATGGAGTTGTTCTTGCTAAAAGTCCTTTAGCAAAACAATACAATATAATTACTGGTGAAAGTATTTATAATGCAAGAAAAAAATATAAAAATTTGCTTGTTTTTCCACCGCAACACGATATATATCAAAAATATTCTGATAAATTATATAAGTATTTAAAACAATATTCTCCATATGTTGAAAGATATTCAATTGATGAATGCTTTTTAGATATGAGTGGAATGAATCATTTTATAAAAGATGAAATAGGATTTGCTCATAAAATTAAAAATGAAATAAAATTAAAATTTGGATTTACAGTAAATATAGGTATTGGTAATAATAAATTATGTGCAAAAGTTGCTTCGGATTTTGAAAAACCAGATAAAGTTCATACATTATATGATAATGAAATAGAAAATAAACTTTGGCCTTTAAATGTTGAGGATTTATTCATGGTCGGGAAACAAACAACGAAAAAATTAAAAGATTTAAATATTAATACTGTATATGATTTAGCTCATTATCCAAAAGAAAAATTAATATCGATATTTAAAAGTTTTGGAAATCTATTACATGATTACGCCAATGGTATAGATTATAGTATAGTAGAAAATGAAAGAACAGAATTAAAAGGTATTGGAAATTCTATAACACTTCCAAAAGATATAGAAAAATTTGATGAAATAAAAGAAAAATTATTAGAGTTATCTGAAATAGTCGGACAAAGATTGAGATTAGATAAAAAATATGCATATGTTGTTACACTATATATTAAATATGCTAATTTTAAACATTTTACACATCAAAAAAAATTAAAAAATCCAATTAATACAGATGATGAAATATATAAAAATGCCATTATTCTTTTGGGGGAAATTGAATTAGAACCCATAAGAAGTTTAGGAATAAGATTAACTACCTTAACAACTGATAAAACAGAACAGATATCATTATTTGATACCACAATAGAAAAAAATTCTAAAAATGATGAAAATTTACAATATACTATTGATAATTTAAAAACAAAATATGGGAAAAATATTATTAAAAGGGCAAGTTTTAAATAAATATTTAAAACCTTAGTATACTAAGAAAAGAAGGTGAAAATATGAATATATTTGATAAATTGTTTAAAAAATCAAAAATAAATGTAGAAAATGTAATAATTAATGTAAATAATAGTCACTTAATTAGAAGATATTTAATTTTAATTTTTGCACTATTTTTATCTGCGCTATCATTTAATTTATTTTTCTATTCTGCAAAAATTGTAACGGGTGGTGTTAGTGGAGTATCAATTATTTTAGATAGTTTATTTGAGATTAATCCATCTACATTTATTTTTATTACAAATGTTATATTATTAATTTTTAGTTATTTTTTACTTGGAAGACAAAAAACATTTAATTCAATAGTTGGTGCTTTAGCATATCCATTATTTGTATCATTGACTGAACATCTTGTGCCATTTATAGATATTGGTTCAGCCGACTTGCTTATAAAAATGTTATTTGGAGCAATTACTTCTGGAATTGCAAGTGGTTTAATTTTTAAAGTTGGATTTTCTAGTGGAGGATCAGATATAGTTGTTCAAATATTATCACAATATTCAAAAATATCTATTGGTAGGGCATCATTAACTTTTAATTCTATAATAATTCTTATAAGTGGTTTTATTTATGGTTGGGCTAATGTTATGTATGCTGTAATGGCTCTTTATATAATGAGTGTTATAACAGATAAAGTGCTACTTGGAATTTCTGATAATAAAGCATTTTTTATAATTACATCTAAAGAAGATGAAATAAAAGATTTTATAATTGATAATTTAAAACATAGTGTTACAGTATTAAAAAGTCATGGTGGTTTTACAAATAAAAGTAGAAATGTTCTAATGGTTGTAGTTCCAACTAAGGAATATTTTGTATTAAAAGAAAGCATTAATGAAATTGATAAAGATGCATTTTTTGTTGTAACAGATTCTTATGAAGTTTCTGGTGGAGAATAATAAACATATGATAATTCATATGTTTTTATATTGACTCATATAAATTTTTAAGTTACATTTATATTATAGAATTAAGGAGTTGTTTTAAATGGCTAGAAAAAGAAATAAAAGAAAAAAGAAATTTAGTATTATAATTTTTATAATATTATTTACTATTGCTTATATATATAAAGATGAAATAGAAACAATTATAAATAATGAAATAAAAACTAAACCTGTAGTATCATATGATATTGGAGAAATACCTAAATATAATGGTGAACCATATATAATAATTAATAATAATGAACCAAATTTTAGTGAGAGCGAATTGAATTCAAATGATTTTGAAAAATATAGTGATTTAGATTATTTAGGAAGATGTGGAGTTGCAATTGCAAAAGTTGGGATTGAAACTATGCCAATTGAAAAACGTGGCAGTATAGGTATGATTAAACCAAGTGGATGGCATACTATTAAATATGATATTGTTGATGGTAAATATTTGTATAATAGATGTCATTTAATTGGATATCAATTAACAGGTGAGAATGCAAATGAAAAAAATCTTATAACTTGTACTAGACAAATGAATAATGAAAGTATGTTAGAATTTGAAAATCGGGTTTCCGAATATATTAAAGATACTAATAATCATGTTTTATATAGAGTAACTCCAATTTTTGAAAATACTAATCTTTTAGCAACTGGAATTCAATTAGAAGCACTATCTGTTGAAGATAATGGAGAAGGCATAAAAATTAATATATTTATTTATAATGTACAAGATGGTATAGAAATAGATTATAAAACAGGTAATAGTAAATTAATAGAAAAAAATTAAAAGACTTTAATCTTTTAATTTTTTTCTATTAATTCCTATATTCAAAATATTCCCAAATACAATATATAAGAAATTTAAAATATTCAAACATATAATTCCTCCTTCCAATATAATATTTGTATGGAATTATTACTTTTGCTTTTTATTATGTCAAAAAACTAATATATGAATATTATAAATTAGGAGTGTGATAAATGTGATAGTTATAGATGCAGGTCATGGTGGTTCAGATCCAGGAACTAGTGGGAATGGTATTGTTGAAAAAGATTTAGCTTTAAATATTGCACAATATTTGTATAGAAGATTTAATGAGTTGGGTGTTCCTGTTAAAATAATAAGAAATTCTGATGAAACTATAACTCCTGACGAAAGAGTTAAAAGGATATTAGATGCATATGGTAATAATCCAGATGTAGTTGTTTTATCTAATCACTTAAATGCAGGTGGTGGCGATGGTCATTGTGTAACGAATGTATAACAATTAAAGCCAAATAAAATAGAAAGAAATGAGGAAAATTATGAGCATTAGTTACACAAAAGTTGGTGATTATTTATTACCAAATTTAAAAATAAATGATGAAAAACAAAAAGAAAATTTAAATAAAAATGGATTATTACGATTAAATTTTATAAAAAAATATAAAAAAGTTTTTATTTTCAGTTAATGATGGAAGGAAATTTATATCAATATCTTCTTTCAGTCGGTAAAATTTCTGAAGAAAAAGTTAATGAATTGATGCAAAAATTTATAAAAAATGATATTAGATTATCTGAAAATTTTAAAGAAAAAGATGGTTTAGAGTGGACAAAATTAATGAATAATTATAGAAATATTGCAGAAGAAATTGTATTAAATGACTATATTTTTGAATAAAAAATGTTAAAAATTTTATAAAAAAAGGAGAAATTTTTTCAAGATAAAAAATGCCCTTTTTTTATTTTGTTAATTTTATGTCTTAGCCAGCACTGAAAATGTACTCCTAATATTTTCAAATATATGGGAAATCCCAAAACCCTAAAAAATAAGAATAATTATGTCAAAAAAATTGTAAAACGTGAGAAAAAAAACAAATTTTATGATATTATTAATATAGATAATAGAAAGTAGGAATTATTATGGATAAAATAAATTTAAATATGTGGGGAAGAGAAATATCAATTAATATTATTTATGATTGTTTTGACGACGAAAAAATCACAATTCAACAAACTGAAACATATAATCAATTCATTCAGTTGAAAGATAAAATTTTAGAACAAGCATATTTGGAGTTAGAAGATTATTGTAAAAAAAATTATCCTAATGATTTAGGAAAAGGATTTGATAATATTTTTAAATATATTAAACCAAAACAATTATATATAAAACGTTCAATATCAGGCAACAAAATTGCTGGGTTACTTTGTGATTTTAAATTTGATATGGAACATGGATTAGCAGTTTATATTGAAAATGGCATTGTAACTAAAGTCGGTCCACAAGATATAATTTTATAAAATTTAAATTGGGAGGTTGATTGTATATGAAATTTAGCGAAATACACGAACAAAATGTAGAAAGAGATAATAAAACATTAGAGGATACTGCTAGAAAAGTTGAAGGGGAGAGAATTAGAAAACAATTTTTAGATGATATGGAAGATGAATTAATGCCTGCAATTTCTAATGAAGAAAAAATTAGAGAACTTAAAAATATGAAAGATGAACTATTACAACAAAACGATAAAGAAAAAACAACTAATAGACATATTTAAATATATTAAGGATGAATATTTATGTTTGAAAAAAGAAAACTAAACAAATTTAAAACTAAAATCAATAATCAAAGTGATAAAAAAATTATCGAACAATTATATTTAAATTCTCCTGATTATATGAAAAATGATAAAGAAATATGTGAAATAGTATTTAATAAAAATAAATCATTATTAAAAATATTACCAATCAATTTTCAGTTGGATAAACTTAAAAATGATAATTTAGATGTAATACTTCTGTTTGCTATTAAAGAGGCACAAATTGAGTTTTTAAAAAATAATATATCTGATTCAATCATTACATGTTATATTGAACAGCTTCCTGAGATTATTACAGAATATGTAATAAATAATATTTCTATTTTAAATAATTCTAATATTAACTCTAATTCAATAAATCAATTATTAAATTTACTTAATAAAAATAATTTATTAAAAGAGATAATAAATAAAAATGAACTAGTTAATAATAAACAACTAATTCATAAAATTCTTGAAAATGATAATAGCTTGCTAAGAGAGGTTTCTAGTGAAATTAGATTAGATTTCTTTAATAACAAGATGCACGGTGATGGAATAAATTTATTTAAATATTTAACAGAAATAGAAAAAGAATCGATGTTTTTTAAATTATTTGAATTGTATAAATTTTCTGAAAATGTTGTTGCTACTTTAATTAGTAGTATGGATATTGAAACACAGAATAAAATTGTATTAAGAGATTTAAAATTTTTAAAATATTGTAATCAAGAAGTTCAATTAAAAATATTTAATAATGATAACGAAATGATTAAATATTTAGATGAAAATGCTAAAAATGTTGTTTTAAAATCAAATCCTAAACTATTATATAATATTAAAAACACAAGTAAAGCATCATCTGGATTTGATAATTCATTTTGTGAGTTAAAAAATATATCATATTCTGATTTAAATATTGATGATATCATTAGTTCACCAATTTTTTCTGCAAAAGGTTCGTTATTATTGATTGCATCGGGTGGTTATGATATGTTATATGGAATTAATCAATATAGTAAATCACAATATAATTTCTATCAGAATATGCCAGAACAGCAACTTGCCGAACTTTGCATGAAAGATATTAATTATATTTTGCCTGTTGCATCAGTTGAAAATAAAGAGCAACTTGAAAATACAAGAATAAAAGTTAAAAATATTTTTAGAATGTTATATGGTCAAGAGTTATTAAATAAATATTCTGCAACAATTGATAATATTTTTAACAACTACAAATTTGACCATTTAACGAATCCAAATTGTATTTTAGATTCACTAAAAATTATATTTAATAAGGATATTATTGAAAAAAATGATTTAGATATAATAAATTATTATATTCAAACTGGTATTAGTGGAGTATCTAATAAAGACGTGTTTAATATGTTAATAACTAATGCTTATGGTAAAAATGCAAGTGATATCCTAAAGTCCCGTCCAAATTTAAATGAACATAATATTAATAGTTTAGAAATTTTTAATCCTACAATTTTAGAAAAATTTGAAGTGGGATTAGTACATGATTTAATTAGTTATAATATTTCAAATATGTCATATTTACTTGATATAGTAAAGAATTCAGAGAGATTATCTAATTTATCAGATTTATATAAATTAGAATCAAATATATTTGGTGCAAATATAACTACATTTCAAAGGACTTTAAATGATTTTGTGAACATGGAAACATTATTAATAAATATAGGTGAAAAAGAATTAACCGAACAAGAATTAGAAAACTTATATAGTGTTGTTATTAATAGAAATTATGGTAATATTAGAAACAAAGAAGAACTTATTAATTATGAAAATAAAGTTAAATTAAGATTATTAAATGAGATAAAAGAAATCGAAGATGTAGAATATATTAAAGAAAAGATATGTACTGCAATTTTTGGAATAAATTATAATGCGGATAATAATCATGAAAGATTACACATGAGCGCTTATCAATGTTCTAATATTTATGAAGAATCAAATGCATATAATAATGAATTGTTATCTGAAAAGGAAATAATAATGATGAATTTTTTAAGCATTATTACACATGAATCATCAAAGGATAATATTATTACAATTTTAAATAATTTGTTTGAAGAACAAAATATACTAGGAAATTTAGATTTTGTTAATGCAATATCTAAAATTAAAGACAATCAAGAAAAATTATTAAACGATAATCTAATTAATGTTGAAAAATTAGAAAAAGAATTAGAAAAAAAATCTGGTTTAGTATATAAAACGTTTAGAAATGGTGTACCTATTTATATATTAAATGGAATTGATTTTGGCACATTAACACATAATATTGGCGGAACAAATAATGAATATATAAGTGAAATTTCAAAGGGCGATACTCTAAAAAAATTTGATACTTTAGAAGAACAATTCGGTTCTTCAACAATATCAACATGGTATGGAAGTAATCACACATATGAAACCTGGGAATTTCGTCCTAACACAAATAGCGTTTGTACAATAGGGTACTCAAATATCCCTAAAGATTCAATTGTAGGTATGGATGAACCAAGTAATAATGGTCACGATATAAGTACAGACCATGCTCCTAAATTAACAACTTCATATGCAGGTGGTGGAATTGATTTTGATAAAATGTATCAAGAATCTAGAAAAAAATTACAAGAAGTATCTTTTTATAGAAAAATAAGGGAACAATCACAAATTACTAATGAAAATCATGGTGGGCGTTTTGACTTTGATTATTTTGCTGGTAATGTATGTATTGAGGATTTAACAAATATTGATAATATAAGTTTAGAATTAAGTGGGGATAATTTTGAACTATATGATGAAGCACAAAAAAGAAATATCCCAATTATTTTAGTTAATACCAATGCATATTCAAACAAAAAAGAAATAGTTATTGAAGAAAATATTGAAAGAGGTATTACAAAATGAGAAAAGAATATTTAGAACCATTAGAAACTAGTGATAACTCTAAAACACTAAAATTTCTAAAATCAATATATAAATCTGTTAATGAAAATCCTAATAAATTTCAAAATAATGAACAGATAAAAAGAATTATAAAATCAACAAAAAAGGAAGGAAAGTAATTCAATGAATTTAGAACAATTAAAGAAAAATATTGAAAATGATAGTAATTTAAACAAATATTTACGAGGTGTTGGTAAAAAAAGTGATAACACTCAATGTATCATTTTTGAAGATAATAAATGGTTAGTATTCTATTATGAAAGAGGAAGTAAATGTGCTTTAAAAGAATTTGATTCAGAAATTCTTGCATGTGAATATTTCTACAAAAAGATAAAAGATAGTGAAGAATTGAAGAAAAAAATATGCAAGAATAAAAATATGTAAAACCTATAGATAAAAATACTGTATTTGAAGCAGAACAGAAACATAATTATAAATTTTCAGAGGGATTTATAAAATTTGTATTAAAATACAATGGTGGACGTCAACAAAAAAATGAGTTCTATTTGAATGATGGTAGTGAAAAAGTTTTTGAAAAAATGTTATCTTTTATTAAAGAAGATAGAGATAATATTTATATGTCATTTGAATCCAAATATATTAATGAATTAGTGGCGGTTGCTAAAGACCCTTTTGTAATTTAATATGTTTTGAAAAAAAATAATTTTAAATTAGACAGCTTATTGCGAATTATTTATAATCAATAAGTTGTTGTTAATGGTAATATAAGAATGTACAAAAAATGTAATATAAAAATGCACAAAATTGTACATTCTTTTTGTTATACTGAAAGTATAAAATGGAGGTATAACATGAAAGAATTAAATAAATTAAAACAGGAGTTAATGATAA
>JAFSEX010000051.1 GCA_017435465.1 Bacilli bacterium
AATACTTTACCATATTATTAATATTTTATCAATTATTAGTATTATTTTCTTTAGAATACCTTAAAAAATGTGCATTTTCTTTTGAAAATACACATTTTTATACCAATCGCACTTATTTGTGCACTTTAGTTTGATTTAACGTCAATTAATTATACTTATTTTTTAAAATTAACAATTATGACACCTATAGTCATAATGGCAAATCCAACCCATTTAATTACACTAGATGGTTCTTTTAAAAACATAATTGATGAAACAAAAATTAATATACTTGTAACAGTTGAAACAATTGGAATAATATATGTTATATCATATTTAGGTAAAATAAGAATATATAATAAGAAACTTATTAAATATAATATTAATCCAATTATAGAAATTATATTAACTTTTATGGATAAATTACCATTTTCAAATAATATTCCAAACTCTTTTGTTGCACCATATTTATATAATATAAGTCCTGCTACTGTGCAAAGAACATATAATATAGGAAAAATAATATTCATTTTTTTTGCCATCCCTTCTAATCACCCGTTTCACATTATTACCATTTAATATCTATTTTTAAATATTTTATCATAAAATTATATAAATATAAAAAGAATATAAAAACATTTAATTTATATGATATTCTGACAATACTTAATATTATAGATTTTATTGTTATTTTATTATTAATTCTTATTTTAGTTTTATCCCAATAAACAAATGTATTATTTAATTGATTTTTAATATATTTTAAATATTTATTTAAAGACTTATTTTCATTTTTAATTCTAGATGCCATACTAATTCCTAAATGTAAAAATGCAATTAAATCAATCATTTTTAAATACGCAACATCTACTCTTTTTTCTATATATTCTTTTCTAATTTCTGATAAATTTTTTTCTAACTCTTCAGCTTTATCAATTGTTGTTTCAAATATTAATGAATCACTTCTCACAACATAATGCCATAATTCCTGCTTTAAAAATGATATTTGTTTCGTTTTAGGAATAATATTTAAAAAGAATATTAAATCTTCAGCAGCTACTGGTTTATCACTAAACTTTTCATCGATTATTAATTCTCTTTTAAATAACTTTCCCCAAGCACTTGGACTGATAAAAGCTAGTTCACCAATATTTTTTGGTTTATTTTCTAATTTATTAAAATTCATTGATGTCATTTCATGGCTATATATTTTATATGTAATATCATCTATTCTATTAAAACCACAACACACTATATCAGATTTATCTTTTATTATTTTTTTATACATTAATTCAATTGTATCTGACTCAATATAGTCATCACTATCTAAAAATAAAATGTATTTTCCTCTAGATTTTTCTATACCTTTGTTTCTTGCATTACCAAGCCCTTTACCATCTTGTTCTATATTTATAATTTTTTTATGTTTTTTTAAGTAATCATTAACTATATTCTTAGTTGGATCTTCTCCTTTACCACCTACACATATAATTTCTAAATTATCATAAGTTTGATTAATTACTGAATCTAGACATCTGCTAATTTGTTTTTCAACTTTATAATATGGAATGATAATACTTATTAAATCTTTTTTTTTCATATTAATGATAATCCTTTAAATTGTCACCTGATATTTTATTTTGAGTTAATAGATTATAAAAAATTTTCATCATCATATGATCGAATGTCATATGAATATCTTCAGCAATTTGCATATCAGTTATATCCGCATGCATTTTGCAATCTGCTAATTCTTTTAGTTTTCCTCCAGAATATCCAGTCATTCCAATGACTTTTGCTCCACATTCTTTGGCATATTCACATGCATTTAATACATTTTTAGAATTACCACTGCCAGAAATCCCTATAATAATATCTTTTTCAGTAATTTTGTTTAATAATGGAAATCTAAACACTTCTTCATATCCAATATCATTTGCAACTGCCATCATTGTTGAAATATTATCATTTAAACATATGAAATTAAATTTTTTATCTACATATTCACTAATACCTTTATTAAAATCATTTTGCATATGTGATGCTGTTGAAGCGCTTCCACCATTTCCACATACATATATATTTCCTCCATTTTGATATGTTTCATAAATTAAATTCATGGCTTCATTAATTTCATCAAGGTTTAAGTTATTTATAATATTAATTTCTCTTTCATAATATTCTTTAATTGCATCTTTAAAATTCATTTTTAATACCTCTTTCTATTATTTCAATGGCTTCAAACAAATTATTTGATATATATGTAGGGTTTATATCAAATTTATTATCCAAGCCTTTTTGTCCTGTTTTTACTAATATAGATTTCATTTTTGCATTTTCTCCTGTTTTAATATCCAATGTTGAATCACCTATAATAAATGATTTAGATAAATCTATATTATATTCTTTAACTGCTTGTTCTAACATTCCTATATTGGGTTTTCTACAATCACATTTAATTTTTAATTCAGGAACTTCACCTTCAAAACCTTTATCAGGATGATGAGGACAATAATATATTTTATCAATATATGCACCATTTTCCCCTAGTAATGTTTCTAATCTTTTATGTATTTCATCAAGATTTTCTATTGTACTTTCTCCTCTAGCAATTATTGGTTGATTAGTTATAATTATACATAAGTATTCACTTTTATTTATTTTTTTGATGGCTTCAGATGCTAAAGGCAATAATTCAACTTGTGATACTTTATTTAAAAAAGGAATATATTCTATTATTGTTCCATCCCTATCTAAGAAAATAGCTTTCTGTTTATTTTCTAAATTTCTTTTTTTACATAAACCAGTCTTATAATCATTAATTACCATTTCATATCTTTCAGGTGTTCCCATATCTTTTGCATATTCAGTAGATATATAAGTATATACCTTATTAGTTTTTATGTACGGAACAACTATATCTTTTTCATAACTATATTTTTTTTCTTCATTTAATAAATCAAGTACTTCATTTGAAAATATTATTATTCCTGCATTAACTATGTTTTTATAATTGTATTTAGTTCTATCATTTGTTTTATAATCAAAATCAAGTACAACATTATTATTTTCTACAATTAAATCACTATCAAAAGGATGTGAATTTGGATGAGCAAATAATGTTATTTTAGCATTATTTTCGATATGAAATTTTATCATTCTTTTAAAATCTATATCAATAAAAACATCTGCTAATAAGAAAATAAAATCTTCATTTATTTTGTCTTTTAAATAGTATAATGCACCTGCTGTACCCAATAAGTTATTTTGATTTTCTTCAAAATAACTTATTTTTACTCCTAAATCTTGTCCATCTTTAAAATACTCTTTAATTACATTTCCTAAATGACCAATTATGATTATTATATCTGTTATACCAGACTTTTTTAAATTCATTATTTGATGATAAAGTATTGGATATCCACATACTTCTAACATTGGTTTAGGAATTGTATCTCCTGTTATAGAACTTATCCTTGTACCTTTACCTCCTGCTTGTATTATTGCTTTCATTATTTTATTAAACTCCTAACAGTTTCTTCAACAGCTTCATCAGATGTATGTTTTGCAGTCCACCCCTTATTATGAATCTTTGATAAATCGTATTGAAATTTTGGAATATCACCTTTCCATCCGACATTTCCTCCTGTATATTTATATGTAACATTGTTATAACCTAATTCTTTACACACTATGTCAGCAATTTTTGTTACACTAGTTGCTGTTTCAACACCAGCATTATATATTTCAACACCAAGATTAAATTCTTTTGTTAAATAAATCATAGCTTCGATTAAATCAAGTACGTAAATATATGGTTTTGTTTGTGTTCCATCACCTAAAATTTCTAATTCATTAGGATTTTTTTCTAATTTCTTTTTGAAATCATAGATAACACCATGAGTTAAATGTGGACCTATTACATTTGGAAATCTAAAAATCACAACATTAAAATCATTCATATATGCATACGATGAAATAAATGATTCACTTGCATATTTTGCACCACCATAATATGAAATTGGTTTTAAATCACCCATATCTTCTGTTAATAATTGATTTGTCTTATCACCATATACTGCACTTGTTGATGAAAAGAATAAATTTTTAATATTATTTCTTTTCATTAATTCTAAAACACTTCTAGTTGTCATAAATGTATCTCTAAAATCAACATCAGGATTTTGACCACCCTTTTGGATATCAGAATTAGCAGCTAAATGATATACAATGTCGAATTTTTCATCTTTTAATAATTCGCAAAATTTTTCTGTTTCATCAATATTACATTCAATAATTTTTAGATTTTTATTATTTAAAACTGCATTTAAGTTTTCTTTTTTTCCAAGTGTATAGTTATCAACAACTACAACACTATGTCCATTATTTAATAGTCTTTCTACTAAATGTGAGCCAATAAAACCAGCTCCACCTGTTACTAATATATTCATAATCATTTCTCCTTAATTTACAAATATTGGTACTGACCCTTGATGATCAAATTTAAATTCTACTTCTTTTAATTCTTTCATTGCTTCTCTAAATTTTTCTTGATTTTCACATGGGACATAGAATAATAAGAAACCACAACCTCCTGCACCTAGTAATTTACCACCAGTAGCTCCATTTTTAATTGCCAAATCATAATATTTATCAATTTCTGGATTACTTATACCTTTTGCAAGGGTTTTCTTTAATAACCAACTTTTATGTAACGTCTCACCAACATAATCTATATTATTATTTTCCAATTCATATTTTAATTTTTCTGTCATTTTGCACATTTCTAATAAATTATTTTCTTTGTCTTTGGCTGATGTTACATTTTTGCTTTGTTCTTTCAAAATTTCTGATGCTGAATGTATTCCACCAACATATAACATTATTAAATTATCTTCTAATTTGTTATATGATTCTTTATTCATTAGTACTGGAGTCACATCAACACTACCATCCTTATTAAATTTATAAAAATTCAAACCGCCATATGCAGCAGCATATTGATCTTGTTTCCCAATAGGATTTTTTAATTTATCAATTTCCACTTCACATGCTTCAGAAGCCAATTTTTCTTTTGAAACATATTCTCTTTTATAACAATATAATGCATTTAATAATCCTACTGTAAAGGAACTTGAACTACCTAACCCTGTTCCTTGTGGAATATCTGCAATAGAAGTAATTTCAACACCTGATATATTAAAATCATTTAAACATTGTCTAAAATAATTATGTTCAATTTCATTTCTTTTTTCTACAATTTCAGTTTTTGAATATTTTAAAGCAATTTTATTATCAAACGATGGATGAACAGTAATATACATATATTTTTTAATTGTAGTACTTAGTACACAACCACCATGTTTTTCATAAAATGATGGTAAATCACTTCCTCCACCACATAAACTTACTCTAAATGGAGTTCTTGTTATTATCATTATTTATCATTCTCCTTACTTTTTAAAAGTGCTAAATTTTGTGCAAGTTCAATTATTTTTTCTTGTTGTTCAGCAATTTTTTGACTATTTCTAAAATTTATAAATAATAAAAATATAATACATAACATAAATAATAACGATGGGGGATAATCAATTCCAACAAATTTCGAAATCCAAACAATTATATTAGGAAATATAGATAGTATTAATACCCCTATTCCACCACATATCCAAAAGAAACTTTCTACAACATTAAATTTTCCATTTTTAACTGCTGTAAAAATATATATAAGATAAATGATACCAAGTATTATAAAGAATATATTCATTATTTACCATCTACCTTTCTACCTATATTTTTAATCACTATAAAACATATTGTATAAAATATTTTAATCATATATTTTATTGGTTTAATTATTCCACCATGCATACTTTCCCCAGTCTCTCTAAGTCTCATTTTTACTGGAACTTCTTCTATCTTATACCCTTGATATAACATTTCCATAACAAGATTTGCATCAGGAAACTCTGGATAATTCCCCATTTTAGAATAATATTCAATAACATTTCTATTTAATAATTGAAATCCTGATAATGGATCAGCCACTTTCTTTTTACAAAACAGATTAATTAGAAATGAGAAAAATTTTGTTCCAATTCTTCTAAATAATGGACAAGGATATCCCATATCTACTAGATATCTGGAACCAATAACAATATCACAATTAGTTTCTTTTTGTTTTTCAATCATTTTAACGGCTTCTTTTGCAATATGTTGTCCATCAGCATCAAATTGTATTACAAAATCATAATCATTTTCATATGCATATTTAATCCCTGTTTGTACAGCCATTGCATATTTCATATTAAATATATTAGTAATACATTTAACTTTGTTTTTTTCTACTATTTCTTTCGTATTATCTTTACTACAGTCATTAATCACTAAAATATCTGCATAATTAACATCTGTCTTTATTTCTTTTAATACTTTTTCAATATTCTCAGCTTCATTGTAAGCTGGAATAACGAATAAAATTTTATTACTTTTGTTTATATTTTTTTTCATTTTAACAACTTCACTCTCTTTATTAATTGTAATTAAACTAATTATACCTAATATTGTTGCAGGTAAACTAATATAAATATATCTATCAATAATAGCACCCGTAACTACATGAAATAACGTATGTAATAAGGAAAAACTTAAAAAGATAAATGCAATTTCATATTTTTTACCATTTTTCTTAAAAATTTTAATAAATGAAAATAGCCAAATAAAAGGTAATAATAAATATAATAATTTAAATCCTATAGTATTTATTTTTATAAATGGTGAATATAAAATTTTTACAAAATTATTATTAATATTATCAATTTTTAAATTATTAACATACGAATGATATGGTTGTATCCATTTAAAATTACTATCGACATCTTCTAAAAAGTGTAAACCAATACTTTTATTTTCACCTTCAAAATTTAATATTTGTTTAACTGGTCTATAATAGTTTTTATAACTTGATGAAACATAGACATTTATACTAGCTAAATAATTAGAAATATAAGAATCAATAAAAATAATTGGATGCTCGGTAAACGCATTAACAGTAAAAATAATTGCTTCTGAGGTACTAAAAGGAGCGTTATTATAATAGAAGACTTTTGCACCTAAAATTTCTTCATTAATATTATGTATATAATATATGATATAATTTTTATTATTGTTATTAAGCATATTTATTATTTTATTTTTATCTTCAAAACTTAGATATTCATCATTTAATACATATTCTATAGTATAATATTCATCATCAAATTTCTTATCATAATTACTATTACCATTCAAGATAGAATTGCTTAAAAAATATGAGTTATTTTCTCCACCTTCATAATCTACATTTTTATATTCTAAAAAAACTTTCCACATGTTTATTGATAATAACAATATAATTGTTGGAATTATTAATAATAAAGAATTTTTAATAATTTTTTTAGTATTTTTAATTTTTAAAAAAACAACACAAAATATTGGAAATAAAGATATCGTAAAATATGGTTGTTTTAAAAACCATGCAAATACAAACATTATTGTAAGTCCAAAAATATATAATACTAGTCTTTTATTATTTATATCTTTTTGTCTATTAATATATATTACAAATATACAATTTATTATACTAAATGTGATTGCTACAAATTCTGTTAATAACCCATGATAATATCCAAATAAAATTGGATTTAATATAATAAATAATAATAATAATATATATGATATGTATTTTTTAAATCCCTTAATATTATTTTTATTTAAAGTTTTATTCACAAAAATATAACTAATTATTAATAATGATATATAAAAAGTATATAAACAGATTCTTAAACTTATTTCATGATTTCCAAATATTTTTAAAAATACAAATTGAACTGCTGCCATTGTAGGTCCTCTTACAACATCCCAAGATGAAAACGAATCTAATCCTAGGAATATTTTTGCAGTATGATAATAAATTGTAGAATCGGGATATATTAAAGTTGGTATAGTAAAAAAGGCAATACTTATGATAAATAGTGTTAATATAAGCAATAAATTTTTAGTTGTTTTTTTCATATTTAGTTCTCCATTTTTTATATTCCTTCATTATAAGATTGTAATTGTTTTTAATATTTTTAATTTTTTCTGTTATCTCATTAATATCATCATCACTTTTTAATACCAACATTTCTTTTAAAGTATTATTATCATTTAAAAGGTTTGTATTCCCCAATATACATGGAATACCCATATCCATGCTTTTAATAAAGTATGAAAACTCAGTATTTGAAAAACTACAATATAAATTTATATAATTGTTTTTTATAATATCATCAAAAGAATTACATACTTCATATTTAATATTAAATCTTTCACAAAACTTCTTCGTTACAATCATCGGATTTAATAATTTTATAGTATATTCTTGAAAAAAAGTACAAGCACTTAATTGATTATATATATTATCATAAACATCATAATCTGTAGCGATAATACCAATAGTATTATAATTCGAAAATTTACTTTTTTTTGTTTTATTTGATTTTATATTTAATTTTAATAAATCTGTTGGTATAGATTGTTTATCTAATATTTTAAATAATTCTTCATCTAATACAATTATTTTTGATATTATTTTTCTATTATAATAATCAAAAATTGTTTTAAACCAAAAATAATTATATGGAGATGCTAAATTAGCAATTGAATTCGAATAAATCCATGAAACAACAATATTTTTTTTTAAATATGGTAATATTTTTCCAAAAAAATGAGTATTACTATAAAGAATTATCTTTAACTCCTTATTATTTATAGTTTCAACTAATTCATTTAAATATTCATCTGTTGTATTAAATTCTAAATTAATTAATTTATCATATTTTATTTTATAATTATTTACAAGATTTTTAACATTATTATCTGCACTAATTAATAACGTTGATTTATTTTTTATACTTTTTAAATCATACATTAATATCACCTCTTTAAGAAAGTCAAAACATCATTTTTAGAATTTTGAATATTTTTATCTTTCCATTTTTCATATAATTTTAATATTGTGTTTTTATTTTCTAAACATATTTTTATTTTTTCCATTATTTCTGTAGGACTAGTTTCATTATTTACGACAAGATATTTTTCCAACTCTTCTCCTTTAAAATAATGGTGATTGTTTCCTGTTATACAAGGAACACCCACTTCAAAACTTTCCAATGGCAACATTGGTGCACATTCTGAAAGTGTAACATATAAATTAATATCATTATTATTCATTCGTTCAAAAAGTTTTTCTCTAGATAATGGTTTATCTAATCCATCAATTTCCACACCAAATATTTTTGCTATTCTAATTGCTTCGTCATTTAATGGAACCATATCAAGAACAACGTTATCCATTAAAGCAACCGCGGCAATTTGTGTAAACATATTTTTTCTTGGTTCTGTACTAGTAGCAGCATATAACCCGATTCGGATTTTATCATTTTTCTTTTTTTCTTTTTCATAATCATTTTCAAATTCAACTTTATTTGTAATAAAATGAGCTTTATATCCTTGATTTTCATAAAATTTCATTAAACTTTGTTTGCAAGTTCCCATGACATCAATTATGCCATCTTTATGTAAATCAAATATTTGTTGATTCATTTTCCAACCAAATGGTTCCAATATTTGTGAATGGCTACCATGCCAATAAGTTTTAATTTTAATACTAGGATTTTTCTTTTTAATATATATCGCTAACTTA
Source organism: Bacilli bacterium (assembly GCA_017435465.1). Taxonomy (GTDB): domain Bacteria; phylum Bacillota_I; class Bacilli_A; order RF39; family UBA660; genus JAFSEX01. The sequence goes on from JAFSEX010000051.1 coordinate 9,704, forward strand.
TCCCAACCATCACACATACCACTATAAATTAATTGTTTATAATTATTTTCAATAATTATTTTGCCAATTTTTTTAATATCTTTTTTTCTTATTAAATCATACGATAAAATTGGATTTTCAAATAATTCTTTGGTAGCGTTTGTAATGCCCATCCATTTAGGATGAAAAACCACATATTCTAAATTTTTATTATTATTTAAATTATTTATAAGTGTTTGTATATTATTTAAATATTGGGGAGTAATTTTCCTTTTATATCTAATATATAATACTAAAGGATATAAACAAATTTTAATTATTTTCTTTATTAATCTTTTACACAATCTAACAATACTAATTAATTTTTGTCCTTTCTTTTTTCCAAAAATTCTAAAAATTTTATTTTCTCTTTGTTCCCATTTTGGCACCCAACTTGCATCATAATAATGTATCATACAAGTATTATCAGTAAAAACATTATTTTGATGATCATAAGATAACGGATAAAAATATTCTCTAGGATAAATATATATATCGTGATTTAATATTTGAATATCTTTAACATCACTTTTAAAATCTTCTAAAATACTACTAATAATTCTTGGTATACTAAATTCATACAAATCTTCTGTATTAAAATGATCTTGCGATCTATAAAAATCTAACATTTTTTTAGATAAGTAACTTTTTGGATTTTTTTCACCCCATACACCACAAGCAATTAAATTAGAATCTTCTACCCCAAGAAATGTTTCTTTATCCAATAAAAAATCGATATTTTTTGTAATTTCCATATCAGTATCAAAATAAATACCACCATATTCATACATAGCCTTAGTTCTCGCATAATCTGCAACAAAAGCCCATTTTTTATTTTCATAAGCTTCTTTTATAAATGGACATTCATTCAAATCAACATTTTCTTCAGACCATTTTATAATTTCATAATCAGGTAAATATTTTTTCCAACTTTTGATACATTTTTTTGCTAATTTAGGAAGTGGTTTACCGCCAAACCAACAATAGTGAATATACTTTTTTGCCATTCTAACACTCCTTATAGTCTATTTAGACATTTGTTTTTCATAATATTTATTACACACTTCTTCAGTATCACCTATCATAACCATTTCTCCATGATCAATCCAAACTACTTTTGTACATAATTCTTTTATAGCTTGTAATGTATGTGATACATATAAAACTGTAGTTCCACCTTTTATCATTTCCATCATTTTTTTCTTACTTTTCTCTTGAAATTTAATATCCCCCACAGATAATATTTCATCAACAATTAAGATTTCAGGATCAACTATTGTTGAGATTGCAAAAGCAAGTTTTGCAGTCATACCAGAAGAAAAGTTTTTAATAGGTACATCTAAGAAGTCTCTAAGTTCTGAAAATTCTACAATTTCTTCAAATTTTTCATCTAAGAATTTTTTAGAATATCCTAATACAGCTCCATTTAAATAAATATTTTCACGAGCAGTAAGTTCTGCATCGAAACCAGCTCCAAGTTCAATCATTGGTGAAATAACACCATTTACTGTTACTTTTCCTTTAGTAGGTTTCATAACCCCACTTACAACTTTAAGCATTGTACTTTTCCCTGCACCATTGCTACCAATAAGACCTACAACTTCACCTTTTTCAACTTCAAAACTAATATTCTTTAAAGCCCAAAAGTCTTGTGGTTTCTTTTTATCTTTTTTATTAAATTCAAAAAATCTAATAAATGCTTCTTTGAAGGAAAAGTTTTTTTCTATTCCTAAATTAAATTTCATAGAAACATTATCTAGTTTTATCATACTCATAAATTCTTCTCCTCCTATACATAATAAATAAATTTATCTTGTTTTTTCTTAAATACTATACATCCAATTATAAATACAATTATTGAAGATATTCCACACCAAGCAAATGCACTAAGTGATGGTGTTTTAGCATCCAACAATATTGTTCTAGCAAATGTAATATATTGATATAATGGATTAAATTTAAATAATTGTTGTAAATACATTGGAAGCATACTTATATCATAAAATATTGGAGTAAAATATTGCCATATTGTTAAGATTATACTATAAATATAAAACATATCTCTTAAAAATACTGAAACGGTTGCTAGGATAAATCCAATACCTGTTGTAAATAAGAATAAACAAATAAATGCATATGGTAATAGTAAATAATTCCAACTTATTGGTGCCCCAGTTATTATTACTATTAACAATAATGGAATTAATGATAATACAAAGTTAATTCCCACAAATAAACATTTAGATAATGGAAATATATATTTTGGAATATAAACTTTAGTCATTAATTGAAAGTTATATACAATAGAAACCATAGCGGTGTTACTTGCTTCACTAAAATAATTAAATATAACTAACCCACTCATCAAATAAACTAAATAGTTTACTCCTTCCATTCTAAATTTAAACATTTGTGAGAATACTAGTGCCATAACTGACATCATTAATAATGGCTGTAATAAACTCCATAATACACCTAAAACAGATCTTTTATATTTTACTTTAAAATCTCTTGATATCATTTGACTCATTAAAAATGAATATCTCTTAAAATTATTAATTATATTTTTTATAAACATAATTCGTGTCTCCTTTTTATCAATTTCTCTATTCAATTATAACAAATTATTAGTGTATTTATCAAGGATAAGGGACATATTTAATAAATTAACGACAAAAAAAGATGAAAAATTCATCTTTTGATAATCCAAAATTCCACCCAATGGTTGGAATTTATAATTATAAATTATTTCTTAACATCTACTAAATTCTTTACTTCTCTTAATTTATTTTTTAGTAAATTTTTATCTATTAATTTTAATTGATATTCAGAAATTAAAGTTTGTGACATATTTTTACTTAATGAATATTCAACAACATCTTTATCTTTAGAACTACACAAAATAATTCCTACGCTTGGATTTTCATTTTCTTTTTTTACATCTCTATCTAATGCTTCTAAATACAAATTCATTTTTCCTAAATATTCAGCTTTATATTCCCCTAATTTTAATTCAAATGCAACTAGGCAAGATAATTCACGATTATAAAATAATAAATCTATAAAAAAATCATGATTACCAACTTGTACTTTATATTCATTACCTATAAAAGTAAAATCTTTGCCTATTTCTAAAATAAAGTTTTTAAGATTATTTATAATTGAATTTCTTAAATCACTTTCAGAAAATTCTTCTGGTAAATCTAAAAATTCCAAACTATAAGTATCTAGTATTCTGGTATTAGGATAATCATCTTCATCAATAGTTTTTATAATATCAGGTAATTGCTTTTCATTTGATAATGTATATCTTTCATAATATGATGAAGATATTTGTCTATCTAATTCTCTTTTTGAATATTTATTTTTAACAGCTAGTTGTAAATAAAAATGTCTTTCCTTTCTTGATTTAGAACCACTTAAAATCAATAAATTATTTGTCCAAGATAATTGCGTCACCAGTGGTGTCGCAATCTCATCGTTTTCATATATTCTGTAAAATTGAATCATACGTTCTATATTTCTCTTAGTAAATCCTTTAATATTTGGATAATTATTTTTCATAAATTCCGCTGCTTTTGTAGTTATTTTATCACCATATTTACTTTCTTTTTGTAAATTGTACAAAAATTTACCAACATCTAAGTACATTAAAATTAGTTCCTCATTAATTTTTATATATGCATTATTTTTTCTTTGTTCTATTAATTCAATTATTTGGTTAAAATTTTCTTCTAACATAGTTTATTCAACCTCCAATATTATAATAATTTTTAAATTAAATTCCATTTCATTAATAAGGTTTCAATATATTAATATTCAATTTTTCCTTCTTTTTCTTTTTTAAAACAAAAAAAGTCAACTTAATTAAGTCGACCTTGTAATTTTTAAATATCAATTCGTTTGTTTTTCCGTAGATTGATTAAATTTATTTATAAAATCTGTATTAAATATATCAATTATAGCCTTGTAATATTTTAAAAATTGTTTTTTTGGAAGTGTTGTAATTTTACCAATTAATTGTCTTTGTTCTATTCTTTCAGGGATTTCTATTCTAATGTATGATTTTTTATTCAATCCAATTTTTAATTTCTTCAACATTTTTTAATTTGTTTTTCTTTGTAGTTATTTTTAAAGCTAGAAAATCTTCATTTTCTAAAATCAACATTCCTTTACCTTCATCTACAATCAAAAATGGTCTAATTTGAAATCCTGTATCAAAATTATTTTTATGCTTAACAAATAAAATAGGTATTGCTACTAACCATATTTCTCCTATTTTTGCATCAATATTCATATAAATTTAATTTCCCTAACTATGTTTGGGCACATACGAACATTATTAAAACACTAACAACTTTTTCCTTTTTTTAATATTGTTTCATTAATCCCTAAAAATTTTAAAAATTCATTGGAATTATATTCTTTTTTTATTTTATTAGGAACTTTCAAATTTTTACAATAGTTTTGATATTCAACTAAAGTCATACTTAACATTTCTGCACATTCTTTTTGTGATTCAAGAAATTGTTTTTCACTCATCATAAAAATTCACCTCCGTTACTCCCAAGTAAACTATATCATAAAATTTTATAAAAAACAATAGTTGTTCATTGTACCCTTCAATATAATATTATTGAAAATAAATATAAAATACTTTAAAAGATAAAAAAAATAGTAAACTTTAAAGTAAGTAAACTATTTTTCTACAATCTATAAATTAAATTTTGTCATCTAATAAAAAATCGATTAAATTTAAATGGATTATACCATCACGAGATAAGTCCATTTTATCAAGTGATATAACATATTTAGGATAATTATCATCTATAGACTTAAATGCTCCAAATTCTCTTTCAATGGTTCTATCATTTCCATATAGTTCATAAGTCACTTGAATATATTTTATTTTTCCATCTTTTTTTATTAGAAAATCAACTTCACCATTTTTTGTTTTACCAATATATACTTCATAATTCCTATTTATTAATTCATTATAAACAATATTTTCTAATATTATATAACTTTTAAATTCAGGATTATTATTTTTTATTTGAGCAATTCCTAAGTCAGTAGCATAATATTTATTAAGTGTTTTCAATACTCCTTTACCAGCAATATCATATCTATATACTTTTTTAAGAATTAGAGCTTTACAAAGAGCATCTATATAATTATATAATGTTTCGTTAGATATCTTTTTATATTCTTTTTCCAAAAATTTATTTATATTTTCTGCAGAAAACTCTCTACCAGCAGTTTCTATTAAATATTGTAAAATCATATCAAATAAAATCGTATCTTTTAAATTAAGTCTTTTTACAACATCCCTAAGTATTATAGAATCATATACACTATGTAAATAATTTTTAATATCTACTTCATTAGAAAATTCACATCTATTAGGAAGTCCACCCCATTTAGCATAATCCCAAAATGTTTCAATATCATACACATTTTTATTTGTTAATTCAACATATTCTTTATATGATAAAGGATTAATATTAAATAGAACATATCTACCTGATAAGACAGTTGATAATTCATCAGATAACATTTTACTATTAGAACCAGTAATAAAAATACTAATATTTTTGACAGATGCCCTTAATGAATTAATTACTTTTTCGAAAGAATCAACATTTTGAACTTCATCTAAAAATAAATAATAAATTTTTTTATCCTTGATTTTACTCTTTATATATTTATTAAGTTCTTTATAATCAAGTAAATCTTCATATTCTATAAATTCAAAATTAATAAAAATTATGTGGTCTTCATCAATATTTCTTTTTTCTTTTAGTTCTTCTATAATTTGATTTAAAATAACAGATTTACCACATCTTCTTATTCCAACTAAAACCTTAATTAAATCAGAATCGTAAAAACCTCTAATCTTAGATAAATAATTTTCTCTTATAAGCATTCTAATCACCTCTGATTACATTATATATTATTTTTATATTTTTGTAAAGTTATTACGATTAATCGTAATAACTTTATTTTATTAAAAATTATTACGTTCACTTTTAGTATATACAAAAATTAATAATATAATGAAAACACTTTAAAAATTCTAAAAAAATCGACTTAATTAAGTCGACTATTTTTTTATTAAATTATATAAACTACAATATATTTTAGTTATTTTTTTATTTTTTTCTATTATAGATTTAAAAATATTTTTATTTTTAAAATGTTTAGATTTTTTCCAATTTGGAAAATTTTTGTTTAAAAAATCAAATGCATCATCAATAAATTTTTCTCTTAAAATCTTATCTTTTTGATATCTTTGTTGAACAGTATATGTTGTTAATTTCTTAACATTTAACCATTCTAAATATTCACTAACATATTCATTATCTTTCAATATCCCATTAACACTATGCAATACTTTAAAAATATCAAATATACGTTCATCCATAGTAGTTGTTTCACTATTATCATGAACCATAAAATAACATAATGGTTCATTTATTTTACCAATTAAATCTGATTTGTCTAATAATTTTACAACAAGTGGCATATCTTCATATTTTATATTTTCTGGGAATCTCATATTTTTATCATCAAATAACTCTCTTTTTATAAATTTATTACATGGTCCCATGTTAATATCAAGTAATAGATTTGGTGATTCATTTAATGTAGTATTTTCAAAACTTGGAATATCAAATCTTTGAATTGATTGACTATTTTCTAAATAATGATAATAATCACATACTAAAAAATCTAAATTATCATTTACACATCTATTATACATATTTTCAAACATACTTTCATGTATAAAATCATCACTATCAATAAAACATATATATTCACTTGTAGCTTTATCAATCCCAAAATTTCTAGTATTTCCTATCCCATGATTTTTTCTTTTAAAATATTTTACTCTTTCATCATCTTCGTATTTTAAAATTATTTCATGAGAATTATCTGTGCTTCCATCATTTATAATTATCAATTCAAATTCCTTTAGAGTTTGATTAAGTATACTTTGAATACATTTATCTAAATATTGTTCACTATTATATACAGGTATTATCGCACTAACCTTTGTCATTTAACCACCTTCAAATATAAATTTAAATTTAATTTTAATAGATTTTTCTTTAACTTTCTTTTTAATGTATCGTCCATTAGTTTATCTTTAATTTCATATTTATTTAATTCTTTATCAAATATTTTTAAATCTTCTTCATTTAAATCATGTGCTTTTAAAATTACACTATTCGCAATAAAACTATAAAATACTTTTTTATAATGATCATCTACATCTTTTAATTTATAAACCTTGTCAAATAAATATTTATAGTGTTCTAAAGTATCATAAACTTTTTTCTTGTTTTTGGAATAATCAGTAGTAGACATAATACTATCATTTCTTTGTACATAATTATATCCAATATAATCAATAGATGTAACAGTATTTGACTTCATAATTATATATGGAATAATTCCAAAATCTTCATGATACATATTTTTTTTAAATTTAAATTTATTTTTTAAGTAAAATTCTCTATTGTAAGCATAACAACATGCAGGTTCAACAAATTTATAATTAATTATTTTTAAAAAAGCTTCAGATCCAGTTAAAGTTTTAAATTCTTCTTCGTGGAATCTATCTATAACTTTATAATTTGTATTAATAGTTTTAATTTGAAATCTTACTAAATCAATATCATCTTTTAATATTGAATCTAATTTTTTTAATAAATTTTTTTCAATATAATCATCACTATCAACAAATAATAAATAATCACCTGTTGATTCTTTCACTCCAAAGTTCCTAGCTTCAGATAATCCATTATTTTTTGTAATAAAGCATTTAAACTTATCTTTATATCTTTTAACATATTTATCAATAATTTTTTGAGAATTATCAGTACTTCCATCATTTACAATAATAACTTCATAATCTTTAAAACTTTGAGATAATATACTATCAAAACATTTTGGTAAAAATGATGAAGTATTATAAACTGGAATAATTATACTAAACTTAGGCATTATATCACCTCTTCGAAAATATTTTCTAAAATAATCATTTTTTCTTTATTAATTTTTTCAAAATCAACAGTTTCTAACTTAATTTCTTGTGATAGTATTTCATTAATTTCATTAACCATTTTTCCTTCATCTTTTGATATTATATATCCAAATCTATTTGGTATAGATATATAATCATCTGTTACATCAATAGTACTAATTATTGGTTTATTTAAAATTATTGCCTCGTTATAGACAACCGGAAATCCTTCATAATCAGAAGTTAAAATTATATAATCTGCCATATTCATATATTGATATGGATTTTTTTGTTCTCCATATAATTTAACCCTTTTCTCTAATTTATTTTCTTTAATAAATTTTAAGACTAATTCATAATCTTTACCATTACCTATCATCCATAATTCTAAATTTGAATGTTTTTTATTTAATTCTATAAATACATTTAATAATCTTGTTAATTTTTTAGATTCTTCTTCAAATCTTCCAACAAACATAAATACTTTTTTATCTTTAGGTTTTTTCACATCAATTTTCTCTTTAGATAATTCTAATATTTTTTTACTATCCACAAAATTGTTAATAACCATACTTTTATTTTTAATATTAGGATATATTTCACATAAATCATTTTTAGATTCATTAGAAACAAAAATTATTTTTCTAAATTTATCTAAACTTCTTGAATCAAAAAATTCTTTTATCTTATTTATATCCTTATTATAAACATATTTATAATTACTATGAATGTATAAAACTGAATTTTTAGAAGAAAGACGTGATATTAAGTTACAAGGAAGAGAATATGTAGCATAACAACAACTAAAATCATAACTTTTATAATTGAATAAGATCCATTTAATTTGTTTACAAAGATTAATTAATTTTCTAAGTATTATGTTTTTACTTTCACTAACTCTATATTCGATAACTTTAATATCTTCAGGAACTCTATCTAAAAATACTCCTTGTTTTTTTTCTAATAATAAAGTTACATCATATTTAGTTAAATCAATTTTATTTAATAAATTTATTAATGCATTTTCTATTCCACCAACATTTAAGTCATATGAACAAAATAATAATTTCTTTTTCATTTTATCATCACTTCCAATAACAAACTTAAGTAATATAATTGATACAAATATACTCACTGCAGGTGCTGTAAATACGTGACCTGCAAAAAATGAAATAAATATTGTTAAGAATACTGGCAATAAATATTGATAATTAAATTTTTTCTTATTTAAAATAATAACATATCCAATACTTCCAAAATATATCATAAATCCTACTATTCCATGTCTATAAAATATATCAAAAGGATCCATTTCTATCATCTTTTTATTACTTGAATATCCTATTCCAACCAATTTAGAAGTTATATCACTTTCAATATACTTTTTGTTTGTATCACTTAAAAAACTTAATCTTTCACTAAATATAAAATGATCTATTGTTTTAGTATCTCTAAATATATCATCAATACTATCTATACCTAAAAATTCAGTGTGTATAATAATATTTTTATATATTGGTGTTGTTGGGATTAATAATATAAATGCAATTATTACAATTATTGTTGAAACAATAGTTGTTCCAACTATCTTTTTATATCCTTTTTTTAATAATAATTTTACAAATTTAAAACAATATATAACTAAACATAATCCTAAACTTAATAAAGGAATTCTAGTACCAACTTTAAAAGATACAAATACTACTAAAATTAAAAATATTAATTTAATAATATTAAATTTTTTAAATATTGATTCAAACAATATTGGTAAAATCAGTGCAATAATTGCTCCTATTTCATTTGCTGAATTAAACCATCCTACATGTCCAGTTTTTGCTACCATATAACTATCAAATGCACTATTAGTTATTTCAGCAAGTATTATAATAAAAATATATATGAATAGAGATAATAATATATATTTATTATCAATTATAGTTTCTTCTTTAAAAATATTATATAAACATATAAATACTATTGGAAAATAAAATGTTCTAAGTGTATTTGTTATTTCAAAAAATGATAAATGATTTAATATAAATAATATTAAATATATAAAAATTGTACTTATAAGAATAATACTTTTTTTTCTATAAAGACATTTTGAAATAAATATTAAATAGTATATTAAAAACAACATAAATAAAAATCTAACTATTGTTCCAAATGAAAATAATAAATCAAAATTAATACTTATACTTGTTAATAAATCAATTATTGGTTGAGACAAAATAAATATTGATAATATTAGTATTATATTATTTTTAATAAACTTATTAATATTACTCACATAAATCACCATATTAATTGTACCAAACTATGTAATTATTGTCTAGTTTTAGATTTTTTTATTAATTTTATAAAACACGATAACAAATTAATATTAATTTCAAAATTCTATTAATATAAAGTAATATTTCTAATTATTATTTAAATTAAATATTTGGATTTATCAATTTTTATTATATTAATTTCTATGATAACATGATATTTGGTGATACCTATGGATAAATATTTAGGTAATATAAAAACATTAATTGAAGATAATATAGTAGAAATAAAAAAACAACAAATCAGTGTAAATAATCATACATTAATTACATATTTCAATATTGGTAAATTGTTGGTGAGTGCCCAAGGTGGTAAAAAACGTTCCAAATATGGTGATAAATTAATTAAAGAATATTCTATTATTTTAACTAATGAATATGGGAAGTTTTATAGTTATAGAAATTTATGGTTTATGAAACAATTATATTTAACATTTGAAAAAGTGAACTCACTGAGTTCACAATTGACATGGACACATTATAGATATATTTTACCAATTAAAAATGAATCAAAAAGAAACTATTATATTAACCTTTCTATTGAAAACAGATTAAGTGTTAGAGAATTAATTAAAGAGATTAAAAATAATTCTTATGAAAGATTAATTGGTGATAAAGATAATATAAAATTAAAATATACTAATGATAATAATACAACTAATTTAACTATACTAGATATGATTAAAGATCCAATATTAATTAGTATTGGAAATAAGAATATTGATAAATTAACTGAAAAAGCATTAAAAAAATATATATTAGAAAGTATTGAAAAAGTACTTTTAGAACTAGGTTGTGGATTTAGTTTTGTTGGTAGTGAAAAAAGAATAAAAGTTGGAAACAATTACAGATTTATTGATTTAGTGTTTTTTAATATTGAACTTAATTGTTATGTTCTGTTAGAATTAAAAATAAATAAATTAGATATAAAAGATATTGGACAATTAGAATTCTATGTAAAATATTATGATACAGAAATAAAAAAAGATTTTCATAATACAACAATAGGCATTATAATATGTAAGAAAAATGATCCCAATATTTCTAAATATAATAATTCTAATATATTTATCTCTAGCTATCAATTAATTGATAACAAATGATTAAAAGTGAACTCTTTTAAGTTCACTTTTTATTTAATTAATTTTTAATTTATTCTTTTTTCTTTTTCTTAAAATATTAATACATATAATTATAATAACAAGTGCAAGTACTCCACTTAAAACTCCTAAACCAATTATTAAACCAGAATAACTATTAATTTTTTCAGATAATAAATTCATTTCGTCAGTATAATATCTTTGTAAAGTATTTTCTACACTATCATATAAATACCAACCTTTTTTACCATTCTCAATATTCACACCATATATTAACGAAAATTTAGATGTTTTAGAAACTTTGTATGCATCTGTTTCAATTTCTCCAATTTTTATTTTAGCTTTAATATAACCTTTTGGAACTTCATCAGTTGGAAGTGGATTAAATACTAACATTTCAAACACATATTCTTGATATAAAGTAAATTTTTGAACATCTTTATCTAATTCATAAATGTATAATGCAATATTCCCTTCTTCATCTTTAAGTCCAATTAATGTATAACCAGTTGCTTCATTTTTAAAAGCAGGTACTTCTTCTTCGTTAATTGTAATAGTAGTTTCTTCAAATAGTTTTGGAACTGGTAAGAATTCACGTTTTCTTATTACAGTATATTTTTTACCATCAACATCTACTTCGATTGGCGATAGTTCCCTAACTTTTGCATTAATAACATATTTTCTTACATTACCATTTTGAGCAGTAACTGAAACTTCAATTTTATTATCTCCTTCAGAAACTTGAATTTCACCATCTCCAGTAACTGAAGCAGTACTATCTTCTTTAGTCGCATTAACTTTTATGCTTGTAGTTTCAGGCTCTAATTCAATAGAATATTCTAAAGTTTCTTTATTAAATTCAGGAGTTAGTGTTGCTCCTTCTACACTTAAACTTTTTAAATAATTGTTTTTACTGTATGTTGCTTCTAACTCTGCTTGAGTCATTACTTTAATTGAAGTATTTTTCTTAGTTAAAGTCATATCACTTTCACTATTAAAATCTACAACTCGAGCAGAAGATATAGATACATTAGCGCTTCCACTTGCTTTTGCTTTAAACGTAAAAGTATATGATACAGATTTTTTATTTGCACTTGTCGCCACATTAGCTGCACGTTGTACACTTTCTGCAGTACTACTGGTTAAAGTAAGTTTTGATGTATCATAAGAAATTGCAAAATCCCATGAACCAAGTGCGCTTGCTGATGAAATTGTTGCAGTTACTTTGACAGTATTACCCACAATAACAGTTGAAGTTGAAGGTTTTAATGTTATAGTTGCATTAGCTGCATAAACTTCTCCTCTAAATAAGAAAATAGAAAATATAAATGTTAAAATATACCCCAAATATTTAATTCTTTTATTCATTTTTAACCACCTATCCACTTATAGTAATTGTTCCTAAAATATGTTTTTGAACTCTAAGTAAATCTACAATATCAACTTTACCATCGTTATTAACATCAGCTGCTTTTTGATACGTACTAGAGAATGTTGTAGAACCTAAAATTTGTTTTTGAACTCTAAGTAAATCTACAATATCAATCGAACTATCTCCACTAACATCACCTTTAATTATAACAGTATAAGTATTAGTTTTTCCACCACTAGTTATAGTAACAGTATCACCTGTACCTAGTGATTTATTAGATTTTACTGTTCCATTCGCATCTTTAATTACAACCGTTGCTGAACTACTCATTTTTTTAACATTATTAACGATTACATCAGAATTAGTTCCTAAATTAATTCCACTAATAAAACTATCATTAACCTTAACTCCAATATTATTTACAATATCAGTTGGAGTTACCACAGTTTCATTTGGACTAGAACTTTTTATAACATTAACTGTATATGTTCTAACATCGCCATTTTGTGCAGTAACTTTTACATTAATTTTATTTTCTCCGTTACTTAAAATTATATCACCAGTACCAGAAATAGACCCTTTATTTTTTACTGATGTCGCACTTACATTAATTTTACTAACTGTTGATGCCACATAATGAGTATAACTTGTATTATCTCCATCAAATGAATTTACAGTTTCTCCATTAATTTTTAAATCAGATAAATAATTATTTGGATTACCTGCATTAGGTAAAGAAGTTGAACTAGGCATGTTATTATATACTGGTATATTTAATACTAATGCTCTATCTAAAACACCAGTATTTCTATATGTACTTGTTGTACTACTTGCAATTGAAGCATGTGCCTTAACATTAGTTGCATATTGATGTGTTGGATCTATGGATCCTATCTTAACATTAAAATATTCTTGATATAATGTATTTTGACCTATATTAACATAATTATTATAAATCCATTTTGCACCATTATATATTGCATCTTCAGGAGTTCTCCATGGCATATGATATGATGTTTTTAAACTGTCACTACTAAGTATACCTGAAGCGTAGGCAAGTCCCCTATCTACTGCAGTTGGAACTTTTCCATCGTAATAAGCCCCAATATTATAGAAGTTGTAATATGGTCCTTCATAATAAATTCCATTATATGTAAAACCAGATCCATTTGTTGAATTAGTACCATTTACTCCTACTTCTTGTCTAGATTTAGCTGCAATATGAATAGGACTTATACCAATATCAGTTCCCGATGTATAAAATGAATTTGCTAAATGACTCATAAATGTATTATTTAATACACCTTGTACAGCATCCAAAGTTTGATAACTACTTTCTAATTTTAAACTTTCAAACATAACAGCATAATTTTCTGTTAACCAAGTTCTAGGGTCTAAATAATATTCAATTACTTTTCTATTGGCTGAATACCAAGTTGAACCTTCAGTAGGTGTAAAAGTATCAGTTTTATAATTATAATATCCTGGGTCAGTACGTCTATAACCCTCACTAGAACCATTTATATATTTATATTCTATTTCTTTGTCTACAACATAATTCCAATCTAAATTAGTGTTAATTGCATTAAATTGCCAATTTGGATGTTGTTCATGTAATCCTTTTAAATATGGCAAATAACTATCTGGAAACTTTTTTTGTTTCATTTGTTGTTCAAATGTACCATTAGGATCTACTTCAACTATATTTTCAATATTAACTCCACTACTACAAATATAACCTGTAATACCATTACTAGTAGTTACTTTTAACCAAGGATTATTACATCCACTATCATATGCCCCTTCTATTCCTGTTTGTAAGACAGTTACAACTGCACCAGCATCAAGACCATCAACCTTCTTACTATTTTGATGATATGATTCTCTAACATTTTTTCCACTTGTTAAAGTTCCTATCATTATCGCATTAACATCTTTTATATTAAAAAAGAAAGTACAAATTATGGTTATACAAAACATAATATTTAATACTTTTTTACTAAATTTTACCACAATGATTACCTCCTTTATTCTATACTTAATATATTGTAACACAAATGATTAAAAATTACTAATGGATTGTCGAAATTTATATTAAAATGTAAAAAATAGTATCAAATAATAATACTATTTAAACATTCCATATAATTGTTTTACCTCTTTAATTGTTAATTTTCTATATTCTCCTGATTTTAAAGTTCCAGTTGTAAAGAAAGCAAAAACTTCTCTTTTTAATTTTAATACTTCAAACCCAACTGATTCAAACATTTTTTTAACTTGATGATTTCTACCCTCATGAATTGTTAATTGAACAATACAAGTATTTGTTTTCTTATCAACTTTTTTTAGTTTTACTCTTGCTTTAGATGTTTTATATCCATCAATCATTACACCATTTTCAAGTTTTTTTATTGCCCCAACATCAATTATTCCTTTAACTTTTGCAATATAAATTTTATCAACCTTATTTTTAGGATGTGTAAGTAAATTTGATAATTCGCCGTCATTTGTCAATAATAATACTCCAGTAGTATCATAATCTAATCTTCCAACGGGATAAATTCTTGCATCAGTCTTGATTATATCTACAACAGTTTTTCTATTTTTATCATCTTTTGATGTTGATACTACTCCTCTTGGTTTATATAATAAATAATATTCCTTAGGATCTTTAGCAAGCTTCACACCATCTATTTCAATTAAATCTTTTTCACTAACTTTAATACCTAATTCATTTATAATTTTTCCATTAACACTTACCCTATTATCTAATATTAATTTTTCTGCTTCTCTTCTAGAACAATATCCATTATTTGCGATAACTTTTTGTAATCTTTCCATATAGTCACCTCTTTTTATGAGAGTATTATAACATTTTTTTGTGACTTTGGGTATACAAATAATTAATTATATGATATTATGTATATAGATGAGAAAAAAACCATAAAATAAATAAAGGAACACTTAATATTGGCGTGTTGAGTGAACCCATTATAGGTTGTCACCTAACTACGGTTAGGTGAATTTTTTTATACTTTTAAAAATAATAACTTTATTAATAAAAGAATGATGATAATCAAAGAAAAAATTAAAAAATCTTTTTTTGTCATAATCATCACCTCCAGTTTTTTCTTGGAGGTTCACCCAACATATTAAATGTTCCTATAATTAAGTATACCATAGGTTAACGTTTGAGTAAATATATTTTAAAATAAAATTGATACAACTATAATACTAGAGATTATCCCAACTAAATCAGCAAGTAATCCTACCCAAAGGGAATATCTTATTTTTTTTATACCCACAGTTCCAAAATATAAAGTCAAAATATATATTGTGGTATCTGTGCTTCCTTGAATTGTAGATGCTAATCTTCCAATAAAAGAATCAGCACCAAAGTTTTGTAAAATATTATTTAAAACGGATAGTGAAGCAGATCCCGAAACAGGTCTTAAAAGTGCCATAGGTAAAATATCCATTGGTACTTTTATTAATTCAAAAAAAGGGTTTAAAAAACTTAAAATAAAGTCTAATACATTACTTTTAATTAAAATATTTACTCCAAGTATCATACCAAGCATATAAGGAAAAGTAGAAATACCAATTTCTACTCCTTCTTTTGCACCATTTACAAATACATCATAAACATTTACTTTTTTTATAATTCCGTATAAAACTACAAATAAAACTAAAAGAGGAATAAATATATTTGATATTAAAGTCATTTTTTACACGCCCTTTTTTTCGCAACTATTCTATCTATTATTAATCCAGCAACTGTAGAAAGCGTAGTCGCAATTAAACTAGTTATAACAATATCAGTAGGATTTGCACTTCCATGCATCATTCTAAGTGAAATAACTGTAGTTGGAATTAGAGTGAAACCTGTAGTATTTAAAACTAAAAATGTAATCATACTTCTAGAAGCTGTAGTTTTATCTTTATTAATTTCTTGAAGTGATTTCATAGCCTTAAGTCCAAAAGGTGTTGCGGCATTTCCAAGTCCAAACATGTTAATAACAATATTAGATGCGATATAACCTAGTGATTCATGACCTTTTGGAATTTCTGGAAAAAGTTTACCTAAAATGGGCGCAACTGCCTTAGAAAATTTATCTAATAATTTACTTTCTTTTGCAATATTCATAATACCTGTCCATAAGGCTACCAAAGGAAACATTTTTAAAACCATTTCCAATGTTGTTTTAGAACTTTCTAATATTTCAGTATTTAAAACTTCGTAATTATTTGTTATTACACCATAAATTATTCCAGCGATTATAAAGAAGGCCCAAATGAAATTTACCATTTAAACCATCCTAATATTTTAGAGAAAAATCCTTCTTTTTTCACTTTCTCATTTTTTTCTAAATATATTTTTTCTTCATGAATAATTTTATTATCAAAATATATAGATGCAATTCCAGCTACATTATTTTTAATGTTTTTCTTATTTTTTTCTAACTTAACATCAATTCTAAATTTATCTTTTTCATTTTCCTTTATAGTGTAATAGTAATCATTTTTAATATATAACTTTCCATTAAATTTATTATTTTTAACTTCAAATGTATTTTTATTTAAAACTCTATATTTAGTATAATTGTTAAAAACATATTCATATGCTTCTTTATGTTCAGTAAAATCACTAGGATCATTTAAGGTTACAACCGCAATATTTAAATTGTTTTTAGATGCAGTTGTTACTAACGTTCTTCTTGCACTATCTGTAAAACCTGTTTTTCCGCCCGTTGTATATTCATAAGTAAATAATAATTTGTTTTTATTTTTCCACACGTAAGTTTTTTTATTTGTTTTAACAGTATGACTTTTTGTTCCAACAATTTGTCTATATGTTTCATTTTTCATCGCATAACTAGTAAGTAATGCCATATCATAACTTGTTGAATAATTTTTTGTTTCTTCATCAAGTCCATGTGGATTTAAAAATATTGTGTTTTTCATTCCTATTTTTTTAGCTTTCTCGTTCATAATTTCTGCAAACTTTTCTACACTACCACTAATGTATTTAGCAATCATTAATGCAGCATCATTACCACTTCTAAGCATAAGCCCATATACAAGTTCAATTAATGGAATTTGTTCTCCAATTTCTATATAGATTCCAGAGCCATAAGCTTTTAATATACTATCATCAACTGTTACAATATCATTTAATTTACCACTTTCAATTGCAATAATTGCAGTCATTATTTTAGTTATTGATGCAATTAATCTTTCTTCATTTTGATTTTTACTATATAAAACTCTATTACTATCCATATCCATTATTGTTATTGCTTTAGCATCATTACCTAATGCATAAATACTTTTAGGGATTAATAAAACAATTAAACAAAATATAACTACAATTTTTTTCATAATACTCACCTATAAAATTCTATGAAAAAAAGGACTAGTTTAGTCCTTTAACTTATCAACATATTTCAGTATTTGTTTTTATTTTGAAAATATTTTTAAATAAATTTTTTAGCAATTCTACTAGTCTCACTTTTAATATTTTCTTTTAATAAATAATCTTTAAAACCATCTTCAATATAGTGATGTTTTATACCTTCTTTAACCTTACTAAGCATTATTACAACAGGTGTATTAAACCCTTTTATTGTTTTCAACTCTTTTAATGTATCTAAACCGCTAAGATTAGGCATTTCATCATCAACTATTATTAAATCAAACTTTTCCTTTGAACTAATTTTGTCAATACAATCTTTTCCATACATTGTAGTTGTAACATTTGCATTTTGTTCTTTAAATATATTTTCAATTACATTTAATTCTTCAATATTATCGTTAACTACTAATACTCTTTTATTTCTAAATGATGCATTTTCATATTTCATTGAAGCATTACTTTTTTCAACATCTTTTATTTTTTGGTCTAATACAATAATAATTTCAGTACCTTTTTCTTCTTCACTTTTAATCATTATTGAACCACCTAAGTGTTTGATTACCTTTTTAGCAAGTTTTATATCTAAGTCAATTGTTCCTAGTTTGCTTACATCATCATCAGATAATTCTTCATCTGATTTTAATAAATCATTAACTTTAGATATATTCATTCCAATACCTGAATCTTCAATAGTTATTATTAATCTACAAACATCATATTTAATAATTGAATCAATATTAAATTCGATAAATCCTTTTTTAGTATACTTAAGTGAATTATTTAAAAATGTCATAATTACTTGTTTTAATTTTATAACATCACCATATAAAGACTCAGGTAAATTATTATCAATGTTATATCTAAATTCAATATTATCTTTTTTTTCTTTATTTAAACGAACTTTTATTTCGTCAATTATATTATAAATATTATAAACACTATTTATTACTTTAATCTTTTTATTATCCAAACCAGTAACATCTGTTATATCATTTATTATATAAGATAATCTTCTAGAACTAGAGTGTATTACATTAATACCCTTTTGTAATTTTGTAATGTCATTTTCACCTAATAAATCTTCACTAACGTGATAAATATAACTTACTGGATTTTTGATTTCACCTGTTAATTTAAATAAGAAATTAGATTTTTCTTCATTTGTTTTTTCAATTAATACTCTGTTTTCATTTAATTCTTCAATAAGTTTTGTATCAGGGTTTTCAATAGTGTGGAACATAAAATTAACTAAAAACGCAGTTAATGATGTTACAACTAAAATTTCTGGATTAGACAATTGTAATAAGATTACAGGTATACATATAAAAATAAATATTAGTATTGGAACAACTTTTTTAATAGGTATATTTTTTCTATTTTTAATAACTATAAATAACCAACTTAAAATTCCAAGCCCTGCAAGAGCATATACAAATATTGTATTTTCTCCAAATAAATAAACTGAGTTCCCTTCTTTATAATAAGTAAATTTTAAAACGAAATTTAAAATTATTGATACAATTAAAATTCCTGTAATAAATTTTATTATTTTAACAGATTTACTTTTTTTATTTAATCCTTTAATAGAATCCATTTCAGCTTTATCTGATAAAATTATTAAATAAATTGTAATAAGATATATAAATAATAATAAATATGCCAAATAAAATTTAACTACTAACCAACGTATAAAACTAGTATCTGGAAGATACAAGTGACAATATATACCTGCTATATCTAATAATATTCCAACTATTACTGTAATTAATAGATAATTATATACTTTGTTTTCTATTGTATCTACTTTATCTTTTGTAATAAATAATGATAAAATTAAAATAGTATAAATTAAACTTAATATTAATAAAGGTATACTTGGATGCATAAAATCAACTCCTACTCTATTACTAAATTCATTATACTATATTTATTTTTTATTTTCTATTTATTTTTAAAATTTTGGCATTTTTTAATTTATTATAATAATCAGTATTCTCTGTCAATCCTTCTTTTTGAATTTTTAAGTATTTTTCATATGCTTCTTCTTTAGACAAGTTGTCCAATTTAAATGGTTCTTTAAAATTAACAATTAATTTATTTTCTAATTCTAAATCTTTTATCCACAATACAGTAATTGGCTGTATATATGAATTAGTATTTTTCGCTAAAGATATAAATGATGGGTCAAATGTACCAAAATCCTGACCTTCAGGTCTATTAGTAGTACCTTCAGGGAATATACCAACCATTTGTTTTTGATTTAAAAATAATGTCATATTTTTTATTGAATTAAAATTTTTTGCGTTAGGATTATCCCTCAATCTTTCTATTGGAAAATATTCAAATTTTTTAAATGATTTACTAGTAATTTTGCACAATACTTTATTTTTACTGTTATTAAATATACTATCTTTACCATCAAAAAATCTTTTTAGCGCTGCCCAATGAATATTTTTATCATATATACTAGTAATAATTAGTGGATCTAATGTACTACGATGATTGGGAGCAACAACAATACCAGAATTAATATCTTTTAATAAATTTTCACCATTTAAGATTATTGGTTTAAATTTATTCATTATAATTGGTATTACCATTCTAGCTTTTTTATAAAAATCATCGGAATTTATAATTCTATTTATTATTTCTAACTCTTTTTTTCCTAATACTTTCTCTAATGCATCAGATGCTTCTGTAAAATCTTTTATTTTAACTATATTTTTATTTTCTAATATATCTTCATTATATTTTTCACTTAAACATATTACTTTTAATCCACTATTTTCTAAATTCTTTATTATTTCACTTTTATCTTCAAATACAACATTAGGATTACTTTTTTGAATTCCTTTAATTTTTTCTTCATCATTTTTATAAAAATGAAATGAATCATGTTTTATATGAACACCATTAAATAAACATTGTAGATAAGTAAATTTTCTACACACTTCTCCAATTATATTTTCATCTGTTGTTTTTGCTCTAGATGAATGAATCTCTATTGTGTATCCTTTTTTTTCACATTCTTTTAAAAATTCACTTGCTCCTAATTTAAATTTATTTAATAAAGAAAACTTAATAAATCTAGGTAAATTAACCCAAAATTTATCTAATGCTTCTTTTGTATACTTTTTCGCTTCATCAATATTACAATTATATTTTTTCATAAAGAAGTTATCCATATCAAAAATATCTTCCACTTCTAATTCATCTTCATATATTACTTTCATATTATAATTGTCTTTAAAATATGATATAGCATTGTCCTTTATAAATTTACTAAAGTCAGTTAATGTTCCATCTATATCTAATATTATTTTCATAAAATCCCCCAAGTCTTTCTATTAAAATTTTTAATATTCAAAATCTATTAAATCTTCATGCATAACTTCCTCAATTGAATTAATATCTAATTCTTCAATTCTATCTACTCTGCATTTTTCTGAATCTAGAATTGCTAAAGTTTTATTTACTGCATCATCTAAATCGTCATTCACTACAACATAATTATATTGAGAAATTTCATTAATTTCTTTATAAATTGATTTAAATCTTCTAAAAAGCGATTCTTTTGTTTCACTTCCACGTTTAATTAAACGTTTTTTTAACTCTCTCATTGATGGGGGTAAGATAAATATAAATATTGCTTCAGCATATTTTTCTTTAATCTGTAATGCTCCTTGTATATCAATTACTAATATTACATCTATACCTTGATTTAGAATATCAAATAAATTTTTCTTTGGTGTACCATAATAATCTTTTTCATGAACTATAGCATATTCTAACAATTCATCATTTTTAATTGCTTCTTTAAATTCATCTACTGAAACAAAATAATAATCCCTACCATCTTTCTCATAATCCCTTTTTTCTCTAGTAGTCATAGAAATAGACATTTGTATATTTTTACGTTTTTTAAGTATTTTATTACATATACTATCTTTCCCACAGCCACTTGGTCCCGAAATTACAATTAAATCACCCTTATTTTTTTTCTTTATCATATTCCCTCCTATTATATAAATAATTATATACTTCATTATAATTTCTAACAAAAATATATTTCATTTTATCATTTATTTCTTTTGGAATATTTATAATATCTTTTTCATTTTCATAAGGTAATATTACAGTTTTAACTCCACTTCTATTGGCACCAATAACTTTTTCTTTTAATCCACCAATAGGTAATATTTTTCCTCTTAATGTAATTTCTCCTGTCATTGCAATTTTATTATCTACAAATTTTTTAGTTAATGCACTAATTAATGCACTAGTTAAAGCAATTCCTGCACTTGGTCCATCTTTTGGGATTGCGCCTTCTGGAACGTGTATATGAATATCAATATTTTCAAATAAATCTTCTTTAATTTTAAATAATTTGGCATTACTTTTTATATAACTAAGTGCGATAGATGCACTTTCTTTCATAACATCGCCTAATGATCCAGTAAGATTA
Source organism: Bacilli bacterium (assembly GCA_017435465.1). Classification (GTDB taxonomy): domain Bacteria; phylum Bacillota_I; class Bacilli_A; order RF39; family UBA660; genus JAFSEX01. Next base: position 32,434 of record JAFSEX010000051.1, read on the forward strand.
AGTTTTCCACTACCTTTATAATATATTACTTCTATAGGTAATATGTCACCACCAAAAGATGTATAGGCAAGTCCATTAACTACTCCAACTTCATTATTTGAGGATTTTTCTGTATAAAAATATTTTTTAAGTCCCAAATATTTTTCTAATGTATTATCATAAATTTTATATAATACATTCTTATCTCCTGTCATAACAATTGATTTAACAACTTTTCTTATTATTGTACTAATTAATCTTTCAAGTTCCCTAACTCCTGCTTCTTTAGTATAATTTCTAATTATTGTTAAAATTGTCTTATCAGGTATAAATATATTATTTTTATTAATCCCATGTTCTTTAATTATTTTAGGTATTAAATATTTTTTAGCAATATCTAATTTTTCATATTCAGTATAACTAGATAATTCTATTATTTCTAATCTATCTTTCAATGGTTCTGGTATTTGATGTAAATAGTTTGCCGTTAAAATAAATACTACATCTGATAAATCAACTTCTTCTTCAATATAGTTATCTACAAAATACTTATTTTGTTCTTTATCTAGAACTTCTAAAAGTGCACTAGCTGGATCTCCTTTTATATCTTTAGTCATTTTATCAACTTCATCAATTAAAAATACTGGATTAAAGCTTTTTGATTTTTTTATTGATTGAATGATTTTTCCAGGTGAAGAACCAATATATGTTCTTCTATGCCCCATTATTTCTGCTTCATCATTGATTCCCCCAACACTAATTTTTACAAAATTACGATTTAGACTTTTCGCAATTGAAAATGCAAGGGACGTTTTACCAGTACCAGGAGGTCCTACAAAACATAAAATAGGAGAACTTGAATTTTTACTCATTTGTTTAACCGCTAAAAACTCTACAATTCGCTCTTTAATCTTCTCAAGTCCATAATGCGTATTATCTAATATTTGTTTAGATTTATTTAAATTTTTATTATCTTTTGTATATATACCCCAAGGAAGACTTAATAAAGTATCAATATATCCCTTTAACATACTGTATTCTGGGGAATTAGGTGTCATCATTTCATATCTATTTATTTCATTATTTAATTTTTCAGTAATTTTATATGAACATTTTAAAGTTTTAACTTTATTTCTTAATTTTTCAATTTCATCTTCTTTACTGTTTACATCGCCAAGTTCTTCTTTAATAATTCTAATTTTTTCTCTTAAAAAATATTCTTTTTGAGTATCTTCAAGATTTTGTCTTAAATCATTATCAAGTTTGTTTTCTAATTTTATAATTTCTAATTCATCTTTAATATCTTGAAGTAACATTTTAACTCTAATAGTTGGATTTAACATATCTACATATTCAATTTTTCTACTAACTGGTGTTGGTAAAAACTGACACACTATATCAGAAATAACATTTATATCTGTAATACCAGATAATTCTGATAAAATACTATTGCTGATATAAGGTGCTTTTGAAATAAGTAATTCTAGTTCTTTTAATAATCTTCTAACAAGAGCGAATTCTTCCTTTTCGTCTATTTCAAAATTTGTTACTGGACCTATAACACTTTCTAAACTATCAGCTTCATCTCCATATTTTATATAGTTATGAACTTCAGCTCTATGCAATCCCGACAAAATAATTCTAACATGTCCATTTGCTAAAGTAATTTTATTTTTAATTTTTGCTACTACTCCAACTTTAGGTAAATCTCTTATTTGTATACTTTCTTCTAAAGTATCTGTTTGGGTAACAACCATTACATGATTATCTGAATGATCTTCTGAATTTAATAATATATTTTTATCTGCATTGCTTGCAAATTCAACTCTAAGATCACAATGTGGAAGCAAAACTATCCCCTTTAAAATGATGACTGGTAAGTTAGTTTTAATCATAAGGGACACCTCCTAGAAAATACTAATTTTTATTATATATTAAATGATTTTTTTTGTCTATCAAAATACATCAATTAACAAAAATTTCTATTTTTTAATCTCTAATCCAATTGGACAATGATCACTACCTAATATATTAGAATATATTTCAGCGTTTGTAACATTACTAATAAATGATGATGATACTAAGAAATAGTCTATTCTCCATCCAATATTTCTTTCTCTAACACCTTTCATATAACTCCACCAAGTATATGAATCTTTTTTATCTTTATTAAAATATCTAAATGTATCTATAAAACCACTATTTAAAAGACTCGTAAATTTTTCTCTTTCCTCATAAGTAAATCCTGCATTTCCTATATTTTGTTTTGCATTTTTGATATCAATTTCATTGTGTGCGACATTAAAGTCACCACATATTATTACTGGTTTAGTTTTTTCTAAGTTCTTAACATATTTGAGAAAATCATCTTCCCATTTCATTCTATATGGTAATCTTTCTAAACTACGTTTAACATTTGGAACATAAACATTTATTAAATAAAAATTTTCAAATTCTAAGGTTATAATTCTTCCCTCATTATCATGTTCTAAAATATTCATACCATAACTAACATTTAGGGGTTTTATTTTAGTATATATCATTGTCCCAGAATATCCTTTTTTCTCTGCAATATTTATATACTCATAATATCCATTAGGTACAAATGGTATTTGTTCTTTTGTTGCTTTAACTTCTTGTAAGCAAAAAATATCTGCATCTATATTCTTAAAAAAATTTTCAAATCCTTTATTCAAACAAGCTCTAAAACCCGCGACATTCCACGATACTAGTTTCATAATTAATCACCAAAATAATTATAAAACAAAAAAAGATATAAAACTATATCTTTTTAAAATTTATCGAATCATATTTAATAAATTAATCTTAAACATATCTTTTTCTGAATGTTCTTTTGATACTACAACACCTTTATATGTTGTTAATTCTGATCTATGTCCTTCACTTAAAATATCATCTGGTGTAATTGTATCAAACATAACAATTCTATTATTTTCATACACAGTATAATGTAATACTACATCACCATGTACTTTAATAAACATTGCGTCAGTAGGTAATTTTAATTCATAAGATTTTGTTCCTTGTTGTTTATTTGTAGAAACAAGTTCTCCTAAAAATATACCCTCTTTGAATTTAGGACAATATTCAAAAGCTAATTTTTTATATGCAAGCATATTATATTTTTTTAAAGCTCTTTCCCTTTTTCTAAATTCATTTTCGTCAACGTACTCGATAATATAAGAATTTTTCATATATATCAACCCCCAAAATATAAAACCCCTTATATCCTTTTTTCACTAATGTGCATAAATTATAACATTTTTTTAAATATTTGTCAAATGTTGTGTAAAATCATCTTGTTTTAAATCAATTTTTATGATATCATTCATGTGGAAGGCTTTCCCCTTTATATAATTATTATGTTAAATTTATTTTATAATATACAAAAAAATAACCGTTTGGTTATTTTTTATATAATTTTAATGCCTTTGGTATTGATATTTCTTCTTTATTATATTTTATATCATTATTTTCTAAATATTCAGTATAAGGCAATAAATTTTGATAATAACTATTATTACAATTTTTAAAACTAAATTCAGGATATATTTGATTGTTATGTAAATTTAATAATTTATTTTTATGTTTTAACAATAAACAATTTAATGCTAAATAATCATATTCAAGATATTCTGTACCCCCATGAAGTCCATGATAATACATTATTTTGGCACCATTATTGAAAAGCATATATTTTTGTGGTACGTCATAATATATGCGCTGTTTATCATTTGAAAGCCCATAACAAAACTTTAACTTTCCTACATAGAATTTATTTAATGGGAATTTATCATTGTTATACAATGGTTTATTAAAAATTGTATTTTTTTTAAATAAACTTTTAAATATTTTTAGTCCTTCTTTAATAGATAAATCCTCGGAAATATTATAGGCCGTTTTAGGTAATAATTTTTTTAAAGATACAAGATTATTTATATATTTAGAATTGTTATATAAATTTCCATTATGTAAACAAACATAACCATTTTTATTTCTATAAAAAATTGTAAGAAAACTATCATACTTTATACTACTATTCCATGTATTTGGTTTTTCTAATATAAGAGGTAGTGCCCCACTTTGTTCTAAATCAATTTTTGTAAGCATTTCTTTTGGATTTTGTTTAAAATTTGAAACATTATCTAAAACTTGTGGTATATGTAATTCTCCTATATAAAAATTATCTAAATCATATTTTGTCATTGTTGTCGTCCTTTCAATTAGTATTATATCAAAATACAAAAGAAAAGAAAAGAGTGTATTCTCCCTTCCCCCAATTCAATAATATTTAAAAAGTTAAGAAATATTCTACTTTCTTAACTTTTTGATTTGTTCTTCATAAAATTCATTATTTGTAATATAACTACCGCTAACTAATATATTACATCCAGCATTTATACATAATTTTGATGTATTATCATTTATTCCACCGTCAACTTCAATTTGTACAACTAAGTTGTTTTCATCAATATACTTTCTTAATTTTTTAATTTTAGCAATTGACGATTCAATAAATTTTTGTCCACCCAATCCTGGTTCTACACTCATTATTAATACTAAATCTATTTTATCTAAAATATCAAATATTTCTTCTACATTAGTATTTGGTTTAATTGAGATACCAACTTTAATATTTAAACTTTTTATTAAATCAATATATTTTAAATAATCTTCTATCTCATAATGAATTGTAATATATTCTGGATTTAAATTTTTATAACTATTTATATAACCTTTAGGATTACTAACCATTAAATGTACATCTAATTTTTTAGTAGTATTTTTTTTAACTTCTAGCATTTCTTCATAAGAAAATGATTTATTTGGAACAAAATTTCCATCCATTATGTCTAAATGTATATAATCTGTGCTTGTATTATCTAATTTCTTAATATTATCAATAAAATTATCTTTAATACTTAATATTGACGTTGATATTTGTACCATTTTATTCACCTTCTTTTACAAAACGTTTATAGTTTTCATATCTACTTTCTAATATTTTATTCTCATTAACCAATTTTTTCACATAACATTCTTTTTCATTTATATGTGAACAATTTTTATATTCGCAATTTTCACCATGTTTTTTAATTTCAACAAAAGTATTAGATAATTCATCTTTTGGAATTTCTTTTAAATCAAATGATGAAAAACCTGGAGTATCTGCGACTAATCCTTTAAATAAATTAAATAATTCTACATGTCTTGTAGTATGTTTACCACGATTTAGGGCATTAGATATTTCTCCAGTTTTAAGTTTTAAATTTTTATCTAATTTATTTAATAATGTTGATTTTCCTGCACCACTTTGTCCAGCAAATACAGTTAATTTATTTTTAAATACTTTTTTAATTTTTCTTATTTCCGTATTAAAAAATATTTTATATCCAATTTTTTTATAATATTTTATAATATTTTTAATATCTTTTTTTTCTTCTTTGTTTAACAAATCCATTTTAGTAAAACAAATTATTGGTGTAATGTTATTATATTCTAACATTGATATCATTTTATCTAGTAGGTTTGCTGAAAAATCAGGTTTTTTAACACTTGTTATTATCATTACTTGATCAATATTTGCAAGTGGTGGTCTAACTAACGAATTATTTCTTTCCTTAATTTCATTTATTATTTTTTTATCTATATCTATAACAACCAAATCCCCAACTAGAGGAGTAATTTTGTTATTTCTAAATACTCCTCTAGCTTTACATTCGTATATATTATCTTTAGTTTCTACAGTGTATAAATCACTTAGTAACTTTATTATTCTACCTTGCATTAGTTACCTTCTTTTGTAGTATCACTAGTTGTATCTGTATTAGGTTTGGTTGTATCTTCTTTATCTTTTTCATTATCTTTATTTGAATTTTTATCATCTTCTGGCTCTATAATATTTTCATTTTGATCATCTGTTGGATTTTGAATTTCTTCGGGTGCTTTCGCAATTGTAACTGAGAATGTTACATTTTCTTTAATTGCAGTACCTGCTCTTCTACTTTGCCATATTACTGTTCCGACATCGGCAGTTGATGATTCTTTTTCAGAAACTTCTAATTGTAAGTTATATTCACTTGCAAATTCTCTTACCTCTTCTTCCGTCCATTTTTCTCCTACCATATCTGGATATAAATTCATATTTGGAATATATAATGTAACTGTTGAACCTTTTGATACTTTACTTCCAGCCACTGGATTTTGTTCTAAAATAATATTTTCTTTATCATCTGTTAAATCTTCTATATCTCTTTTTTCAACTAATACATTAAGTCCTAAGATATCTTCTAATCTAACTTTAACTTCTAAATAATTTTGTCCAACATAATCTTCCATTTCAATATCTTCTGTACCAACAGACTCATAAAGTGTTATTTTAGTTCCTTTTTTAACACTTCTTCCTATTGCAGGTGAAGTTTTAACAATCTTACCCACTTCTATTTCTTCACTTTCAATCTTTTCAGTTTCAAGCTTAACTTTTAGACCATTTTCTTTTAAGATTTCTTCAGCTTCTACTATTGTTAAATCTGATACATCTGGTATTTTTACTTCTTTATTATTGCTTTTTGTAACAAATAAGAATATGCTTGCTCCTATAATTATTAATCCAATAATTACACATGAAAGGATGATTGCTAACTTATTTTTCTTTTTTTCTTTTTTATCTTCATCATCTTCAATTTTAGTTGCAACTTCACTAGATTTTTCATCTTGTTTATTAACATCCTCTATTTTTTCCATGATTTTTGTATCATCTAAATCATTTTCTGGGTATTTATATACATATCTTTTTTCATCTTTTCTATCTTCATCTAAAGCTGTTTTTAAATCTTCATACATACTTCTAACATCTTTATATCTATTTTTAGGATTTTTAGCAGTAGCTTTAAGTAAGATATTTTCTAATGTTTGTGGAATATCAGGATTTATTAGTGTTATATCTGGTAATGGTTCTTTCATTTGTTTTAAAGCAATTTCAACAGCATTCTCACCCTTAAATGGAATTGAACCAGTTAATAATTCATACATTAAAATTCCTAATGAATATATATCACTTTTAACACTTGAACCTTTTCCACTTGCTTGTTCTGGTGGAAGATAATGTACTGAACCCATTACTGAATTTGTTTGTGTAAGCTGTGTTGCATTTATTGCCATCGCAATACCAAAATCAGTAATTTTTACTAATCCATTTTCCATTATCATTATATTTTGTGGTTTTATATCTCTATGAATTATATATGAATCATGAGCATGTGCAAGTCCATCAGTTAATTGTAACATAATATCGATTACTTCATTTATAGTTAATGTTCCACGTCTTTTAATTAATTGTTTTAATGTTTTACCATCAACATATTCCATAACAATATAATATTGTCCTTCATCTTCCCCAACATCATACATTTCAACAATGTTTGGATGAGAAAGACTACTTGCAGATAGTGCTTCTCTTTGGAAACGTCTTACAAACTTTTCATCATTTGATAAATCTCCTCTTAATACTTTTAAGGCAACGTTTCTATCTAAAATTGTATCGTATGCAAGATATACGTTTGCCATACCACCTTCACCAATTGTTTTAATGATTTGATATCTATCATTAATTTTTTGCCCCTTTATCATCATTCTACGTCACCACTTTCATTTTCCAAATACGCTATTGAAATGTTATCAAGCCCTCCACGTGCATTACTTTTTCTAATTAATTTTATTACTTTATCTTCTATTTCTAATTCTTCATCTAATAATACTTTTTCTATTTGTTCATATGTAAGCATATTAGTAAGTCCATCACTACATAATAAAATTGCATCCAATGATGTATCAACATCAAATATATCTAATTCTACAATTTCATTTGCTCCTAAAGCTTTCATTAACACATTTTTCTTTGGATGATGTTTTGCTTCTTCTTCAGTCAATTCACCAGATTTAACTAGTAAATTAACTAATGTATGATCTTGTGTAACTTTTGTTAATTTATTATCTTTTAATACAAATCCCGAACTATCTCCAATATTTCCAATTAATATAAATTCATTAGTTAAAAGTGCGGTAACCAAAGTTGTACCCATACCTACACTTTCAGGATGTTCATTTGTATATTTGAAGATTAAAGCATTTACTTCATTAACGCTATCTTTAAGCCAATTAATCGCATCTTGTTTATTTCCAACACTTGAAATATCTGAAAATCTTTTTCCTAAATGTGATATAGCAATTGATGATGCGACTTCTCCAGCTTTATGTCCGCCCATTCCATCAGCAACAGCCATCAATATTTCTCCATTTTTATTTTTAACTATTGTTACACTATCTTCGTTGTGATCTCTTACTTTACCAGAATCAGTTAAATAAAAGCTCTTCATACTATTCCTCCTCATGTTTACTCCTTAATTGACCACATGCTGCATCAATTAAGGAACCAAATTCTCTTCTTACGGTTACGTTTATACCATTCTTCTTTAGTATATCATAAAACTCAACAATTTTTTCATTTTTAGTTCGTTTATATTCAATATTATTTGTTTCATTATAAGGTATCATATTAACATATGCATTTAATCCTTTTAGCAAAATAGATAATTCTTTTGCACATTCCTTAGAATCATTAATTCCTTCTAACATAATATATTCAAAAGTTACTCTTCTATTAGTCTTTTTTATATATTCTTTTATAACTCCAATTAATTCACTAATATTATATCTTTTATTTATAGGCATTATTTTATTTCTAATTTCATCATTAGGTGCATGAAATGAAATAGCCAAATTAACTTGTAAATTTTCATTCATAAATTTTCTAATTTTATCTACAAGTCCACAAGTAGATATTGTAATATGTCTAGCACCTAATTCTAAACCCTTTGGATTATTAATAATTCTAATAAATTTTAATACATTATCGTAATTATCAAATGGTTCACCTATTCCCATTAAAACCACATGACTAATTCTAAGTTTTTCAACATCTTCAATGACTAATATTTGTTGTACCATTTCGTAAGTTTCAAGATTTCTTTTTTTCTTTAATCTACCACTTTCACAAAATTTACAACCCATATTACAACCAACTTGAGTAGATATACATAAACTATTTCCATAATTATGTATCATTAATACAGCTTCAATATAATTTCCATCTTCAAGTTTAAATAGATATTTTTTTACATCCTTACCATTTTTAATATCTACTATCTCAATTTTATCAAATTTAAAATTATTTTCAATATTCTTTAAAGTATCTTTCTTAATATTTGTCATTTCATCTATACATTTTACTCTTTTTTTGTATAGCCAATCAAATATTTGTAAAGCTTTAAACTTTTTTTCACCAATACTTAAAAAATATTCTTCTAATTCATCTAAAGTATAATTATATATATTGTTCATGAGTTCACTTCCCTAAGAATAATTATACCAAAAAATAGAAAAACTGAACATATAGTTCAGTTAATAAATTATGGTTTATAGATAACATCTACATTAGTCGTACCATTATAGTTCCATGGAAATACAAAAAGGTCTTCCCCACTACCATCAAAATATCCTGTGCGATTTTCATTATTCCATGCTGGTGCTTCACTTTTTCCTAATACTATAATTTCTGTTAAATTTTTATTAGTATAAAATGCATATTCCTCAATTGTATCAACACTTTCTGGGATTACTACTGTAGTTAATTGATTGTCAGAAAATGCACCAGAACCAATAGAAGTAACACTATTTGGTATTGTTACACTTGTTAATTGATTATTTTCAAATGCACTATTTCCAATAGAAGTAACACTATTTGGGATTACTACACTTGTTAATTGATTCCCAGAAAATGCTTCTTCACCAATAGAAGTAACACTATTTGGTATTGATAAACTACTTAACTTATTATACATAAATGTTCCACCATCACCAATAGAAGTAACACTATTTGGAATAAATATACTTGTTAATTGATTTGACATAAATGACGTTAATCCAATTTTAGTAACAGTATTTGGTATAACTACACTTGTTAATAAATTAGTTCTTGTTATCTCTATTGGTAACGAGCTACCATCGCCGTAATCAATGTATATTCCCGGATGAAAACTATCACCAATTTCAGTAACAGTAACCCCATTAACTACTGGGGGAATTATAATATCTCCACCTGGACCGTTATATGCAGTTAAAACTCCTGCTTCTGATACTGTAAAATCACTTTCAGGACTTGTCCAGTATTCTTCTCCTGTTGCTGTTATTGTTGCTTTAAATTCTTCTCCCATCATCACACTTTGATTTAAGTGTGTTTCTTCTATCCAGATATATAGATTGTATTCTTTTTCATCATATGTTGTTACACCATCTTCTGTTACTGGTGCTTCAAATACTTGGTATGGTGCGATATCCATACTATTTCCTTCAATTAGGAATGTTCCATTACTAACATTCTTTTCTATATTATTTGTTTTATCTGTTACTTCATATAATGACCATACAAAGTCATATCTTCTAAGATCATCTGGTAATGTCATATTTTCTAGTGATAGATGTACATACATCTTTTTATCTCCTAGATTTTTGATTGTAAAGTTTTTTGTTACTGCTTTTCCTACTGTAGTTACTTTTCCTGTTTCATCTTGTGTTGGTAGGGCTGTTTCTCTAATTAGTGGTGATATACCACTTGCATTTGCGATTGGGGATCCATCTGCATAATCTATATCTAGATTTGCAGTTGTAACAGTTTGTTCTTCACTACTATCTTGCGCCATAAAGTACGCAAAACTTATTCCTAGTGCTAGTGCTAGTACTACTACTAATGATGCGATCGCTGTTGTTGTTTTGTTTTTTCTTTCATTCATATTATACACTCTCCTCCTACTTCCTATTATGGATATTTTTTATAATATTATTATATAATAGTTTTTAATAATATTATTGTGGTAATTTTTACCATCTATCCACAATTATCAATATTAGTATATAATATTTTTCCCCCCCCGAGTCAAGAAAAAGTTTTCAACAGGTGTCTAGTAGAGTTATACTTTACATGTAGTGGTAAAGTAAAAGTAGACAACACAGGGGGATTTAATTTTCGCAGTTGTTGTGGTAAAATATATAAAATTTTTATGCCGAGAAAACTTTTAGTTTATCAAAATATTTTCCAATTTTTTTATTTTCTCATTGTCCATTGAAGGAACATTGATAAGTTTGTATGGAATATTCAATTTTTCATATTTATTAACACCCATAGTATGATATGGAAGTAATTCCACCTTTTCCACATTTTTAATTGGTTCAATAAATTTTTTTAATTCCATAATATATTTTTCATTATCATTAATACCAGGAATAATAACTTGTCTTAACCATAACTTTTTATTTTTCTTTTGGCATATACCTAAAAACTCTAAAAAGTTATCTATTTTTGTACCTGTTATTTGTTCATATCCTTCAGGTGTAATATGCTTTATATCTAAGATTACTAAATCAACATAATTTAGTAATTCTAAATAATTACTACCAATGCCTGAAGTATCTAAACAAATATTTATATTTTCATTTTTTAACAATTTACAACATTCTAATAAAAACTTAGTTTGACCTAAAGGTTCACCACCTGAAAAAGTAACTCCTCCATCATTTCCATAATATGGTTTATATCTTTTTATTTTCTCGACTAATTCAAAAGGTGTATATTTCATTCCTCCTTTAAAACTCCAAGTTTCAGGATTATGACAAAATATGCACCTTAATGGACAGCCTTGCATAAATACAACTGTACGTATTCCAGGTCCATCAACTAGACCCATACTTTCAATTTTATTTATATAACCTATCATTATAAACTTTCGTGGAAAGTTCTTGAAATTACTTCTTCTTGTTGTTTTCTAGTTAATCTATTAAATCTAACAGCATAACCAGATACACGAATTGTAAGTAACGGATATTTATCTGGATTTTCCATTGCATCAATTAATGTTTCACGATCTAAAACGTTAACATTTAAATGATGTGCACCTTGTGAGAAATATCCATCCATTAAACTAACTAAATTTTTAACTCTGTCATCATTATCTTTACCTAATGAATTAGGGATGATTGAGAATGTATTAGAAACACCATCTTTACAACAACAAGCATAATCTAATTTTGCAACTGAGTTTAATGAAGCTATAGCGCCATTTTCATCTCTACCATGCATTGGATTTGCTCCTGGTGCGAATGCTACTCCTTTTTTTCTACCATCAGGTGTTGCTCCTGTTTTTGTTCCATAAACAACATTTGATGTGATTGTTAAAACTGACATTGTTGGTTCAGCATCTCTATATGTTTTATGACTAGATAATTCTTTAAACATTTTTTCTAACACTTCTTTAGCAATATTGTCTACTCTATCATCATCATTACCGTATTTTGGATAATCACCAATTACTTCAAAGTCAATAGCGATTCCATCTTCATTTCTAATTGGTTTAACTTTAGCATATTTAATTGCAGACAATGAATCAGCTACAACTGAAAGTCCTGCAACACCATATGCCATGTATCTATGAACATCAGTATCATGTAATGCCATTTGTCCTGCTTCGTATGCATATTTATCATGCATGTAATGAATAATGTTCATTGCATCTGAATAAATTTCAGCAACTTTTTCTAACATTTTGAAGTATGAAGCTTTAACTTTATCATAATCTAATACTTCATCCATCATAATATCAAACCCATCAATGACTTTTTGATTTTTCATTTCATCAATACCACCATTGATTGAATATAATAATGATTTAGCTAAGTTACAACGAGCACCAAAGAATTGCATATCTTTTCCTACTCTCATTGCTGATACACAACAAGCAATTGCGTAATCATCACCATAAATTGGTCTCATAACATCATCATTTTCATATTGAATTGAATCTGTTTTAATACTCATATTTGCACAATATTTTTTGAAATTTTCTGGTAATTTAGTACTCCATAATACTGTCATATTTGGTTCTGGTGCTGGATCAAGATTAGTTAGGGTATGTAAAATTCTATAAGAGGTTTTAGTGACCATAGAATTTCCATCTTCATTAATACCACCGATTGAACATGTTACCCAAGTAGGATCTCCAGAGAATAGTTCATCATATTCTGGAGTTCTTAAATGACGAGCTAATCTTAATTTAATTACAAATTGATCGATTAATTCTTGAATTTCTTCTTCAGTTATTTTACCTTCTTTTAAATCTCTTTCAAAGTAAATATCTAAGAATGCATCTACTCTACCAAGACTCATAGCAGCCCCATTATTTTCTTTAATAGCTGCTAAATATCCAAAATACAACCATTGAACAGCTTCTTTTGAATCGCTAGCTGGTTTAGAAATATCATATCCATATTTACTTGCCATATCTTTAATTTCTTTTAAGGCACGATATTGCATTGATAATTCTTCTCTTTTACGGATTAAGTCTTCTACCATTCTTCCTTTATAAACTTTATCCCATTCATTTTTCTTACATTCCATTAAGTAATCAATACCATATAATGCGATGCGTCTATAATCACCAATGATTCTTCCTCTACCATAAGCATCAGGAAGCCCAGTTAATAAACCTACATGACGAGCAACTCTAATATCGTCAGTATATGCATCAAATACGCCTTGATTATGTGTTTTTCTAAATTCATTAAAGTATTTATCAACTTCAGGATTTAATTTATATCCATATGCATCAAGTTCACTATAAACCATACGGATTCCACCATATGGATTTACAATTCTTTTTAGTGGCGCATCAGTTTGAAGACCAACAATTACTTCATTATTTTTATCTATATATCCTGCTTCAAATGCATTTATTCCCGACATATGATCAACATCAATATCAAGAACATGTTTTTCCAATTCTTCTTTTAATAATTCGGAACATTTATCCCAAACATTTTTAGTTTTAGAAGAAATGCTTGATAAAAATGATTCATCATTATTATACGATTTATAATTTGATTGAATGAAATCTTTAACATTAATTTCATTACACCATTTTCCTATATTAAAACCTCTCCATTGTTCCATTTTATTACTTCCTCTCTATATAAATTTTTCTAAAAAAACGCATTAGTTCATTATAACACAATTATTTCATCTTATTTCAAAAAAGTAATGCATTTTTTGAAATTTTACTGATAATTTTACATATTTAGAAAAAATAATTCTAACCCAATATTTTTATTTACTTTTCCACTTTTGATATCTATATCTAGGTTTGCTAAATCAACTAGATATTTTATTAATTTGTTTGTATCGATAGTCTTAGATTTTTCATGTGCCAATTTTATTCTATATGGATGAATACCTAATTTTTTCGCAATTTCACTCTCATTCATACCATCATTAATTAATAATTTAGTTTGTAAAATTAATCTAAATTGATTTGCTAACATAACTATTATTTTAGTTGGCTCTTCATCACTATTTTTCATTAAATCTTCATAAATTTCAAATATTTTAACTTTATTATTTGATACTACACTATCAATTAAGTCAAATACATTATTATGAATATTTTTAGATATAATAGATTTTACATCGTTATCAGTAATTATTCTTTCTTGTAATTTGTACATCATCAATTTATTTAGTTCATTATTAAGATTCATTAAATCATTACCAATATATTTTATTATTAAATCTATACTACTATTATTAACTTTAAATCCGTTTTTTATTAATCTATTTTTAACATAGTCAAATAAATCATAATCACTAAGTTTATTGCAATTTATAACTGTACATAATTTTTTCAATTCCTTGGATATTTTTTTTCTTTCATCAATATTTTTATTTAAAACTATAATTAATATTGATTCTGGATTTGGATTTTTTAAATATTCAAGTAATAAATCTGTATTATAATTATTATCTTTCTTTACTTCACTAGACAAAAATATTGAATTATCACTCATAACTATTTTTCTATTACCAAACATATCATACATATTTAATTCTTCTACTAAAGTTTCAATTGTATTTTCTTCCATGTTATATTTTATTATAGAGTCTTCATTTATTTTTGATGCATTAATTATCTTTTTTATATTTTCTTTTATTAAAAATAAATCTTCTCCATATATTAAGTAATTGTTATTCATGTGTATCACCAACTCTTATATTAATATTATAACAAATTATAAATTTATTGACTATAATTTTTAGTATGATATTATATAAATGGTGATAACATGTATTTATTATTAGATAATAAAAAAATTAAAATTAAAGATTGTGTAAAATTTAAGGATAGATTATTCGGTTTAATGTTTAAAAAAAACATATGCGAAGGTTTATTATTTAGAAAGTGTAATTCTATTCATACATTTTTTATGTTTGAAGATATTGATGTAATTGGTCTTGATAATAATGATATAGTTATAGGATACAAAAAGAGTTTAAAACCATATAAAATTTTCAAGATTAGAGGTGCAAAAAAAATAATAGAATTACCGTGTAAGTCTATTAATGAAGATATATTGAACAAAAAAATAATTTTTAAAAATTAACATTAAGTTTATTGTTTTAGAAACAAATGTTTGGTATAATTAATATGGATACATTTGAAAATATCAGAGGTTTTCCCTTTCTTTAAAGAAAGGTGGTGGTATTATGAACAAAAGAGAAATAGCTTTATATATCATAATTCTACTATTATTCTTTATAGTAATAGTTTTACTATTTAAATAATAAAAACATCTGATTTCAACAACTGTTGATTTCAGATGAATATCCACGGGGATTACATCTGATTCAGCCAATCAAATGTATCCTTTTTTATTTTATTCAAGTTTCCTTGACGTATTCATTATAACATAAAAATAATTTTTTAACAATATCTTACGCCTTAAGTTCAAATATATAATCTAATATTCTAACTGAATCTCCTTCTTGTGCCCCTAATTCATATAATTTATCATCGATACCCATTTTTCTAAGTTTATTTGAAAATCTTTTAATACTATCATCACTATTGAATTTTGTCATTCTAAATAGTTTTTCAATTTCATCTCCACTAACAACCCAAGTATCATCACTATCTTTGGTAATTTTAAATGGTTGTTCTTTTTTAAATTTATATAGTACATGACTTTCAAATTTACTTTCTTCGTAAATAGGTTCAACTTCAATTTTATCTAACATATCAGCTAGTTCAGTTAGAATTTCATCTATTCCATCTCTATATATCGCGCTCATTTCAAATACTTTAACTGAAGGTTCTAAACTTTTAAATTTTTCTAAATTTTCTTTAGCTCCTGGTATATCCATTTTATTTGCGATAACAATCATAGGTTTTTTACTAATTTTTTCGTTGAAGTCTTTTAATTCTTTATTAATGATTAAATAATCTTCATGTGGGTCTCTACCTTCAAATCCACTCATATCTATTATGTGAGCAATTACTCTAGTTCTTTCAATATGTCTTAAAAATTGATCACCTAAGCCTTCACCTAGAGATGCCCCTTCTATTAATCCAGGCATATCTGCAGCAACAAAACTTCTACCATCACGTGTTTTTACAACCCCTAAATTTGGAGATAAAGTTGTAAAATGATATGCAGCAATTTTAGGTTTTGATGCAGATATTACAGACAAGAATGTAGATTTACCAACACTTGGCATACCAACAAAGCCTACGTCTGCTAAAAGTTTTAATTCAACTTTAATTTCTCTTTCTTCTCCAGGTTCACCATATTCACTTATTTCTGGTGCAGGATTAGCGTGAGTCGCAAAAGCTTTGTTTCCTCTACCACCTCTACCACCAGTTGCGATTATTGCTTCTTCTCCATGCTTAGTTAAATCTGCAACTATAAGATTAGTTCCAATATCTGTAACTGTAGTACCAGGTGGAACTTTAATGATTACATCTTCTGCATTTTTACCATTACGTGTAGAACCTTCTCCGTGATTTCCTCTTTTTCCGCGAATTATTTTTTGATATCTTAAATCAATTAAAGTTCTAAGTCCTTCATCAACTTTAAATATTATATTACTACCTCTACCACCATTACCACCAGATGGTCCACCCATTGGAATATACTTTTCTCTTCTAAAAGCAGTACATCCATCTCCACCATTTCCAGCAATAACTTTAAGGATAACTTCATCTATAAACATATATATCACCACCAACAATTATATAATATTTTTAAAAAGAAAAATAGTAAAATTTACTATTTTTTTGCAAATAAAGGTACAGTTATTGATCCAACTATTATTAACATTATAGTTATTCCTAAAATATTTATTTTTAAGGGATTATTTTCAGCACTATCAACTATATCATTAGTTAATAAATAATCTGAACAATGTTCTAAATCTACTAAAACATATCCTTCTTCATCCACTTCATAACTATTTTTGTATTTTAAAACTTCTAAATCATCTTCATAATAATATAGATTAACTTCTTCACCAGGATTATATTTATCTTTTACATATACTTTAACTTTTGTATTTTTAGGTAAATACCCATGATGATCAAAAGATAATATTTTTGTGGTTGTATCTAAATTATTTAATTCATTTAAAAATTTACTATTAAATTTTAAATCTAAATTTATTTTTTCCTTTTCATTCATTTCATTTTTATCAAAAATCCAAGAATAAATTAATTTATTATCTTTATTAGTATAATTATATGTAATATATCTTACATCTTCAAATCTTTGTAATTGTTCATAACCAGGATTTTCAACTATTTTAATATCATTATCTGGTATATTTCGAATAAATGAGATTAGTGCATATGAAAATGCAAAAATCATAATACTTATAAAACTTAGTTTTAAATATTTCATATTTTAACCTCCTTTATTCTAATAAAAGTTTATCATTAAATAGAAAAAAAGACAATTGATAACTGTCTTTTTTAAATATCTTTACTGTAAATTAAATTGTTTCATAAACGCTTACTTGTTTTTTATCTTTTCCTTTGCGTTCATATTTAACATATCCATCTATTTTAGTAAATAATGTATGATCATTTCCCATACCAACATTTGTACCAGCATAGATTTTTGTACCACGTTGACGATAAATTATACTACCAGCGCTAATAAATTCACCATCACTTGCTTTAGCTCCTAATCTTCTACCAGCAGAATCTCTACCGTTTGAAGAAGAACCTTTACCTTTTTTATGTGCAAATAATTGAATATTTAATTTCATTAATTGTGGCATATAGACACCTCCTCTTTAATATTAATATATTTTTTATAATCTTTTTCTAAAGAATTTAATAAGTCAATCATATTCTTAATTAGGCTATCAACAACATTATTATGGTTTAATATTTTAATATTTAAATAGCCATCATTTTCTTTATAATCTATCGCATCATTATATATATTTAAAATTCCATTAACTGTAGTAATTGCGATACTACTAACAGAAGCACATACTATATCTTTGCCATACTCATCATATAAAGAATGTCCACTTATAGTTATATTTTCTATAAGTTCATTATTTTTTTTAATAATTACCTTAATCATTTTAACACCAATTAAGCTTCAATTTTTGTAATTGTAATTTTTGTATATGGTTGTCTATGACCTTGAGTTCTACGGTATTTTTTCTTTGGTTTATATTTGTAAACAACAACTTTCTTTTGTTTACCATGTTTTTCAACTTTACCAGTTACTTTCGCACCTTTAACATAAGGTGTACCGATTTTTCCATCAACAGCCATAACAGTATCGAATACAACATCACTTAAAGCTTCAACATTTAATTTTTCAACATAAATAACTGAACCTTCAGTAACATAGTATTGTTTACCACCTGTTTCAATAATTGCTTTCATATTATACCTCCTTTTTTTGTTTCTAAGACTCGCCATTAAGGTACATAATCATATGTTTTTTTAAACCTTTTCAGTGCGGTTGTAGAGTTAGAGGCCCTACAAACATTAAACATTCTACCATAATCAACGGGTTAAGTCAAATTTTTTTATGATTTTTATTTAATAATGTTATCTTTTTATTTTATGTGTTTTAGGTTGTATATATGATTTTTTAAAAATTAGTTCAAAATCATTGTTTTGCGTACAAATGTTTGCTGTAATAAATTAAGAACATTTAATAAGTTGGGTGGAGCTAAACTTCTAAAAGAAGGGAGGCGATACAATGAACAAGAAGGATTTTTTAATTCTATCTCTAGTAATTATTATCTTCCTTTTATTATTATTACTATTTATAGTCCTAATATAAAAGAGAATCACCTAACTCATCCATAAACTATACCCATAAAAATAGACAGATAGGAAAAAACACCTATCTTTTTTGATATAATAAAATATAAACATAGGAGGATTAAATATGGCAAAATTTACAAACAAAAGAAAAAAAGAATTATTAGAAAATAAATATATTTTAACTTTTGCAAAAGACCATATCATTTATACTGAAACTTTTAGAAAAAAAGTTATATTAGAATTAAGTAATGGAAAAACAATATTACAAATATTTAAAGAATGTGGTTTTGATCCAAATGAAATTGGATTATCATCAATAAAGGCAAATAAACATAATTGGTCCAAAGAGTTTAAAATAATAGAAGAAAATGGAAAAAGAAAAGTTATAAGAATAAAAGGAGCCTATCCTATTTTAAATGATAATGGTAATATTAAATATATTCCAGTTGAAGGTGGAAGTTTAGTAAACGATTATACTGAAATAGAAATTGAGGAACTAAAAAAGAATAAGTATGTAGAATTTGTAAGTAAGGATAAAATTACATTTACGAAAGAATTTAAAATTCTATTCATTTCTGAATTTAATGTTAAAGTCAATATAAAAATGCACAAAAAGTTGAAAATAAAAATGTACAAAAAATTTAATTAATTTTGTATAGGTTCAGAGACATCTGAATCTATTTTTAATTTATCTTTTAAACGGTAAGATTTGCCATTAATGTTAATAATGTGTGAATGATGTAATAATCTATCTAAAATGGCATTTGCTAGAGTCACATCATTAAATATTTCATGCCATTTACCAAAAGGTTTATTTGTAGTAATAA
>JAFSEX010000052.1 GCA_017435465.1 Bacilli bacterium
AATATAAATGCTTATGGTGTTAATTCTGATCCTAGAAAATATAGTGGACAAACATTTAGAGAATTAAGAGAAATATTAGCAAGAAATAAAGATTTTATAAATTGTATAATAAAACCAGAGCCAACATATTTAGGAGAATCAATTCCTGTAAGTGGTGATGGAAATATTACTAATGATAGATAATTCTTTTAAATCAGAAAGTAGGTGTGTATGAAAAAAATTATATTAAATCCAGTTGGTATGTTTATAATTGGTGCAATTTTAGGCGTATTATCCAAATTGTTTGATATACATTCAGAATTATTAGGAAATATATTTTCAGAGTTTGCAATATGGATTTTATTTGGTGTTTTAATATCAATTTATAGTAAAACAAAAAGAAAAGCTATGATTAATATTTTTCTATTTTGTATAGGTATGTTATTAACATATTATGTTACAGCAGAAATTACTAATTCAGTGTATGGATTAACTTTTGTAAAGGGTTGGACTATATTTGCTTGTATTTCACCAATACTAGCTTATTTTACTTGGATAAGTAAAGAGAATGGTGTATTTCCTATAATGATAAAAATTGGAATAACTGGAGTATCATTATTTTGTAGTTTATTTCTATTTAGTTTAAATATATTTGATTTAATAATAAATCTAATCTTAATATACTTTTTATTCATTAAGAAAATAGATAGATAGAATTAATGAAAAGCAGATCATAAAAAGTGAACTTGTCAATAGAAAGTAGACAGTAAAAAACATTTATTTAAACCCTAATTGAGTTCTGTACTCGATTGGGGTTTTATAATTTAATGCATAACTAGGTCTTAAATAGTTGTGATCATAGATTATGGCATTGATGTAATCTTCGACTGTTTTGTAATCTTCTTGATTAAAGTCAATATACATTTCTTTCTTTAACCAACCATTTTTAGATTCAATTATTGGATTATCCGTTGGTGTTCCTATTCTCGACATTGACCTTTTTATGTTATAATCTTTATGTGCATTATTAAATGCCACTGAGGAATATATTGCGCCTTGATCTGAGTGGAAAATTGTTTCTTGGCTTTTATATCCTCTTTTTATTTTATTATTAAGCATATCATTTAAAGCTGATTTATGATTAGACATACTCACCCCATAGTAATAAGGTTTAACGTCTGATCCAATTATAGAGTCATCAAATGCGTCAACGTAATAAGTCCAATCGTATTTTTGCTTTTTAAACCAAATCATTGTTGTATCAGATGTTATTTTTTCTAACGGTCTAGAAGTCTTCCAATTATTATTTATAAGATTTGGATATTTAATGGATTCTTCTCCTGGCTTTTTATAAATACTATAATGTCTGGCTTTGCTTCTTATTTTTAAAATTTTACAAACTTTATGAACTAAGTTATCAGATACAACCCATCCTGTTTCTCTACGAATAATAACATTAATTCTATGATAACCATAACTTGGTTTCCTTTTATGAATATCTCTAATCAAAGGTTCTAAATCTTTACGATTTATTTCATATCTATTTAAAATATCTTTTGTCTTTAACCATTTATAATAACCACTTCTTGATATACTCATTACTTTACATAATGATTTAATTGAATATTCTTCGCTTAGAATTTGAACTATTTCAAATTCTTTTTGTTTTATTTCTTGAATACTGCAACTGAACCATCTCCTTTCACAAGGTATCCTTTTTTTAATCGTTCATTCTCGATTCTTAATTTCATATTTTCATATTGAAGCTTTTCTATATCAGTTAAATTTTTCTTGTTTGAATATTTGCTCAAAGGATTACCGGGTTTCTTTTTATTTTCTAATGATTCAATTCCATAATTATTATATTTTATAATCCAATTTCTTAATAATCCTCCAGATATATCATTTTCTCTTGCTACTTCTTGAGATGATTTTCCATTTAATACTTCATTAATTAATTTTAATTTATCTTCTTTTGACCAATATCTATTTGGTTCTTTTCTTATTCTTGTCATGTTTACCTCCAATTTTATTATAACAAAAAATGCAGACATGTTTTTTAATGTCTACATTTATTTTACAACTTCACATAAAAAGATTTGCTTTTCTTATGGTATAATTAAATAGAATAATGATTTTAAAATTGTTTAGGAGGAAGTTTAAATGAAAGAAAAGAATAGAGGAAGGAAAATTACAGGCACAGATTTAGGAATAATATTCTCGGTTATAGGAATAATTGCATGTATAATACTTATTGTTATAAATTTCATAAATGATGAAAGTAAGATTGTCGGTATTATTTTATTATGTGCCTGTTCTGCGAGTTTATCTGCAAATGTTAATAATAAGAAGAATGAAAAATAGTAATCTGTAAAATACTTTTTACAGACAAAAAATAAAATCTCTTATAAAATTAAATTGGAGGTGCAAAATGGATATTGGAAATAGAATAAAAAAATATAGAGAAATAAATGGTTTATCACAAGAAGAACTTGCAGATAGAATATTTGTTTCAAGACCAACTATATCTAATTGGGAAACAAATAAGTTTTATCCAGATATTCAATCAATTTGTATGTTATGTAATGTCTTTGCTGTATCTTTAGATGATTTTATAAAAGGAGATGTGGAGAAAATGAAGAAAATAATTAGTGAGAAGGAAATGAATAACTATAATCGTATAAGTGTTTTATTTACTATTGAAATAATGATTGTGTTGTTTAGTGCTTATCCATTAATAAATTTTTTACGAATTCCAGGTGTAATTATATGGTCTGTTTTATTAATAATAGGATTAATAATGTCACATAAAATTGAAAAAATTCATCAAAAATATGACATAAGAACCTACAAAGAAATTGTAGCATTTACAGAGCAAAGATCATTAAGCAAAGATGAAATTATTGAAGAAAAAGCAAAAAGACCATATCAAAAAGTTTTACTACTGATTTTGAGTGGATTGATTGCTATTCTAGTATATGTTATGTTAGAGTTACTTATAGGATAGCAATTCATGATTTATTAAGCAAATCATAATCAGATTTGCTTTTTTCATGGTATAATTTTATTAAATGTTAATATCAGTTGACAAATTTCCAAGTTAAACAGGTAGATTGCAACTATAAAAAACTGTATAATTTTAGATGTAAGAGGTGAAAAAATGAATTTAGGTGAAAGATTATTAAATCTACGAAAAGCAAAGCATTTATCACAAGAGGAAGTTGCTGATAAATTAAATGTAACAAGACAAAC
>JAFSEX010000053.1 GCA_017435465.1 Bacilli bacterium
GGAATGGAAGACAAAATATAATGAGGAAATGTCTCATGAATTAACTTTGCTTTTTGATTCAGTAGGTTGTGATGGATATATAGAATTAATGTGTCAGAAATTAATTCAGAAAAATAATGACAAATTTAGTTTTAGTGAACTCGAAAGAATGCTAATTAGAAACAAAATAAATCAAGTACAAGAAAAACTTTCTAATTATGCTAAGAAAGTATATTATGAAGAAATCTTTGGGTTTAAAGCCGGTATTGTTTTTATTGATTATGAATATAGAAATGATTTAGCAGAGTACTTTAAACAAAATCAATTTGATATGGATTTCGCAATGCTTATTGCTTTGGATTATGGAACAATTTCATATAGGAACATTAAGGAAGGTATTAATGTTAGATTAATAGCTGAAGCAATGGGTGGTAAAGGGCATGATAAAGCAGCTAGTAGTCCAATTGATGAAGAACAAAAAAAACAATTAATAAGAATTATTACTAAAAGTAAATAATAATATTTTATAAAATATATTTTACGTAAATTGACAAAATTAAGAATTTTAAAAGCTATAAAATTAATCATAGCTTTTTATAATAAAATAAAAACTTACGATACCATATTGGATCGTAAGTTGTTTTTAAATGGAGTCCATTTGGTGGAAGTACAACTACCACTAGGTATAAGTTTGCAGGTAGTAATAACTACTAACTATATTCAGTATATCATATTTTGGAAAAAACATCACAAAATATTTAAATTTTATGATATAATAACTAATACAAATGGAGGTTTTGTATCTATGAGTAAAGAATATACTTATATAGATGGTAAAGCAATAATAAAAGACGAAAATGGGAATCAAACTCCTGTTGAATATTATGATAATTTAGATGAAGTATTAGTTCAAGAAAATGTAATTGAAACCCTAGAGGATAGAATTACATATTTAGAAAAAGAAAGCAAAGACTATAAAAAATATAATAAGAAGCACTATATCCCTGTTATTTTTCCAATTAGTGTGTTAATGACAACAGTTGGTGTACCAGCAATGTTTTATTGGTTAGGACATTCAATGATATATATAAATACTATTAACACAATATTTGGCCCAATGAATGAAGCTTTGTTATATAGTTCGGTATTTTCTGCATTATACTTACCACTTGTAGGTTTAATGGAATTTACTATGTATCGTAGACATAAAGATAGTTTAAAAAAAGAAAAAGGAGTTAATAGTGAACTTGAGTTTTTAAAAAAACAAATAATTGAAGAAAGAGAAAACTTAGTTGAATTAAAAAAGGAAAAAACCAAAACTGAAGAGAAAAAAGAGTTTAGAGTTGTTAAAGTTGATGATTTAGAAAAATTAAGAGCAGTAAAAAGTTGGCTAAATTTATATTATGATTTAGGTTATAATGACGAAAAATATTATGACTATTACAAAAAAGGAAATTTGGATGCTAAATTAGGTAAACATTATAATGATAAAGGCATTGAAGTTGCTAAAGAATATTTAGAAGAAAAAGGCCCATCATTAGTAAAAAAAAGAAAATAAATAATTTATAAATTATAGGAGAATTATATGAAAGAAAATAAAAGAGATTTAGATGATACTAAAATGTTTTCTGATGAGTTGATAGATACTGTTGAAAAAAAGCAAGAAGAAAATAATATGGGTCAATTATTAAAAGAGTTTGTTGATGGAAAACCAAAGAATATTAATCCACTTACTGAAATACCTGAACCTCAAATGAGATTATATGGCTTTTCGGGAGCCTTTAAGAGTGCGTTTTTTGATACTGAAGAAGAATTGATAGAATATGTAAAAACTCATAATACTCAATATGGTAATATATGTGTAATGGAATATTTAGGAAATGTCGCTGATAGAAGTGATGTTATTAGATTAACATACAAAAGTGGCAAATCAGTTCTTTATACTTCAGTAGATGAAGATGGTTATGGTATTTATAACAATGAAAGAAGTATTTATAGAGGAGAGTTTGTTTGGGAATATAATCACGGAAGTATAAGAGAAATGTATTCAGCATTTAGAGATAGAGGTATTATTTTTGAAAATGATACTTATGCTAAAATAGATGAATATCACAAAAACATAAGGGCTATGTGTGAAGAGAGACAAATTTTTACAGGAAAAGAAAAAAAGTTCGATGAAGGAAATAGGAAATCGGAATCCATTGAAGAACAAACTTTTGATGTGGATGGACCGATTAGAAAAAAAATAAAATCTTTCTTTAAGAAAAAATAATATTAAGACGACTATTGATTTTATAGTCGTTTTTGTTTTGCACAATTGTTAAAGATATTTCTAACTTTTCACCTTTTAACCATTTGATATATAAATTATTAATCTCCAATAATAACTTAACTTATATTTATTTGGTTGTATTACAAAAATGGATATATATATATATATCAGAAAATGTTGATTTTTATGATAAAATATATAATGGAGTGATTATTATGACTGTATTTAAGCCATGCGTAAGAGGTTCATTTTCAGATAGAAATGGAATATGTAAAATTAATACAACTATTCAAAAGAATAATTTGGACCAAAGAACTAGAAATAATATTGTGAATTTATTTGATTATTTATTAACTATGTGTGAAAAAAGAAGCAAAATAGAAGCGTGCTATTTATATATTTATAAGTGTATTTTTTGTGTTACATCGGATGAAATACCTTATTATAATTCAGAAAGAAGAAAAGAAATAGTATCTGGAATAAAAATTGAATGGCAATATCACGATATATTTTCGTTTTTAGAATCTTTATTGGATTGGTATTGTGAATCTATTTATGATAATAATGTATATGATATGTTTAATAAAATGTTTGAAAAAGAATGTGTTGGATATAGATTTATTGATAGGAAAATAACAGATATAGTAGATGAGATAGAGATTGCAGAAATAGAGGAAGCTTTAGATACTAGATTTTTTGCTTGTAAGAAAAGTATAACTAAAGCTTTGAATTTGCTTTATGATAGAGAAAATCCTGATTATTCTAATTCGGTAAAAGAATCGATTTCTGCTATTGAATCAATGTGTAATATTATTTTAGGAACTAATAATTCTACATTAGGAGACGCATTAAATAAACTTGAAAAACAAGGCGTTAAAATACATAGGGCAATGAAAAGTGCGTTTTCTTCACTTTATGGATATACATCTGATAAAAGTGGAATAAGACATAATTGTGGTGTTGATGAAAATACAACATTTGAAGAAGCAAAATATATGTTAGTTTCATGTTCAGCATTTTTAAATTATTTACTTCAAATTTATGATAGTTTGGAATAAAAAAATTATTCTATTATATATAGAATCAAGTGGGAAATTTCATGAAAATGATAAGTATTAATAAAACATTAAATTTTAGAAAAGTTAGTATAGAAACTAGATTTTATGGGATAACAAGTGATAATGCTGATTTTTGAGTAGATGGAAATGCTATTGAATTTATAGTTCAAGATTAGTATATTTGTTTAAAACGACTAATTATTATTTAATATTCGTTTTTATTTGACACAGTTTATTAATTATTTGAACTTTATAATTATAATGCGCAGATAATAATAATTAATTCACAATAAAGAATGGACAAAAACATATTAAAAACAACTATATTTTTAAAAAACGATATTAATAGTCGTTTTTTAAAATGGTAATTCTTGGTGTATTTTATAACTTGATAATTTAAATTGCAAATTTTTAATAAATTGTTCTTTTTGTTGATCATCAAGTGATTTCAACCATTCAAGTAAATCTATTAAATAATTGACTGATATTTGGCTTTTTTTAGGATACCATTCACCCAATTCACTAATAAAACATTCAGCAAAAAACTTTGAGTCATCCAAGTTTTCATTCAATAAATTACAATCTAATAATTTTTCAATATTATTTATTATTTTATTATAATCATAGATAATTGAATATGTTTTTTTAGAAATAATAATTTTATCTAAACGTAAAACTAAATCTTGGTATTTTTGTTTCAAATTATATGGGATAATTTGATGTTGGTTGCTAATATTCTTTATTAAATTTTTAATGTCTGAAAAGCTGTTGATTCTATTTTGTGGATCCTCTAACGTCATTTTCTTTAATACGTTTTCATAAGGAAAATTTTCAATATTATTATCAGCTAACAATCTTTCGAATAATTTACCCACAAAATATATTTCTGTTTTTTTTGTGTATTTAGGAATATCACAATTTAGTTCTTTTGGTAATGTAAAAGTATAATTAACTAATCTAGTTGCACTTTTTAAAGTACCATTATTTTCAATGGTTTTTCCGAAACCAAAATCTATAATTTTTAATATACCATCTTTAGTAACTAAAATGTTATTAACTCTAATATCTCGATGGCATACATCCTTATTTTCAAGAAAATAAAAAACATTTATAGCTTGTAAAAATATTTTAGATAAATTATGTGGTTTTGATTTAACATATGTCTCTATAGTCCCACCGTCAACATATTCCATAATATACCATGCTTTTTTCTTATTAGAATAATCATATATTCTAACAACATTTTGATGATTTAAATCATATAAAATATTTATTTCTTCTAAAAATTTATTAAAAAAAATTTCATTATCTTTTTCATTTATAAATTCGCCTCTATACATTTTTAATACAAAAAATTTATCTAAATTTATATCTTTTATTAAAAAAGTATCTCCAAAACCACCCGGAGTAAGTTCTTTTATTATTTCATACTTTTTATTGGTTAAAAATATATTATCAATTATTTCAAATTCATTAGTTAATCTTTTTTCTATAGAATCAAACAAAAATTCTGCTTTGTTTCTTTCTTCATTTTTATTAGCAAACTCATATAAAATTATTTCTTTTATTTCTTTAATTACTTTCAAAGCCACATCATTTGGTGATGAAACCCAAAAATTGTATAAAGTTTTGCCTTTTGAACCAGATCCATAATCTTGGTATATATTAATTCCAAAGTTAGCAAAAAATTGATAAAATTCACTATTGTTATTAGCTATTAAAGGTGTGAAACCATTATAATTTAATAATTTATCTAATTCTTTCAACTGAAATTGGGTAAAATTTGCCATAATTAATCCTCCTTAACAAAAAGAAAATAAGAAAATCTTATTTTCCTTCGAGATATTTCAGTTTTAATTTTCATTAAAAGCCTTCATAACAAATTTATATGAACAAAAGTTTTTATCATCGCTTAGAGTAAATCCATCTGGACATGTTACTTTGACTACAGGCATATCTATAATATCATATCTATAACAATGAGTACTATCACTCATTTTGTAACCACTTCCACAACTTTTATAATACATTATATTTGCTTTTTGGAAGTAACAATAATTCTTGGCTTTGCTCCAAAAATATCCTAATGATTCGCATTCTTCTTTTGGTTTATTTATTCGATCATCAGGATCTAAACAAGCATTATCTTCAATAGATAATTCTTGATGAACATTACGTTCATCAACACAATGAGGATTACTAAAGATCATCACATCATCATTAATAATATATTTTCTACATTTCTCTTGTAACTCATCTGTTATATATATTTTATATCCATCTGGACACTTTTTGGTTTTTGAACTTTCAATTATTTCATATTGATAACATTCTTTTTTTTCAATGTCTAATGTATATCCATTTAAACATGCATAATTTTCTTTCTCGTTATTTTGATTGGAATTATTATTGTTTATAGAATTTTCATTTTTATTTGATGAAGTGTTTTTATTATTTGATTTGTTTTTACTATCACTATTGCTTTCAAAATTATTTTTGTTTATATTATCTGTATTTGTAGATTTTTCATTTTTATTTGATGAAGTATTTTTGTTATTTGATTTATTTTTATTATCACTTTTGTTTTCTGAATCATTTTCCAGTGCATCTGAAACATTTTGTTTTATATTATTTGTATCTGTATAACTTTCGTTTTTTTTGTTTGTAGAAATTTCTTGTGATATATCCATTTTTAAGTTATGATGAAAAAAATCTTTATTATTAATATAGGTTATACCACTTACAAACAAAATTATAATACCTATTAAAATTATGTGTTTTTTTTCTTTCATATATATCACCCATACATGGATATTATATCATATATTTATAAATGGTGTTATAATATAATCAAGGAGTTGAATTATATGTTTAGTAAAAAAGAAGACAATTTTTTAAAATTTATTAATATTATATTAATACTAATTACAGTTCTTTCTCTTGGGGCTGCTATTGGTAATAATATTTATATTCAAAGTGACAATATGCATTGTTATGCTTTAGATATCTATAGTGAAGAATATAAAGAAAATTGCTCGTATACTATAAGTATGTCTGAAGACCAAAGTAAAAAAAATATGTACATAGGATATAGTTTATTTGCAACTTCATTAGCTGGACTTTTGATTTGTAATTTGTTTAAAAAACAATAAATCATTTTTTGTTGATAGAATAATATTATATAAATTATAATATTGTTCAATTTAAGTTCTGCTTATGGAAAAAACAAAGTAAAACAATTATATTTTTAAAAGCAGGATAAGGGAAGTGATACCACTTTCTTGTATTTTTGGCTTAATACAAGGGAATTTAGTGATATCACTTTCACTTTTTGCACTTGCAAAAAATCCATTTAGTATCTAATTTTAGTCCATTAATGATTGTTTTACCTTTATATTATAAGGATTATGTTGTCCATTAATTTGTCCATTTTGGCTAAAATAAAAAAAATCCAATGGATTTTTTTAGTTAAACATTGTGTAGTTCATCGTTACACAATGTTTTAAGTTTTTCAAAGAAACCTTTATATAGCTGATTTCCATTTACTTTTATGTCAGTTAAGTCAATTGTTATAATACCAAATTTTAATTTATTATTTTTGTATTTTTCCTTATCATTGATTGCAATAATTCTAACAATTTTTTCTATATCATTCTTTGAAGTGAAATTAATATTTTGAGTATCATCATTTATTTCGCTTAAATAATAATTTAGTTTATAATCACTACCTAAAGTTTCTACTAATTTATTAAAGTAAATTTGAGCTTGCTTACTTGTTTTTAATTCTTTATTCATAGGTAGTGGTAAACCATAATCATCTTCAAAACAAAAATAGTTTAGAGGTAGTTTGTATTCATTATTATAGTTAATTAAATTTAGTAAGAAATTAGTTCTAAAATTAATATCTTTAATTATTGTTTTATCACTTTTTCTTTCTACAATTAAATAATCTATATATGTTGCTATTATTCGTTGCTTTTCTTCTTTTTGCATATTTAACCAACCATAAATGTTTTCAATAAACTTTTCAGGTTTAACAAAACTATCTACATTATGTTTATCTTGTATAATAAGTAAATCATCTGTTGTGAAATTTAAATTTTCATATTGTTTTTGTTCTTGAATTTTTTTAGCTATATCATTTCTTTGAAAATCAATATGTTTTATTTCTTTATCGAAATCTTCTAGTTTTAGTATGCCTTTGGTATAAGCAGTTTTTATTCTATCCATTTGTTTATCTAATTCTTTTATTTGTTTATCATAATCAAATTCTTTATTATCAAATTTAGATTTAATAAATGGGGTGTAGTAGTTATTTATAAGCTCATCAGTTTTAGTAAGTTCAATTAAAGTACTTAATAAATTTTGTTCCATATCATTTTCTTTAAATGACGTTTTACAATGTTCGCATTTGTAATAATAATACTTATTTCCATTCTTTTTGGTAGTTGCTTTACCACCAAGAAATCTACCACAATTAGAACACTTTAATTTATTAGTAAATAGGTAAGTGGCAGTTCTTTCGTAGTGTCTTGCATTTCTTAACTTTTGACTTTGACAATTATCCCATTTTTCTTTCGATACAATTGGCTCAACAACGTTTTCATAATATGTTGGGTGTTTTGTTCTCTTTCCATTTACATAATCACCTTTATAAAGCTCGTTAGATAATATCTTTTGAATAGTGGAGTCATACCAATTTGTTTTTCCTAATACTTGTTCTTTATTAAATATATTAGCTATAGTTTGATGACTTTTTCCCCCTAAATATAAATCATATACTCTTACAATAATATCTTTTGTTAATGGATCTGGAACTAACTTTTTATTATCTCTTGTAAAACCTAAAGGGGAACGATTTGGAATGTGTCCTGATTTAATTGCTCCAACCATACCAAATTTAGTCCTTTCAGAACATTTCTCAATTTCATTTTGAGATACACTAGTCATTATTCTCATAACCATTCTACCATTTGAAGTAGTAGTATTAGATTCATCTGCCATACAATCAATATCACATTCATTATCATTAACAAACTTCATTAACTTTTCGATATCATAAACTGAACGAGTTAATCTATCTAATTTTAAAGCTACAATTACATTAATCTTTTTATCTTTTATATCTTGTATCATTTGTTGATATGCAGGTCTATTATCATTCTTGGCACTTATACCTGCATCTTTATATACATTATAGATTTCATATCTTTTAAAATCACAAAATTCTCTTAATCTTTTTTCTTGTTCTCCTAAACTAAATCCCTCACGAGCTTGATCAAATGTTCATACCCATAAAAGTGAGAAATTAAAACAAACCATTGTAAAACCTAAATGAAACACATTTTGAAATATACAAAAAATAGTTAATTTTATTAAAAAAGGAGTTCAAAATGATGAAAAATATTAAAAATAATGAGTTTTTAGACTTAAGATTTTATTTAACTGAAGAAATGAATAATATGATGTTAGAATTGTTAATAACACAACAAATGTTAAAGGAAAACAAACTATCAAAACAAGATAGAAACCTTTTAGAAAATCACAAAAATGAAGTTATGCTACAATTTAGAAAAGAGTTTCAAAAAAACAATGTAGAACAAATCAAAAAGTATAACGAACTTATGAATAAGTAAAAAAAATAAGAGATAAGCAAGTATTTAATCATATGAAGTTGTAAAATAAATGTAGACACAAAAAAGTTGTCTGCATTTTTTGTTATAATAAAATAAAGGAGATGAAATTATGCCAAGTGGTAGACCAAAAGGTGGAAAAAATAATTATCATTCAAAAGAAGAAAAAATAAAAA
>JAFSEX010000001.1 GCA_017435465.1 Bacilli bacterium
AAATAACATCAAATTATTCGGAGGAAATTATTGTGACAAATGATTATTTCAATTTAGTAACTGATTCCTTTTATAAAATTTATAATGGATATATCAATATGTGCGCATGTTGCAGCTACCCTTTTGACAGTACATTACATGCCATGTCAATTCCTATATATATGATTCCAACGGAGGGCGTTGTTGGAAAAAGATATTTTCCACAAATTAATTTCATAGAAGATATAGAATTAGAATCTGAAAAAATACTATTACATCTTTTTAATACTAATGATTATGGAGTAAATATTCAACCACATTCAGGAACACAAGCTAATCAAATTATATACAATGCAATATTGAATGAAAATGATGTTGTATTATCATTAGCACCAAAAAATGGCGGTCATATTTCGCATACAAAATTATCTGGAAAACCTAATAAGGTAGTTCACTATTCACTTGATGCTAATTTAGATATTGACTTGACAGTTTTAGAAAATTTGATAATTAATAACAAACCTAAATTATTAATAATAGGAATGTCTTCATATAGCAAATCAATCGATTTTGAAATAATTTCTGCTTTAGCACATAAGCATAATTGCTACGTATTAGCTGATGTTTGTCATTACGTTCTTTTTATTTTGGGAAAAACTATGAGTAGTTGTATTCCACATGTTGATTTTATAACTTTTACAATGGATAAATTATTAAGAGGACCTCAAGGAGGTATAATACTTTATAAAAAGGAATTTACAAACAAAATAAATTATTCTGTTTTTCCTACTTCACAAGGAGGTCCTTTACAATCAATGCTATTTGCAAAATACATATGCTGTTGTGAACTAAGTAAAATTAATATATCATTATACGCAAAACAAGTTTTAAGAAATACAAAAATATTTGTTGATGTGTTCAAAAAAAGAAGTATTCCTTTAGTTTACAATAAGCATGATAATCATATTATATTAATAGATGTCTCATGTCTAGGAATGAATGGAAAAACAGCAGAGGAAAAGTTATTTGAAGCAAAAATATTAGCAAACAAAAATCAAATACCTTTTGATAAAAATAATTTAGAAACCACTTCAGGTATTAGATTAGGCTGCACTTGTATAACAAATCTGAACTTTTGTATTGAGGATGTTATTAAATTAGCAAATTATATTTCAGATGTACTACTAAATAAAAATGTTAATTCTGATATAATTGATTATTTAGTTAGAAAATATATGCACTAATATCTCCAATTCGGTGATAACCCTAATAATAAATTATATTTAGTATTATCGATTTCTACATCAATAAATATTTCAAAATGTGTAACACTTTTATCGTCTAATTCTAATTTGAATTTATCATCAAAAAGTTTTTTGTTGGATAAATTACTTAGATTGTATTTTATCAAAAATTCTGTCCACTTATCTGCAATTTGATTTTCTAATAATTGAGTCAAAAAGAATATCACGTCTGGTAAAGAGATTTTTTTGAAAAATAGTTTTATAATATAAGAATTAATATCAATTAGTATATGATCCATTTTTAGACTTAATGGCACATATTTTTTAGCGTTTTTTATATCTTGAATACATTGCTTTTCTTCATTAGATAATAGATAATAAATTGCTCTATTACAATAGGGTTCAAATATCTCATTTGAGTTTAATTGTTTTAAAATATTTATTGATTCGTCAAAACATTTTTTGGATTCTAGAATATTATTATTTCCTAATAAAATAATACCCATATTATTTAAAATTGTTGCTTTTTCAAATTTATATTTGTCAAAGTAATTCATACTCTCCTTTAAATTATTGTATGCAGTTTCAAAATTAAAATAATGTGTTGTATTTCTTAAAATAATATAATACCATTTATCTTTATTATCAAGCAACCTAACTTCATTCAGTATATCTAAAACAGCACTTTTATCAAATTGTTGTTGAAGAATATTTAGTTTAGTATAATAATATTCTCCATTTTTATCTTTAATTTCATCAATAATTTTTAAGGCAGCATCATACTCATATAATTGAGTCAAATATTTAGCTTCATAAATTTTTAATTGATCGTTATTTACATTAATTGATTTTAACTTTTGAATTAATGATAGTCCCTTTTCAAATTCTGAACATTTTTGAAATGAATCCAATATTTTAATAATGATATTCATTGGAATTATATGAATTATTTGATAAATTTTTTCATATATATTAGATATATAATGATAAGACATAAAAGAATATTCTAAATTTATTAATTTAATAAATTTGTCTATATTATTTTCTAATTCATTACTTTTATATAGAAAAATAATACAATGCAATAAATAAGAATATTCATAATTTTGCATATTTTGTTCTTCTAAGCAATTAGAAATAAACATCTTTATTGATTGTAAATACTCAATAGTGTGATCAGAACTAATAATCATATTTAAATTCTTTCCATATGCCTTGTTTAATAGTTTTAAACTATCACCATTTTCTCCATTAAAAAACATAATATCTCTTTTGATTAGTTCATTAATTTCATTGTCTAGTGTTAATTCATCTATTGACTCATAATTGCTAAAATAATTATATAATAATTTTTTACTCAATCCATTTGGAAAAATATTTGAAATAAAAATAAGATTTTTTTGAATTGAGTCTAATGAATTAACCATCTCGCTTATATTTTGAATTTTAAAATTATTGATTTTATTATCAATAAATGCCTCATTATTTTCATTTATAACATTTATTGTATCAATGATTACTCCATTTGTCTTACTGGCTATCCAATTTGCAATTTGAATAGTTTCTTTTTCATTGAAATGATATTTTGAATTTAAAATTTTAATTATTTGATTTTCACTAAAACAATCTAATTTTTCTACAATAGGATTTAATTTAAATATATAATTTCCGGAAAAAGATTCTGATGGTGAAATTATTAAAAAAAGATTTCTTTTTAACTTATTTAATAATTCTATTAAAAAAATGTTTACAATTGATTTTTCATCATAGTCAAAATTATCTATACATATAACAATTTTCTTTTTTTTGGATATTCTATATAAATATTTTATAATATAATTCATAAGGTCAAATCCATTTTGTGATGTATAATCTACAGCATACTCAGAGTCATTAATTATATTGGGCGCTGTCCCAGTAACATGCGCACCAGCAACATTTATGTTTCTTAATAATTGTTTACTGATATGATTTAAAACTCTCGTTTTTTTAATATATTTTTTTAATGAATAGTCATCGGTTATATTATTTATACTACATTCTGGAGAATAACTATAAAAAACCAGTAGTAAATAATGTAAGAAATTACTATTTGAAAAAATATCTTTTTTATTTTCCAAATAAAAAGAAAAAACATCAAAGTTTTTTTTCAAATCTAATAAGATTTCTTTAAGCAAGTATGTTTTAGAAGCATAATCATTTCCTGATATGATTATTTCAGCAGAGTCTTTTTTTAATAAATTTTTTAAAATTTTATTTTTGAAGTTATTAATAGTATCCATAATTTCCTCCGAATAATTTGATGTTATTTCTACCATATTCTAACATATTTTGATATAATTTACAAGATATATACTAAAAGGAGATTTTAACTATGAGACTAGAAAAACATTTAGATTCATTTATTATTGAAATGAGAAA
>JAFSEX010000054.1 GCA_017435465.1 Bacilli bacterium
AGTATCTTTTTCTTTAATTCCAGTATAGTCAGTTAGTGCTTGTATATTATTATCTTCTATTGTTTCTCCTAATTCACTTGATATTTTTGATATTGATGTTTTAACTGCATCCTCATCAAGTGATTCACCTAATTTATATACTTTTGTATTTGTTCCACCTTTTGATTGTAAGATTTGTATTATTCCATCTAAATCATAGAATACTCTATCTCCTTCGCCAACTTTAGCAACTTTATATTCTACGTTAGATTTTATATTATTAAAATATATACTGTATGAATTATCTTCGTATATTTCTAAGGCATATATTATGTTTGTATTTATTAAAAATAACGCTATAGCTAATATTAAACAACTTATTTTTTTTATCATTTAGAACCAACTCCTATTATTAAATATTCTATATTACTATATTACAATATTATACAATATTAATCAAGTTATTTATTTTCAATAATTATTGTGTTTGTTAACTTCTTAATATTTATATTTATTAAAATAGCTTCTATTATATCTAAAACTGAATATACAATTATAAATAGACCAATCATTTTAGTAAT
This sequence comes from Bacilli bacterium, assembly GCA_017435465.1. Lineage (GTDB taxonomy): Bacteria > Bacillota_I > Bacilli_A > RF39 > UBA660 > JAFSEX01. The sequence goes on from JAFSEX010000054.1 coordinate 561, forward strand.
AACTAGAGCACCTTCAAATGGATTAAATATCATTACTAAACCACATATTAATGTTAATAATCCTATTATGAATGTAGGAATCCATGCTTTGTTTTCATATTGTCTAAGATTTAGAGAATATTGAATTTTTACAGTACTATTTGTTATCATCCAAAATCCAATTACAAAAGGGATTAGTGTTGCAAGTGCAGTCGGATTGATAATCAATATTAATCCTATTACAAAACTTAATACACCATATACTAAACTAAAACTAAACTTAAAGCCGTCTTCTCTACTTTGAAAATATTTTCCAAAAGCAAAAGAGCCCAATAAAATTATTATTATCCCTAAAATATATGATATTGTTGATATTGTAGTTTCTGGTTTAGTAAATAAGAATATTCCAAGAGCTACAAATATTACTGAAGATAATATTGATGATATAAATACTTTACTAAATGCCTTTTCTATTTTTTTAAACATTGTTACCACCATCCCTAATTAGAATTATATCATATTTAAAATATTAATAAAATATAAAAAAATTAACCCTTATAATATAAGGGTTAATTTTCTAATGGCGCCTGTTGTAGGTATAACACCATATTTTTAGAAAAACTCAATAAAACAAAGTAAATCCTTATATTATAATATTTTAATGACAATACTTATTGTTAATAATGACAATGTTAATTATAAAATAAACACATAGTATTAACCTAAAACAAGACCAAAATAAGACCAAAAATGCAATATGGCTCCTTTTAAAAAATAAGTTAACTATTATTTAATTTATTTATCAAATCTGCTTGTTTTATAAATTTATTTATTATATAATTTTATTAGGAAATACTAACTGTTGAGTACTTGCCTGCTTCTTAGGAAGGAGGCTTGATATTTATGAAGAAAAAAGATTTACTAATCTCATTTCTAATATTAATTATCATTTTATTGATAGTCTCTTTAATGATTCTATGTATAAAAAAATAGTACTCAATCTAGCATTAGATTAAGTACTGAATCCAGATTAAGTATAACTTAATTTTAGGGTAAGTACTCAACGTGTGAAAGTTAAGTATTTCCCTTTTTTATTTTATGCAAGTTTCCTTGCTTACATACTAATAATACCACATTTTATTATTGATGTCAAAATTTATTAACCGAAAATATATTATTTGCATTGAGAATAATATCCAATGTCTTTCAATAGAGTATATCCAACATTTTTTGTTTCTGAAAACTTATTGTTTCCTAAATATTCAATTTCATATTTTCCATATACTACTTCATTTTCATATTGCAAACAATTATTGTTATATAATTCAATATATTCTTTTTCACTTATTACAATTGATGGTCCATGCGATAATCTAGTGCCCTCAATGATAATTTTATTTCCAATAATTTTATAGTCAATTGAATTCCCATTTTCTAAATATTCAGATTTTAAGCTAATAGCAGGATATTTAGTATCAAACCCACTAAACAAACTTAAAGTATTATTACCTTTATTATCAAATATATATATATGTGAACTATTAATATCTGTTCCAGAATGAGAAATAATTACATTATTATCTATAATATTAATTTCATCATTTAAATATATAACTTCAGATAAAACTAATTTATCATTTATTTTTATATCAAATATTGGATATTCATTATCACTAGTATTTTCAAGTTTAATTAATATTTTATCGTGTTTTAATTCGCAAATTTTGTCTAATTCAAAATTACATAAATAATCTACACTAAGGGTTGTATGATTAAATGTTATGTTCTTATTGCTTTCATCACTATTTTCATTATCATTTTTTGTAATTATCTCTTCTTCATTTGATAAAATTTTATCATAAACAATAAAACCACTAAGTCCTAATACTGCAATACTTAAAACAACAACTAAAACTATTAATCCAGTATTTTTCTTTTCCATTTTAACATCTCCAATCATATTTTTATTATAACATATATATTTTATAATTATATAAAAACATAAATTAAAAATATCATTTTACGTAAAATATACAATGCAAATTGGAAAAGAAAAAATTTTGAAACAAGACCAAAAACAAGACCAAAACTAAAATATAAAAAAAGAAACCCTTATAAATAAGGGTTAATTTTCTAATGGCGCCTGTTGTAGGACTCGAACCTACGACCTAACGGTTAACAGCCGTTTGCTCTACCGACTGAGCTAAACAGGCATCGCTTTTTTCAAATACGTTCTCATTATATCTATTTTGTAATTTGATGTCAATACATTTTTAATTTTTTTTTAAAACTTTTATTATATTTTATGTATTTTTAATAAAAATATACAAAAAAAGGAACAAATTAGTTCCTTTGGTTTTGTTTTTTTAAAGTTTTTTCTTTATTTTGTTTCAATAATTCTTCAATACTGATTTCACCAGTCATAAATGATTTAAATAAATCTTCATTTAATTTATCAAAATAATAATTCCAAACAAAATTTTCTTCATCATGATATGGTTTTTTCACATATATAATACTTTTCGTTTAATTTATTATTTTCTTTCATGAAATTTTTGCCTAATATATATTTAATTATAGATCCATTTGGGATATACCATTTTTTTTCTAAATGAAAAGAATTTTCACTGTTTTTTGAACTATTATATTTCATATACTCTGGATAAGTATCATAATCATATTCTTTTAGTAATATTGAATCATAGACTAAATTATTCTTTAAATTATATATTTTTTCTGTTTCTTCAATTGATATTTTATTTTGATTATTGCAACATCTATAGTCTCTTTTTTCATGTTTAGTAATCTTATGATTTCCACCTTTAATATATTCTTGTGATATATTAATTGTTTTTCTAAAAATCACATTAGATTCTACATAATTAAACACAAATTTAAATAAGTCATAGTTTATTATTAAAGAGTCTGTTTCATTTTGATGTGTAATTTTTCCATACAAATTATTACCATCAATTTTTACTTTACCATTATGGGTAAAAAATGAAACCATATCTAATATATCATTTTTTATTTCTTCATCTACGATTAATTTACTTATTTGTTCTTTATATTGTGATATTTTTTTGTCTTTAAACATATTATCCCCAATGTTATTTAACAACTATATTAACTATTTTTCCTTTAATAACAATTACTTTTACAATTTCTTTTCCTTCAATATGACGTTTAACATTTTCATGATCTAATGCAAGATTTTTAATTTCTTCATCATCCATGTTAATATTTACTTCAATTGTTGCACGAACCTTACCATTTACTTGAACACCAATTTCTTTTGTTTCATCAATAGTTTTAGCTTCATCATATTCTGGCCAATTACAATTAACAATAGCTTTTCCAAGTTCACACATTTCATTTAATTCTTCAGTAATATGTGGCGCAATTGGATTTAATAAAATTAATAATGTTTTGTAATCAGCTTTTGTAATCTTATCTAGTTTTTCAAATTCATTAGTTAAAATCATTAATGCAGAAACTGCAGTATTATATTTCATACTTTCAATATCATTTGTAACTTTTTTAATTGTCTTATTAATAATATTATCTAATTCTTTAGAATATACAAATCCATCTACAACTTTGTCTTTTAATCTATATACTCTATCTAAGAATCTTTTACATCCTTTAAGTCCATTTTCACTCCATGCAGCATCTTTTTCATAATCTCCTATAAATAATTCATAAGTTCTTAAGGCATCTGCTCCATAGCTTTTAACCATGTCGTCTGGATTTACTACATTACCTTTACTTTTGCTCATTTTTTCTCCGTTTTCACCAAGAATCATTCCATGAGCAACTCTTTTCTTGAATGGTTCAGGGAAAGGTACTAATCCATTGTCATATAAGAATCTATGCCAGAATCTTGCATATAATAAGTGTCTTGTAGCATGTTCCATACCACCGTTATAGTAATCTACCATACCCCAATATTTCATTGCTTCATTTGACACAAACTCATCATTGTTTTGAGCATCCATATAACGTAACCAATACCATGATGATCCTGCCCAGTTAGGCATTGTATCAGTTTCTCTTTTAGCTGCTTTACCACATTTTGGACAAGTTGTATTTACCCAACTATCAATATTTGCTAGTGGACTTTCTCCTGTATCAGTTGGTTCATATGATGTAACATCTGGTAACGTTACTGGTAAATCTTTAACTGGCACAGGAACCCATCCACATTCTTCACAATAAATCATTGGAATTGGTTCTCCCCAGAATCTTTGTCTTGAGAAAATCCAATCTTGTAATCTATAATTAGTAGTTTTTTTACCAATATTATTTTCTTCTAAATATTCTAACATTTTCTTGATTGAATCTTGTTTATTAGTATATCCATTTAATACACCTGAATTAACCATTTCACCATCACCAGTGTATGCTTCTTTAGAAATATCTCCACCTTTGATTACTTCGATAATATCTATTCCAAATTTTTTAGCAAATTCATAGTCTCTTTCATCATGTGCTGGAACTGCCATAATTGCACCTGTTCCATAATTTGTTAAGACATAATCACTAGTCCAAATTTGGATTTTTTCATCATTAACTGGATTAATTGCATATAATCCTTCTAATTTAACACCTGTTTTTTCTTTAGTAGCGTCAGTTCTTTCAATTTCACTTTTTTTACTAGCTTCTTCTTTGTATTTAATAACTTCAGAAATATTAGTAATTTTATCTTTATATTTATTAATTATTTCATGTTCTGGTGATACAACCATAAATGTAACACCATATAAAGTATCTGGACGTGTAGTAAATACTTTTAAATAGTCATCAGAATTATCTAATTTAAAATCAACTAAAGCACCTTCACTCTTACCTATCCAATTTACTTGAGCAGTTTTAATTCTATCTAAAAATTCAGTTTCATCTAAACCATCTAATAACTTATCAGCATATTCACTCATTTTTAAAATCCATTGTTCTTTTTCTTTCTTTTCTACTGGATGTCCACATCTTTCACAAACTCCACCTTCAGCTTCTTCGTTAGATAGTCCTATTTTACAACTTGGACACCAGTTAATTTCTTTTTTACCTTTATAAGCCATTCCTTTTTCATAGAATTTTAAAAATTGCCATTGAGTCCATTTATAATAATTTTCATCTGTAGTTGCAAATTCACGAGACCAATCAAAAGATAAACCTAAATCTTGAATTTGCCCTTTGAACACTTCAATATTTCTTCTAACTGCTTCTTTTGGATGAACTTTATTTTTAATCGCATATTGCTCAGCAGGAAGTCCAAATGCATCCCATCCCATAGGGAATAATACATTATATCCTTTCATTCTTCTCATTCTAGCCATGGCGTCTAGTGCAGTGTAACTTCTTACATGTCCTACATGTAGTCCAGATCCAGATGGATATGGAAATTCAACCAAGATAAAATATTTTGATTTTTCTGAATTATTTGAAGCTATAAATGAATTATTAGTTTCCCAATATTTTTGCCATTTCTTTTCTATTTCACTATAATTATACATTTTTAACAAATCCTTTCTTTTTTAAATATTTTCCAATCATAGAATATGTAAATAATATTAATGGAAAAAGCACAATAGGAGCAAATAATAATTGAATTAATAAATCTTCAAATAATTGAATTACAACTAATGTTATTCCAAATATTATACTATTACATAAATATATAAAAGCTAAAAACTTTCTATAATTTAATTTCTTAATATCAATATTATACTTTAATATTAAAAATCCTTCTTCTACTTTTAGTTTCTTTGAATTAAATTTCTTATTTTTTTTTCTCAAAATAACCGCAAATAAATAAAATAAATATGTAAAAACAAATACACATAAAAATTCAATTAAATATTTCATTACAGCCTCCTCATAAAATAAAATAGATTTATCTAGAATAAGGACGAAATTTCGCGGTACCACCTTATTTCATAGATAAATCTATGCACTTTATTCTCTTAACGTGAGATCCCCGGTATAATACAACTAAAGAAACAAGTTCATAAAAGAACAATTATTAGTTTCCACCAGCCACTAACTCTCTATTAATAATTCTTTTATTACTACTTTTCTCTTGCGTCTTTAAATTTATATTATATAGTATACAATGTTTTTTTGTTTTATGCAAGTATATTATTTTTGGAATTTTTTTCTTCGAATGAAATTTTAAATGCACCAGAAAAAAGTTAATGGTCAACTTACTCTTTCAAACATCAAATTTTCTTTATTTGAAAATATTTTTTCAAATTTATAGTTTTCTTTTATGTCAAAATTAACTGATATTCCTGTTTCACCTCTATAAAATATGTTAATGTTTCCACCTCCTATTCTTTTTTTTGACATTTCCAGCCACCAACATATTCACATGGACTTTTACATTCTTCTTCTTTCCAATCATATATTGAACATAATGTATCTGTTATTCCTAATTTTATTTTCTTTGCTTCTTTCATACATGCTCCTGCTTTACTTAGTAAGCATTCCATACATTTTGCTCCTCCTGTATTTTCACCTACTAAATTTATTAAAAACATTACTACTGATGGTAATAGGAATATCGCTATTGCTAAAACACATTTTTTTACTAATTTTGGTATTTCTTTATTTACTTCTTCTTTGTTGTTTATAATACATTTTACTAAACTTACAGTTCCAACTACTATTAATATCATTGGAACAATTATTTTTATTATTGATATTATCGTTCCTATAAATCCCATTGATTTTAAGCCTATTTCATCCTCACAAAATAATACTTGTAACATTTTATCTCCTCCATTAATATACATATACTTTTATTCTAAATGATTTTGCATTACCACTTCTAATTTGGAGTTCTGTAATTCCTGTTTTCTTTCCTGTTATTACTCCAAGTGAGTCTATTTTTATTATGTCTCTATCAAAATTATTGAATGTTATCTCTTCTACCCTTGCATTCTCTGGATATACATTATATGCTAATTGAGCTTGTGAATTTACGTGTAATATTAATGATAATTTTTCTTCATCCCATTTTGAATCTACACTTATTGGTGTAACATTTAAATTTAAAAAATTTGGTTCTACTGCTTTTGGTGTTTTCATTACGAAAAATAATACTATACCTAATATTACTAATACTGTGCCTATTATTATTAATGTTATTTTTCCTTTTTTTGTTATTTCTATTTTATTCATTTTATCCACTCCTCTATTTATACATATTAATTGTACCAAATTGCTTAGGCAAAGTCTATAATTAATAAAAATAAACATAAATTTTTCTTAGAAAGTATAAAAAGCAAAAATATAAAATAAATATAGAAAAATTTCATATATACTATCAAAACTATCTTTATTATTTAAATTATATATAATTTGTAATATCATATTTTTTAACACTATTTCTTCATCGCTAATTTTTTTATTGTTATTATTCATGTAAAAATTTCTTTCTATTATAATATATTTATAAAAATTTAATTAATTTAGAATAATAACCCAGTTTTTAATACAAAATAAAATTTCGTCATAATTGACGAAATTTTATTTATAAATTAATTAATTTCTTTAATATCTTCTAGTTTAACACTTACAAGTTTACTGATACCAGATTCTTGCATTGTTATACCATATAAGTAATCAACATATTCCATTGTTTTCTTTTTATGGGTAATTATTATAAATTGTGTTTTGTCTTTTAAAGTTTCAACATACTCACCAAATAATTCAACATTTGCTTCATCAAGTGCAGCTTCAACTTCGTCTAAAATACTAAATGGTACAGTTTTAACTTTAAGTATTGCAAATAACAAACTTATTGCGGTTAAAGTTTTTTCTCCACCTGATAATAATGAAATATGTGATAATTTTTTGCCTGGTGGACATGCAACTATATCTATTCCAGTTTCTAAAATATTACTTGGTTCAGTTAAATGTAATTCTGCAGTTCCACCACCAAATAATTTTTGAAATACATTTTCAAATTCTATTTTTATTTGTTCAAATGTTTCCACAAATTTATCTTTCATGACAGAGTCCATTTCATCAATGATTTCAAGTAGTGTATTTTCTGCACTATATAAATCATGTTTTTGATTTTGTAAAAATTCAAATCTTTCATTAATTCTATCAAATTCTTCAATTGCGCCTACATTTACTACTCCTAAATTTTTAATTGATGTTTTAAGCGAATTAACCCTTAACCTAGCTTCATTTTCATTTATTTCTAATCTATATTTTTCTTTCGCTTTTTCAAACGTCATTGAATATTCACTCGTTAAAGTATCTAATAATGAATCTAATTTAACATCAGCTTTATTAACGCTTATTTCTAATTCTTTTAATTCGTTTTGTAATTTATTATATGAGCTTGTACTTCTTTTTATTGAACTTTCGATTTCATTAATTAGATTTGATAAACTATTCTTTTTATTATTTAAAAATTCTAATTTAGTTTCTAACTCTTCTTTTTTATTGATTTCTAGATAATATAAGTCCATAATTCTTTTATGTTCTTCATCTATATTATTTTCAAAACTATTTAATTCATTATTATATTCATCTTTATTTTTTATAACTTCACTTAAGACTTTTTGTTTATTTTTAATTATTTCTTCTATTTCAATTTTATCCAATGTCAATTTGTAATTCTTTTCTTCATACTCTTTAAAGTAATAATCTAACTCATTAATTTTTTCTTCTAAATCTTTTATTTCATCAATAGTTTTATATAACTTACGATTTAGATTATCTAATTCATATTTTTGAGTAATTATATTACTTTTGTTATTTTTAAATTTACCACCTGTAATAGATCCACCAACATGTACTAATTCTCCATCTAGTGTTACTATTTTATATTTATGATTTATTAATCTACTTATGATATTAGCATCATCAATATTGTTTGCGATAATAACGTTTCCCAATTGGTTTAGAATAATATTTTGATATTTTTTATCATATTTTACTAAATTTGATGCGATATCTACAAATCCTTTAGTATTAAATAAAATATTTTTACTTTCCTCATCTATACTACGTGGTTTGATAACTTCAATTGGATAAAATGTTGCCTTCCCTAGTTCATTATTTTTTAAATATCTGATTGCTTCTTTCGCATCTTCACTTGTATTAGTAATAACATATTCTTTTGCTGAACCTAAAGCTATATCAATTGCGACCATATATATTTCATCCATTTCTATAACTTTACCAATTACACTATGTATACCGTTTAATGATGGATTATTTAATATACTTTTAACTCCATAAGACAAGGAACTATCACTTTCAATTGCTTGTTCTAGAATATCTATTTTGTATTTTAATTCCGTTTCATATCTATTTTTACTATTTAAATTATTTATACAAATATTTTTTTCTTGTTTAAGTTTATCAATATTTAATTTATTTATATTTATATTTTCTAATATTGAATCTAAATTAGATATTTTAAGTTCTATTTCATTATTTGTTAAATCTATAGTATTTTTACATTTTAAAATATTTTCTTGTAGTTCTAATAATTTATTTTGTAATTCACCGTTCTCTTTTTGATTTTTACTTCTTTCTAAAATTAAATTCTTTTCACCATTTAATTTTTCTACATTACTACTTGTTTTAATTAGTTCCTGTTGAATACTATATATATTTCTATCTAATTCGTTTAATTCAACTTTTTTACTAGTTAAAGTAACATCTTCAGTATTATTTAAAGTAGCAATATTATTTATTTCTAAATTTATTTCTTCTATTTTTCTTTTATTATTTTGATATTCATAATTAATTGTATCTATATCATGTGTAATTAAAGCAATTTCAACATTTTCTAATTCTTTTTTATTGTTTAAATATTTTAAAGCTGTTTCTTTTTGTTCTTTTAAAGGTTCTACTTGTATTTCAAGTTCATTAATAATATCATTTACTCTAGATAAATTTTCATGTGTTCTTTCTAGTTTTCTAATTGCTTCTTCTTTACGTTTTTTATATTTTAATACTCCTGCCGCACTTTCAAATATAATTCTTCTATCTTCTGGTTTATTACTTAATATTTCTTGAACTTCACCTTGACTTATTATATTAAATGCATCTTTTTCCATACCACTATCCATAAGTAAGTCTGTAATATCTTTTAATCTACATTTTGAATTATTTATAAAGTATTCATTTTCCCCATCTTTATATAATATTCTTTTTATTGATACTTCTGAATAATCTATTGGTAAATGTCTATCTTCATTATCGAATATTAAGTTTACTGATGCATAATTCGCACCTTTTCTTTTTGTGGTTCCAGCAAAAATTATGTCACTCATTGAACCTTCACCACGTAAACTTTTGATTGATTGTTCTCCAAGTACCCATCTTACCGCATCAACAACATTACTTTTACCAGATCCGTTTGGTCCAACTATTCCCGTAATACCTTTTGATAAATCTATATTTATTTCATCCGCAAAAGATTTAAATCCAACTGTTCTTATTTTTTTTAAATACATGTTCTCACATCCTAAGTCTCATAAAACAATTATACAATATTTTTTTTTAAAAGTATATATTTACAATTTATTGTTTAAACTATAAAAGTTCCCAAAATTAGGAACTCAAATTTTTTTCATTTTTTATTTTTTCAATTTCTTTGTTAGTTAAATTAGTTATTTCTGATATAAAATCTATATCACAATTTTTATTTAACATATTAATAACAACATCTCTTTTGTTTTTTTCAATACCTTCATTAATACCAGCAAGTCTCATTCCTTCTTTGATTGCTTCTTGTAACTCTTCTTCATTATATAATCCAATTAATCTTTCATCATTACTTAATGCCATTACTTTA
>JAFSEX010000055.1 GCA_017435465.1 Bacilli bacterium
TAGTAAATAAAAAGAACATTTAAAGATGTTCTATATTGGCATGAATTAATATTTAAAATATTAGATGTTTTGAATTAAAATGTTATGTTTTTACAATTTTATATATTTTTGTTATAATTTTTTTGTAAAATACCGAAACTTAAATAGATAATACTTGCATTCCTTAAATTTAATTGGTATAATATATTGGCAAAGAAATTACTATAGTTAGAATTAACTATGGCGGAAGGAGAAATTGACATGAAAAAAGGAATTCATCCAAATTATAAAGAATCAACAGTTACTTGTGCATGTGGAGCTACTTTCCAAACAAGATCAACTAAAGATAGTATTGTAGTTGAAGTTTGTTCTGAATGTCATCCGTTCTATACTGGTAAACAAGGTAGAGCTTCAAAAACAGGACGCGTTGAAAAATTCAATCAAAAATATGGATTCACATCAAAAGAAGAAAATTAATTCTTCTTTTTTTGTTTTACAGTGAAATGAAAACAAATTTATAAATAACAATTGTTAAATTTATTAAAATAGTTTAAAATAATAGTGGTGATGATATGAAAATAGATTTTTCTAAAATATTATGTACAATTGGCATTATTGCATTATTGGTAATATTATTGTATTCTACATACATAAAAAACACTTATACAGTAGATAACACTATTCAAGATACTAATATTAAAGAAAATCAAAATAATAATATGACAAATGAATCTGATGAAACAAATAATAACAATCAAAATTTAGAACAAGATAATAATACAGATGTAAATGCAACACCTGAAATAAAAACATTAAATTGTTATTCAATATATTATGATGATGAAACTACAAAAGCAAATATTAGAGAAGAAATAATAATAACATTTACAGATGATAGCACATCAAAACAAGAACATAAAATTAATTATTCATTTGAGCAAGTTACAGATTATAATACATTAAAAGCACAATTTGATAGTGAACCATTACAAGATAATATACAAACAAATTATGATCAAACAACAAATGGTATTGAAAGAATAATTACATTTGATTATACTAATGAACAAGATCCTAGTGATACAATGAATTTTAGAAATTATAAATTAGAAGATGCAAAAACTTATTTAACGGGGCAACAATTTATTTGTAACTAAAACACCTTTTGGTGTTTTATAAGTATATAGGAGGTTAAAAAAATGAATATAGGTATAGCAAACGACCATCGAGGTTTAATAACAAAACAAAAACTGACTAAATTTTTAGAAAAAAAAGGATATAATGTAGTAAACTATGGTACTGATAGTACTGATAGTGTAGATTATCCAGATTATGCAGAAAAATTATGTCATGGAATTCAAAATGAAGAAATCCATTTAGGAATCGTAATTTGCGGTACTGGAATTGGTATGTCAATTGCGTGCAATAAAGTAAAAGGAATAAGATGCGCCAAAGTTAGCGATCACATAGAAGCAAAATTATCTAGACAACACAATGATGCAAATGTAATCGCAATAAGTTCAAATACTGCAATGTTTGAAGTTAAAGATATTGTAGATGCATTCATAACAACTAATTTTTCTAATGATGAAAGACATCAAAATAGAATAGACAAAATTAAGACTTTAGAGGAAAATAATTAAAATGAATGTAAAATCAATAATATATATACTAATTACTCCTTTTGTAATTTATTGTATGGATAGTCTAAATTTAAATCATGTATTTAAAAAGAATAAAATAGCACAAGCAAGAATATTATATTTATTAGTAGGACTTGCTTTATCATATTTAGTAGTTAATTTTATTTATGATTTTTATGAGGTGTCCCAAATAATATAAAAGGAAAGTGATAATATGAGAAGATTTATTATCATTACGTTAACAATCATATTTATACCGTTTTTGATAGTTACACTATTTGTAAAAGAAAAAGAAATGAGTTTTTCATTAGTTACAAATGATGTAGTAAGAGTTAAACGGGATAAATTAAATAGAATAGATACAATTCCATTAGAAGAATATATAGTTGGTGTAGTAGCAGGCGAAATGCCTGTTTCTTTTAATCTTGAAGCCTTAAAAGCTCAAGCAGTTGCGGCAAGAAATTACGCAATAAAAAAAATATTATACAACAAAGATAAAGAATATGATTTAATTGATACAACCGCAAATCAAGTTTATTTAGATACTGACTATTTAAAAGAATCATGGAAAGATAAATATATAGAAAATATAAATAAAGTAAGAAAAGCAGTAAGTGATACTAAACAAAAATATTTAGTATATGAAGATAAAGTAATAGATTTATTTTATTTCTCAACAAGTAATGGCAAAACTGAAAATGTAGAAAATGTATTTAAAACTGATCTTCCATATCTTAAAAGTGTTGATTCACCTTGGGATGAATTTGAATCATCAGTTTTTAATGACACTAAAACTTTTGAAATAAGTGAATTTTATAATTTATTAGGGATAGAAAATAGTAATGAATTAGTTATAAAAGATATAAGAAAATCAGAAAGTAATAGAGTGTTAGAAATAAATATAAATGGGAATTTATTTACAGGTAGAGAAATTTATCAAAAATTATCAATAAGATCAACAGATTTTGAAATTGAACAAATTAATAATCAAATAATCATTAAAACCAAAGGATTTGGACATGGAGTTGGAATGAGTCAATATGGTGCAAATGGAATGGCAAAAGAAGGATATACGTATGAACAAATTTTAAAACATTATTATCAAGGAACATCTTTAAAAAAAATTAAAAATTTTGAAAACAACGTATAAAAACTCTAATAAAAGTTAAAACTCTTATTAGAGGTGAAAAATATGAAAGTAAGAAAATTGAAAGGATTTGTTTTACCAGCATTATTTGCACTAATATTTACTGGTTTTATTGCAACTACATTTATAGTAAGAAATCAACTTAGTGAACCGACATTTAATGATGATACAGATTTCAACTATACAACAAGAAGTATATTCTCAAATGAATTACCAACTGCTAATACAGATGTTATAATTACAAAACCATATACAGATGAATCAGTTAAAATTTCTAAATATTTTTATGACTACTTAGGAGAGAAAGAAAATCAACAAAATTCAATAATATTATATGAAAACACATACATGCAAAATTCAGGTATTAATTACACATCAGAAAATGCATTTGATGTTAATGCGATTTTAGATGGTGTAGTTATTGAAACAGGAGAAGACCAAATATTAGGTAAATTTGTTGAAATAAGACATTCAAACGATATGATTAGTATATATCAAAGTTTAGGTGAAGTATTAGTTAAAAAAGATGATGAAATAAAACAAGGACAAATAATAGGAAAAAGTGGTAAAAACAATATTAATCCAGATATCACAAATCAATTACACTTTGAATTATCATATAAAGGTCAATATGTAAATCCAGAAGAATATTTTGATAAAAAAGTACAAGATTTATAGTACTTTTTTTCATAAATAAAATATCCTTTTATATAATTTTATAAAGGGGCTGTGTTTAATGAGAATGGAAATTATTAGAAGAGTTATAGATGAAGCGTATTATATTTTAGAAACTGAAAAGACTATTAGAGCGATAGCTTTTACTCAAAATGTTAGTAAAAGTACTGTACATAAAGATTTACACGAAAGATTAAAAGAAATAGACAAAGATATATTTATAAGTGTAGATAAAATTTTACAAGAACACTTGGATGTTAGACATATACGTGGTGGTGAATCTACTAAACAAAAATATTTAAATTTAAAGGGAAATTAATAAATTAAAGTACAAAACTTTAACAAATTATGGTAGAATAGATATAGCTATTACAAGAAACGAGGATGATCGAATGTTTAATAAAGATATAGGAATAGACTTAGGAACTGCAAACATATTAATATACATAAAAGGACAAGGAGTTGTCCTAAATGAACCAAGTGTTGTTGCAATTGACTGTGAAACAAAAAAAGCACTTGCTGTTGGACGTGAAGCAAATGAAATGCTTGGTAGAACTCCTGGTAAAGTAAAAGCTATAAAGCCAATGAAAGATGGAGTAATTGCAGATTTTGAAATAACAGAAATAATGTTAAACCATTTTATAAAAAAAGTTAATGGAAAAAATTTCTTTTCTAGACCAAGAATTTTAATATGCTGTCCTTCAAATATTACGCAAGTAGAAAAAAACGCAATTAAAGAAGCTGCTGAAAGAACAGGTGGTAGAAGAGTATTCTTAGAAGAAGAGCCAAAAGTTGCCGCAATTGGAGCTGGAATGGACATTTCAAAACCAAGTGGTAACATGGTAATAGATATTGGTGGAGGTACAACAGATATTGCTATTCTTTCATTAGGTGGAATAGTCACATCAACATCAATTAGAATTGCTGGTAATACATTTGATAATGATATTATTAAATATGTAAAAGATAAATATAAATTATTAATTGGTGATAGAACAGCAGAAGATATAAAATTAACAATTGGAACAGTATTTAAAGGAAATAAAAATGATAAAATGGAAGTTAGAGGAAGAGACTTAGTAACTGGTCTTCCACATACAATTACTTTAACCTCAGAAGAAGTAGAAGAAGCCTTAAGAGAAAGTGTATATGTAATAATACATGCTGCTAAAAATGTATTAGAACAAACACCACCAGAATTATCTGCTGATATTATAGATAAGGGTATAGTATTAACAGGTGGCGGTGCATTAATGGATGGATTTGATAAATTATTTGCTAGTGAATTAAAAGTTCCAGTATTTATAGCAGAAAGTCCACTTACATGTGTTGCAGAAGGTACAGGGATACTTTTAGATAATCTACATTTAATAGAGAACAAATATTAAGAACAAATTGAAATATTTGTTCTTTTTGTTTGCTAAAAGTTTCCAAAATATGGTATTATGAAAATGTAAAATATGGGAGTGGTAGAGTATGTTAAATATAATAATCTGCGAAAATAATAAGAGTTATAAATTAAGAACATATGACATAATAAATCAATATATGATGAAATCAAATATAAAGTATAAAATCAAAACATTTGAAAGTTATAGTAATACATTAAAACAGTTTATAAAAAACACACATGATGGACATAACATATACATACTAGACATAGAACTAGATAATGATGACTCGGGAATAGATATCGCAAATGATATAAGAAGTCATGATTTTGATAGTACAATAATTCTAGAAACCGGGTATACAGAACTAATGAGTGAAGCTCAAAAATTAAGATTAAATATATTAGATTATGTATATAAAACAATAAACTATGATAAAAATATATTAGAATTATTAGAATTAAGTTTAGATATATTTAATTTAAGAA
>JAFSEX010000056.1 GCA_017435465.1 Bacilli bacterium
CATAGAACCCCTGTAATAAGAATTAGCAATATAGTATGCAATTACTTCAGGCATAATATAACTTAGTATAAAATTATCATAATCATCAAGAAAAGGTTTTAGTACTTGTTCAAATTCTTCATCATTAATGTCACCATCAGTCGTTTTTCTAATCATAGACACCTCCTAAACCGGTGTTCTATTAATCACTCTTAGTAAAAAATAAGTCAAGTCTTGTAGCGTTTATAAAGGAATAATGGTATAATGAATATGTGCTAAGGTATAACGATATAATGTTATTTTTAAGCACAAAAAAAGCCATTCTTTTGAGCAATAAAGAAAGGCTATAAACAAGTGCGACACGACAATATAGCACAACAATAATAAGACCGAACTTATTATATAATATTATTATACACAAATATAATATTATTATCAAGGTTAGTTATTGCATAACCTTTCTTATTGTCAAAGGAAAATCTTGGCGAAGAAAGGAGCAGAAGTATGGCAAATAAAATACGTACTTCTAAAACTGTTGCTAAAAAAGCTAGCAGTCAATTAAGAAGTAAATGTACAACAAAGGCAACAAAAAGTGTCGCAGGAAGTGCTCTTTCTAATAGAAGAAAGTAGCATAAGGCTCTGATTATTCAGAGCTTTTTAATTTTTATAACTTTTAGAATTTAAATAATTAACAAATTCTTCTTCAATTCTATGTCTAAATTTCATTAACACTTGTAAGTGCCTAGGATTTTTAGCAGATATAACAAGTTCAATATTTTTAATAACAAAGAACCCATGATAATCCCCGTGTCTACTAATACATTCAATTCTATTTTTAGGTTTAAAAATATACTTCATAATAACCTCCTAATAAGTTGTGTTATTAATCACTCTTTATTAGAAAAAAGTCAAGTTAAGTAGATATTATCAGGGGAAAATGGTATAATGAAATTGCAATAAAGGATAAAAGATGTGGAAAAAATGACGTTTTAGATCCACTTTTAGATCCACAAACAGAGGATTTAAGAGGTAAAATAAGAAAATATAAAGTGCCAAAGAGCCCATAAATAAAGGGTTTTAGGAAAAATAGGGTGCTAAAATAGGCACTCTTATGTGTTCCATGTGGCAGTGGTAAGAAATATAAACAATGTTGTGGCAAATAGCCTATTTTATAATGTTTTGCAAGATTTTGAAAAATTAAAAATTTGATAAAAATAACCGATTTTTATCCAAAAATGAAATTTTGTGTGCACAATGTAAAAATTTATGCACACATTTCATATTAAAGCTTATAAATAAAGTATTTATTTATGTAAACAAAACCAAGTTGGTAGTAATACTGACTTGGTTTTTATAATATTATAAATATTTAATAAAGGTCTTACTTGCAAAAGTTAGAGATATTGATTTATTAGTAGCCAAAAATACATTTATATTTGGTATTTTTTTGTTTATTTTTAATTCTTCCAAATCTTTGAAATTTCTTTTTGCTAAATCAATTATAACAAATCCTATCCCCAAACCTATATTAGCAAATTCAGTTATTAAATCTTGACTAACAACTTCCATTTTAGGAAGTAGTTTTACATTGCTTTGAAGAGCAATGTAATCTAAAAGTTTTCTACTATTAGATTCTTCTTTTTGCAATATAAGAGGATAATTGTTTAAATCTTCAAAATTATTTATTTCATCTTTATAAAATAATGGATTATAAATAAATCCTTGTTTTAATTCTTTTACCTTTTTTAAATCTAAGTTTGTTTCTTTTATATTACTTTCATTAAATATTACAAAATCTAATTTTCCTAGTTTTAAATCATTTATTAGATTGGTAGTTAAATCATTTGTAATATCAACATTTATATTTGGATAATCATAATGAAATTTTTTTAAAGCATCAAGTAAAACTAATTTTGTTAGAGTAGTAGAACATCCTATTTTTATTTCACCTTTTGATAAATCCTTAAAAGAAGTAAATTCATTTTCGGCATTATTTATTAATTCTAATGCCCCTTTAACATAGTCATAAAACATTTTGCCCTCTTCTGTAAGTTCCATCCCTTTATTGCTTCTTAAAAATAATATTCCCCCTAATTGTTCTTCAAGTTTTTTAATTGATTGAGATATAGCTGGTTGAGATATATGTAATTCTTCGCTTGCTTTAGTCATATGCTTATGTTTTGCTACAACATAAAAAATTCTATATAATTCTAAATTAACATTCATTATAAGTCCTCCTTATCAATATTATAACATAAATATATTTTACTTATCAATAAATGCGATATATAATTTAGTTAGAAAGAAGGAATAATATGTTAAAAAATAAAAATATAGTTATAGGAATAACAGGAGGAATTGCCTGTTATAAGGTATGTGAAATTATTTCATATTTAGTTAGAGAAAAAGCTAATGTAGATGTTATTATGACTAAGAATGCTACCGAGTTTATTACACCACTAACAATTGAAACATTATCAAAAAATAAAGTGGTAATAGATATGTTTGAAAAAAAAGAACATATTGAGGTAGAACATATAAGTATTGCTAGAAAAGCAGATTTAATACTAGTAGTACCTGCTACAGCAAACATTATTGGAAAAGTAGCAAATGGTATTGCAGACGATATGTTATCAACAACGATTATGGCAACAACTTCAAAAGTTGTATTTGCTCCAGCTATGAATAATGAAATGTATAACAATAAAATTGTTCAAGATAATATTAAAAAATTAAAAAAATATGGATATGAATTTATAAATCCTGTAGAGGGTAATTTAGCTTGTGGTTATAAAGCAATTGGAAAGCTTGCTAAAAAAGAAACAATAATTGAGTATGTAAACAAAACTTTAGATGGAGGTAGAAAAAATGAAATATAAAATAATTATTACAGCTGGAGGAACAAGTGAAAGAATAGACAATGTAAGGAAAATAACAAATAGTAGTTCTGGAAAATTAGGATGTACAATAGCTAATAAATTAATAGAATTACATGAAGAAAAAATAGCTAAAATTTATTATGTTTGCTCAAAGAATTCTATTAAACCTAATCATGAAAAAATAGAAATTGTAGAAATAATAGATACACAAGATTTAGAGATGACGGTTAGAGATTTATTGAAAAATAAAAATATTAATTATTTTATTCATTCAATGGCGGTATCAGACTATACCGTTGATTATGTCACAACTGCAGAAAGTTTATCTTTAAATATAAATAATAATTCTAATAAAAATGTTCTTGATTTAATTTGTAATAATAAAGATAATTTAACAAATAGTAAAATTTCATCTAATCAAGAAAATTTAATCATTAAATTAAAGAAAACCCCTAAAATAATATCCTTGATAAAAGATATTAGTCCAAATACATATTTAGTTGGGTTTAAATTACTTGATAATGTTAGTGAACAAACCTTAATTGATACTGCTGTTAAATTAAAAGATAAAAATAATTGTAATTTAGTAGTAGCTAATGATTTAGAAAATATTAGAAAAGGTAATCATAAAGCATTTATCATTAAAATGCCTGATGACTACATTATTGCATCCGGAAAAGAAGATATTGCAGAAAAACTAATAGGAGAAATGTTAAATGGTTAATTATAAAAAGATATATGTTTTAAATATTAATAGTGAAATTATAGAAGAAACATATAGAAGTTTACTAGAAAATAAATGGCATTTTGTAATTTTAGATGTAAATGGTGTATTAAATATTTTAACTAAGGAAAAAAGTTTATTTAAAATAAATAATGAACGACAATTTATCAATGAGTTTGAACAAGATATATACTATAAAACAATTATTAGTAATCAAAAAATGATAATTAATGAATATGATTTAAAAATTTTTAACGAATACATAAAAAAATATAAAGATATAATTCTTAAAAATATTTATGGAGACAAATATATATTTGGAAGTATAGCAGTTAAAACTGAAAATGGATTTATTACTACTATACGAGGAAAAGAAAATTTAAATGATTATACATTTGTAAATAGTGTAGATCATACAAATCATACTTTAAACATTACTAATAAAAAAGCAACTTTAAATGCTCCATTATTAGATTATTTATTTAAAAATGATAGGGTTAAAGTAATTGTTCATATAAATCATGAATTTGATGACAAACTACCATATTATGATTATGCTTTTCCTGGAACAGTAAGAGATTCCATTAGAGATAATAAAACTTCATTTAATATTAAACATCATGGTGTTATATATTTATTTGATAAAAATAGTAACTTAATTTAAGGAGGAAGAAATATGAAATATCCAAAATATTATATATATGAAAAATTATATAGAAGATACTTTTTAAAAGGTGTTGATTATTTTATTAAAGAGGCAAGTTTAACTTCTGATGATAGAGTTTTAGATATATGTGGTGGAAACGGAAGATTAACAAAGGAGTTACTTAAATTTAGTAATAATGTTAGTTATTTAGACCAAGAAAAAGATATGATTCCACTAGATTTAAAACAATTAGGTATTAAAGTATATAATGAATCAATAGAAAACTTTGTAGATAATACATACGAAAAATATACTAAAGTTTTTTGTGAACAAGCTATTAATTATTGGTTATTAAATATTGATATTAAAAAGTTTAGTAGTTTATTTGAAAAAGATGGTTTGTTTATCTTTAATACATTTTCAAAAAGGCCATCAAATAAACCAATGATTAAAGAATATGATTTAGATGATAAAAGTTATTTAGAAATATCTTATTTATTAGATAACAAAGTTCATCATATACAAATTTGTGAAGGATATGAACCTCATTTTACTGTATTTGATTGGATATCAAAAGAACAATATAAAGAATTGCTTTCACCATACTTTGATATAGATATAAAAGATTATGATAAAAGTTCACTTTATATATGTAAAAGGATATAGTTATGAAAAATAAATCACTTGGATTATATAATATAATTGATACTGAAGGAATAAATAAAAGTATAAATAATGTATTATCTAGTGGCATTAATTTTAATACATATACTTCTCCAAAAGGATTAAAAGAACTACGTATGCAAATTAGTAATTTCTTATATGATATTTGGAATTATAATGTTAATTACAAAGATATGTTAATTACAACTGGTTCTCAACAATCAATAAATCTTATAGCTTATTCATTATTAAATGAAGGTGATACTGTTTTAATAGAGCAACCAACATATTTTGGAGCAATAAATGCTTTTAAAAATAGAAAAGTTAAATTGGTAGGTATTGATTTAGATGAAGAAGGATTTGATTTAAAAGAGTTAGAAGTTAAAATAATTAAATATCATCCAAAACTTATTTATGTTACCCCAACTTTTAATAATCCTACTGGATATTCTTGGAGTAATAATTATAGAAAAAAATTTTTAGAAATTATTAATAAATATGATGTCTTAGTATTAGAAGATGATCCATATAGTTTAATTAATTATACAAAATATCAATATAAAAGTTTATATGAATTAAACAACGGAAAAAACATTATCTATTTAGGAACCTTTGCTAAGTATATTAGTCCATCAATAAATGTAGGATATATTATATCAAATGACAGTATTTTAAAAACAATTTATTCTTTTAAAGAAAGTTTTGATTTATGTACACCGTTATTTGCCCAATTGATTGTTTTAGATTATCTTCAAAATAATAATATTAAGGAATTAATAGATAATAGAATATCTATTTATAAAAAACTTTTAGATGAGACTATAGCATATATAAATAATAACTATGCAGAATCTATTTTATCTTATTCAAAAGTTAGAGGTGGATTATTTATTAGCATAAAATTTAAAGAAAAAATAGATAATTATGTTTTTGAATCAGGTGATAATTATTACATTGACAAGAATCATAATAATGAAACTAGAATTAATATTTGTAATATATTGTTTAATAAGAATAAAAGAAATCTAATTGATTTAGAAACGAATAAAATTTGGGGCAAACGTTCGTGAACACATAGTACTTATAATACTAAAAGAAATCAAATATGTGGGTCCGGTAAGAAGTACAAACAATGTTGTGATAAATAATAAAACGATATAATATTTATTGTTATTTATGCCCATAATGAAATAATAGTAGAGTAGATATAGATGTATTAGATAATCTACATTTAATAGAGAACAAATATTAAGAACAAAATGAAATATTTGTTCTTTTTGTTTGCTAAAAGTTTCCAAAATATGGTATTATGAAAATGTAAAATATGGGAGTGGTAGAGTATGTTAAATATAATAATCTGCGAAAATAATAAAAGCTATAAATTGAGAACATATGACATAATAAATCAATATATGATGAAATCAAATATAAAGTATAAAATTAAAACATTTGAAAGTTATAGTAATACATTAAAACAGTTTATAAAAAGCACTCATGATGGACATAACATTTACATACTAGACATAGAACTAGATAATGATGACTCGGGAATAGATATCGCAAATGATATAAGAAGTCATGACTTTGATAGTACAATAATTTTAGAAACCGGGTATACAGAACTAATGAGTGAAGCTCAAAAATTAAGATTAAATATATTAGATTATGTATATAAAACAATAAACTATGATAAAAATATATTAGAATTATTAGAATTAAGTTTAGATATATTTAATTTAAGAA
>JAFSEX010000006.1 GCA_017435465.1 Bacilli bacterium
AGAAAAATACAGGTTTAATTGTTTTAATTGTAGTTTTAAGTATTGCAGTATTAGGACTTGGTGGCTTTATTATTTATGATAAGGTTTTAAATAATGATTCTAAAAATAATAGTAATGAAATAAATAAAGAGGATAATGAAATTTCTAATGTTTCTAAAGAAGAAGTATTATGGTTAAACGATACTTTAGTGCAAAATTTATATAATATGGTAATTTTCCCTGGAGATGATATATTAGGAAATTGGTATTTTTATGAAAATGAGAAGGTAACATTAGATAATATTAGTAATGATACAAAATTATATATGGCATATACTCAACTTAATAAAAATGATATTGAATATAAAGAAGATAACTTAAATGGTACAAAATCTTTTGATATTAATCAATTTGAAATTGGTATGAAAAATGTTTTTGGAAATAACATTACTTATGAAAAAAATGATTTTATGCCTGAAATGTGTGATTGTGAATACAAATATAATGCTGACCAACAAAAATATATATGTGAAATCGGTGGTTGTGGTGGTCCAGGTGAATCATATGTTGATCGTAAATTATATAATGCAGTGAAGATTTCGGATGAAATAATTTTATATGAAAAATTTGCATTTATAAATATTAACGAAATAATTTTTAGTAATTCAGATCCAAAATATGATGGACCAAAAGCAGGAATATACAAAGATACCAAATCAAAAAATGCTATAAAAACTTGGATTAAAGACGTAGATTATTTTTATAATAATAAACCAAACTATAATTTTGATGATTATATTGATCAAATGTCTATGGTAAAATATACATTTAAAAAAGGTGATGATAATTCATATCATTTCTATAGTTCTGAAATAGTTGAAGATTTTTAAAATTTACATTAAATTTTATATAAGCCACGTTTCTTGGGTATGAAATGAGATTTTTATATGTTAAAAAATTTTGGGACATTTTCCAAAGTTAACACTTAAGACATTATCATAAATTAATCATAGCAGTAGATATAAAAATTCTATTTTTAGTTGACAAATAAAAAAAATGATGTATAATGGTAGACAAGTGAGGAGATATAAGCATATTGTGAGCTATCTCGGGTATATACTACTTACACGGACTATTAAAAGTACGGAGTCACTATCTTATTGATAGTGCCGTACTTTTTTTTCTTCTTTTTATAGGTACTATTAATATAAATTTAAAAATAAATAAAATATTTGTGTGAGTATGTATAAGTTTATTACGAGCTACATAGGGATTAAGAATTAATCCTACACGTGTTAAATACGCGGAGTCACTTTTCTTAATAAGAAAAGTGCCCGCTTTTTTTCATATATTTTATTTATTAAAGTAGGAGAGGAGGATTTATATGTCAATAATAAAAGTTGAAAAATTATCAAAAACATTTAAAGTTAAATTAAAAGAGAAAGGTTTAAAAGGTAGTTTAAAATCTATATTTAAACCAAGATACAAAACTATAAATGCAGTTAAAAATATTAGTTTTGAAGTTGAAAAAGGAGAAATTATTGCCTTTATAGGACCAAATGGAGCAGGTAAGTCTACAACTATAAAAATGCTTACCGGAATTCTTTATCCTAATTCAGGTAATATAAAAGTTTTAGATATTGATCCTAAAACTGAGAGAAAAAAACTTGCATATCAAATTGGTACTGTATTTGGACAGAAAGAACAATTATGGACACATCTTACACCATATGATAATTTTAAATTCTTTGGGGCTATTTATGATATACCAGAATCAAGAGTTGAAAAAAAGATTGAAGAATTTAAAGAACTTTTTGAACTAGAAGAATTTATAAATACACCAGTTCGTAATTTAAGTTTAGGACAGAGAATTAGATGTGAAATAGTAGCATCCTTAATACATGAACCAAAAGTATTATTTCTAGATGAACCAACTATTGGACTTGATCCTGTAGTAAAAGAAAATATAAGAACTCTTATAAAAATAATGAACAAAGAATATAAAACAACTATATTTTTAACTAGTCATGATATTGGAGATATTGAAAAATTATGTAAAAGGGTTATTATAATTAATAATGGTAAAATAGTTTTAGATGATTCAATGGAAAATTTAAAATATCATTATCTAAATAAAAAAATTGTAGAAGCTAAAATGAAAGAAAAAGTAAATCTCGATGATGAAGATGGAATTACAATTTTAAAAGATAAAGGATATAATTTAAAAATTGAAGTTGATATTACAAAGAAAAGTGTTAGTGACGCTATTAAACTTTTAAATCCTGATAATATAATTGATATTAATATTTCAAATACACCACTTGAAGATATAATTAGTAATATTTATAAAGAGGAAAAGAAATGAGAAAATATTTATTTATATTTAAATCAGAACTAATGAGTACCCTTCAATATGTATTTAATATTGCTGCAGGATTTATTGGATGTTTTATATTATTATTTATTTTCTTAAATTTATGGCAATATATTTATAGTAATCCAAGTGAGATAATAAATGGATATACTATGAATCAAATGATTTGGTATATAATTATTACTGAAATATTATGGGGTATTTCGAGTGGTAAAAAAATTTGTGTTAAAATATCTAATGATATTAAAGGTGGGAATATCGCTTACAATTTAAATAAACCATATAATTATATCTTATATTCATTATTTAGTCATTTAGGAAGTGCATTTGTAAAAGCAATAATATATACAATTCTTGGAATGATTGTTGGATTTATGTTTTTAGGATCATTTCCAAATCTAAATATTTTAAGTATAATAGCTGTGATATTAACGTCTGTTTTATCTACTATAATTAGCGCATTATTAGTTTCATTTATAGGATTATTTTCATTTATAATTGAAGATTCTACACCATTTTATTGGTTATATTCAAAATTAATATTAATAGTTGGAACTATATTTCCTATTGAATATTTCCCAAGTATAATTCAGCCAATACTTAAACTTAGTCCAGTATATGTAGTATGTTATGGACCTGCAAAATTATTTGTAGACTTTTCATTAAATAATTTTATTACAGTATTTATATCACAAATAATTTATATCGGTATTGGTTTTGGATTATGTACATTATTATATAAGAAAGGGGTGAAAAATCTAAATGTTAATGGAGGTTAAAAATCAATTTAAAATCACTTTATTATCAGTAAAATATGCTTTAGTAAGAGAAATGTTAAATAAAACAACATTTATAACTAATATTTTATTTATGATACTTAATAATGCATCTTTTATAATTCAATGGATAGTATTGTATTCTCTTAAAGATAATATTGGTGGATATACATTTAATCAAGTGTTGTTATTATGGGGTATAGCCGCATCAACATATGGTTTTTCACACTTTTTCTTTAAGAATGCATATTATTTATCAGATACAATTAATAATGGAAAACTAGATTCATTTTTAGTTCAACCTAAAAACGTATTATTATCAGCAATAACAAATAGTGTAGAAACTTCTGCAATTGGAGATTTTATATATGGGTATATAATGTTATTTATATTTGGGTTTTCAATTAAAAACTTTATATTATTCACATTTTTTACAATATGTGGGGGATTTATTTTAACTTCAATTTCAGTAATATTATCAAGTTTAAGTTTTTGGTTTAATAAATCAGATATAATTGTTGATACTGGTAATAGTTTAATGACTAGTCTTGCTACTTATCCAGATGGAATTTTTAAAGGGATTGTTAAAATATTAATATATACACTTATACCAGCAGGTATTGTAAATTATATACCAGTTGAAATTATGACTGAATTTAATATAAATTTATTTTTAATAGTTATAATATTTACCATAACTCTAATTAGTTTAGCATTCTTAATTTTTTATAAAGGTCTTAAGAGATATTCATCTAGTAATTTAATGGTTGCAAGAATTTAAAAAACTTTACAAATTAATGTAAAGTTTTTTTGTTTATAAAGAAGTATTTTCTAATACTTTTCACAAATAATATATTGGGTGATTTTTATGAAGAAATTTATTTTAATATTTACATTACTATTTTTATTTCCATTAAAAGTATATGGATTAACTGACTTAGGATATATGGAACTAAATGAAAATTATATTATTGATAGAAATGATTTTAAATTTATATATGGAAATTGGATGCCCTATAATGAAGAAGATATTGAAAATATAGAAATAAAACGTGAATATAGTTATGAAATAATAAAACCTTTAAGGTATATAGAGTTTTCAAATACGAATTTAATTGATATTAAAGAAATAGAGATACATCATAATAATAAAAAATTGAGTTATAGTATATCTTGTACTAACTGTGATTCTTTTGAGTTGGAATATTTATATGATGGAATAGTTAATGATGATACAAAGGTTTATAATCTAGAAAGGAGAGGAAAATTAGTTTTAAGATTGGACAAATATTATTCATTAAATGAATTAAGTATAAGATTAAATGTTGTAAATATAAATAACACTTTTGATATTATTTTTTCTAATGATTATTATAAATATGATAATACTATTAAAAAAAATATAAAATTAAATGATAGTGAATCTATAATAAAAATTGATGATAGTTGGATATTTAATGTTGAATATTCAGAACCTATCAAAACTAATAATTATATTGAAGAAACATGGTATAGGAAAGTAGAAAATAAAAGTGAGTATAGAACTATTACAAAATTGTTTAGACATTATAAAGATGATGCAAAAATAAATCAACCTATTGATGTACAAGAAATAATTCCATTACCAACTATAACTAATACTAGTTATAAAATTTTAGAAAATATGGAAATTCCTAAAATAAATTCAAACAATAACCAAGTCAGTATATTAAGTAATGTAAAAAAGAATATATCAGAATATATTCCAAATAAAATAGTGGATAATAATAAAAAAGTAGAAGTTAAACAAACATCAAATGATTATGAAGATATAGAAGAAAACAATATAGTTAAAAATATATCTATAAATAAATTAATATTACTTATAAGTATACTTAGTATGATATCTATATTATTGATATATATAAATAGAAATTATAGAAAATGTTGATTAATGTCATATGAAATAATTATCTAGTTTTGTCGAATGTCACAAATTTAAAATTTATTATGATAAAGTATTTTCACAAGGAGGAATTAATACATGCTTGATATTAATATAGAGTTTAGAAAAGGTGTATTATTTATAAGATTAGAAGGAATATTAAATAGAGAAACAATTTATAAATTAAATGATGAAGTACTAGAAACAATTAAAAGTAATGGAATAAAATATATAGTTTTTAATTTAGAAAATTTATATTATATTGATTTAAATGGAATAAATGCGATAATTAATCATTACTATACAATAAATGCATATCATGGAAAAGCATTAGTATGTGGTATAAATAATAGTATTGTAAAATCAAGAATAAATCAAAGTGAAATGTTAAATTATTTTAATGAAACAAATAATGAATTAAGTGCTTTAAAATTAATAAATTTATAAAGGGTGAAAACAATGGAAGAACTAAATGTTTTAATAAAAGAAAATGAAAGATTAATTTATTCTTTGATGAGGGATTACAATAATTATATTGATAAAGAAGATTTATACCAAGTTGGAGTAATTGGATTAATCAATGCATATAAAAATTATAAAGATGATAAAGGCGTAAAATTTTCATCTTATGCATATAAATATATTCAAGGTGAAATAAAAAAATATTTAAGAGAAAATAGAACATTTAAAATCAATAAAGATACTGCTAGTTTATGTAATAGAGTAAAACAAGCAAATAATTTATTGGAACAAAAATTAATGCGTAAACCAACCACTAAAGAATTATGTGATTTTTTAGAAATAGATGAATTAAAATTAGAAACTATCTTAGGAATTCAAAATCCAGTACAAAGTTTAGATGAACCAATTATTACTAATGGTAAAGCCTCAAGTCTATATGAAATAATTCCAAATAGCAAAACTAATGAACTAGATGATTTAATAAATTTAAAAGAAAATTTAAATAAATTAAGTGTAGAAGATAAAAGATTATTACAATATAGATACTTTAATGATAAAACACAAAGTGAAGTGGCTGAAATTTTAGGACTTAGTCAAGTTAAAGTTTCAAGAGAAGAAAAAAAGATCTTACAAAAGTTAAAAGGTTCAATGGCTGCATAATTTTTTAAAATCTAATCAAAATAATGATTAGATTTAATTTTTTTTACCATAATATAGATGGAGGGAAAAATATGGATAAAGAAAAATATCAAAAAATAGTAGATAAAAACTGTCCTAAAGAAAATGTAGGAATAAATGCGGTTAAATCATTTTTAGTAGGTGGTTTTATGGGAATATTAGGGCAACTTCTTTTAGATATTTATACAACACTTCTAGATATTCCAACAAAAGAAGCATCTACATATATGATAATTACCTTGATATTTGTAGGTAGTTTATTTACCGCACTTGGTTTCTTTGATAAATGGGTATCATGGGCAAACTGTGGATTAATTGTGCCAATTACAGGATTTGCACATGCAATGACATCAGCTGCAATTGAATATAGAAAAGAAGGATTTGTACTTGGGCTTGGAGCAAATATATTTAAACTTACAGGAAGTGTAATCTTATATGGTGTAGTTTCAGCATATTTCTTTGGATTGATTAGAGTATTACTTTTTGGAGGATGATAATATGACATTTAAATTTAAAAATGTATACTTAAATGAAACTGCAACTGTAGTAGGTCCATATGAAAATAAAGGACCATTATCAAAATATTTTGATAAGTCTTATGATAATTTATATGCAAATGAAAAAACATTTGAACTAGCTGAAACTAAAATGTTAAATGATAGTGTAAATATTTTACTAAATAAAATGAATAAAAATAGTGCAGATGTATTTTTAAGTGGTGATTTATTAAATCAAATTATTCCATCTAACTTAACCGCCCTTGAACAAAAAATTCCATTTTTAGGATTATATAATGCCTGTGCGACAAGTATGGAAGGAATAATAATTGGGTCAACTCTAATTGATTCTGAAAAAGTTAGTAGTGTGATATGTGCAACATCTTCACATAACTGTAGTGCTGAAAAACAATTTAGATATCCAAATGAATATGGTGGATCAAAACCCAAAATCGCTACATTCACATCAACTGGTGGGGCAAGTGCATACTTATCAAATACTCCATCTAATATAAAAGTAGAAGCAGGAACAATTGGAACAGTTGTAGATTTAGGAATAACTGACGTGTTTAATATGGGAGCTGTTATGGCACCAGCAGCAGCAAGTACCATTGAAGAACATTTAAGAACATTAAAAAGAAAAGCTGATTATTATGATTTAATAGTAACTGGAGATTTAGGAATATATGGAAAACAAATTCTTATGGATTATATAAAAGAAACATTTAATATAGAACTTACAAAATATAATGACTGTGGGGTAATGCTTTATAAGTTAAAAGATCAAAGTGTATATGCAGGTGGAAGCGGACCTGTATGTTGTCCACTTGTCACATATAGTGTTATTTTAGATAGAATGAAAAGAGGAGAGTTAAAAAAAGTATTAATATGTTCAACAGGTGCCTTACATTCTCCAACACTAGTAAATCAAAAATTATCTATACCTGCAATTTGTCATGCCATTAGTTTGGAGGTAGTAAAATGATATATTTAAGAGCATTTTTAGTAGCTGGAACTATATGTACTATTGGACAATTAATTTTAGATAATACAAAATTAACACCTGGTCATATCACAGCATTATTTGTTGTTTGTGGAGCATTCTTAGATATATTTAATCTTTATGATAAATTAGTTATATTTGCAGGTGGAGGAGCATTAGTTCCAATTACGAGTTTTGGACATTTACTTATACATGGTGCATTAGAAAATAGTGTTAAATATGGCATAACTGGTTTAGCCATGGGAATGTTTGATTTAACCGCATCTGGAATTACTTCTGCAATTGTAATTGCCTTTATTCTATCATTAATTTTCAAACCAAAAGATTAGTATAAATTTTAAAAAAATTATATACTAATTTTTTTATTTTTGATATAATTATTAATAGAATAAAAGGAGGTGTCTTTAATTATGGCTGAAAAGAAAAAAGAAGAAATATTAGAAGAAATTGAAATAATTGATTTTGATGATGATGTAAAGTCAAACGATAAAACTTCTGAAATCGAAATAATTGAAGAGCCTCAAGAAATAGAACCAAAAACTGAAGAGAAGAAAGAATCCATAAAAAAAGATTCCACTAAAGAAAAAATAGTAGAAAATAAACAATCAATTAAAAATGAAACTTCTAAAAAAGAAAGTAAAACTAACGAGAAAAAACAAATAAAAGAAAAAAAGAGTATTAAACCAGTGATAATATCAATATTAGTTTTCCTATTATTATTTGGCGTAGTATTCGCACTACCTTTTATCAGTGATTATTTTGAAGCACAAAAAAATCCTACTAATAAAAATCACAATAATACTAATTTAAACAATAACAATGAAAATAATAATGAAATATCAAATTATAAATCTGGTATAGATGTTAGTGAATCTTTAGAAAAAATTAAAAGTATGAAAAGTTATACATATGAAAATCATATTGATGTTTATGTTAAAGATAATAAAAATGAAACATTAACTATTAAAAATAACTATACCTATTCATTTAATGAAACGAAATATAAAGTTGAAATGAACAAAGTAGTAGCAGATTTCTCATATGATACAGTTGATTATTATGAAAAACTCGATGATAATTATTATTTCTATATAAATGATATAACAACTAAAGAGTATAACAAAGAAAATGTAAATCTAGATAAATTTAACATCTTATATAATGTTTATGGGAATACAATTAATTATTTAATTAATAATCATGAAGTAATAAATGAAAAACAAATAAATGTAGATGATAAAACACATATAAATATTACTTTAAAAACACCATTGCAATTATTAAATAACCAATCTGTTGAAACAACTAGAATTCAAAATAGAGTAGATATATCAAAATTAAGTATTGATAGTGTAAACGTAGAATTATATTTTAATGAAAATAAAGAATTATATAAAATAGAATTTTCTATTGAAGATAAAAATGCATATCAAGAAAGCATTGATGGAGAAATAGAATCATCAATAGTTAGACATACATTTAAAGATTTTAATAAAGTAAAAGACATAATAATACCTGAAATTTAAAAAAATCCTGAAGTTTATTCGGGATTTTTTGATATTTCAATTAATGTATCAATATCATCATCATTTGCAATAATATTTTTATGAATATTCTTACATTTATCACATTTATATACAACTTTATAAGTGTCTTTAAATTTTTCTATACCAATAGGTTTTAATAAACCTCTACATTCATTAGCTCTATCACCTGGATTAATGTCTACATGTTTTGAATATAAACAGTATGGACAATGATCTCTAGAACTATATTTTAATGGAAAAACTTCTTTATGACAATTTTCACAAATAAATCCTTCATCTAATTTACTGAATCTTTTCATACTATAATCACCACCTATATTGTAGCACATTTCAAAAAATTATGGTATAATCAATTTGATTTTAATAAAGGAACGTGAGAATATGAAAAACATAGGTGTAATTGACTCGGGAGTAGGAGGACTTACAGTTCTTTTTGATGTAATAGAAGAATACCCAAATTGTAATTATTATTACATTGGAGATAGCAAAAATTGTCCCTATGGTATTAAAAGTAATAATGAAATTAAAGAATTGTCATATAAAATTGTAAAATATTTAAAAGAAAACAAAAATATTGATATACTTATAATTGCTTGTAATTCAATATCTTCTACTTCTACTAAATTTTTACAAGAAAAGTTTCCAAATTTACAAATAATAGAAACAATTATTCCAACATCTCATTATACTAAAAAATATGTAAAAAATAATAAAATTGGAATAATTGCGACTAATGCAACTATTAATTCACATGCATATGAAAATAATTTAAAAGAATATCAAACTTTTTCAAAAGCATGTCCAATATTTGTTAACATTGTTGAGAATGGATTTATTAATACAAATGAAGAAGAAATTATTTTTAAAGAACTTAAAAGTGTATTAGAAAATGATATTGATACATTAATACTTGGATGTACACATTTTCCATTATTAATACCAACAATTAGAAAAGTATTTGGTGGAAGAATTGTAACAAGTAGTAAAGCAATTTTAAGTGAGTTAGATAATATTTTAATACATGAAAATAAAGTAGGGAATTTAGAAATATATACAACAGCAGAAGCTAGTGTATTTAAAGAACAAATAAAGAATATGTTTCATAGAAATGAAAAAGTTAATAAGATCGAACTAGATTAGTAGGTGTAACTTATGAATTATGAGGTTAAAATAAATGATTTTGAAGGACCATTAGATTTACTTTTGCATTTAATAAAAGAATCAAATGTAGATATATACGATATATCAATAGAAGATGTTACAAAACAATATTTAGATTATATTAAAAAAATGGAAGAATTAAATTTAAGTATTGCAAGTGAATATTTAATAATGGCCGCTGAATTAATTGAAATTAAGTCTAAAATGTTACTTCCAAAAAGAAAAATGGATGAAGTAGAAGAGGAAATAGATGATAGAGAGGATTTAATTAATAGATTAATTGAGTATCAAAAATATAAAGAAGTTACTAGTAAATTAAAAGAATTTAGAAACGATAGAGATATGTTTTATACAAAAGATCCAAGTAGTTTAAATGAGTTTAAAACTGATAATACTACTATAGATTTACAAGTAGATTTTAATGATTTGATGGATGCATTCCAAAAGTATTTGGAAAGAAAGAAATTAGAAAAACCCCTAAATACTAAAATTACTAAAAAAGAATTAAGTGTTCATGAAAGAAGTATAAAAATCAAAAATATTTTAAGAGAAAAAAAACAAGTCAATTTTACTGATTTATTTGATATCATGAATGTTCCATACGTAGTTGTAACATTCTTATCAATATTGGATTTAGTTAAGAAAAATGAAATTATACTTACACAAAGTGATAATTTTAGTGATATTAGTTTAAGTATGGGAGGTGAGTAGTATGAATTTTGAAGCAATATTAGAAGGGTTATTGTTTTTAGTTGGCGATGAGGGACTTTCTGAAAAACAAATTTTAGAAATATTAGAAATTTCAAAAGAAGAACTTAATGAATTATTACAAAAATTAGAAGAAGAATATAATAATTCAAATAGAGGGCTTAGTTTAGTTTATTTAGGTGATACTTATAAATTAACAACAAAGAAAGAATATAAAAAATATTATGAAAAATTAATATCTAATCAAGATTCTAACTTATTATCTCAAGCGGCACTAGAAACACTTGCGATTATCGCATATAACGAACCAATAACTCGTGTTGAAGTAGATGAACTAAGAGGTGTAAGTAGTATTCATATAGTAAGAAAATTAGTTGCGAAAGGTCTTATAAAAGAAGCTGGAAAATCTGATTTGCCAGGTAAACCAATGTTATATAAAACCACTAAAGAATTTTTAGATTATTTTGGATTATCTACTATTAATGATTTACCTAAATTAGAAGAAATAGAAGTTTCAGATATTGACGATGTTGATTTATTTAAAACTAATAAAGCGGAAATAGAAGAATTAGAAATTTTAGGTGATTAATTTTTTAAAAAACGACTTGTATATATTACAGGTCATTTTTCATAAACTAGTTTTTTATTTAATGTCTACCAAACTGGGTTCACATCATTTGACAAGTCGTTTTATATTTAATCCCGAAAAGTTCGAGCAACAATCATCTGGTGCCCTTTTGGTGGAAGTATAACAACCACTAGGCATAAATTTATAGGTAGTAATAACTACTAACTAATATAAGTATACCATAATTATTTTTAAACAAAAGCAATGGAAAATTTGCTTTTGTTTAAAAATTTGTGTATAATACTAAAACACAAAGGGAGGAAAAAATATGGAATATAAATATTATAATCAGTTTAATTTATCTAATGAATTGTCACAAGCAATATCAACAATAATATCTAAAAAAGAAAATGATGATTATGTATGTAAAATTTTAACACTTACTATTCCTGAACATAAAGGTATGATTTTTCACTCTCCATTAACTAACGAAGATATTTGTAGACCAGGATATTCAGCATTAAGTGGTTCTCAAATAAGAGAAATTAATGAAAAATATGGAAGATATATTGAAGGAACTATTCCAGAGGAAACTTATTCTTTTTTCGTAGTTATGAAAGATGAATCTTATAAAAAAATTTCTAAATTATCATTTAAAAGTAGAGAAGAAATAAATATGGCATTACAACTTTTAAGTGTTTTTGTTCAAGAATATAATGGAATATTTGATTCAAGAACTTTAAGTGAAAAATTTCCATATCTTCAAGACTTTTTTACTAATATAGATGATTGGAGAGCACAAACAGGTAGAGTTACAATAGATGATAATGTTTTAAATGAAAGCGCTAAAAGAACATTAAGTAAAAGAAAAACATTATAATAAATTTTAATTATAAAAGCCGTGGCACGTTTTGCTTGCTTGCGAGTGAAAGTGGCGATAGGCTTTTTTATTTTATAACAAAGTTTTGAAAATAAAAACATAATTTTACTTGGCTTTATGCCTTTCTAAAATTATGTTTATATGGAATTTCAAAAGGAGCTAAGCTCCTTTGCACACCGTTATTGGCTCTGTCAATAGCGTAGTGTGTTACTAAAATGGCATTTTAGTTAATTACTTCGCAAAAACTCTTGTACAAAGAACAAATGTTTGCTATAATCGTATATAGGAACATTTAATAGTTGGGTGGAGCCAAACTTCTTAAAAGAAGGGAGGCGAGAACATGAACAAGAAGGATTTTTTAATTCTATCTTTAGTAATAATTATCTTCCTTTTACTATTCTTACTATTTATAGTATTAATATAAAAGAAATCCACCTAACTCAGCTTTGATTTAGGTGGAACCAATCTAATTGGCAACACTCAACACTGCAATATTAAGTGTTCCTTTAATATTTTATGAAGATTTCTTCATCTGTATACATAATAACATAAAAACGACTTTTTGACAAGTCGTTTTATCTTTTGCTCGAATGGTTCGAGTAACAATCAATCTGGTGCCTGTGGTCGGACTCGAACCGACACGGTATTGCTACCAATGGATTTTGAGTCCATCACGTCTACCAATTCCATCACACAGGCATTACGTATTCATTATATCATACTTTTTTCACTTTTGTTAAAAAATGTTAAATTTTCTTATAATAATTAGGGTAGATATATTATTTATAATTTGATAAAATTATTTATGAGGTGGGTAATATGAAAAAATGGTATAAATTAGACAACGTAGGAAAATTTTATGCTTCAACTTCAAACTCTAAAATTCCTAAAGTTTTTAGATATTCTGCATATTTAACAGACAATATCGAAGAAAATATTTTACAAGAAGCATTAAATAAAACAATAATTATTTATCCTAATTTTAGTGTTAATTTAAAAAAAGGGATTTTTTGGTATTACCTAGACGAAACAAATAAAAAAAATAAAGTTACTAAAGAAAATTTGCCAATATGTTTTAAAATATATAATAATTCTGATGATTTCTTATATAGAGTTTCATATTATAAAAATAAAATAAATATTGAAGTATCACACATTTTATCTGATGGAAGAGGAAGTGTAGAGTTTTTTAAACTATTATTAACAAATTATATATCATTAAAATACAATTTAAATACTAAACAAAAAAATAATACACAATTAGAAAAAGCAGAAGATAGTTATATAAAATATTATGAAAAAAGCAAATATAAAAGAAATAAAAATTTAAAAACTTATATATATAAAAGGAAAAAATATAGAAATCAAACACAATATTTGGAATGTTATACAGATGTTAAAAGCATTTTAGAACTTGCTCATAAATATGATACAACCCTAACTATATTTTTGACATCAGTATTAATATATTCTTTTAGAAATGAATTAAAAGTATCAGAACTAAATAAATATATAAAAATTGATTTACCAGTTGATTTAAGAACATATTTTAATTCACATTCTTCCATGAATTTTTTTGGATTAACAACTATTACTTATAAATTTAATTCTAAAAATGTTGAATTAGAAGATATTATAAAAGATGTAAAAAAACAATTTGAACAAAAAATAATATCAAAAGAATTAGCAAAAAGAGCAAACTATATGGTGTCATTTGAAAAAAATTGGTTTTGTAGATTTGCGCCTATATTTTTAAAAAATATTGTTTTAAATTTGGCAGATAAATTAACTAATAATACTTCGACAACGTGTTTATCAAATATTGGAGTTATAAAATTAGATTCTAAAATTGAAGAAAAAATTAATTCCATTAGTGTACTTACGTCAACAAATAATTTCCAAATTACAACTTGTACTTTCAAAGATCAAATATGTATTGGTATTGCGAACACATATACTAATAATGATATTATTAAAAATTTTTGTTGTTATTTTTCACAAAATAATATTAAACTTAAAATTAATGTAAGCGAGGTCAAATAATGAAAAAGTGTAATAGTTGTAATATTGAATTTAGTACTAGTTCTAATTTATGTCCACTATGTCAAAATATTTTAACTGGTGAATGTAATAATTTAATGTTTCCATCAAATATAAGATATAAAACAAATTCATTAATTTTAAAAATTGTTTTATTTTCATCAATATGTATTTTTTTAATATCAGCATTCATTGAAATTCTTTTAACAAATAATTTGATTTATTCATCCTATGTTGGACTTGGCTTAATAACTAATTATGTTATTATGTATTTTATATTGAAAAATTATCACAATATATATAGAATGTTTGCAAAATATGGATTAATTATTATTAGTTTATCAATTATTTGGTATTTTGTAATAAAAAGTCCAATTATAACTAATTATATTATTCCAGCAGTATGTATAGTTCAATTACTATTTAATTTTATACTTGCATTAATACTTAGAAAAAATTATTTTATTAAATATTCTAATCATATATTTATGAATATACTTTTACTTATATTACCAATAATTTTAGTTGGATTAAATTTAACAACAAATAATATAATGTCATATATTTGTTCATTATTATCCATAATATCTATTTGTGGCTTATTAATATTCTTCTATGATGATATTAAAGATGAGTTAAGTAAAATATTTAATATTTAATTTACAAAATATAAAATTAAATGTACAATGAATTTAGAAAAGAGAGTGAAAAATATGAAAATAGCATTAATAAATGAAAATAGCCAAGCAAGTAAAAATAAAATAATTTATAATAGTTTAAATAAAGTTGCATCTAAATACAATCATGAAGTATATAATTATGGAATGTATGGAATAGAAGGTGAATCAAATCTAACTTATGTTCAAGTAGGTTTACTTTCAGCAATCTTACTTAACTCAAAGGCAGTTGATTTTGTAATAACTGGTTGCGGAACAGGAGAAGGGGCAATGCTTGCCTGTAATTCTTTTCCAAATGTTTTATGCGGATTAATAGTTGATCCTACTGATGCATATTTATTTGGACAAATAAATAATGGTAATGCAATATCTATTCCATATGCGAAAGGATTTGGGTGGGGTAGTGAATTAACCCTAGAAAATATTTTTGAAAATTTATTTAAAGAAGAGTTTGGTAATGGTTATCCAAAAGAAAGAGCAATCCTAGAACAAACCAATAAAAAAATATTAGATGATGTTAAAAAAATAACTCATAAAGACATGTTAGAAATTTTAAAAGAAATTGATCAAGATTTTCTAAAAGAAACAATTAGTGGAAAAAACTTTAAAAAATATTTTAATGAGAATTGTAAAAATAAAGAGATTTTAGAATATATCAATTCAATTATATAAACAAAAGTTTTAAATAAATTTAAAATGTAGTATAATAAAAATATATATTTAAAATAAGAAGGTGTTTTAGTTGAAAGATGTATTATTATATAGAATTGTCAGACCAATACTAAAATATTTTTGTAAAATATGTTATAAACCAACATATATAGGTTTAGAAAATATTCCAAAAAATGGCGGTGTAGTACTTGCTGGTAATCATACTAATAATTTAGATTGTATATTATTGATTTCATCTACTAATAGGACAATACATTTTCTTGCTAAAGATGAATTAATTAAAGGATTTAAAAAAATAATTTTTAAAAATATGGGTATAATACCGGTTAATAGAAAAATACATGATTCTAATGCTTTAAAAAATTCAATAAAAATATTAAAAGAGAGAAAAGTAATTGGAATATTTCCAGAAGGAACTATCAATAGAACTAACGATATAATTATGCCTTTTAAAATCGGTGCAGTTAAAATGGCAAATGAGACTAATTCATATATAGTACCATTCACAATAAAAGGTAAATATAAATTATTTTCTAAAAATATTAAAATAGAATTTTTAAAATCATATAAACTATCTAATGACTTGGATGCAGAAAACAAAAAATTAATGAAAATAATTAGTGAAAATTTATCAAAGGAGAATTAATTATGGGTATATTTGATATGAAATTTTTTAGATTCTTGGGTTTTAAGAAAAAGCCAAATGCTCCATGGAGTAAATATTATAAAAAAAAGGAAATGAATCTAAATATTCCAGATATGTCATTATATCAATATTATAAAAAACATAGTACTGAAAACTTAGAACTTAATGCTTTTGATTATTTTGGAAAAAAAATAACAAATAGAGAAGTATTAGAAAAAATAGATGTAGCATCTAAATCTTTTTTAAGTTATGGTATTAGGCGTGGAGATGTAGTAACCATTTGTATGCCAAATACTCCAGAAGGAATAATATCAGTTTTAGCTCTTAATAAAATTGGTGCAATTGCAAATATGTTACACCCATTATCAAGTGAAAATGAAATTAAAAGTACATTAAATGAAACAAATAGTGTAATGTTAATTGTGATTGATGTATCTTATGAAAAAGTAAAAAAAATAATTAATGATACTGAAGTATATAAAGTAATTGTTGTAAAAGCAAATAATTCAATGCCATTATTAATGAATATTGGTTATGAGATAATAAGAGGAAGAAAAACTAAAGTTTCCAAAAATGATAACAAATATATTCTATGGAAAGATTTTATAAATAATGGAAAAAATTGTAAAATGAATAATTTTAATTATGATTGTAAAAAAGATGATCCGGCAGTAATGCTTCATAGTGGAGGAACAACTGGAAATCCTAAAGCAATTGTATTATCCAATGGTAATTTTATGACGTTAGTAGAACAAGCAAAAGTTGTTTTTAAAGATTTAAGAAAAAAAGATAAATGTTTATCAATAATGCCAATATTTCATGGATTTGGACTTGGAGTATGTATATATACGCCACTATGTTTAGGTGTGGAATGTATATTGATTCCACAGTTTAAAGCACAAGAATTTGGGAATATTTTAAATAAACATAAACCAGAGTTTGTAATTGGAGTACCAACATTATTTGAAGCAATGTTAAAAACTCCTAAAGAAAAAGCAGATAGATTTAATATGAATTATCTTAAATATGCAATATCTGGTGGGGATTCCTTAAAAAAATCTTTAGAAAAAAATATAAATGATTTTTTTAGGGAACATGGTTCAAATGTCAGTATTATTCAAGGATATGGAATGAGTGAGTGTTTAGCAGCAGTATGTCTAGATTTTAAAAATAATCCAAAAAGTGGTTCAATTGGAATTCCTTTTCCTGGATGTTATATTGGAATATTTTCTCCTGAAGATAGGGAAGTTCCATATGGAAGTGAAGGAGAAATATGTATAAGTGGTCCAAATGTAATGTTAGGATATTATAACAATGAAAAAGAAACTAACCTTGCTTTACATATACACGATGATGGAAATGTGTGGTTACACTCGGGTGATTTAGGTGTAATGGATAAAGATGGATTTATTCGATATACAAGTAGATTAAAAAGATTAATTGTATCAAGCGGATACAATGTTTATCCAAATCAAATTGAAGCTGTTTTAGAAAAACATGAGGCAGTAATGATAAGTAGTGTAATTGCAGTTCCACACAAATATAAAGGTGAAGTTGCTAAAGCATTTATTGTTTTGAATAAAGGATATAAAGAAAATGATAAATTAATAGATGAATTAAAAGAATTATGCAAAAAGAACCTTCCTAAATATTCATTACCTGTAGAATATGAATTTAGAAAATCTCTACCCAGAACCATTGTTGGTAAAGTGGATTTTAGAAAGTTGCAAATAGAAAATAATGAAAAAAGAATGAGTGAGTTAAATGAAAAGAAGTAAAAAAATAAGTGGTGAATTTGGTTATAAATTACTTACCCCAATAATGAGAGTATTATTTAGATTATATTATAATCCTAAAATAATAAATAAAGACGTGATACCTAAAAAAGGTCCAATATTAATTGCCGGGAATCATAAACACGTATATGATCAATGCCTAACGATAATGGCTACAAAAAGAGTAATTCATTATATGGCGAAAAAAGAATATTTTGATGGAAAAATGGCATGGTTTTTCAAATTTGTTGGATGC
Organism: Bacilli bacterium; assembly: GCA_017435465.1. Taxonomy (GTDB): domain Bacteria; phylum Bacillota_I; class Bacilli_A; order RF39; family UBA660; genus JAFSEX01. Next base: position 18,624 of record JAFSEX010000006.1, read on the forward strand.
ATTTCTGTAAATAGACAAATCAAAGATACAAAAGCTAAAGAACAAGCACTTGAAGTATTAAAAAATGATGGTGCAATAGGATTGTTTCCAGAAGGAACAAGAAATAAAACAAAAGATTTTCTATTACCATTTAAATTTGGAACAGTATCAATGGCACAAAAAACTAATGCTACTATCATACCATTTGGATTAACAGGTGATTATAAATTTAGAAGTAAAAATCTAACTATTAGATATGGCAAACCTTTTAAAGTTGGAGATATGAGTTTAGAAGAAGCTAATGAAAAACTATATAAAGAAGTAGAAAAATTAATGAAAGAAAATCTTAAAAATTAAAATTTTTCCTTACATTAAAAGAAACAAAAATGTTATAATATTATTAACAACGAGTAGCTATCAATGGCGTAAGTCCAGTTGAATAGTTACTTTTTTTATAGGAGGGAAAATTTATGTTTAAGGAAAATGATTATGTAGTATATAAAAGAAATGTATGTAGAGTTAAAGAAATAAAAACTAATCATTATCAAGGAAAAGATTATTATATTTTATCTCCTATTGATGATGATACTTTAATAATTGATATTCCAAAAGAAAATAAATTGGGATTTTTAAGGCCTATTATGAGTAGAGATGATGCAATAAAATTAATTGAAAAAATTAAAGATATTGATATTATCGAAACTAATGAAAAAATTATTGAAATGGAATATAAAAAATTAATGAAAAGCAATAAAATGGAAGATTTAATAAAAATTATCAAAACATCATATATAAGAAATGATAATAGATTAAAAAATGGTAAAAAGATTGCTGAAAAAGATGATATATATTTTAAAATTGCTGAAAATATTTTATACAATGAACTATCTATAAGTTTAAATTTATCATTTGATGAAACAAAAAAATATGTAATTGATAAAGTAAAAGAATTATTAGGTGATGAGCGTGAATAAAAATTATATAAAAAATTTAGATAATAATATTGAAACTTTATGTTTAGAAATTGAAATAATTGATAAATTACATAAATTAGGTTTAAATACAATTAATGATTTATGGAAAAGTAAAAGAATTTATTTAAAAGAAAATGGATTAACAGATAATGAAATAAATCAAATTAAAATTAAATTACAACTTTTAAGCATTGATTTAAATAAAAAAGTCTATACACAATAATTACATTAATTCATAAATATTACACATAATATTTATGGAGGTGAAATAATGAGATTAGTTCCAAGAAATGATATATTTAGTTCATTAGATTTATTTGATGATTCATTATTTAATAATCATAATATGATGAGATCAGATATTTATGAAAAAGATAATAATTATGTTATGGAAATAGACCTACCAGGATTAAAAAAAGAAAATATAAATATTGATTATAACAATGGTTATTTAATTATTAGTGCATCAAAAGAATCTAATAATGAAGAGAATAGTAAATATATAAAAAAAGAAAGATTTTATGGTAAATATACTAGATCATTTTATATTGGTGAATTTGATGAAAATGAAATTAAAGCTAGTTATAATGATGGGACATTAATTATAAATTATCCAAAAGAAAAACAAAAAGATGCTAAAAAACAAATTAATATTGATTAAGAGTATATCTCTTAATTTTTTTATTATATAATTATCATGGTGGATGGTGGTAAAAATGTTTAATAAAGATAATTGGAATAAAGAAGAGTATAATAAATTAATAAATTATTTAAATAAAAATAGTGATGAAAATTATAAAATGTTTACTCAAAAATTAATACCTAATATTTCAGTGGATAAATTTATTGGAATTAGAATACCAATACTTAGAAAGATTGCAAAACAAATTTCTAAAGGGAATTATATTGGATTTTTGAATATTAATAAAAATAATTATTTTGAAGAAACTATGTTAGAAGGATTGGTTATTAGTAATATTAAAGATAATTTTGAATTTGAAAAATATCTAAAAAGTTTTATACCTAAAATAGATAATTGGTCAATATGTGATTCTTTTTGTAATAGTTTAAAAATAGTTAACACCAATAAAGAATATTATTTTAAGTTTTTTAAACAATATATAAATAATAATAAAGAATATGAAACAAGGTGTGCATTAATAATATTTTTAAATTATTATATTGAAGACAATTATATTAATGAAATATTTGAAATTGTTAATAATATCAATAGTAATTACTATTATACTAACATGGCAATAGCTTGGTTACTTAGTATATGTTATATAAAATATCCTAATAAAACCTTGTTTTTTCTTAAAAATAGTAATTTAGATGTTTTTACTTATAATAAAACATTTCAAAAAATTATTGAATCTAATAGAGTTTCAATAGAAATTAAAAATACTTTACGTAAACTTAAAAAATAAATATATGATTTATAAATTAAAAATGATATAATGATAATATAGAGGAGTGGTTAAAATGGATGAACGTGAATATCAAATTTTGGAAAAACTAGTACATGAAGGATATGTTATTAAAGCAGAGAGGCATCAAGGAAATGGAGCAAATAGATATACTTTTACAATGAAGCCTGCAAAAGATCAAAATATCGCTAATAAATATAAATTTGATGTATATCATGCATATGAAGCTGCGATTGATAAAATGGATAAATTAGTTTTAACTCAAAAACTGATGAAAAAAGAGAATAGAATCAAAAAATTTAAAATAGCTACATCGGCAGCAGTAATAACTACTTTAATTGCAGGATATAGTGTTGTAATGTATAAAAGAAATAGTTATCGTGATTCTGTAATGAAAGAAGTTAATAGTCGAGTAGAACAATTAGAATCAGAATTACCACCAAATATGGATGTTTCTTTTTCAACACGTCAAAGTATATATAATGACGTAATAAACGAAAGAAAAGAAAATTTACAAATTGTTGATACTGCAATCGAAGAATCAAAAAAAAATAATAATGAAGAAGTTGAAAAATTAAAAGAGGAAAGAGATAAATTAATTAAATCATATTACAATGATTATTCTGAAGAAAACGCTAAATCTAAGTAGCGTTTTTTGATTTTTAAAATATTAAATATTCAAATTTATAAAATCTATATTTATACATATTTTAACAATTGTGTTATAATGATATAACAAGGGTGATATACATGAATTACATTAAAGGAAATTTTAGAAAATATATATACAATTCAGGAAAAGGATTTATAGTTGGAATCTTTAAAGTAAAAGAAACTAATGATGAAGAATTAAAGGATTACGTTAATAAAACAATTACTTTTTCAGGAAATTTTTTAGATTTAAATATGGATGATTTATATATATTTTATGGCGAAGGAGTAAAACATCCTAAATATGGATTTCAATATTCAGTAAACAATTATGAAAGAGTTAAACCAGAAGAAAAAGATGGAATAATTGAATTTTTATGTAGTGATTTATTTAATGGAATAGGTGAAAAAACAGCTAAGGCAATTGTTGAAACATTAGGAGATAGAACTCTAGATTTAATAGTTGAAAATAAAGATAATTTACTTTTAGTTCCTAAATTAAAACAAAAGAAAATAGATGAAATATATAATACATTAATGAAATATAATGAAAGTCATAATACAATTGTATATTTAACAAATTTAGGATTTTCAATGAAAGATGCATTAAATATATATAATGAATATAAAGGACAAACTATTTCAAATATTGAATATAATATATATATGCTTGCTGAAGATATTGAAAATATTAATTTTGAAAAACTAGATGAGATTGCAACTAATTTAAATTATGATAAAAATGATGAAAGAAGAATAGAAGCTTGTATTATATATATTATGAAGAAAATTTTATTTGAAACTGGAGATACATATTTAACAAAAGAAAAAATAATAGAAGCTACTATTAGATATTTAAAAATTAATGAAGATATTGAAATGAATTTAATAAATTTAAATAAAAATAACAAAATAATAATAGAAGATAATAAATATTATTTGGAAGATGTATATAAAGCAGAAAAAAACATTGCAGATACATTATATTATTTATCAAATTTAGATAGTAAACCAATTAAAAATTTTGAAAAACATATTAATAATTTAGAAATGTGTAATGGAATTAAATATAATGATCAACAAATAGAAGCAATAAAAAAAGCATTAGAAAAAAATTTACTTATAATAACTGGTGGACCAGGAACTGGAAAAACTACAATTATAAAAGCAATTGTACAAGTATATAAAGAAATGAATAAATATAGTTATGATGAATTAGTTGAAAAAATTGCTCTTTTGGCACCAACTGGTAGAGCATCAAAAAGGATGAGTGAAGCAACAACACTTCCTGCATCTACAATCCATAGATTTTTAAGATGGAATAAAGATACTAATGAGTTTTCAATTAATGAATATAATAAAGATTTTAGTGAATTTATAATAATAGACGAAGTAAGTATGATAGATAATAGTTTATTTGATAGTTTGCTTAAAGGATTAACTAGAAATGTAAAAATCTTACTAGTTGGTGATTATAATCAGTTACCTAGTGTTGGATCTGGACAAGTTTTGAAAGATTTAATTGAAAGTGATATGATTGATACTGTACATCTAGATTTACTTTATAGACAAAATGAAAATTCATATATAGTTAATTTAGCTCATGAAATTAAAAATAATGATTTATCATTAAGTTTTTTAGATAAAAAAGATGACTATGCTTTTATAGAGTGTTCAAGTCATTCAATTACACATAATATATTAGAAATAATTAAAAAGGCAATCAACAAGGGATTTACAGATAAAGATATACAAGTTTTAGTTCCAATGTATAAAGGTTTAAATGGAATAGATAAATTAAATGTTGAATTACAAGAAATATTTAATCCTAGTGATTTAGAAAAAAAAGAAGTTACTTTTGGTGATGTAATTTTTAGGGAAAATGATAAAATTTTGCAACTTACAAATATGCCAGATGATAATGTTTTTAATGGTGATATTGGTACAATCTGTATGATTAAAAATTCTCATGAATCAAAAAGTAAGAAAAATGAGATTTATGTAGATTACGATGGGAATATTGTTAAATATGAACCTAAAGATTTTATTAATATAAAACATGGATATGCGATAAGTATACATAAAGCTCAAGGTAGTGAATTTAAAATGGTCATTATGCCAATAGAAAATGCGTATATTCGAATGCTATATAAAAAATTAATATATACTGGAATTACACGTGCTAAAAACAGTTTAATATTAGTTGGTAGTTCAAATACTTTTAGTTATGCAGTTAGCAATGATAATGTTTATGATAGAAATACTACTTTAAAAAATTTTTTACTAAAAAAAATAGGTATAATAAATTAAATATTACTCACAATATAAATGCATATATAATATGCATACATATAACTAGCTAAGAGGTGATAAATAATGACAAAGAAAATATTAGGTTTTATGGCTTTAGGATTTGGTGCTTATCTTGCATATCAAAATATGGATAAAATAAAAGAAATGACAAATAGTGTAGCACACATGATGAATAAAGAATATAAGGAGCTAGAAGATATGTTATAAAAACCCTAAACCTATAGGGTTTTTATTTTTAGGAGAGATATTATGGAATACATATTATTTTTAATAAGTTGTATAATTATTATAAAAGCATCAGACATATTAGTAGACAGTGCATCTTCACTTGCAATAAAACTAAAAGTTCCAAAATCATTAATAGCTCTTACCATAGTTGCATTTGGTACATGTGCTCCAGAAGTTGGAATATCATTTAGTAGTATTTTAAGACATAATTATAGTATGGCAATTGCAAATGTAGTAGGAAGTTGTATAGTAAATATTTTGTTTATTATTGGACTAGCATCTTTTTTACATCCAATAAAATTAAGACGTGCTACTACAAAAAGAGAATTACCGTTATTAGTTTTAATTACAGCTGTATTTTCATGTGTAATATTAGATGATATGTTAGTTATTAACAAACAAAATATATTGTCTAGATCAGATGGAATAGTATTATTAATTTTATTTTTAATATTTATATTATATCTAATTGGTATGGCTAGAACTAATAAAAAAGATGAAGAGGAAAATAAAGCAAAATATGGAACGATCAAATCAATATCCTATTTAATATTTAGTATTATATTAATTGTATTTAGTAGTGATTTACTAGTAGATAATGCAGTTAAGATTGCTGAAAATTTAAGTGTTAGTCATAAAATAATTACTATGTTAATAGTAGTAATTGGAACGTCACTTCCTGAACTTGTTATGACAATTAGAGCAAGTAAAAAAGAAGAATATGAACTTGCAATTGGAAATATAGTTGGTACTAATATATTCAATATATGTATTGTACTTGGACTTCCTGTTGTATTGTTTGGTGGAATTAAAGTAGTTGATTTTAATATAATTGATATGCTAACTGTAATGTTATCTTCAATAATTTTATATATTTTTTCAAAAAGTGAAAGAAAGATATCTAGAATAGAAGGATTTTCAATGTTATTAATTTTTATAATTTATTATATATATGTTTTATTCATATAAAAAAAATAACTATTTAGTTATCTTTTTTTATATGAGTTCAATATTTGTAAATTTTTAATATATTCAATATCATTTTTAGACAAAGAAAATGAATTATTTATATTTTTCATGTTGAATTCATCTAAATTATTTAATGATTCCAAATAATTTAATAGCTTAGTACTATCTTTTTCATTAGATAATTTAAAATTTAATACGCCATCTAATTCTTCAACATATTTTTCTTTATAAAAATTCAATGTAGTTTCTTTATCGGTAATTAATAATTCAATATTATTTTCTCTATCACTAGCATTAATCATTTTTTGAAATATTTCAAAAACATCTTTATATTCATTATTACATATTTGTCCACTACATAAAATCATTGAATTTTTAAGTAATTTAAAAAATATATTTCTTAAATTAACTTCGTCAAGTATAAAATAATTTAGAATAAGTATATTTTCATTTTTAGATAACTCTATTGATATTTTATCACCAATCTTACTATTTAAAATTATTTCAGATACATTAGCAAACATATCAAATTGTTGTTCATTTATTTCAAAGGTAATATATGATTGAGGATATAGAATTGAATCATTTTCATGCCCAATGCAACATGCTCTAGTCATAATATTATTTGAATAACAATAATTTAACAAATCTTCTAAAGATTTGTTCCCCTCTGAAAATCTTAATGCAAATTTATTAGGATTTTTCATTATTTCCTTTTTTGAAAAACATCTTTCTCTATTAATCATAAATATTACTCCAATCATTTATATTATATATTATTTAAAAAAAAATTACAAAAGAATAATATATATGTTAAAATAATAAATGTATTAAGATGGAGTAGCATTAAGTATGGTAGAAATAGTTAAACAAAATTTTAAAGAAAATAAGAAAATTTTTTGTGAAATGGAACGAATATTAAAAAATGAATTAGAAAAAAGTGTAGTGATTTCTCATGTTGGTTCAACAGCTATACCTAAAATATATGGTAAAAATATTATAGATATTCTTGTTGGGGTAGAAAATACAAAAATATTTAAGGATGTATCAAGTAAATTAAAAGAATTGGGATATTATCCAAGTGATAAATCTAAAACAATTGAATATCAATTTTTTGCCTCAAAAAAAGAAGAAACTAAATCAGGAGATATTCATATACATCTTGGTATAATTAATACAAATAGATACAACGAATTTCTTTTGTTAAGAGACTATTTATTAGATAATCCTAATGTTGCAAAAGAATATTCTGATTATAAAAAGAAAATTTTAAAGTTAGAAAGTGCTGAAAGAAGTCAATATAGAAATATCAAAAGTATATATGTATCCAATTTAATAGAAAGAGCAAAAAATAGATAAATATATTGACAAAAATAAAATAGTAGATTATATTTATGGTGTAAATCAAAAGAAAGGAGTGTGATTAATATGAAAAATATAATAAATAATTTACAAAATAAAATAATTAATAGTGTAGGATTAATCACAACTCCTAATTTTTAATAGTATCAAAATATTTCTTTTTGTGATTAATCCTGCATTATGCAGGATTTTTAATTTATGAAAAGAGGTATAAAAATGATAATGAAATTAAATATTAATGATAGAGCAGCTCTTGCTATTAAAAATGGTACAAAGAAAATTGAAATAAGAGCAAACAAAATAAATTCAAAATGTGATTACAGTATTTTAAAAGAAAATGATATTATAAAATTTAAAAGTGATAATTTAGATATATTTTATGTGAGAATTAAAGAAGTAAATCATTATAATACATTAGAAGAATTATTTACTTTAGAAGGAACAAGATATACAACATCATCTACAAATGATTATAATGAAGCAATAAAAAGTATAAATAATTTAGATGGATATTATGAAAGTATTAAAATAAATGGAGTATATGCTATACACATAGAATATTTATATAGTGAGAATACTGTTTGGGAAGAACTATATGAAAAAGCAAAAAAAGTAAGAAATCCAAGGGAAGTATCAGGAATGATAAGTGCAGGTAGTGTAGGCGCAGCTATACTTACTAAAAATCATAATATTTATACTGGCGTATGTATTGATACTGCATCAACACTAGGTATGTGTGCAGAAAGAAACGCTATTGCTAATATGATAACTAATAATGAAAATGAAATAATAAAACTTGTATGTGTCGATTCTAAGGGTAACATAGGTTTTCCATGTGGTGCATGTAGAGAGTATTTAATGCAATTAGATAAGAATAGTAAAAATATTGAAATTTTAAAAGATTTAAAAACTAAAGAATTTATTAAATTAGAAGAATTAATTCCTAATTGGTGGGGTTACGATAGGGTATAAGGAGAAGTGTTATGAATTTTATAGGAAGTAAAACAATAGAAACAGAAAGATTAATATTAAAAAGTTCTAAAATGGCAGAACAAAAAAAATTGTATGAAATTTTAATGAATCCAGAAGTAAATAAATGGTATTTAACATCCGGTAAGAAACATGCAAATGATTCTAACTATTGGACTTGGGAAATTCAAGAAAAATTTTACAAATCAAAAGTTGATAAAGCAAATAATTCTGATGTTTTTGGTTGGAGTATATTTTTAAAATCTGAATATTCAAATAGTAATACTGAAGAAATAATTGGGCAAGTAACTGCACAAGAAAATGGTAGTGATTTAACTATTCGTGATGTTGGATGGTATATAGATCCTAAATACCAAGGTATGGGATATGCAACTGAAGCGGCTAAGGCTATGATTAAATATATGTTTGAATTGGTTGAGATTGAAAAAATAATATCAGGAGCTGTTAAAGATAATATTGGTTCATGTAAAATTTTTGAAAAATTAGGATTTATCAAAACAGGTGAAATAACACATGAATCTAAATATACCTTTTATGATGGAACACTTACATCTTCTAAATATGAAATGGATAAAAAATTATATTTAAAAAAATGGAAATAAATGATAACTGGAATAAAAAAAATAAAGAACGATTAAATTTTTATTATTTTAATTGTTCTTTATGATATACTTAATTAGTAATGAAAATATAAAATAAGGAGGGTATATTTTGAATACAGTCATTTATTTAATTAGACATTCAGAACCATTCAAAGTACATAGAGGTATAACTAATACAAATGAATCAATACTAATGGAAAATGAAAAATCACCTTTAAGTATTGATGGCGAAAAATTAGCAGAAAAAATGGCATTGCTAGAAGAATTTAAAAATTTGGATATTGTTTACTCATCAAATTATGTAAGAGCAATGTCGACCGCAAAATATTTTTCAAGTGTTAATAATTTAAAAGTTAATATTGATGATAGATTTAATGAAAGAGTTCATGGTATTAATAGTTGGAATGAATTGCCTAATGATTTTGAAATGAAACAATTTGAAGATGAAGATTACAAGATAGGTTTTGGTGAATCTCAAAAGGAAGTTCGAAATCGTATGTATGAATCATTAATAGAAGTTATAAATAAAAATCATGGTAAAAAAATTGCAATAATATCTCACTCAACTGCTATTGCATTTTTATTAAAAAATTGGTGTAAAGTTTATTATAATAAAGCATATACATTTGAAAATAAAATTTTCTTTGATGGTAAATGGAAATATTTAGAAACATTTAAACTAATATTTAACGAAAATAATGAGTTAGTAAATATCATAAATATTAATTTAAATAATTGAGTATATAGTAAATACTATATGCTTTTTTTAATTATTAGTTTTTTTTGCATATAATTAAATGGGTGATAATATGTTTCATAAGCAAATAGATAAAAAAATAAAAATAGTTTTAATAATAATATTTTTTCTATTCATTGTAATCATATGTAAAGTAGGATACATACAATTATTTCAATATAAAAAACTTAATAAACTGGCAAGTGATTTATGGAGTAGAAATCTACCAATTGAAGCTAATAGGGGTAAAATATATGATAGAAATGGAGTAGTACTTGCAGATAATCTTACAACAACTTCATTAGTATTAATTCCAAATCAAATAAAGGATAAAGATAGAGTTAGCCAAGATTTAGCAAATATTTTAGGAGTTACTAAAGAAGAAATGGATAAGCATGTTAAAAAAAGTACATCTATTGAAAGAGTACATCCTGAAGGTAGAAGATTATCTTATGAAATTGCAGATAAAATAAATAGTTTAAATTATGATGGAGTATATTTGGTTAAAGAATCTAAAAGATTTTATCCAAATCAAAGTTATTTATCACACGTTCTTGGTTTTGTTGGAATAGATAATCAAGGTCTTAGCGGACTTGAATTAGAATATGACGAATATTTAAAAGGTGAGAGTGGCGCGATAAAATATTTTTCAGATGCAAAAGGTAATAGACTTGAGATGTCTGAAGTATATCAAAAACCACAAGATGGAATGAATATGATGCTTACTATTGATTATAATATACAAACTTCAATTGAAAGAGAACTTGATAATGTAGTTGAAAAATATAATCCCGAACAAGCATTAGTACTTGCAATGAATCCAAATACGGGAGAAATTTTAGGTATGAGTTCTAGACCTACTTTTGATCCTAATAATTATCAAAATTATTCTCTAGAAGAAACAAGTAGAAACTTACCAATTTGGGCAACATATGAACCGGGTTCAACATTTAAAATTATTACTCTTGCTAGTGCATTAAATGAAGGTAAAGTAGATTTAAAAGAAGAACACTTTCATGATGGTGGGAGTGTAAATGTTGAAGGAGCTAGAATAAAATGCTGGAAAGCAGGAGGACATGGTTCTCAAACATTTATGCAGGTTGTTCAAAATTCTTGCAACCCCGGTTTTGTTGAACTTGGTCAAAGACTTGGAAAAGATACACTTTTTGGTTATATAAATAAATTTGGTTTTGGTAAAAAAACTGGAGTAGATTTAAATGGTGAATCAACAGGAATTATGTTTCCGATGGATAGAGTAGGTCCTGTTGAACTTGCTACTACTGCATTTGGCCAAGGTGTGTCAGTAACTCCAATACAACAAGTGGTTGCAGTTAGTGCAGCAATAAATGGTGGTAAATTAGTAACTCCTTATATTGTTAAAGGTTTTATGGAACCCGAAACAAATACTATTATTGAAGAACGTACTCCACAAATTAAAAGTGAAGTAATTACTGAAGAAACAAGTGCTTTAGTTAGGGAAGCTTTAGAAAATGTAGTATCCCTTGGAACTGGTAGAAATGCATATATAGATGGATATAGAGTGGGTGGTAAAACAGGTACTGCACAAAAAGTTCAAAATGGAAGATATTTAGTTGGCAACTATATAGTTTCTTTTATAAGTTTTTTACCTGCTGATGATCCTGAAATTGTTTTATATGTTGCGGTTGATAATCCAAAAGGTGTTACTCAATATGGGGGTACTGTACACGCTCTCTTAAGTGAAAACAAAGATAAACCCTTATTTTATAAGGGATTAAGGCATATACTGAAACGTTTTTAATATACAAAATTGAAAGGTTGAGGTAAGATGAAAAAATTAGAGAACTTAAGATTTGTTTTAACTGATGAGATGAATAAAATGTTTATTGAGGTACTAATAATCAAGCAAAGATTAGAAGAAGATATCACACTAAAAGAACAGATGGCTCTAGAAAAGGAGCTCAAGATTTTAACTAGTAAGTTCATCAAAGAATTTAGAAAAAATAATGTAGAACAAATCAAAGAGTACAAAGAACTTGTAAATCAGTAGAGAGCACTTGCTCTCTTTTTTTGATACCAAACAAAAAGCGAACATCAAAACTCTTAAAAATGTGTTATAATATCTATCAATTAAATTATCTTTTTGTTAAGATAAGTTTACTTCATGAAGTTAAACCAAAAGAAAGGAGTTATAGATATGTTAATATATGGATACAAAGGTGATAAATGTTTAAAGAGTGATAATTGTGATGATTATACTAGCAAAAATCTAATAGCAATTAAAAATTATAACGAAGATTTATACAAAAATATCAATTCATATGGAGTATACACTGTATTAAGACACGTGTATCACACGTATAATACTCTAGGTAAGTTTAATAATTCTTTAGTAAATACTTATGAAGTAAATGATAGTTATATAAAAAGTATAGAGTTTGTTAAAAATTACTTGGAGAATAATTTAGATATAGAAAATAGTTTTGATAGTAAATGTAGAAATATATACGACCATTTAAGAATATGGTACAAAAGACTTGTTAATAATCCTAATTGTTTAGATGAAATTAAATGGGAAGTAGCAAAAACTATGAAATACTATGAAAAACAAGAAATCTTTAGAAAAGCAAGTATTAACTTAAAACGAAATTATCAAGATTTTGTTGTATAACTCCTTTAACAATATGAGGAGGAATAATGAAAGATTATGAAAATAAAAAATTATCTTTAATGGAAGATAAAAATGATTTATATCAAAAACAAGCACAAGAATATTTAAAAAAGAGGGTTATAAAATCTGCTTTAGATACTTACACAGGAACTAAAGTAGAAGATAAAGAAGTTAGAAAGTTTGTAACATACTTAGATAGATTTGTAAGACAAACTACTTCTAAAAATGATATTAACTATAGAATATCAAGTCTATATAACTATATTGTAAGCAAATATAGTGATTATATGGAAATAAATCAAATAGTACTAGATGAAAACTAATTCATAACTAGTACTAGAGTACTCCTATACACAAAAGAAAGGAGGATTAAATTAAGACTAAACTTAGAATAGACTTACATTATGTCTATTCTTTATTTTTTTATATAATATATTTATTATTATATATACTAGAGTATATAATTGTATTTTCTTTATTAGTTATATACTATTACGTATATTAAATAAAATATATATAATAATTATATTTAATAAATAATATATATCTTAAATATAATGGAACTTAGATATATTCAAATAATTAACTTATGTAATACAAGTATAATATATTCAAATAATTAACTTATGTAATACAAGTATAATATATTAAAAGTATTATTTTCTTTTCATAAGATTATATATTATTCTTATTATATATAGTAATTATATTATAATTTATATTATATACCTTTTGTAAAGTGTTAATTTTAACAAAAGTATTGTAAAATAAAAAAAATGTGTTATACTATTAACTACAAAAAGGAGGTTTTGTTATGGAAATGAAAATAAATGAAGAAAAGGCAAAAGCATTTTTAGATGATTGGTTTGAAAAAATGAGAATTAGTGATGAAAAAAGAAAAGAAATGTTTTCTAACACTAATTATATAAAATGGCTTGAAGGTTTTACAACAAAATATGAAAGTTTTGCTGATGATAGTTGGTTATATGCTCCAACAGAATTATCACAAGAAGAAAATGAAAAAGTTGCTAACTTACATTTATTATATGAAGGAATAGAACTTTATGCTAAAAAGAATTATATCTATCCTACTGAATGTGATTTTGGTGGTTATTACAATATAAAGTTAGATAATATAGGTTATGAAATTGGTATGTTAGTAGGACAAGGAACAGTATTTTTTTGTAAAAGAACTGGTATAGATGAAGAATTAGAATATATAGATTTTAATGATATTATGAGTGATAAGAAAAAAGATGGTGTTGATGAAATAACACAACAATTAAAAGATTTATCTAATAAGGTATTAGAACTACATAAAAAAGGTGTACCTTTAGATGCTCTTATAGAAATATTAGATACAACTTTAACAGGAATAAAGAAAGAAGAAAAAAATCCAACAAAAACTTTAAAAAGAAATTAAGTATATAGTTAAGTCTATATGCTTTTTATTTTTCTAACTTAATTTAGGGGTAATGCTCCTTTTTTGGCTTTTAAAACTCTTTTTTAACTTAACCATATCCCTATATACGACACTAAAATATTTAACCACCATTTAAATCAATTTTAAGAGGTTGTTTTTATTTATAATGATGAATTAGTCTAGAATAATATTAAAGTCGCAGGAAACAAGCGTATTTTGCTTTATAGAGGTATGTTTAATATATAATTGATTTTAATATTTTAAAGAGTATTTACAATAGTACTAGTATATACCTACTATTGATATGTTTTATAGTTTTCTATTATTTCTTCTACTAAGTAAATAAGGAGGAATAGATATGAAAGATAAATATTATACATTAAAAGAAATAAGTGTAATGCTTATTACACCAATACCTTATTTAAGAAAACTAATTAAAGAGAAAAAATTAAAGGGTTGTTTTATAGGTAGACAATATATTGTAAGAGAACAAGACTTAAAAAACTTTATAAGTAAATTAGGAGTTAAAAATGAAAACTAAACTAAGCAACAAAGAATTAAACGAACTACTTGAGTGGTTTGGTTTGAGTGATAAAGAAATACATATCACTCTAGAAGATGATATTAAAGATGTAATGGATAAATATTATGATGAAAACCAAGAACACGAACAAAAGAAAAAAGAGTTTGTATCACTATTTAAAGAGTGTTATAGTGATATAGTTAAGATTATGGAACTTGACCCACATAAACGTGTAGCAGTTAATTGTTTTACGTGTATTAAGGGTATGGATTTATCTAAACAATATGGTAAACCTAAGAAGAAGTAAGTAGATAGTAGCAATTACTATTTGCTTACTCTTTTTTATTTACATACCAAACAAAAAACGAACAACAAAAGACTAAAAACTAACCTAAAACCTATTAAAAATATTTTGTCGTTTTGTTATGATATAACCAATTCAATTGAAAGAAATATTTTATTTATGTATACATAAGATTACTTAGGAGGTTAGCTTAATGGTTAAAGAAACTTTTAACGAAAATGGTAAGACACTCCAAGAAATTATGGAACAATTTTTAATATTATATTATAACGAAAGCCTTTAAAAATAAGGCTAAAAATGGTATAATATATATGTATATTAAAAGTCGTTTCAGTAATTTGGAAGGGAGTTAATATGATAGATACTGAAACGTGGAAAGTTGGTATATATTGTAGATTATCTCGTGAAGATGAGTTAGAAGATGAAAGTAAAAGTATTACTAATCAACGTGAAATGTGTATGAATTGGTGCGTAAAAAATGGACTACGTATTATAGATGAGTATATAGATGATGGTATAAGTGGTAGTACAGATAATAGACCATCATTTAAACGTATGCTTAAAGATTTAGATGATAAAAAAATAAATATGGTAGTAGTAAAAGATACATCTAGACTTGCTCGTAATTTTAATGATAGTACAAGATATGCTTTTGTTTATTTTCCTGAAAGAAACATAAGACTTTATAGTGTTATTCAAAACTATGATAGTATGGACCCTAAAGCCAATAGTGATGGTATTTACTTTAAAAGTTTCTTTGATGAGTGGTTTATACGTGATACATCTACTAAGATAAGAAAAGGTTTAAGAGATAAAAAAGAAGTTGGTAAGTTCTTAGGAGGTATTGCTCCTTATGGTTATTATAAAGACCCTTTAGACAAGCATAAACTTATAATAGATGAGTACTCTAGTGAAATAGTAAAACGTATATTTAGTATGTTTGCTAGTGGTATGGGACTTAAAAAGATTTGCTATACTTTAACTGATGAGGGTATACCTATACCAAGTGTTTATAAAAATCTTAATCGTGGGCAAAAGTCAACGTGCTATGGCAAATGGGTACCAAGAACTATTGCTGATATGTTAGTTAATGAAACTTATATAGGAAACTTAACTCAAGGTAGAGGTAAAAAAGTTAGTTATTTAGGCAAGAAAAAAGTAAGAGTACCTAAAAAAGATTGGATAGTAGTACCAAACTCTTGTCCTAGAATAATTGATGATGATACGTGGGATATAGTACAAAATATTTATAAACGTAATAAGAATAGACAGACTACTAGCCACGAACATTTATTAAGAGGTTTACTAGTATGTAAAGATTGTGGGCATACAATAGGAATATCACAATCTAAGTGGACTAATAAAGATGGTAGTATTCAAAAGAAGTACTATTGCTATTGTAATTATTATCGTAAGATGAGCAAGTATAATGCTTGTACACCTCATAAAATCAGTTATGATGAGGTAGAAGAAAAAGTTTTAAAGAGTGTTAAGAAAATGTGTAAGAAATATCTAAGGGTAAATGATTTAGAGAATATCCTAAAGAACAATGATAAGACTAACAAACTACTAATAGAATTACAATCCAAGAAGAAAAAGTTAGAAAATGAAGTTAACCTAGTTAATACTAGAATAAATGATATTTATATGGATAAGATTAACAAAGTAGTAAGTGAAGAAATATTTTTTAATGCTTACAATACACTACTAGAGAATAACGAAAAGAATAAGACTGAACTTAAAGAGATAGATAAAAAAATATATCAATTAAAAAATAAAAATACTAATGTAGAAGATAAGTACAAGAAGTCAATTGAGGAGTTCTTAAAACTAAAAAAACCATCTATTCAACTCATATCAACTTTAATTGATAAAATTGTAATAGATGATGAAAAAAATATAGAAATCGTGTATAAGATAAAACCCTTATTTTAAGTAAAATAAGGCATAAATTAGGTATATTTTTTCACTAATGAGGACGTGAGTATCAGCTCCTATAGCAAGAGCAATCCTTTTAGATGTGATTGAAGCCTTAGGTATTGAAAAAAGAGATAGCCAAATTGAAAAAAATTATAATTGGAATGATAAAAAATATTATGAAGTTCCAAATGTAGTGGGTTTAAGTGTTAAAGAAGCTAATAACGAACTTAAAAATTTTGAAGTTGAATATTCTGGAACTGGAGAAAACATTGTTGAACAATCACCAAAGGCAGGCGAAAGAATTTTAGAGGGAGAAAAAGTAAGATTATTGTTAGGTGAATAATAATATGGTATAATCCATATATGGAGCTGATAAATATGGAAAGAATATTATACAATGAAGATAATCTAACAAAAGATGATATTACTGAAGAAGTTGGAAGAATAAAAGTACTACTTTTTAATGATAATAATGAGATTTTAGTTGCCTATTGTAATAATATATATCAATATATTGGCGGACATTTAGAAGATAATGAAGATTTAATAACTTGTTTAAATAGAGAAGTAGAAGAAGAAACTGGAATAAAACTAAATATTAGCGAGTTAGATCCATTTTTAATTACTGAAATGTATTCTAAAGATTGGCCTAAAAAGAATGCTAATCGTAACAGCATTATTAGATATTACGCAATTAAAACAAATCAAAAAATTGATTATAATAAGATAAATTTAACTGAATATGAAAAATCTGGGGATTTTAGAATTAGAAAAATAAATTTAGATGAATTTGAAAAGGTTATTAGTGATAATTATAATATTTATGAGAGTGCTAAAGGAATTGGTACAGAAATGATAAATGCAATGAAAGTTTATAAAAAAAGGACTAAATAAAGGTCCTTTTTGTTGTATATACATATAATGCACATAAAAATTCTTTGGGTAGTGAAATTGCAAGTGGCACTAAATATTTGTTTTCTTTTCCATGAATAACATCTTCAATAACTTCGTATATATATTTAATAATCCAATCTTTACTCATAAGTTTTTTTAAATCTTTATTTTTAATATTTTTTTCAATTTCTTTTTTACTAATAGATTTAGTGTTCTTAAGTTTTTTATATAATAATCTATTATACTTTCTATAAGTATAAATTAAGTCTTCATTTAATTTAAAAACTCTTCCTAAATTATCAACTATATTTATAAATTCTTTTTTTGAAATGGTTTCATTTTTATTCATAATTCTTTTAAAAACTCTAATTTTTAATAATTCATCTGTAAAGTTCCTATTATTAAATATATTTTTTAAATTGATTATTAATTGGTTATTATATTTATTATAATTTTTTAATAAATCGTTTTTCTTAAAAGTAAAATAATTTCCGTCTAAAGCGTTGAATGTTTTCATTGTATCATTATATCCAAGATTAATAGTTTTATTAATTTCTTTTTCATCAAATACTAACATTGGTGCTAAATTACATTTTGGGATAATATAAGTGATTTTAATATTTTTATCAATTACTTTTTGTTTAATACCTATTGCACGTAAATCAACTGCGATTACTTCTTCTGCTCCCATTTTAATTGCAAGATTGATAGGTAAATTATCATAATATCCACCATCTACATATGAATTCCCATCAATATTTTTTACTTGAAAAGCTGGAAAACAAGTTGCAGAAGCAATTAAATAATCACAAAATTTATCTCTACTAATATTCTTTTTTTGCAACATAACAGGTTTTTTTGTAGATAAATTTACAGTAACTAATCCAAAGTCGATAGAAGAAGAATATATTATATTTAAATTAACAACATCTTTAATTAGTTTTTCTAACTTTGAAACATCCATTCCACCGTTTTGTAATATATTTTTAGAAACAGTACTTATAACTTCAGTAGCTTTACTAGTATCTTTTACTTTATCATTAAAAATTTTATTAAAACTAATTTGTTTCCACAATTTCAAACCATATCTAAAATCTTTTTGTACCATTAATGCACCATTTAAAGCTCCAACACTAGTTCCCGTTACTATATCATAATCAATATTAAGTTTATTTAGTGCTTTCCAAACACCAATTTCATATGCGCCCTTACTTCCGCCACCTGATAAAACAATTGCTCTTTTCATTAGTACACCACCTCGTCTATGTTTAGTATAACACATTATATAATTTTTTAAAAAAATAATTATGATTTTGAAAATATTGTTAAAAATATTAAAAGAATATGTTATAATCCCAAATTTAACACTTTTAGAAAGACAAAATCTCTCTAAGCCTTTATTTACAAGGTTTTGAGAGATTTTTAAATATTTTAAAATTGAGTAATATTTTTAAATTTTAAGTGATTTAAAAATTTTTTTAATATTTTTTTCAGTTATAATCTCATAATCAGTTCTAAAACCAAATTTTTCATGTAATTCATCAGTTAAATCTGTTCTTATATAATTAGGAATATAATCATTATCTTTTTTAGAAAAATTCATATTTTGTAATGTATCAATTATTTCTGATGATGTGTATTTTTCATCTAACTTCTTTTCTAAATAACGATAAATAACTAAAGCTATAAAACAAGTTAGAAAATGAGCTTTAATTCTATCTTCTCTTGATAAGTAAGATGGTCTTGATTTGAATTCAGATTTCATTAGTCTAAATGATTCTTCAATTTCCCATCTTTGATGATTAACTTTTACTATATCTTTTGCTTCATCCTCTAGGTTTGTGCATACTGCGTAAAAACCATCATATTTTGCTTCTTCTTCAATTGCTTTTTGATTAATAGAGTAATTATTATTTTCTGCAACTTCACCATCATTTGTTGTAACTATTGTATCTATAAATCTTTTGAAGTCATTTTGTTTTGGTTTGCCAATTTTCTTTGGATTTGAATCAATTAACTTTTGAGCTCTGTTAATTTGGCTTTGTCTTATTTTTTCTTGATAATTTTTATATTTTAATGAAAATGTTACAATGATTCTTTGTTCTAGTCCATCTTCTTTAATCCATCTTTCTTTGTAAAATGTTGTATCTTTAAACTTTTTAGCTAATTCTTCATTTGTAAATAAACTAGATATATCTATTGTCTTATTAGGTATATTAGGTATTTTCCATCCTGTTTTATCAAATGCCCATGTCTTATAATCTTCTTTTAGTTTTTTGATTGATTGAGTAGTAATAAATTTACGATTATTTGTATTGTTGAATTTACGATTGGCTTTTGATGCAAGTCCTGCATCAGTACATACAACAATTTTAGATAATTCAAAATCTTTTATTATTTTTTCTTCTAATGGTTTTAATGTTTTATTTTCGTTCGTGTTTCCTGGATTAATATCGCAACAAAGAGGTAATCCATCACCATCCATAAACAATCCAAATTGAACAATTGGATTTGATCTATGTTCTTTTGAAACACCATATTTTCTTAAATCATCTTCTTGTTCTATTTCAAAGAAAAAGTTAGTTAAATCATAATATAATATTTTATTGTTTCGTGGTTTATATTTTAAACTGTTTTTATATAATTCAGATTGAATAAAATCAGATTCTAAACATATTTTTTCTAAAGCTCTACCTATATGATGATATTCAAAGTTTGGCCCTTCTAAAAATTTTTGGGATTCTTCAAAAGTTTTTAATTTAGATGAAGGAAATATAATTCTTCCATAAACTAATTTAGATAATATATCATTTAAATCAAATTTAAATTGATATTTATCAGATATGGTATTACATATCTTATTTAATTTTAAATCATAATATATCTTTTGTAAGAATAGGTAACCACAGTTAAAGTTTATTTTTTCATTTTTAGAGATTAGTTTGTTTTGAGAATAAGATTTAATAATAGTCCTTTTGTTTTCTTTTTCTTGTAAAGTTAACTTTTCTGCATATTCTTTGGCCCATAAATATGGATCTTTACCATTTGCTTTTGTTTTTACTTCATCAAGGTTTCCTAGTTTTTCTACTATTCTTGTAGAGTGTTTTTTATTAATGTATGTAGATTCAATAATATAGAATAGTTCAGTATTCTTTGATTTTGAAATAGATAATCTCATTTTGTTGGATCCCTCCTATAATGAAATTATACAACATACTCAAATAATACTCAATATTGAAATGAGAAATTTGACAAAAAAATAACCATTTTATAATGGTTTGTGCGATTTTTATGTTTTAAAACTGTTAAATTCCCGTCTTTTCATTAGTACACCACCTCGTCTATGTTTAGTATAACACATTATATAATTTTTTAAAAAAATAATTATGATTTTGAAAATATTGTTAAAAATATTAAAAGAATATGTTATAATGATTAAAGATGGAAGGTGAAAACATGGGAATATTTGATTTATTTACCACAGCTAAAGAAAAGGCCACAAAAGATATATTAGGCAAAAAACCACAACTACTTATGCACACATCATCTATTTTCCCAGATAAAATACATTCAATAAGACCATCATTTAATAAAGATACAAATACTAGTACTGTATTTGCAACAGACAATGAAAAAATTGCGGCATTATATACTTTACAACCATTTTATTCTTTTAAATTTGGCAAAGATGAGATAGGAGTAATTATTTTAGGAAATCATCATGATTTACTGAAAATAGATAGTAAAATAGCTTATACATATTTTGTTGATTCATCAAGTTTTAATCCAATTGTAGGTGAAGATGGATCGTTTAATCATGAATGGATTAGTACAAATGAAGTCCCTATAAAAAAAGATGTACCAGCAAGAAAAATAGTATTCAATGATGTTCTAAGAAGTGGAATTCAAGTATTTTGGGTTAATAATATTACAACTCTATTAGAAATAGATAAACAACTTTTAGCAGAAAATATAGTTACAGGAAATCAAAAGTTAGAATATTTAATTAATCAAACCAATTGGAAACCAGATAAAGTAATGTATATGAATGCTTTTAGAAAAATATGTCCAGCAATACAAACAGATAGTGGATGGATGGTTAATTATAATAATGGACAACAAGTTAGTCAACCACAAGTTGTGGAACAACAAAATACTACGGGTATGAGAAGATAAATTAAACAGTGAGTAATCACTGTTTTTATTTTGCAAAAATAGTAGTGTAAACTTTACAAAAATATATTGAAAAAAGATATTAAATATAGTATTATAATGGTGAGCAGTGGTTGAATGTGGTGAAAAGTGGGGTGAAATTATGTTAATGGGTGAATATCATCATAATATTGATGAAAAGGGAAGATTAATTATTCCATCTAAGTTTCGTTATGAACTTGGTGAAAAATTTATTGTAACTAGGGGTCTAGATGGGTGTTTATTCGTATATCCAATAACAGAGTGGAACAAGGTAGTTGACAAACTTAAAACCTTACCTTTTACCAAAAAAGATGCACGTGCGTTTTTAAGATTCTTTTTATCAGGAGCCACTGAATGTATATTCGACCGACAAGGTAGAATAAGTATTGCGTCTCCATTAATCGATTATGCAAATCTTGAAAAAGAATGTATAATAATTGGAGTAAATGATCGCTTAGAAATTTGGTCAAAAAATAATTGGGAAAAATTCTTTAGTCAAAATGAAGAAAATCTTTCGGATATAGCTGAAGACTTATTTGAGGTAGATATTAATATATGAAACATATAAGTGTATTATTAAATGAGTCAATTGAAGGATTAAATATCCGTGAAGATGGAATTTATGTTGATTGCACCTTAGGATATGCTGGACATAGTAGTAAAATTTTATCGCGAATAACAAGGGGTTGTCTTTTCGCCTTTGATCAAGATATTAATGCGGTTAATTATAGCAATAATCTATTAAGCAAAATTGGTAATAATTACGAAATAATAAATACTAATTTTGTAAATTTAAAGAAATCTTTACTTGAAAGAAATATACATAGTGTAGATGGAATTTTGTTTGATCTTGGAGTATCAAGTCCACAGTTGGACGAGAAAGAACGTGGATTTAGTTACCATAATGATGCACCGCTAGATATGCGTATGGACTTATCTAGTGACTTTAGTGCAAAAGATGTAGTTAATTCATATTCAGAACAAGAATTATCTGATATATTCTTCAAATATGGTGAAGAAAAATATTCAAGATCAGTAGCAAAAAAAATTATTGAATATAGAAAGAATAAAAAAATCGAAAATACTTTGGAACTTGTAGAAATAATTAAAAGTGCGGTTCCTGAAAAGTATAAAAGGGAGACTCATCCTGCCAAAAAAATATTTCAAGCAATACGTATTGAAGTTAATAAAGAATTAAACGTTTTTGAAAATGCTTTAAAAGATGCGATTGATATGTTAAATCCTGGTGGAAGAGTATGTGTTATAACATTTCATTCATTAGAAGATAGAATATGTAAAAGAATATTTAAAGAATATAGTGATATAGATCCTAAAGTAAAAGGACTACCTATAATTCCAGATGAGTATAAACCAAAATTAAAATTAATTTCAAAAAAAGCAATAGAACCCTCGCGCGAAGAATTAGTATATAATAATAGAAGCAGAAGTGCTAAACTAAGAATTGCAGAAAAATTATAATAAAAAGGAATGAATAAAATGGGAAGAAAAAAAGTGATAAAAAGAAAACCATCAAAATTTGCAAAATTAATTTATACACTAGCAATTATATTGGTAGTAAGTTTCCCTGTGGTTAGTATAGCAAGTAAAGCTTTTGTTTCTAAATTAAATATTGATGTTGAAAAATTAAAAAAAGAAGTAGAAAAACATGAAAAAACAAATCAAAGTTTAACAATGAAAATTAATGAACTTGCCTCATTAGAAAATATACAAGAGGTTGCAAAAGAATACGGATTAGAGTATAATAATGATAATATTAAAGTAGTTATGAAATAGCTGGTAGGTGAGTCATGTATGAAAAAAAGAGAAACCAATACAAATAAAGTAGTAATAAATAAGTTTGTATTTAGTGTTTGTCTTTTTTTGTTACTTGGAATTATTGTAAGGGT
The DNA here is from genome assembly GCA_017435465.1 of Bacilli bacterium. GTDB lineage: Bacteria > Bacillota_I > Bacilli_A > RF39 > UBA660 > JAFSEX01. The sequence continues at coordinate 42,673 of JAFSEX010000006.1, forward strand.
TTGTTATCTTGGATTATCACCTACAATAGATGGCATTGATACTAAAAAAATGGCCCAAAATCGTAATACAAAAAAAGAAATAATAAAAGCAAACAGAGGAACAATTTTTGATTCTGCTGGTGAGATTTTAGCACAAAATGTATCTTCATATACTGTAATAGCTTATTTAGACGGATCAAGAAGTAAGGATCAAGATACTCCTAAACATGTTATTGATATTGAAAATACTGCAAAACAGTTATCACCATTAATAAATATGAGTGAAGAGGAATTGATTAAATTATTAAGCAAAGATTTATATCAAGTTGAACTTGGACCAGGAGGTAGAGGAATTACCGAAATCAAAAAAGAAGAAATAGAAAATCTTGGTTTACCTGGAATAGATTTTATCCAAGATTATAAAAGATATTATCCAAATGGAGATTTTGCCTCATATTTAATTGGATATGCTAAAAAAGATGAAGATGGAAATTTTATTGGTGAAATGGGTATTGAACAACATTTTGATGAAGAACTTAGTGGGACTAATGGATATTTAGAATATCAAAAAGATTTAATGGGATATAAAATTCCTAACACACCGGAGGTTAAAAATAATCCTGAAAATGGAAATGATATATATTTGACAATCGATTCTAGTATTCAATTATTTGTAGAACAAGCTTTAATCGATATGAAAAACGATGATGTTTTTGAATGGGCAACAGTTACGATAGCGGACGCTAATACAGGAAAAATACTTGCAACATCATCAACCCCATCATTTGATCCTAATATAAAAAATATGACTTCGTATTTAAATCCTTTAACCTCATATGTTTTTGAACCTGGTTCAACTATGAAAATATATACATATATGGCAGCACTAGAAAAAGGTACATATGATGGAAGTAAAACATTCTTGTCTGGTAAAAAGGTCATTGAACCAGATACTGTAAATGACTGGAATGATGGTAAAGGTTGGGGTACAATCACTTATGACCAAGGTTTTGCACTATCTTCAAATACAGGTATTGCTAATATGTTAGAAACTATGATTGATAAAAATGATTTAAAAGAATATTTTACAAAAATGGGATTTGGTAAGAAAACCGGAATAGAATTACCAAAAGAATTAGCAGGTAAAATTAGTTTTAAATATCCTATTGAAATAGCAAATGCTGGATTTGGACAAGGTATTACAACCACACCAATCCAACATATTCAAGCACTTACTTCAATTGCGAATGATGGTATAATGTTACAACCATATATTATTGATAAAATAGTTAATTCTGATACAGGAGAAGTAATTGTTAAAAATTCTAAAGAAGAACTTGGTAGAGTATCTAGTAAATCTACTGTTGATTATATTAAAAATTTAATGTATAACGTTGTACATAATGATTCTAGTTCAGGTACAGGGTATTCATACAAAATAGAGGGTTATGATTTAATTGGTAAAACAGGTACCGCACAAGTATTCGATGAAAATGGTAAATATTCAGAAGATACAACTATTAGAAGTTTTGAAGGAATGTTTCCTAAAGATAATCCAGAAGTAATAGTTTATGCAGCAGTAAAAGGTAGTAAGAAAAGTGCACCTTTAGCAACTGCAGTAAAAACAATACTTCAAGATACTGCTAAACATTTAAATATTAAATCACATGAAAATATCAATTATGATAATAATTTTAAAATATTTGATATGCCAAACGTAGTTAATAAAAGTGTTGAAAATGCATCAAGAATTGTTACTGAAGAAGGTGGATTACCAACAATACTTGGTAATGGAACTAAAGTAATTAGTCAATATCCTAAAAAGGGAACACAAGTTAGTACTTATGATAAAATTTTCTTATTAACAGAAGGTGAAATTACTTTACCAAATATAATGGGATATTCTAAAAGAGATGTTACTACATTATGTAATATATTAAATCTTAAATGTAATATTAATGGTAATGGATATGTTACTAATTATCTAGAAGCTTTAGAAAATGATGAAAAAATTATAAATATTGAACTAATAGAAAAGTATGCAAGTGGATAAATAACATATTTTATATTGACTTTAATATAATTAATTATAAAAAAGTTAAAAAAATGCTTGCATTCTTTTTTGTTTTTTGATATTATGTATATGTTGTTTGAAAACGAACACATCTGGGGAATTAGCTCAGTTGGCTAGAGCACCACGCTTGCACCGTGGGGGTCAAGGGTTCGAGTCCCTTATTCTCCACCAATTTTTTTTTGTAAAAAATCCCTTTATGGGTGTTTTTTAATATTATAATGAGACTGAAAGGCGGATATTTATGTCAAACAAGACTATATATTTAACAGATGAAGGATTACAAGAATTAGTTAGTGAATTAGATTATTTAAAAATGGAAAAGAGACCTGAAATTATTCAAGCATTAAAAGAAGCTAGGGCACTAGGTGATTTGAGTGAAAATGCAGAATATGATGCTGCAAGAAACGAACAAGCCGTAGTAGAAGGTAGGATTAAAGAATTAGAAATAATGGTAGAAAACGTAGAAATCATTAGTGGAACTACTGATGGTAAAGTAACTTTAGGTTCTACTGTAACAATAAATTATGTCGATGATGATGAAGAGGAAGAATATATGATTGTTGGTAGTCAAGAATCTGACCCATTCAATAATAAAATTTCTAATGAGTCACCACTTGCTATGGCACTTATGCACCATCAATCAGGAGATACTGTTACTGTAGATAGTCCTAAGGGAAAATATGATGTTAAAATTATAGATGTTAAATAAGTAAGAAAAAACTTGCTTATTTTTTTATATAATAGTGTCAAACGGTATCAAATTGTATTGACTTTGCTTATTAAAAACTGTAAAATTAATTATAGAATAATAAGGAGAGGATTTTTATGATGGAAGAAATGCCAAAGAAAAAAGGTTCATCAAATGAATTAACTAAAAAAGGAAAAATTATCTTATCTATAATAGTAGGAGTTTTAGCAATAATAATATTTATTTTAATATTTGTTGCAAACAAGGGATTAGATGCTGAATTAATTATAAATGCTTATCCAACGAAGGAAAGTATTAATTCGTATACATATAATGCAGGGAACAACGCCAGCATGAATATTAAAATTAATGGTACAGTGAATTTAAAATATTCCTACAGTGATGGTGAAGACTATGGTGTTAAATGGATTATTTCAGATGAAAATATCGCTAAAGTTGAAGATGGGAAATTAGTTAGTCAGAAAGCTGGTACAGTAACAATTTATGCTGTTTCTCCAAAAGATAAGAATGTTAAATCTAATGAAGTAATTCTAACTTTTAAATAGGAGGCATAATATATGAATTTATTTGAAATTTTGACTGATACTACTGATTTTTGTCAGAGCGCAGCTGGATATAAAATTTTTGGCTTTATTGGGCATATAATAAATATTATTCAAATAGCGATTCCAGTACTAATAATAGTAATGGGGACTATAGATTTGGTTAAAGCTGTAGTTGCTCAGAAACCAGATGAAATGAAAAAGGCGCAATCTATTTTGATTAAAAGATTAATAATTGGTGTAGTAATTTTCTTTGTACCAATGATTGTTAAATTCTTAATTGGAATGGTTGATGGTAATAATGATAATGCTTGTATTGATTGTTTAAATACACCTGGACAATGCATGGAAAAAGCTGAAACTATGAGTAAAAATAGTGGAAATACCACAGATGGTGGAAATAATAATGATAGTTCAAGCATAGAAACTGGTGAACCACAAACTGAAGAAGAAGCTAAAGATATATGTAAAAAATGTGAAGAAAAAGGCAGTACCTGTGCAACATCGTTAAGTGGTAATAAATATTGTGATGACGGTACACCATACGAAGAATAGTTGAAAGTGAGAGTGAATAGTATGAAAAAATATAAAAATATTTTATTAACATTGCTTATATCGTTAGGTATTGTTTTACAAATACCTAACGTATATGCTGAAGATGAAACTGATGAAGAAACAGAAGTGGTTGATGTAAGTGAAGTTGACTTATCAAGAATAAATATAGATGATGAATTTAGTGTAGAACATGCAGATAATACATATGTTTATCGTGTTAGTGAAATGGATACTGATAAAATATATATTCAAAAAAGTAATAAATTAGATATAGAACATTTTGAAGTTAACGTATATGAAGAAGGTTCTAATGAAGTACTTACTAGCAGAAAATTTGTTAAACTTGAAGATTTATGTAATGAAGGATATGCTGAAACTGAGGATGGTGATGACATTAATTTATGTCAAGCCACAAAATATGAAATAAAAAAGAAAAGTGGTCGCGATAGTGTAATTAGTATAAGCAGACAATATACTAATACTATAAGTGATACAGTCAAAAAAGTTGAAAACGGCAAAACAACTTATGAAGGTATTAACAGAGAAGTTCATTATATTACTGAAACAAAATTGGGAACTGATGAATTTGAGTCAAAATTATATTTATCAGACGGTTCTGATGAAGAATTTGATCTTGATGAAATTGATTGTAATGGTACTAATGAAATATGTTATACATTTGGTGGTAGTGAATCAAAAAACGATAATTTAAGTAAAAAAGGTGTATTGACTGGTGATGTTGAAACATTAGTTGATGAAAATGGAGATATTTATGTTTCACTTAGATTTTTATCTGAAGCATTAGGTGCTAGAGTAGATTGGTTGCCACAAGAAGATAAAGATTATGATAAAGTGTTAATTAGATTTTATGAAGATGAAGAATATTGTAAAGAATTAAATGTTGAATTTGATATAGAGAATGCTAATTTTGAGAAAATGTATACAATATTTAAAAATGCTTTAAGTGGTTCAAAAGATATATCGTTTAATTTAAAATATACATATTGGGACGGATCTGATACTGAAGAAGAAAAAATAGAATGGAAAAAATTGTTTTTAGGTGGATATGCAGCAAATAATGGTTATGTATATTGGGATTATGAACAAAAGAAAATATTATTTCAATATGATGCAAGCAAGTCAGATGAAACATTAAATGTAGATTTTCAAGAAATATGTCCTAGTGAAAATTATGATAGTAATGGTCAATTGACAACATTAGATGAGTGCATGGAAGTAATGGGAATAATTAGATATTATGGTGTTCCTATTCCGATAGAATTATTACGTGAAGAAAATGATACATGTGATTTTTATGATGATAATGATGAAGATACCTATGAAGGTGATACAAGTGATTACGATTATGATGATGAAGATGAGGACAACGAAGATGAAGAAGATAGTGATGTAGTATACCTAATTGGAGATGTTCATGTTGCAAATATTGAAGAAATGTATTCAGATGAAGATATTGAATATATAAATGTTTCTGAACTAAGTAAATTTGAAAAGAAATTGAATTCTTTAAGTGATAACTTAGATGAAGAAACCAATTATACATTTATATTCAATATTGGAAATACAGAAATAGAAAAAGAAAAATCATTGGAAGAACTTAATAAAGGTTCAGTTAATAATGTCAGAAAAAGTTTAAAAGCCTTAGCTGGAGATTATGCTGAGGTGTATGCTGATTTCTATGAAACTATTGAAGAAAATAATATAAATGCTGAATTATATATTATTCCAAATACGCCAATTAAAAATGAAAAAACAGATGATAATTTTACCGAAAATTTTTGGGACTATTTAAAAAGCGAATTGCGTGATAATGATATATATAGTTATTTTAATATTATAGATATTAAAAATATTGATTTTGAATATAGCGGCAATAATGATTTGGAATATACTGATGAGGTATATGAAGAATTGTTTGATGAAATTGATGATGAAATTGGCTTAAAATAGATAAAAGTGTAAATGATTGTAAAATATCAATAATTTTATTAATAAAATTATTGATATTTTTATATAAAAATGTTAATATTTAATTAAGAATAGGAAAGGATTGATAAAATATGAAAAATAAAAAAATTTTATGTTCATTATTAGCAATATTTACAATGTTTTTTATGGTAGGAGAAGTAAGTGCAATATCATTTAATGATGCAACAATTGCAAATAAAGCAGCTATTACTAGTGCTCTTACTAATAACAAAAAAGGCAATCTAAGTTATTATATTTCAAGTACTTATGATAATGGTGCATATTTAAGAGAAAATCCTAATTTTGGAAAATATTCAAATGAAGATGATGCGAAACATGGTTCAATAAATATTTTTGGATATGATGGTACAAGAGTATATGAAATATCATCTATTAATAATATTAATAGTGCACAAAATATTTCCGGAATATTCCCAGTATTTTATATCGGTAATGGTGAAACGTTAGATGCTACAGCAACGTTATATAATGACTATAAATATTTGAGTGAATCAAGTGGTGTTTTAACTGGAACTAGTGATGGTATAACTGTAACTGTTACTCCAAGTTTTGTGCATGGAAATCAATATATTATGTTAACATATACTGCAAAAAATACAAGTGGGGCAACTAAGAATGTATCAATGGCTGGTTATAGTGATTTACAACTTGATGGAGTAGATAATGTAGCTTTAACTCCTGAAACTAATATTGGAGGAAAAGGTGCCAAAGGTTTCTCAATGTCAGTTAAAACTTCAACAAATGCAAATAGAAATTTATATGTTATAACTGATGATTTTGGTGGTATCATAAATAATGATGATGTTAATTATTGGATTGGAAATAAAAATTATACTGTTGTAAACAATGAATATTCACAAGCATTTAAAAAATCTACTGGATTTGATAGCACAGTAACAGAAAAAAATACCGCTATGGCATTTTCTTGGAATAATATCGAAATTGCTAATAATGAAACAGTTACTAGAACAGTTTTAATTGGCTTAGGTGATATTACTTACAGTCCAACTATTGATGTGAACGGTGAGAGTGAATATAATTTAGATAATGTTAAAAATGTTAATGTAAACATTAAATATAATATACCTACTGATGGTAATGCATATAAATTATATTATAAATTAAATGATGGGGATATTGTTACTGTTAATGATGTTGATTTAACAAAAGTAGTTGATGCAACTAAAGTATTGGATTTAATAAATGACGAAAATCTTAATAAATGTGGAGACAATACTTTAACTGCTTGGATTGGACCATCAACCGATTCAAGTTTATCACGTGCTGTTGTAAAGGATGAACATAAATTTAAAGTTACTGCTGCAAGTTGTATACCTGAAAAGCAAGAGGAAAATCCGCAATCTGGTGTTAACACTAATTACTTAATTCTTGGATTAATTCTTGTTGGTGGAATTGGCGTATACGTTTATGGTAGAAAACATAATAAGTTCCCACAAGTATAATTAAATAAAAAATAATCTACACAATAAAATGTGTAGATTTTTAATATATTTAAAAAGATAAGTTGATTTTCATCTTATCTTTATTTAATTAATTTAGCATGTACTACTAATCTTTTAGTACCTTTTTCAGCACATGTAGATAATGTCAATATCTTATCATCACTTGTTACATTAATTCCAAAATCATACACACTCATAGATTTTCTTTGATCTAAGAAATCTTGATGTATTTTTTTAGTACTAAATCTTGTATATAAATAATCACTTGTAGGTTCCGATATATATATTGAGAATATTTGCCATTTCATTTGTTCATTAGGAGTATTAAATGTAATAATATGATTATTAGAATTATTTAACCATTTTTCTTTTAATAAATTGTGTAGAGTAGTAAACATTAAAGTTCCTTTTCTTAAATTATGTCCATATATAATAGTATTACTACTTAATTCATCAATATTATTTCTATAATCCATATATATCCAACCAATACCATTAGTTTTTTTATAGAATGTATGATTTAAATAATATTGATTATTGTCAGCTTGTACAACTGGATAGTTAATACTTGTATTGTTAACCTTTAACCATCCAACAGTATCAGGATTTATTGATTTTAATTTATCGTAATCTTCAGTTAAAGGATCACTTTTTTCTACTTCTTCTGTATTAACCTCTTCCTCAATATCTTCATTAACTATTGGTTCTTCATTAACTTCTTGTTTTGGTTCATCTTGTATATTATTATTAGCAAGTTCTTGAAGTTCGTTTACCGTTTTAGAAGCAGAGTAATTATAATATAATTGATATCCAAGTAATCCTAAAGCTAAAGCTATTAAAATACAACCACATACCTTTAAATAGCTTATGTTCCATTGTTTAACATATTTTTCATTTTTATATTCATTTGAGTATTTAATGCGTATACTAATATTGTTACTTTTCTTTAATTTCTTATTTAAAACTTTTAAATAAGGTATAGATTCTTCTACATTAGAAAAATTTTTATTATCCGTATAAATAGATATTTTTATATTTCTAACATTGTTTTCCTTTAATATTTCAACAATTTTTTTTATATCACCAATAAAATAATATTTAATAATAATATTTTTTAGTTTTCGATTTATTTTACAAAATGTTTCAAAATCACCAATATCATCATCATTCATAAGCTTTTCAAAACAAATTGTATCTTTATAATATATACTACTAAAAGTAGTTAACTTATTGTTTGAAATAAAATTACTTACTGAGAATATTTCGCATCTCAAATCTATTTTTATATTATTATTTTGATTTATTTTCTCAAACATGAATTCAGGCATATCATAACAATTTATATAAGTTAAATTATTATTATTTGATAATTTATCACATAAATCAAAATTTAATTTTTCATTAGGTGTTATATATATATTGGTTAAGTCTTTTATGTTTTCAATAATATCTAGAGTTAAATCAATTAATTCATAATCATTAATAACAATAGAGTGTAGGTGCTTTTCAGCAATTATTCCTTTTAAGAAGTAGGATATAATATCTTTATTGTTTCTCATATATTTTTCATTAAATACTAAATTACTATTATCAATAATATTAGTATAATCACTTATATCAATAAATTCTGGATCTTCTATTTTATAAGAGAATATTATACTACTATCATCTGTAGTAACAACAATCTTTTTGATATATATCACCACCTAACTACTATATACTATTAATATAATAACATATTTTATAAAAAAAATCACTATTATTGTCGAAATTTGTAACTTGATTATTTTAGTTCTTGATTATTATTTTGAGTTATTATATAATAATGTGGTAAATGAGGAGGAATTATAAAATGGCTAAAGAAAAAAAAGCAAACAATATACATGAAATAAGTGTAAAAATTGAAGGAAAAGAATGGGAAGATGCTTTAACTAAAGCATTTGAAAAAGCAAATAAAAACGCTAAAATCGATGGTTTTAGACCTGGTAAAGCTCCAAGACATATTTTTGAAAAGAAATATGGTAAAGAATCTTTATATATGGATGCGGTTGATTTAGTATTACAAGATAAATATACTAAAGTAATTGAAGATTCTAAATTAGAACCAGTTGTTCAACCTAAAGTTGATATTAAAAGTATCGATGAAAATGGTGTAGAATTAATTTTTGTTATTACTACTAAACCGGAAGTTAAATTAGGGAAATATAAAGATTTAGGAATTAAAAAAGATGTAGTTAAAGTAACTAAAAAAGAAGTAGAAGAAAGATTAGAAGAACTACAAAAACAATATGCTGAAATCGTTGTAAAAGACGGAGCAATTGAAGAAGGAGATACTGCTATTATTGATTTTGATGGATATTTAGATGGTGTTCAATTTGAAGGTGGAAAAGGAGAAAACTATCCACTAGGAATTGGTAGTCATACATTTATTCCAGGATTTGAAGAACAATTAGTTGGAATGAAGAGTGAAGAAGAAAAAGACATCAATGTTACTTTCCCAGAAGACTATCCAGCTGAAAACTTAAAAGGAAAAGAAGTAGTATTCAAGGTTAAAGTTCACGAAGTTAAAACAAAAGTATTACCTGAGTTAGACGAAGAATTTTTCTTAGATTTAGGTATGGATGATGTTAAAAATAAAGAAGAATTATTAAATAAATTAGAAGAAGAAATTAAAGCACATAAAGAATATGATGCTGAAAACAGACATGTAGATGAAGCATTAGAAATGGTTGCTAAAGAAACTGAAGTTGATATTCCAGTTGAATTTGTAGATGCTGAAGTTGAAAGAATGTTTAATCAATTTGAACAAAATATTGCAATGCAAGGATTAAAAGTTGATCAATACTGTGAATTTTTAAAAACTGATATTGAAACTATTAAAAATCAAATGAGAGAAGAAGCAGAAAAAAGAGTTAAATATAGATTTGTATTAGAACAAATTGCTGAAGTAGAAAAAATAGAAATTTCTGATGATGAAGCTAATGCTGAAGCTGAAGAAATGGCTAAAAGATACGAAATGACAACTGAAGAACTTCTTAAAGCATTTGGTGGACTAGATATGATTAAATATGATTTACAAATGAAAAAAGCAATCGAAATTATTACAAAATAAAAGAGCTTATTTATAAAGCTCTTTTCTTATTTTCTCAATGTTTGCTTTCATTATGGATATATAATCTAATTCATTTTTTCTATCTTCTTCACTAAGAATAGATAGGCTATGTAATGATACGGTTTCTACATCAGTTGAATCAAGTATACTTTGAATTGTTGAATTTACTTCCTCATTATCCTTAATAAATATATATTGAATAGTTCCATTTTTAATCAAGTTTTTAGCATCACTAATTATTTTTGCGTTCAAGTTTTCATTTTCTTCTAAAGATATAACATTAAAACCATACTTTTCTAAAAATTTAAATACATCATCAGAAACAACGATTGATTTATTTGAAGCATTTTCAATAGCTTCTTTAAACTCAACATCAAGTGCTGAAACTTGAATGTTTAATTTATCATAGTTTTTTTCAATTTCTCCCATAAGATATGGATCATCTACATATTCATTAAATCCAGATTTTATATTTTGAGCAAGCATTAAGAAATTAAATGGATCTAACCATAATTCTTCAACATGATATGTATAATCCATACCTTTTGCGGCATCAATTATTTTAATATTTTTATTAATATTTAATAATTCAATCGCATAATCCGGTTCGTTACTTGTACCATTATAAATAAACAAATCATTATTACTAAAATCATTTAATTGTTTTTTAGTTAATTTATAATTTTCTAAACTAATTTCATCTGGATAAATACTTCCAACACCTTCTGCATGATCACCATATAAAACACTAGTGATATACTCAATAGGGTAAACAGTGGTTTTAATTTTTATGTCTTCCATATTATCAGATTTAAAACACCCTGTCATAAAACAACAACACAATAAAATACCTAAAATTTTCTTTTTCATTTTTGCCTCCTAATTTCTGGTACCGGATCATATCCATAAGTTCCCCACGGGTTACATTTAAATATTCTTTTAATTGTTAAAAAAGAACCTTTAATACTCCCATATTTTTTTATAGCTTCAATTCCATAATTAGAGCAAGTAGGAATATGTCTACAAGAATTATGCCATGGTCCGGGTACCTTTTGATAAATTTTTATACAACCAATTAAAATATGTTTCATTAAACCACCTTACATTCATTTTACTATTTTTTTTGATAGTTTTAAATATAATTTGCTAAAAAAGTTATTTTAATATATAATTAATATAGGTGGTTGACATGAATTTTTTAAAAAAGTTTAATATAATTCCCAAAAATATAGAATATTATAATATTGCTTTTACACATACTTCATATTCTTATGAAAATAATTTAAGTTATAATTATGAACGTTTAGAATTTTTAGGAGATGCGGTATTAGAATTAGTTATTACTGATTATCTATATAATAATATGAATGCCCTAGAAGGTGAAATGACTAAACTTAGGGCAAGTTATGTATGTGAAAACGCTTTATATGAATACGCAAAAGAAATAGAATTAAGTACATTTATTAAAGTTGGACATGGTGAAAAAATGTCTGGTGGTCAAAATAAAAAGACAATAATGGCTGATGTTTTTGAAGCATTAATTGGTGCGATATATCTAGATTTAGGATATGTTAAGGCAAAACATTTTATTGATAGTGTAGTTTTACCACATATTCAAAACAATGAAAATAACGACTTTTTAAGGGATTATAAATCAGAATTACAAGAATTAGTTCAAACAAATAAAAAATCTGTTACATATGAAGTAGTAGGAGAGTCAGGACCTGCACATAATAAAACATTTGAAGTTATTGCGATGGTTGAAGGAATAGTTTTTGGTAAAGCAAAAGCAAAATCTAAAAAAGAAGCTGAACAAATGGCTGCAAAAGTAGCACTTGAAAAACAAGTAAATAACTAAAAATTGAAAAATTTATAAATTAGATAAGAAATAATAATAGAAAAAGAAAAAAATCTATAATTGTTTTTAAATATGTAAAAATATCTATTGTTTTTTAGCAATAGATATTTTATTATTTTTTAATCTAATAAAGATTAGTATAGGAATAATAATAAGGGAAATTAAAATTATATATGAATAATTATTAATAATTAAATTTTTAAATTCAATTGAATTAGATAAAAGAATACTAGATAATAAAAATAATATTATAGAGAATAGAATAGTAATGAATTTGTTACTTTTCTTTTTATATATTTTAAATGTCGAACTTACATATTTTTTCAAAAAATATAAAGTTATAACAATAAATACAAAGGCTTCAAATATCCAACTTATTGATAAAATGTTTTCTACACGTTCAAAAAAATGAAAATATTCTATTTGCTTTAATACAACATAAGTTGGATATTCAAATATATCAGTTATACTACCAAGTATTCCAATAGTAGAAAATAAAGTTAAAAAAGTAATACCTAAAGAACTAATATATCCTAGTATTATACTCTTAGTATAATTTTTTTCTTTAATAATTATTTTATGGGGAATAATACTAAGCATAAAAATTGGTGTTACACTAAACAAAATATAATTGTATGAAGAAGACAATACTTTATCAATAGAAATATGAAACAATGGCTTAAAATTATTTATATCAATATAATATATTAAAGAAATTAAACTAATAACAAATAAACTTAATATTGATATACATAAAATTTGAGAAGTTCTACATATAGTTTCAATTCCCTTAACTGCACAATAAGTACAAACTATAACAAATAAAAAACTAACTGGAACAATAGGAATTCCTACACTATAATTTGTAAAAATAAAAGTGCATATATTAAGTAAAATAATCGCACTAGATATAATAACTCCTAAAACAATTATCAAATTAATGAGATTTCCATATATTTTCCCAAACATTTTAAGGTTTAATTCAATAATATTTAACTTATTATCATATTTAGTAATATAAATATACATTAAAATTAAAAATATCGAAATAGTAGACCCTAATATTAAAGGCATCCAAATATTTTGTTTACTAGTTTTAAGAAGATATTGTGTAATAGGAAATAAAGATGCCCTAGAAAGTAAAAAGGTTAAAACTCCTATTTGAAGAGAACTTATTTTCTTAGTATCTGTCATGTTTTCACCTCACAGTTTTTAGAATACTACCTTCATTATTTAATTTAATATTTATGTTAGTTTCAATTTCTAAACTAGGATAAATTTTATTATTCCAATTATTTTCTATAGCTTTAAAATAACTATAATTATTTTGATATAGTAATCTACCAAAACCAAATATGTCACTTTTAAAATCTTCTTTAGTAACACTAATAACTTTTTCAATATACTTATTTATTTCATTTTTAACTTCAGTTCTAACTTTATCTAAATCATTAATTCCATCTTTACAATTAACTTCTGTAATCAAAGCATCTACATCTATATCCAAATAAATTATAGGTTTATTGTTTTCAAATTTATTACTCATTGTAGTCTTAGAATTAGTAATATTAATACCAATATAACTATTTCCATCACATTTATAATTAATATTAGCATTTTTAATATTATCTATAATAAAATTATAACCAATATTTTCATCATCGTTTAAATAACCAACTAACTTTTCATTTTTAAAAACCGCAATATGATTAATAGATAAATTATCTTCATTAATACTAATCGCACTTAAAACAGGATTTTTACCGTGAGTATTTAAATCAGACATAAATTTAGTAAATTTTATATTTACGCTATCTCCTTGAACATTTGAAGACACTTCAACACTACCAAGTATATTTCCTGTAGGGTAAGTTGTATTACTTTCTAACTTTTTTAATGTATCTTCAATTTTATTATCTTTTGAAACTAACATAGTAAAGTTTTTACTAACATCACTATTCCTTAAAAAATAATCTGTTATATAATTTATGTTATCTTTAGCTAAATTTTCACTAACTAAAACAAGACTTAAATGTCCCAAATATAATTTCTTAGAAGTTTTAACAAAAAAATTATTTAAAGCTTCAGAAATATTATTTCCATAAGTAGTATAAACTAAGCTTTGTTCCATATTTTCTTGATCGTTTTCTTCCTTTTTACTAGTATTTAAAATTTGAATAGAAACTACATATTTATTGTCTTGAATATCAATTCCCATAGAATTTACAATAGATAAATTATTTATTTCTTGATTACTTTGACATCCACATAAAAATAAAGTTATTAATAAAATTATATATTTTTTCATTCATTATCACCTGGTTTTTCCTTTTTAAAACGAATTATATTTTTTTTCGCAGTTATAGGATTACGTTTAAATAATTTATCCTTTGATAATCTTATAATTGAATCCTTTTGACTAGTTAAATTAAAGGGTGCAAAAGGGAACATAAAAGGTTTTCCAAAAGATTTAATACTAGTTATTTTTATAATAAAATATATACCAATTAAAATAATTCCATATAGACCAAAGAAGGATGCCGCAATTAAAAATAATATTCTCCAAGTACGTATCGCATTTACAACATCAATTGAAGAAAAAACTAAACTAGAAATTGCGGTAATAGAAATTACAATTACCATAATAGGAGATACAATTCCTGCAGATACAGCAGCATCTCCTAAAACAATACCACCCAAAATAGATACCGCACTACCACCAACACTAGGAAGTCTAATATCACTTTCTCTTAAGATTTCAAATGTAATCATCATAATTAATGCTTCAATAAAACCTGGAAAAGGAACACCTTGCCTTTGAGTTGCGAAATTCATAAGCAAGCCTGTAGGAATAGAAGAATAGTTATGCGTGGTTACCGCAACATAATAAGCAGGGGTAATAATAGAAATAATAAAAGCTAAAACTCTCACAATACGTATAAATGTAATATTAGAAGCTTTTTGATAATAATCTTCAGAAGTATGGAAATAATCTATAAAGAAAGTGGGAATAATAAGTACAAAAGGCGTATTATCAACTAAAATTACAATTTTACCTTCAAGTAGTGCCATACTAGCTTTATCTGGTCTTTCAGTACTCATTAAAGTAGGGAAGTTAGATTTATTATCATCTTCAATTAATTCTCTTAAATACCCACTATCTATAATTGCATCAATATCTATATTTTCAATTTTTTTAATTATCTCATTTACTAGTGTTTCTTCTGCAATATCTTTAATATAAGCAATTCCAACTTTAGTAATGCTCCTTCTACCCACATTAACTTCATGAACCCATAATTTAGGATCTTTTATTCTTCTTCTAATTAATCCTAAATTTAAAATAAAGTTTTCAGTAAAACCGTCTTTTGGACCTCTTACAATAGCTTCAGAAGTTGCCTCACTAACACCCCTTGATAAATTACGTCTAGTTTCAACTGCAATTGCTTCTTTAGGTCCATCCATAATAACAATTCCAAAACCATTAAATAAATAATATAATAAATCTTCATACGACTCAAATTTTTTCATACTTGCGCCCGCAATTGAATTAAACATGACATCAAGTATATTTTTAGAATTTATCTTTTTATCATACAGAATTTTTTTCTCAACTGTTTTTAAAATAAAATTATTAATTTGCTCACTATCTGATATAGTTTCTATATAAATAGTTGCCATATAAGTATTAGAAATTCTAATTTCTTTGATAGTTATATCTGGACTATTTCCTGTTAATTTTTTAATTTTATCAATAATTGTTTTAATGTTTTTATCCAATTTAGTCATATAATCACCACACTTATTTACAATTAGTTTTAACAAATATTAAATAAATATAATAATTATCTTGTATTAATTTTATTTTTAAGATATTATAAAATTAGTATAGGAGTAGTGAATTATGAAGAATGTATTTAACAAAGTTAAAGAATTAGTTATGAAAAATAAAGAAATTAGCATTTTGGTATTATTAGTTATAATTATTGGTGGTGGATTTGCTATAAAAACAATTTTCTTTGATAAAAAAGAAACTAAAAATGAAGAAAAAGTTGAAGAAAAAAAAGAAGAGAAAGAAGAAATAGTAGAACCCGTAAAAAAATTACAAATTATTGATTTAGATTCAACTACTAGACCTGTTGGTGTTATGTATGATAATGTAAAGGCTGCACTCCCACAAGCTGGACTTAATGATGCGTATTTAGTTTATGAAATTATTGTTGAAGGTGGATTTACAAGATTATTTGCATTATTTAAGGATTCTAATACTGAAATGATTGGACCAGTTAGAAGTTTAAGACATTACTATATTGATTATGCATTAGAAAATAATGCAGTACTTGCACATTTTGGACAAAGTCCTAAAGCTGAATCAGATTTAAGTGCTTTAGGAATAAATAATTTAAATGGAATGATAAATCCAGGGAGTATGTACTGGAGAGACAGCAAGGTTACAAAAGCTCCGCATAATGCATTTACTTCAATGACAAATATAAGAACACAAATGGAAAAGTTGGGATATAATAAGGAAGTCACTGATACACTTTTAAATTATAGTGTAGATGAAATTGATTTAAGTTTAATGGAAGGAGCAGTAGTCGCAAACAATATAGAAATTCCATATTCTTATTCACATAAAACAACTTATGAATATGACATAGTTAATAAGGTATATAAAAGAAGTATGAATGGTAATGCTCATGTTGATAGAATTACTGGGGTACAATATACTGTAAAAAATATAATTGTATATAATGTTAAAAACTATAATTTACCTGATGTTGAAAATAAAGGTAGACAAGATTTATCAAATATAGGAACAGGACTTGGGTATTATATTAGTAATGGATATGCGGTTCCAATAACATATGAAAAAACAAGTAGAGCTGGTAAAACAGTTTATAAATATATGAATGGTGAAGAAATCAATGTTAATGATGGTAATACATATATTCAAATTCAACCATCAAATAAAGTAACCGTAATACAATAAAAGACAGAAAATTCTGTCTTTTATTTATTATAAATTCTATAAAAATTGATTGATGGTTTATTAAATAATCTAAATGGATATGTTGTAGTACCAAGTCCATATGATACATAAAGATCAGTATTATTAATTTTGTAATGACTATTTGGATATTTTTTAGCATCCTTAACTTTCATCATAGGTCCAAAATAAGGTAATCTAATTTGTCCACCATGAGAATGACCAGCAAGTGCTAAATCCATAGATTGATATTCTAATACATTATCAATATTATCTGGTTCATGCATTAACATAAGTCTAAAAATATCTTTATTATTAGTTTCAATATTAAAATATTCTAAAGTTTTTTCATAATCAATATTAGTTTTAATACTACTACTTAATCCACCAATATAAATGAAATCTTTTTTCTCATTATATATTAAATCATAACCATTTTCTAAAATATAAAAATCACTATTTTCCATTATTTCTAAAAATGAATCAGAACTATAATCATGATTACCCTTAACAGAATATTTACCATATTTAGAATCTATTTTTTTTAATGTTTTGGAAATATCATTAATCATTTTATTAGTAATATCAATATCTTTATCAATTAAATCCCCAGTAAATACTACAATATCAGGATTAATTAAATTAATTTTTTCTACAACTCTTTCTAACTTATTTTTATTTATTGTTTTTCCATAATGAATATCACTTAAATGTACAACTTTTAAACCATTAAATGATTCAGGTAATGTTTCCTTTACAACTTTTATTTCATTTACGATTAATCCACTTGTACTTATAAATCTTGCCCAAATAAATACACAACCTATTAAAGCAATAATAGTTAAAACTATTAACAAAAATAATTTTAATTTACTTATTTTATACTTGTCGCTACGTTTTCTCATATAATACCATTTACTTTCAATTGAATAAGAACAAGTAAGGTATTATGGAAAAAATGAATGAAAATAGGACACCAAATATTATCAGTTTTAACATACATTAGTGCAAACATGGATCCTAAAAAGCCATATGGAAGTAAATATAAGTATTCTAACCCAGAAGCAGTCCCAAGAACATGCATTAATCCAAATATTAGTCCACTAACAATTATAAAAACATATTTATTTTTACAAAAATCTCTTATAACTTTTCTAAATAACATTTCTTCTTGAAAAGGAGCAAGTATACATGCAGAAATAAATGTATAAAGTGGTGCTTCAATAAGTAAATTTCTAACACTTTCTTCATTTCCAGCAAGTCCTAGTTTTAGACCATATTGTAAAAATAAATTTATTAGAACCATCCCAATTACGCCAATTGTATAATAATTAATTATATAATCTAAATATGATTTATATTCTTTTTTTATTTTTTTTAAATCCTTAAATAAATCTTTTCTATAAACCATAATCAATATAATAGGAAATACTAAAGATATTCCAAGAGATATAAGTGTTTTATTACTACTCGATAAAGATTCGACATCTAATCCTAACGCTATTAAAAGTAAAAGTATTAAATCACTAATTAAAAACATTAAAATAAACATTATACTACCAATAATTTGTTTTTTATATTTTTTTAAATGTTTCATATTTTCAACACCTTTCTATTATTGATTATAACATTAACTAATATTCATGTAAACAATTGAAATTTTATTTATTGCGAAAATAATGTTTGTAGTGTATAATAAATGGACTTATGTTTTTTTGGGTGATTTTATGAGAGAGGTATTTATTAAATATTTAAATAAAAATAATTTTAACAAAGTGATTTTTGAATACATTTTAAAAGATTTAAAAAGCGAAAGACAAATAGATCTTTTAGAAAAAGTAATTTTAAAATATCCTAATCTAGAGCTTACAAATTTAAATCTTGAATTATTTAATGAAAAATATATTGATTGTTTTGGAATGGATTTTTTAAGTAAAAATATTACAACACTCAAAAAAATATATTTAGATTATGGTTTAAAAGATGAAGATATAAAAAAAAGGCTTTTTATTATAAGTGATTTAAATATACCTTTTGATAATATTAATCCAAAATTATTACTAAGTACGATAATTAATGATAATAATATTATAGAAATTTCTGAATTCTTGAATGATAAATTATTTTCATATTTTATATGTAATTGTTGTTTAGATGATGAAAAATATCTTAATATAATTTTAAAGTGTATTGATAAAAATAGTGATTATTATAAATTAATTATTATTATTTTGAATAGGTTTGAACAAAGAGAATATAATAAATTCGAAAAAATATTATTTAATAATAATATTAGTGATTATATAAACTTTTTTCAAAATATTGAAATGTCATGGTTTAATATAAAAACTAAATTTGATGAAGTTTTAAAAATATTTGAAAATAATAAAAATTTATTTAATGAAATCAATAAATTAGAAAATAAAAAATGTATTAAAGAAAAATTAAAAATATATTTTTATGATAATTCTATTAAGATTAATAGTATTGAAGAATTAAATAAAATTGGAATTTTAAGATATAAAAATTTTAGAGATAAAATTATTAATATTAATAATATTGATGAAATTAAAAATTTATTTGTAAAGTGTTACTTTAATTTGGATATTACTAAATTTGAATCAATAATTAAGAATGTTGAAGAAAATATTAGTGATGGTTTAATTTTGAATGATTATAATATGTATATCTTTAGAATATTAAAATATTTTGTTTCTTCGAATAAAAAGGAAATATTATTAATTTTATTTGATGATTTATTTGAAACTCCAAATATTTATGAATATATACAAAGATTAGATGAAATACAAAAAAAATATTGTTTCAATGATATATCAAATTCTTTAACTAAAGTGGGTAATGAATCCAAAATTATAGAATTTAATGGACAAGATTTTAATTTTTTAGTTCATAAAATTAAAGGCTATGGGAATCGTCATTTAGCTAATAAATTATATGATGATCCTAGTTTATGGGATAAAAATTATATTGAAGATTCCTATATATCAACAAGTATGATAACAAATAATTATTTTGGTTGTGTACCTGGAAATGGATATATATTAGCTTTTAACAATATTGAAGCGTCTGATATACTGGATATTGGATGTGAAGATATATCATATTCAATAAAATATTACAAAAATAATATTAAGTTACCTAAATCTAGAATAATGACTGGCAAGAATTTAATTAAGAATAGTAGAAAAGCATATAATGAAGTTGTAATAAAAAGATTTAAGAATAATAAAGCTATTATGCCTAGTGGAGTAGTTGCTTTTGATAAAGTCACAGAAAAAGATGTTAATGTTGCCAAACATTTTAATGTTCCAATATATTTAATTAATAGAAAAAAATATTTGTCAAAAATGATAGAAGAATGTAATTATTATTTTAATATCGGTGATTATGATAACTATTGTAATTATAGAACTAAAATAGCATTAAGTTTTTCTGATAATAATAAAATAATGAAAGAACATTTTAATATAGATAAATTAAACGAAAATACTAATTTAATTATTGAACAAATATTTAATGATTTGAAAGTTGAAAATAATATTAAAAAAAGAAAAAGGTTAATAAATAGTTTAAAAAATATGATAAAAGTGAATTATAAAATAAATTCAATTATGAAATACTATGATATAACTTATAAAAATTACACAGTTGATGAAAAAACTATTGAAAAAAGATTGAATCTTTATTTAGATACTCAAAAATCAATTTAAAAATTATACAAATATTGAATTTATAGTTTTTGCTATTTATTTCTCTTTATGATATTTTATACAAAAGGAGAAATAGTATATGAAAAAGGAACAATGTTATAAAAAAATAAAAATTAATTCTAAAACAGCATTTATATTTATTAATGATTCTAAAAAAGATAATTTATTTAACAATACTATTATTGATAATAAAGATATTATAATTATAAATATTAATAATTATTTTAGTAGAAAAAAATCAAATATTGTTAATATAAATGAAAATGTAATTTATAATTTAAATATTTATAATGATTTAAAAAATATAAAAGAAAAAAAAGTCTATGAATTAACTGAATTTGATAGAATGATAATCCTATTTACTTCTTGTGATATGGAAATTATAAGTAGTTATATAATTAATAATTTCGAAACTTTAAATTTGATAACATAAATGTATTTATGTTATTTTCTTTAAATGATATAATTGAACAAAGGGTGTGATAACTTGATAGTAAGTGTATTAACTAGTATAGGTGTTGAAGCTTTAAATAAAACTTTTTCTTACGTTGTTCCAGAGCATTTAAAAGAAAAAGCAAAAGTAGGATGTAGAGTATTAATACCATTTGGTCCACAAAGATTAGAAGGCTTTATTTTAAAAATAGACAATAAAAGTGTTGATGAATTTGAATATAAACTAAAAAATATAATAGATGTAGTAGATGATTTTCCTGTATTAAATAATGAATTATTAAACCTTGGTGAATATATTAGTAAAACTACATTTTGTACATTAATTAATGCATATCAAGTAATGTTACCAACTGCTTTAAAAGCTAAAGAAAAAAATAATATTTCAATAAAAACTAAAAGTTATATTAGTCTAAATCAAAAAATTAATATTATAAAAGAATATATAAATAATAATCAAAGAAGTAAAAGACAAATTGAACTTTTAGAATCTTTATTAAAAAATGATAAATTAGAAAAAAGTTTATTTGATTCAGCCGTAGTTAAAACATTAGTAGAAAAAGACTTGATCAAAGTCATTATAGAAGAAGTATATAGATTTAAGAATAATGTTATAAAAGAAAATAAAAAAATTGTTTTAACAGAAAAACAACAAGAAATAGCAAATGAAATAATTGATAATTTAAATAACGATATAACTTATTTATTATATGGTGTTACTGGAAGCGGAAAAACTGAAGTATATATTGAAGTTATAAAGAAAGTTATTGAAGATAACAAACAAGTTATTATGCTTGTACCAGAAATTAGTTTAACTCCTCAAATGGTAAATAGATTTACTAATGTATTTGGTGATAAGATCGCTGTATTACATAGTGGTTTATCAAATGGAGAAAAATACGATGAATATAGAAAAATATTAAATGATGAAGTTGATATAGTAATAGGAGCCAGAAGTGCGATATTTGCACCATTTAAAAAACTAGGGGCGATTATTATAGATGAAGAACATACTTCTTCATATAAACAAGATAATCATCCAAGATATCATGCGATTGATATTGCGAAAGTTAGAAGTAAAACGCATAGTTGTCCACTAATTTTAGGAAGTGCGACACCATCTCTAGAAAGTTATGCAAGAGCTAAAAAAGGAGTATATAAATTATTAGAGCTTAAAACTAGAGTAGGTAAAAGTAAACTACCTATTGTAAAAATAGTTGATATGAAAGATGAAATAAAACAAGGCAATTCTACATTTTCAAAAGAATTAAGTAAAGATATTAAAGATAGACTAGAAAAAGGTGAACAAATAATTTTATTATTAAATAGGAGAGGATATTCAACTTTTGTAACATGTAAAGATTGTGGTTTTACTCATAAATGTCCAAATTGTGATATATCTTTAACTTATCATAAAACAACAAATACAATGAGATGTCATTATTGTGGATATGGAGATAAGATGTTATATACATGCCCAGAATGTGGTGGAAGAGAATTAAAAAACTTAGGTACAGGTACTCAAAAAATTGAAGAAGAATTAAATCTTTTATATCCTAATGCAAGAATAATTAGAATGGATGTAGATACTACTAGTAAAAAAGGTAGCCATGAAAAAATAATAAATGATTTTAAACAAGAAAAATATGATATTTTACTTGGAACTCAAATGATTGCGAAAGGATTAGATTTTCCAAAAGTCACTTTAGTTGGTGTAATTAATGCAGATACATCACTAAATATTCCAGATTTTAGAAGTGGCGAGCGAACATTCGAATTATTAAGTCAAGTTGCAGGTCGTGCTGGAAGAAGTGATATGGAAGGTAAAGTAGTAATTCAAACATACAATCCAGAGCATTACAGCATCAATTATACAAGAAGTCATGATTATGAAGCTTTTTATCAAAGGGAAATGTTTATTAGAAAGCAAATGAGTTATCCTCCTTATTACTATATTACATTAGTTAGAATACTTTCAAAAGATTATGTAAAGGGAATGGAAGAAAGTAGAAAAATAAGTGATTATTTAAAAAAACATTTAAATAATGATACAATTGTACTAGGACCAACAACTTCAATTATGTATAAAATAAATAATGTATATCGTTATCAATGTATTATAAAATACAAAAAGGATGACAAACTAAATGATACATTAATTAAAATAATAAATCATTATAAAATCAATAAAAATATAAATGTAGAAATAGATAATAACCCTAATAAACTATAAATAATATTAAAAAGTGAGTTATCTATATACAAAGAGAATGATTTTTTTCATTTTCTTTTTTCTTTTTTACCAAAAATTACCATTTTTTGGTAAAATAAAAGTAGACTATATGTAAATTAAGGAGTGATTGGGATGCCAACTGAATTTATCTTATATAATGTTGACGAAAAAGATTTATATAAAAATAAGAGTAAAGAAGAGAAAGAAACAATGTTATATGACATGGTACAAAATGCTTTAGAAATAGGAATTAAACCAACTGCCAGAATGTTTAATACATATCCTGCAACTGTAAGAAAGTGGGTTAATAAATATAAAGAAGGTGGAAAAGAAGCATTAAAATTTAAGAATAAATCATAATTTTAAAAACTATACTTTAATGGTGATATATATGAATAATATAACAGTACCATTAATTTTAACAACAATATCTGGATTGTCTACAATGCTTGGTTCGATAATAATTTTCACATCAAAAAAAGTAAATAACACTATATTAATATCTGCTTTAAGTTTTGCTGCAAGTATTATGTTAGGTGTATCAATAACTGATTTAATTCCAACTGGATATTCTTATCTTATAAAACAATACAGTTTAATATTTATTATTTTATTAATTCTTTTAGGTGCATTATTTACTTATCTAATTGATCAATATATTCCAGAAAGTAGTGATGTTACTACTAATAAAAAACTTTATAAGATAGGACTGTTCTCCGCAATTGCGATATGCTTTCATAATATACCAGAAGGTATTATAACTTTCATATCTTCGTATAAAGATATAACTTTAGGAATATCTTTAACTATAGCAATTGCGCTTCATAATATACCGGAGGGTATATCTATATCTTTACCAATATATTATAGTACTAAATCAAAAATTAAAGCATTACTATATACTTTTATCTCAGGAATATCTGAGCCTATAGGTGGATTATTAATATATTTAATTTTTAGAAATTATATAAGTGATACAATATTAAATTCTATATTACTTTTTGTAGGGGGAATGATGAGTTATATATCATTAATAAAATTATTACCTGAAGCCATAAAATATAAAAGATATAGGATTATATCTATATCTTTTGTATTTGGAATCTTATTATTACTTATTAACCATCATTATTTTGGATAATTATTCATATTTTATTAAACTTTCTAACATATCATAATTATTTTTATAATTATTTAACAATTTTGTATAATGTAATTTATATATATATTCTACATCTTTATCTATTGGATCTACTAATTCATATATTTCAAACTTAAAGAACGATGTATAAAATATTTCGCGTAATATATTTAGTATTTTATCTATATCTTTTTCTTTAATATTATCTAAATTCGTTAAATCAATATCTATCTTTTCTTCTTTTAAAATATCTTCAAATATATTTTTACAATATTTAAGATTAAAAACAAAATTAGATATCATTATCTTTTTAAAATTTAAATTATATTCATCAATATATTCATTACTTCCCCAAGCATGTTTTAGTAATAAAACATTACTATATTTTGATGAAATAAATTTTTCTAGTATTGAATTAAATTTAACATTATCTAAAAAATAAAATTGCCATTTAGCAAATGTAATAAATTGATTTAATAATGTGATAAATTGTTTCTCTTTATTAAGATAACAGTTCCCATTATTAAATTTTTTGTTTGTTCTTACTTTTCCTTTTAGTAAACTTTTAATTAAATAATCTAATGTGTTATTATTTAATAAGTTATAAATAATACAAGCATTTTCAATTTTTTCATTATATAAAATTTTTTTAATTTTTGATTTTCTATATTTTAATAATAACTTTTTCATGATATTTAGTCCTCTCTAAGGTTGAAAACACATAAATAAAATAGTATTTTATTTTTTTTGTACTTGTATTATATATTATAAATTAGGGGTAATGCAAGTATCTTATTTGAAATCACTATATTTTGTACAATTTTAATATAAGGTTTGGTGATGTAGTATGATAAAAATGAACATTAATGAATTATTAGAAAAAAATGGAAAATCCAAATATTGGTTATGTCAAAATATGAATATAACAACTAGAAATTTAAATAGAATTATTAGAGGAGAGACAACTTCAATATCTTTTAAATATATAGAAAAACTTTGTGAATTGTTAAAGTGTACTCCTAATGATTTATTTGAAATTAAGTATTCTTCTAATATAATAAATAAAAATACAAAGATAGAAGTATAAAAATAGAAAAGATAATTATTTCTTTTCTATTTTTTGATTTTTGTTTTATTTTTCTTTGCATTTTCTTTTAGATATTTATGTAAAAGTACAAATTTATTATTTTCTTCAATATTATTAATTTGTGTAGTAATTTTGATATTAGAATTGTTATTTATTACTGAATTGCCTGATTTATCAAATGTTGTTAATATAGTTTGGGAATTTTCATTTATTTTTTTTATAAAATCAGTAATTGTATTTAATCCATCTGCACATTTTTTAAAATTTAAATTTAAATTTAAGAGTATATTAATTTTATCTATATCTTTTTCATCAATTCGAATATTATAAGTATAATATAATCCATTGTATTCATCTTTATGCGTTTTGTAACTTATTTTTATAGAGTACTCTTTTCTGTTGGAAGGGTTTTCTTTTATGTTATTTAAAATTTCAAGTTTTTTTATAAAATCATAAGCAGCGTTTATTTTTTCCTTAGCGTATTTCAAATCAATAATTGATTCAGTATTTAATAAATTTTTAATATTTCTTTCTTTTTTATCCAAACTATGATAATTTTCTTTATCTAAAATATTTGATAGTTTGTCTAAAATATTAAAAAACTCTTGTTTTAAACTTGCATCTTTGTCTTTAACTAAATTTTCTATAGTTTTGATTTCATCTTTTGATAGAGTAGAAAGAGCATTATCTATTTGGCTTTTACTGTGATGGGAGAAAAAAGTATAAATATATTTTTTGATGTATAACCACATTTTCCCCTTATTTAATAAATGTCTCTTTTTCATTTGTTTACTATATTCTTCTTTTTCAGTATTTAAAATCTCATATTCTATATGATTATGATAAACACTATTATACAATTCAATAAATTGTTTATTAACTTTAAGTTTTTTTACAACAGATTTATGAATACAATTAATTGACTGTGGTGATACATTGAATAATTTAGCAGTTACGCGTTTTGATTTAAAAACATTATCAAATAATCCACATCTTACTATTATATATTGTTTTTGTCTTTCGGTTAAATTACTATTGTTAATAATTGGAAATAAGTCATGTTCTTCTTTTAATAAAATTATTTCTGGATTATATTTATCATTAGGTACAATTTCACCTAATTCTGAATTGTCTTCTAAATTTATATTTAAACTAATACTATTATTTATGGGTTCTATTGTTTCACTATTTGTGATATCTAATTCATCGCAAATTTTTTCTATATTTGAATCTTTTAAAATTTGATTTTTATAATATTTAATCATTCTAATCGATTGATTAGATGTCATATGTTTAGTTATTTGTTTATTACTATTTTTTTCTATAAAACTATTAATATAATAATTAACATAACAATTAATTTGAAAAGTAAAATTATTTTTATTTGAATTATTTAAACTATTTACAGCCTTAATTAATCCAATATTACCTTCTTGAATTAAATCTTCTAAATTTATTCCGTTACCAATATAACCAAGAGCGACTAAAAATACATAATATAATTTACTATTTATTAAAATTTGTTTTGCCTCTTTATTACCATTTAAATATTCAGTAATATATTTTTGTTGTTCTTCCACTGAAAGTTTTGGATATTTTTTTACTTCTTCAAAATAATCATTAACTTTACTTGTACAAAAAGTTGTATTTCTTTTATTAATTATTATTTCATTTTGAGTTGAATCTTTACCATAATATTCTTTAACTAAAGTTTCTATGTTTAAATTATCATATATAGCCATTTAAAATCCCCCTTTGTTAAATGTTGAGTATTATATCATATATTTAAAAAATTTCAAAATTTATTCTTTCTTAATTATTACTTTAGAACTTATTTCAGATTCTGTGTATTTATCATTATTGATAGAATAAACATGGGCAAGTTTAAGTTCTAAATTTCTATATTTTTCATTAAAATCACTAAATTTAGTTATTATTGGAATATTAATTTTTGATTTTAATTTATTTAAATGTTGTTTGCCTTTATTATTCATTCCTAAAATTCTTATATATTCTATATTATTATCTGTATCCATTTTTTTATAGTTTGTTAAAATATGACATAACATTCTAGAAAGTTTATTATATGTATATCTTTTTGTTTTTAAATTCATTATTAATTCTTCATAACTATTAGATTTATATATAAATTTTTTAATTCTTTTATCTATACCTTCATCAACAGTTAAATATTCATCTAAATTATTAATGTTGGAAATTATATTATATTTTAAGTAGTTATAATAATCACTAATAAATAGTGATTTTTTATTTAAATATTTATATGTTATTTTTGGAATGTATTTTTCTATTTCAATATTATCTTTCAATTTATTTCTAATATTTGAAGCACTAATTATATCTTCATCATTATCTAAATCATGATAATCATTAGTTCTTTTTATAGATATTGGTTTAATATTATAATTATTTTTAATTATTTCTCTTACATAACTAAGACCTAAAATATCATTTGGAGTATTTATTTCAGTTCCAGTTAGTTTTTTTAATGCTTGAGATAGGGCGGTAGGGTAGTTAAAGCCTTTATCTAATAAATTCTTAATTATATTTTGATATTCTTTATTGTTTAATTGAATATTTGCAAGTTCTACCATGGAAGTAATATCATCTGATTCACTACCAAATACTAAAGTATTTACTTTTAAAGTATTTAAAATTTCTATTGCGCCACGAGCAAATATATCTGCACTCTGCGTAGCAAAATTAAAGGGTAGCTCAACTATTAAGTCTATACCCGCTTCTAATGCAATTCTAGTTTTGTCATATTTGTTAATTATACTTATTTCACCACGTTGTAAAAAGTTTCCACTAAGTACTAAAACAACATTGTGATTAGGAAACATTTCTTTCACCTTATTGAGGTGATATAAATGTCCATTATGAAATGGGTTATATTCAGCAATTATTCCAACACTTTTCATATTAACTCCTTCTTCCGTGAATAATATTCTACTATAAATTTAAAAAAAATTCAAAAAAATTGAATAAATTTATTGCGCTCATCAAAATAATATGTTATTATGGATGAGTAAACGGACCCTTAGCTCAGTTGGTTAGAGCTATCGGCTCATAACCGATCGGTCGTAGGTTCGAGTCCTACAGGGTCCACCACTTTGCGGATGTGGCGGAATTGGCAGACGCACTAGACTTAGGATCTAGCGGAGCAATCCATGGGGGTTCAAGTCCCTTCATCCGCACCAACTTATTATAGGGCAATGGCTCTTTTTTTTTGTGCCTACGACCGATCGTTTTTTAAAAAAATTTGAAATTTTTTCAATTAAAAAAAGAAAATGTCAATATTTCGCTGTATTATATAGTGAAAGGAAAAATAAAAATATATGAATGAAAATTTTGAAAATTTAATCGAGAAATTTAAAGTAATTGCAAGAAAACGATGGATAAAAGGTGTTACAAAAGGATATGGAAATGTTGGGTTGACCTTTGAAAATGAATTGGGCAAAAAAATAGATACTAATTACACACCTGATTATAAAAATATAGAAATAAAATCAACAACTAGGTTTAGCAGATTTCCTATTTCATTATTTTCAATAGCACTTGATGGTCCAACTGATAAAGAAATAATACGTCTTAATGAAACTTATGGAAAAAATGATAAAGATTTTCCTGATAAAAAAATATTATTTGAAAAAATAAAAGTTAATGAACAACAAGAATCAAACAAAAACTACCTTTTTAGTTTTTTGATAAAAGAAAATAAATTATATTTGCAAATTTATGATAAAAATAAAAATTTAATTGAGCAAGAAGCATATATATATCTTGATAATATCAAAAAACATGTGTTAACAAAACTTAACAATTTTGCAATTATTAAAGCCAGTAAGAAAAAAATAGATGGAATAGAATATTTCAGATATTATCAAATCACTTTATATACTCTTAAAAGTTTTAAAATATTTATAGATTTATTACAAAAAGGAAAAATCGAAATTTTTTTAGTTTCTAGAATGCAAAAATCAGGTACATATGTAGGTAGATATCGTAATAAAAATTTGGTTTTCCAAATAAAAAAACAAAATATAAGTGAATTGTTTAATCAAATTTATACATACAATTATGATGACAAAAATAATCAAAATTAATTTTTTTGGGAACAATATGAAAAAATAACATAAATTAACATTTTCTTTAATATAATATCTTGGTGATGGAATGTTAAAAGAAGATAAATTGAATTATGGTTACTCTGAATTAGAACCATATATAGATACACATACTCTTGGATTGCATTACAATAAACATTATTTAAATTATTTGAATAATCTAAATAAAATATTAAATAAATATCAAATTCAATATGTAGCCAAAAATAATTTAGATGGAGTTTTGAGTGCAATTAATAAAATGGAACAAAACGATACATACGATGCATTATTTAATTTAGGCGGAGTTATAAATCATGAAATATACTTTGATAGTATAAGTCCAAATAAAAATAATAAATTAGTTGGCAAAATAAAAGATGATATTGAAAAAAAATATGGTAATCATAATAATTTTAAAAAAGAAATATTAAATTGTGTAAAAACATTACAAGGTTCAGGATATACATATTTAGTAAAAGATAGAAATAATGAATTACAAATTTTAAATTTTCCTAATCAAGCTATTCCGGAGTTTTATGGATATAAACCAATAATGAATATTGATTTATGGGAACATGCATATTATATTAATTATAAAAATAACAAAGAAGAATATATAAACAATTTTTTTGATATCCTTGATTGGAATAAAATAAACAAAAGATATGAATCAATATAGTTTCATATTTTTTTCTTTACAAATATTTATTTTATTATTATACTTAATATATAAAATAAAGGAGGAATGTATTATGAATAAAGTAGTAATAATTGGTTGTGGAAATGTTGGAATGAGTTATGCATATTCTTTGTTAAATCAAAGAACTAAGGTAGAAGAATTAGTTTTAATTGATATTAATAAAGAAAGAACAGAAGGGGAAGCTATGGATTTAAATCATGGTCTTGCTTTTGCTCCATCAAAAATAAATATAAAATCTGGTAATTATAATGATTGTAATGATGCAGACATAATATGTATATGTGCAGGTAAAAATCAAGAAGTAGGGGAAACTAGACTAGATTTAATTAAAAAGAATTATGATGTATTTAAAAGTATAATTGAACAAATTAATCAGACAAATTTTGATGGTATATATTTTATTGCGACTAATCCAGTAGATATAATGACACATGTAACTATGAAATTATCAAAAAAAGAACCATCTAAAGTTATTGGAAGTGGTACTATGTTAGATACCGCACGTCTTCGTTATCTAGTTGGTGATGAATTAAAAATTAATCCTAAAAACGTACATGCTTATGTAATTGGGGAACATGGTGATAGTGAATTCGTCCCTTGGAATAGTGCAATTGTCGGCCTTAGAGGAGTAACAGAATATATAAATAGTGAGAGATTAGATGATATTGCTTTAGATGTTAAAAATGCAGCATATGAAATAATTAATAGAAAAGGTGCAACATATTATGGAATTGGTATGTGTTTAACACGTCTTACTAATGCGGTATTAGATAATGACAATTCAATACTTACAGTATCTGTGTATGATGAAAAAACAGATCTTTATTACGGAATGCCTGCGGTAGTAGATAAAAAAGGAATAAGAGAAGTTGTATACCTTAAATTAACTGATGAAGAACAGGAAAAATTAGATAATAGTATAGAAGTTTTAAAAGAATATAAAAACACATTATATAATTAATGGAAAATATAAGTATTATTAAACCTAAATTTCCCGTTAAACTAGAATTTAGTGATAATTTAAAAACTCTAATTTCTTCATCGGAAGAAATTAATGGATACATATTTGAAAATCAAAATATAGAAGATATTAAAAAAGATTTTTTAGAAATAAATAATTGTATTTTTAAAAACTGTACATTTCAAAATATTAAAATTGATAGATTTAGTTTAATGGATGTAATATTTGAAAATTGTGATTTATCTAATTTTAAATTTAGTGATAATGGAATACATAGAGTAGAATTTAAAAATTGTAAGTTAGTAGGCAGTGATTATTCAGGAAGTATTTTAAATAATGTTTTATTTTCTTCATGTAATTGTACTTATATTAATTTATCATTTTCAAGATTTAAAAATATTTTAATTAATGAATGTAATTTTACTGGTGGAAGTATAATTTCTTCAAAATTGGAAAACACATATTTTGAAAATTCTAAACTAGTTAGTGTAGAGCTAGGTAACACCCCTTTAAAAAATATTGATTTAAGCACTTGTGACATAGATGGAATAATGATAACTAGCAATGAGTTAAAAGGCGTAATAGTGAATATGAATCAAGCTTTATCATTATCTAAAATATTAGGAATTATTATTAAAGAGTAATAATTCTTTTATTATTTATTAGATATAAATGAAATTTATATCAAGTATTTATAATAATTATTTTACTTATACCAAGAAATGTGCTAAAATGTATTTAATTTTAGATATATTTTAATTGTTTTAGAAAGGGAATTATTTATTATGGATAAGAATGTAGATTTAAATTTATACTCAACTTTCATAAAAGTATATGAGCTTAAAAACATTTCAAAAGCTGCTGAATCACTCTATGTATCGCAACCTTCGATAAGTCATAATATAAAAGAGTTAGAAAATCAACTAGGAATTAAATTATTTTATAGAAATTCTAAGGGCGTGGAACCAACTCCGGAAGCTAAAAAATTGTATTATTATGTTTCAAATGCATTTAATACAATACGTACAGGTGAACAAATACTTACAGATTTTAGTGATTTAAAAACTGGTACAATAAAAATTGGCGTGCCTACGCATATAGGTACATGTTTTCTTACACAATATATAGAAAACTTTAATAGAATGTATCCTGGTATAAAATTTGAAATAGTTAATTTATCAACTTCAAATATGATTTATATGCTTGAAACAAGAAATCTAGACCTAATTGTTGATAGTCTACCAATAGACTCAAATAGATTTAAACTTGATGTATGTAATTTAGTAACTCTTGATAACTGTTTCGTGGCTAGTAAAAAATATTTTGGATATTTGCAAAAAAATATAAAAATAGAAGATTTAGATAAACTTCCATTTATTGCTCCTTATAAAATTTCTTCAGCTAGAAAAGAATTAGATTCATATCTTAAAAAACAAGGCGTAAAAATAAAATCAATTATTGATTGTTGGACAACCGAAATGATGCTGGACTTTGTAAAACGCGGTATGGGTGTTGGTTATTTTATAAAAGTTTTTGCTGAAAACTATGCTTGTAATGATGAATTTATTTCTTTTGATTTTGATAATTCTCTTCCTAAAGTACAAGTTTGTATCGCATATATTTCTGAATTTCAAACATATGCATCAAAAGAATTTATAAATTATTTAAAAGAAAACGTTAATAATGAAGAAACAAAAAATTAATAGGTATAATTTTATTTTATATCTATTATTTTTTTTATTTATGAAATAAATTTTGAAATGGTAAATATTTTTAAAATCATAATTTATTAAAATAAATATTTGAAAGATTAAAAAAATTAATAATGTGTTTTTTTTAAATTAGTTATATAAAAAATAAGTATTGGACTTATTAAAATACCTATAATATACTAAAATTACAAATACAAAAAGGAGGGATTTATGGTAACTATTAATGATTTACTTGAAAAAGTAAAAACTTATAATTATGATGAAATAGACATGATAAAAAAAGCTTATTATTATGCAGAATATATGCATAATAACCAAATTAGGGAAAGTGGAGAGCCTTATATTACTCATCCTTTGAATGTTGCATGTATTTTGTCAGAAATGCACGCTGATAGTGATACAATATGTGCAGCACTCCTACACGATATTTTAGAAGACACCAAAGCAACAAAAAAAGAGATTACAGAATTGTTTAATAAGGATATCGCAAATTTAGTAGATGGAGTAACCAAATTAAAAAAGATGAATTTTTCTTCTAAACAAGAACAAAATTTAGCTAATACAAGAAAAATAATTACTAGTGTTAGAAATGATGTAAGAATTATAATTATTAAACTTGCTGATAGACTTCATAATATGAGAACTCTAGAATTTAAAAGTGAATTTAAACAAAAAGAAAATGCAGTAGAAACAATGGAAATATTTGTGCCGTTTGCTTATAACATTGGAGCTTATAAAATAAAAAGTGAACTAGAAGATTTATCACTAAAATATTTAGAACCAGATAAATATAAATCAATAGATGCAGAATTAAAAAACAATAGTATTTCTAATGAAAGAGTGTTAAAAGAAATGCTTCTTACCATAAAAGTAATGTTATCTGATGAAAATATTCCCAATGTAATAAAAACTAGAACAAAAAATATTTATGGTGTATATAAACAATTAGAATCAGGTAAAAATTTAGATGATATTCATGATTTATTAGCACTAAAAATAATAGTTCAAGATGTTAAAAATTGTTATTATACATTAGGAGTAATTCATGATAAATATAAACCAATAAATTCTAAATTTAAAGATTATATAAGTAATCCCAAAACAAATATGTATCAATCTCTTCATACTACAGTTTTTGGACCAAACCAAAAATTAGCTCAAACGCAAATAAGAACATTTGAAATGGATAAAATTGCATCTTTTGGATTAATGGCATATTGGGATATTAATAAGGGTGAAGCAAGAAATAAAATGCAAGAAGATTTAAAAAATAAATATCAATTTTATAAATCATTAAAAGAAATTGATGAAACCTTTAAAGAACCAGAAAAATTTGTTGAATATGCGAAAAAAAAATTATTTGGTAACAAAGTATATGTATACACTTCGAAAGGAGAAGTAATTGAGTTACCAGAAGGAGCAACACCATTAGACTTTGTTCACAAATTTAGTTTGCCTATACAAAATATAACGGCTTATGTAAATGATAAAAAAGTTGATGACAATTACAAGTTAAACAACAAAGATAGAGTATTAATTTATTGTAAATAATAAAAAAATTTAATTATAGGAGGAGAATTATAATGGAAAATTTTGAAACATATAGATATTATGATAAAAATCATAAATTAAGAGTATTAAAGGCAATTAGGAATATAGATGATTTTAAAAAAGTAATAACTGTTTTTAGGGATTATCCTTATAATGAACAGTTGACAGATAAAG
Source organism: Bacilli bacterium (assembly GCA_017435465.1). Taxonomy (GTDB): domain Bacteria; phylum Bacillota_I; class Bacilli_A; order RF39; family UBA660; genus JAFSEX01. The sequence continues at coordinate 77,835 of JAFSEX010000006.1, forward strand.
ATATAGAAGTAGAATATAATTCATATCAAAAAAATGGAATTATATTAGGATGTTATTTAGATGGAAAAATAGCCGGAATAAATTGTATTTTAGATGGCGCTGATAAAAATCATGGTATTAAATTCTATGATGAAGATAAAATTGCTTACTATGCTGGATTTGCAGTCAATCCTGAATATAGAGGGCAAGGTATAGGAAAATTATTAATTTATTATTCAGATAAATATTTGCAAGATTTAAAACTGTATGATTATAGTTATGCAAGAATTTTATATAAAGGTTCAATGTCAGAAAGAATCTTCAGAGCAAATAATTTTGAAGATGCATATTATAATAATAATTTAATTATCGATGAAGTTTCATATGAAAGAAATAATTCAAATAATATTGAATCCGATAAAAGAAAATATATGGTTAAAAAATTGAGTGATAATGGACATGGCTGGTATATATAAAACAATGGAGGAATTATGAATAGTTATTTATTATCACAATTATTTGTAATAACTGCGACAATTCTACTTGGTATAACTTATTTTGCTAAAAAGAAAAAAAATATACTTATTTTATGTGTATTGTATTGTATATTTTATGGATTACATTATTTATTATTAAACGCAATAACTGGAGCATTAATGACTTTAATTAGTCTTATTAGAAATTATTGGTTTTATATAAATAGTAAAAAAAATCGGGAAAACAGCAAATTAATTTTAATTACTTTAATTTTAATTGCGATAATATCAGGCGTTATGGGATACCAAGATATATTTAGTATTGTATCAATTTTTGCATCGATAACATCTACATATTCAATATGGCAAGACAATATTAAAATATATAGATTCTTAGCAGTACCTGTAAGTTTGTGTTTTCTAATTTACGCAATACATATTAATTCAGTAATCGCAATTTTTACTGAAATAATCTTGTTAATCATGGAAATAATTGGTATAATTAGTTTATATTTAAATAATAAAAATATATATAGTTAATAAATGGAGGAATATATTATGAAAAATTTTATAAATATAAGAAGACGCTATTTATTAACACTTGTAAAATAAGATGTTCTTATGATACAAGTGGTTTTATAGTGCTTGTATCATTTATAAAATAATAATTATAAATCTATGCAAGTACTATTTGCATAGATTTTTTAAATTTTAATTGACTATATTTTAGTCAATATATATAATGGATTGTGGTTAAAAATATTTGAAAATAGGTGATAAGTATATGAAAATTAATTTTAAAAAATTATTAAAAATCATTATGAGTGTTCATTAAGAAAGGATAATTATTATGAATAAAAAAGATAATATAATTAATGAAATAATTAAAAATTTAAGTAATTTAATTGAATGTGTAACAATTAAAGAAAATTATAAAGAATTTGATAAAGCTTTTGATATAGTTAAGGAGGAATTAAAAGATTATTACATTAGAGAAATAATTATTAATAATTATAAGAATTTAGTTATTTCAAACACTGAAGATAAAAATTTAGATATAATTTTTTGTGCACATATGGATGTAGTTCCAAATGAAGAGTATAAAGTTACTATTAAAGATGGTAATTTATATGGTAGAGGTTCATTTGACATGAAATCTGGGTTAAGTGTAATTATGTCATTATTAAAAAATAATAAAACTAATAAAAAAGTAGCCTTTATAATTACATCTGATGAAGAAATAGGTGGATTTTGTTGTAAAGAAATTTTAAAAGAATATAATTCTTTTTTAGCCATAATACCTGATGCAGGTAAAAACTTTGAATTAATAGTGGAAGAAAAAGGATTATTACAATTAGAAATTACTTCAAAAGGAATAAATGCACATGCTTCTGAACCATATAATGGAGATAATGCGATTTTAAAATTAATTAATATATATGAAGAACTGTTAAAAATATATAGAATGCCACAATCAAAAAATGAATTTATGACAAGTGTAAATTTATCAAAAATTAATGGTGGTACATCTATTAATCTTGTCCCAGATAAAGCTTCTATGATATTAGACATTAGATTTACAAAAGAAAATACAATTGAGAGTATAATTGATAATATTAAGAAATTATCAAATGATATTGAAATAAAAGTTCTAGATAGTGGACCAACTTTTTATGTTGATTATAAATTGCCAATAATTCAAGATTTTATTAATAAAGCAAATGATATATTAGGTGAAGAAATAAAAATTGGAAAATGTGTTGCTACTTCTGATGCTATATATTTTAGTGAGAAAAATATTCCAACTATCTTAATTAATCCAATAGGGGATAATTGGCATAAAAAAAATGAATACGTAAAAATAGATAGTTTATATACACTATATGAATTATTTAAAACATTACTATAAAAGTACATTAATACAAAATATAGGTATTTAATGTACTTTTTAAATATAAATTTTTATTTAAGAGTTTTAAATATTAACAAATTATGATAAACTAATTATGTATTGAATAATAAAGAGGTGTCTAAATATGGAAGATTATGTAATAAGCCCAGCTAATTTGGAAATACTGGAAAGTAATCTTGGAGCAGTTGCGGGTAGTCTTCAAGATGTAGTAGGTAATATTAGCAGTGTATCAGGACATGTTAATAAAGTTGATGAAAAAGTTAATAATATGTCTACCGAAGTAAAATCATTAGCAGATCAAATCAAAGAATTTATGAGTGAAACAAAAATGCTTTCAGTTGTTACAAATGCTAAACAATCTATTTTAATGGCAAGTCAAGAACTAGATAAGAAATATGGACATTATGATACAATTAGAAGACAAACAACAGGTATTTTGCAATCAACTGATATGAGTGTAATAAAAAAATCTACTCTTGAATCTATGACTGAGGAAACAATTATGAAAGCACCAAATTATTGGTTAGCAAAAGCTCTTGTCGCACTTTCTGCTTGGATAAATAATAATAGGGAACTTGCAAATAATGCATTAAAAGAGGCAATGGCTCAAGATGATGAAAAAACATCATTACTGTTTTGTTTAATATGTCGTAGAGCAAATAAATTAGAAAGCTCAATTAAATGGATAGATAGATATTTGACTATGCAAGATCCATCAAAAATGGAAAACAAAATTATTACTGTAATGGATGCATTTGCTAGTGGTTTATTTGGCATTGATACCAAAGTATTACTTTTACAAAAAATAGATGCATGGACAAATGAATTAGAAACTAGAGCAGGAATAAATGAAATGCCTAAAAACAGATGGATAAATTTTATAGAAGAAAAAATGAATTCAATAGAAATAGATGATAAAATGTATCCATATTTAGCGCAATTCAGCACTTCTTGGCCACAAATTAAAGAAATACTTGCTCTATCTGAGACTCATAATGAAATGTATAAATATTTTAATACAATTATGAATTCAAGAGATGATAGTATTATATCAGTGACTAATCAAGTGGATAATATGTTAAATAATTTAGTATTCAATTATGATTCTGAAGAGTTGGAACTTAGAAGAGAAATTGCTAAAAATAAATTTATTGTAGAAGAAAATGGAAATGTTGAAAAAGCTTATAAAAGATTTGAAGAAAATTCATCTATTTATGAAAAAGCGAGTGATTTTTATACTCAAGTAACTAATATTGCAATCAATCCTGAATTATCTAACTGTTTAACTATTACAAGAAAATTTGCAATATCTTTATCTAAAAATTGGATTATTGATGCTTATAATGAGTTAATGGAAAAGAAAAATTCTAAAGAACTTCCCGATATAAATATTAAAATAGTAGATTGGGAAGGGGTTACTAAAGATGGTATGAATGAAAAAGAATTAAAAGAATCATTATTTAAACATATAGATAATAAAACACATGATGAAGTATTTTCAGAAAAAATAATAAATTATAAAGTTATATTATCAGTCTTTGCTATAATTATGGGGGCATTCTTAACTACTAAAATTAAAATGGTTGGATTAGCAATTATAGTTATTGCCGCACTATTTGGATTCTATGAATTTTATAAAAGTTATGGTTCTAGGAATATAAAAGTTGGAAAAGTAAATGATATTAAAAAAAATGCTGCAATGACTTTAAGTAATTGTTTAGCAGAAGTTGTAGAATATAATAAAAAATGGAATACAGATTTAACAAATTATAATAATTTAATTAATTATTTAAAGGGATTAAATAAAGAACAATTTATTATGTCTACAAATAGTGATAAAACTAGACAAATAATTATAAATAAATAGGTGATGTATTATGTTAAATATATTAGCGACCTCAACAAACTTTTGTGATTGTCTAATTAGATTATTTATCTTTTTAGGTCATGTAATGAATATTATAAAAATTGTTATACCAGTGATAATCATCTTAATGGGAAGTATTGATTTTATTAAAGCAATAATTGCTCAAAAAGATGATGAGATAAAGAAAACTCAAAAAATATTTGTAAAGAGATTGATATATGGTGTAGCAGTATTCTTTGTAATATCGATAGTATCATTTTTAATTGGACTTGTTGGAGGAGATACTAATAATAGATGTTTTAAATGTGTCGCTAACGTAAATAGTGAGGAGTGCGATAAAGAAAATATTCCTGTTTGCAAAAAGGCTCCTGAAAATGTTGAAAAGCCTGATGAACCTCAAGTAATACCAGAACCTGAAACAGAAATTGAAGATAATACAGAAGAGCCAGATTTAACGGGTTGGAATTGTAGCGATGAAGCGCAAACACCAATAGAAGGATGTAGAGTTCATTTTAGTGATTTAGTAATCGGAGATAAAACAAGTTATAAACAAAAATTCTTTACCATAACAAATGAAAATATAGTAGATAGAACATATAATGATATATTAGGTAAAGGTAATTATGCTAACTCAATAAATTCACTTCCCAATTCTTATAAAATTACTGAAAACTCTACAGGCGCATATATTCCAACGCTAGATACAATTGTCATTGATAAAAATACAAGACTTATAATTTATAAAGAAAATAATTTTAATGGGGAATTTTATATAAAAGATGGACCATTATTGATGTTTGGAAGTCATAATAGAGAAGAAGATATAAATAGCTGGATAGAAACGACTAATAGAGTATATAATGGTATAACATTTCCATATGAAAAATCTCCAACACCATTATATGGGGAATACAGTGGTATAGGATCATTTAAAATATGTTGCAAAAATTAAATAAAGACCAACTATATATAAGTCAAGTCTAAAATGATAAATTTTATGAAAAAGTTTGAAAATATAAATTTATCTAAAATAAGGCATGACAAAAACAACTAAAAAATTCAGTTTTTAAAAAATTCAGTTTTTAAAAAATTTAGTTAAGTTTGTCTTTGATATTGTCGTATTTTATATAGTCTCTATTTTCTTTTAAGATATAATAGATTATAGTTAATAATTTACGACTAATGCCTGCTAAGGCAACAAAATGGTG
>JAFSEX010000057.1 GCA_017435465.1 Bacilli bacterium
AAATATCACACCTATTTTTTCTTATCAAATCGATGTTTTTACATATTTAATCTATACTATTTTCCAATATTTAAAAACAATTATAGAATTTTTTCTTTTCTATAATTGTTTGATATCAAATTTATAAAATTTGTAGTTTTTGAAAATTTTTTATTTTGATATATATAACTTTTCCCCTTCATTCAATTTTATTGCATATATATCTGTTTTAATACATTCGAATATTAAAGTATGGTTGTAGGTAGTTATTTCTTCAATTTCACTAATTATATTATTAGTAGTATTTTCTGTTTTTGTTTTCTCAATAGTGTTACCTTCTTCTTTTTCTTCGATAACATTATTCTCAATTTCCATTTCAGTAATTGGCGGCACAACTAGATTAACACTTACAGGAATAATTTCTAGCCAATTATATCCCTTTTCATTCGCAACAAATCCATTTAATCCTGTGTTAGTTGTAATCTTGTACCAAATATACTGGTTATCTTCTACAATATCTAAAATTGTATAAACTTCCCCCTTATATACATATCCTAAATCTTTTGATGCTACTGAACTTGATTCTCTAATATTAATTTTTGGAACCAAAACTTTAAATTGATTTTTGGTTGTATCAACTTTATTTGATTGTTCTAAATATGTTGTTGTAATTGAACCTAATGCATATTTTCTTGGATTGATATAGTTTCCCTTTAAATCTTCTACTTGAAAATGTACATGAGTTCCATATGTAGGATTAGTTCTAGGTTTTTTTGATAATACTAATCCTGTATTACCTTGAGTACCAATAATCACAGTTGAATCAATTATGTCTCCTGCTTTGACATATATATCTGCCATATGAAATATTTTAAAACGAAGCGGCACCCCATTATCATATGATTCTATTAATACACTATTTCCACCAGTTTCACTTTTATGATACCTAATATTTTTGCCTGTTATTGATATACAATTATAATATTCACCATCTGCCCAAATAGTTTTATTATTGTTAAAATCATTTTTATTTACACTATCTTCATGACATTTATATTTATTAACAACATTTAATACTTTACCTCTACCATTAAATATGATGTTAGATAAGTGATCACCTGAATAATCCTCGGCATAATATCCATGTTTGGTAAAATCAGAAGTTATAATTCTTTGTGCACCTAAAATATTCATGATTCTTCACCTCTATCAATTAAATTTTCTTTTTTTACTTCAATTACATCATCCTTTTTATCATCTAGTGATAATGGTGTATAATTAATCATATTTTGTTTTTTTAAAGCAAGATATATACCAGGGGCACCTACAAATGAAAATAAACTTATCCATATTCCTTCATATATACTTAATTCATAAAAGAATATTGAAAATGGTATTCCTATACCAAAAGATAAAATAAAATTTATAAACCATATTTGATTATCGGTTGTAATAAATGTTAATCCTTTTATTTTTTGTATAACTGCCATCATTATAATTGATAATGTAATACCTATCATTAAAATATTTAAGAGGTTATCAGTAATTAAAACATCTAAAATTTCCGTCATTTTTTCACCACCTTATATGATGTTTATCTATTTTATTAATATGATAAAAACACACATTATGTATAATTTATTAGTCTATATCCTTGATTTTTAGATATTTTTCTCATAAAAACTCTAAAAAAACATAGATTTTAATTGACTATTCATTAAAAAATATATATAATTTTAACTGCAGATTGATTAGGCAGCAGATGGATATGTTGTAACGTGTTTATTACTTTTGTTTTATAAGTAGCTTTTGCTGCAAGTGAAAATATTAAAATAAACACCCTATAATAAAATCTATCAAGCCTCTATTTTGCAAAGAAGGAGGACGAAAAAAATGGCTAGATACACAGGGCCAGCTTTCAAAAAATCTCGTCGTGTTAACTTCTCAACTCTAGAAACAGGAAAAGAACTTGCAAGAAGACCTTATGGTCCAGGACAACATGGTAATGCAAGAAAAGGAAAACCATCAAACTATGGTATCCAATTAACTGAAAAACAAAAAGTTAGATTTATGTATGGAACAACTGAAAAACAATTTAAGAAGATATTCGAAAGAGCTTCTAAAATGAAAGGTATGCATGGTGAAAACTTCTTAAAATTATTAGAAAGCAGATTAGATAATTTAGTTTATAGAGCTGGATTTGCTTCTACTAGAAGAGGTGCTAGACAATTAGTTAACCATGGTCATATTACAGTAAACGGTAAAAAAGTTGATATTCCATCATATACTTTAAAAGTTGGAGATGTAATCGGAGTTAAAGAAACTTCTAAATCTCATCCAGCAATTAAAGCTTCTTTAGAAGCTAGAGTTAATAGAGTTGAATTTATAAATTATGACGAAAATAAAATGGAAGCTACATTTGTTAGACTACCTGAAAGAAATGAACTTAATATGGATATTAATGAATCATTAATAGTTGAATTCTACAGTAGATAATAAAATAAAAAAATTGGAAAATAAATTCCAGTTTTTTTATTTTATTATTTTTTTTAAATTTTTAACATAAATAGCATCATTATTTGAATCAGTAATATATTCTTTGAAAACATTTAATTTGTAATTGGATATGGTTTCATACTTGTCTAATATGTATTTCAAATATTCTAAATAAAATTTTTTATTACTCTTCAAAAAATGTTTATGATAATCATCTTCATATATTTTTCCAATTAAAGGTAATATACTTTTCAAATTAACATTTGAATGTTCTATATTCATATTCATTAATTCAGCACCTATATATTCTAAATTACTATCTAAGCAAAATAAATGTTGGTATAAAGCCATACTCAATTCTTCCATATTTTCATCAAATATATCAGAATTTGATGAATCCTTTTTAAAATAATAACTTCCCGGATCTACAAAATATAAATTACCATTAAATACAAAATTTTTAATATTCCATAAATCATTAATTTTCACTTTATTATTACTAAGATTTCTTATATCATTTTCTAAAATGTTTATTTCATTATATAAATGATTAGAATCTATGTTTATTATAAATTTTATATCTTTAACATCTTGAACTAAATTAGTTGAATATCCACTAAAAGATTGTTTAGAAAATAAATTTGAAGAATGTACAGCACTTATAGGTAATAAAATTCTTTGAGTATCAATATATTTCAATCCAATAACTTCATTGTAAGATAATACTGTTTTTTTAGGTTTTTTTCTATACAATTTTATTGCGATATCTTTATATTTATAAACATTTCCTTCATAACCATTACCCACCTTTTTTAATCTATGAGTATTAAGTTTAATTAGTCTATTTTTATACTCCGTTAATATTTGCATATTATTACCTCCAAGTAGCTATCTTAATATTTTTTTAATTGTTTTAATATCCTCTACTTCCTCATTTGAATTATTTACAAAATCATTTAATATTTTATCTTTATAATTTAAAATACTATCATGTTTTTCTAAAATCTGAATTATGGCTTCAATATAGTTACCATTAGTTTTATCTAAAAATTCATTTTTAAAATATTTAGTGTATATATTTCTTATTAATGGTACAATTTTGTAATTAATATTTTCTATATTTGTCCCATTTATATTTTTTAATTCATACATAATATAGTTTGAATCATTATATAAACAAAACAAACATAAATATAATGCATAGTTTAATTTATCCATATTTTTTGTATACAGTTCATTAAAATTACCATTATCAATATTGTAACTACCTGGATCCACAAAATACAAATCACCATTAAATACTAAATTATCTTTTGAATTTAAATCATCAACAGATATTTTGTTTTCACTTAATAATTTTATATCATTTTTTAATAATTGTATTTCATCATATATATGATTAGAGTCTAAATCTATTAATCGTTCTTTTCTTAATTTATTAGAAATTAACTGTGTTGTATATCCAACATATTTTAAAAATATTCCTGCTTTTTCAAATGTTAAACCATTTGGTAATAGTATTCTTTTTGTATCAATATTTTTAAATTGTTTTACTAATTTTTGAGATAGTGTTTTTTTTATAGGAATGTCATCATGAACTTTTATCGCAATATCTTGATACTTATATACATTACCTTCACACCCACTACCAATTTTCTTTAAATCAGAAGTATCTAATTTTATATATTGAAAATTATGATTAACTATAATGTTCATTTTATTCCCCCTAATAAATAATTTTTTTAATCATTTTAACACTTTTTGAATTATTTTTTGCATTTTCCACATAATTCTTTAGTGCTATATATTTATAATTTTTTATACTTTCATATTTTTCTAATATTTTAATTATATTATTTATATATTTCATTGGATTTTTTGTAAAATCGTTTTTAAACTTTTGTTTATATATAAAACTTGATACGCCCACTAATTCTTCAACATCATGACTTATAATGTAATTTTTATTAATATTTTTCATGTTTTTAAGTTCATATTCAATATATTCTAATTTATCAAACAAACAAAACAAATAATAATATAAAATAAAATTTAATTCTTTCATATTGTTATTATATACTTGATCTACAGTTAAATTTTTATCGTAATAGAAGCTTCCTGGATCCACAAAATATATATTATCATTAAACACTAAATTTTCTTCAAAAAGTATATCATATATTAAAATTTTATTTGAACTTAAAATTTTAATATCGGATTTTAATTTATTTATTTCTTGATATAAATGATTAGAATCAACATTTGTTATTTCTGCTTTATTCTTTATATTTGTAATTAGTTTAGTTGTATATCCTTTGTATTTTGGAAACATATTAGATGTTTCATATACAAAATTTTGGGGCATTAATATTCTTTCAGTTTCAATTTTTTTGAATTTTTTAACCGAATTATATGGTAATCCAGTTTTTGTTATATAGTTATCTCTATGAATTTTTATTGCAATATCATTATAAGAATATACTTTTGATTCATAACCACTACCAATTGATTGTAAATTATCAGTATCAAGCTTTACATTTTTATCATTATATTTAGTTTTAATTTCCACAATATTACCCCCAATTGGAGTATATTATACCACTACTACATAAATTATTCAAATTAAAAAGATACAAATCTATTTTTGTATCTTTATTAAGTAATAGTTCTTTTTTCCTCTTCTAATAACAATGTATTTATTATCTATAGCAAGTTCTGAATTAATAATTAAATTTTCATCTATAATTTTTTCGCCATTTATATTAATTGCGCCATTACCTAAAAATTCACGAGCTTCTCTTCTACTTGAAACAATTTTATTATCAACTAATACATCTATTAATTTCTTTTCTTCACTTAGTTCAAATGTAGGTACTTTTGATAATCCTTCTTCAATTTGAGTACTAGATAACTCTTTAATATTTCCACTAAATAGTGCTTCACTAATTTTTTGTGCACTAATTAATTCTTCTACACCATGTAAATCTTTAATTATTTCAGATGCTAGTGTTTTTTGCGCTAATCTTAAATGTGGTTCTTTATTATGTTTTTCCATAATATCTATAATTTCTTCTGGTGTTAAAAATGTAAATATTTTTAAATATTCTTCTACCATTTTATCATCACTATTAATTAAGTATTGATATAATGCATAACTTGATGTTTTATTTTTATCTAGCCATAATGCATTGCCTTCACTTTTACCAAATTTATTTCCATTAGCATCTAATACCAAAGGCATTGTAAATGCATATGCATCTTTTCCTGTCTTTTTCTTAATTAATTCTAAACCAGTAGTAATATTTCCCCATTGGTCTGAACCTTCTACTTGCATAATACAATTTTTTTCTTCAAATAAATGTAAGAAATCATAACCTTGAATAAGGGTATAACTAAATTCAGCAAAAGTAATACCTGTTTCTAATCTTCTACTAATTATATCTTTATTTAACATATAATTTACATTTATGTATTTACCAACATCTCTTAAAAATGTTATAAAATCAAAAGTTTTAATCCAATCATAGTTATTAACTACTTCTGCTTTTCCTTCAAATATTTTTTCAATTTGTTTTTGAATACCTAATAAGTTTTTATTTACTTCTTCAACCGATATTATTTCTCTTTCTGCAGTTGGTCTTGGATCTCCAATAAGTCCAGTTGCTCCACCAACTAATAATATTGGATGATGTCCAGCTTTAGCAAGTCTCTTGGCTGTAATTAATGATGAATAATGTCCTAAATGTAGACTATCTGCAGTGGGATCTGTTCCCCAATAAAAAGTGATTTTTTCATCATTTAATTTTTTTTCAATATCCTCTCCTGCAACATCTTTTATTAACCCTCTCCACTTTAATTCTTCATATAATTTCATTTTATTTCCTCCTCAATTATTTTAACTCCATTACTAGTTCCTATTCTAGTTGCGCCATGTTCAATCATTTCTATAGCGGTTTTATAATCTTTAATTCCGCCGCTTGCTTTTATTTGTAATTTATCATTTTTATATTTACTTATTATATCAATATCCTCTATTCTAGCCCCATAACTTCCAAATCCTGTAGATGTTTTTATATAATCAACCTTTAATTCATTACACATCAAAGTCATTTTTTTTATTTCTTCATCATTTAAGTAACAAGTTTCAATAATTATTTTTAAAATATGATCTTTAGAAATATCTCTTACCTTTTTTATTTCATTTTTTACATACTCAAAATCCTTATCCTTTAATTTTCCAATATTGATTACCATATCAATTTCATCTACACCATTTTCAATTGCTTCTCTTGTTTCTAATACTTTGATATTAGTAGTATTTTGGCCTAGTGGAAATCCAATTACTGTGCATACTTTAACATTAGAATGTTTTAATAGATTTTTAGCTAATGATACATTACATGGATTTATACACACTGTTGCAAAATCATATTTTATTGCATTTTCACAAAGTTTCTCAATATCTTCTTTTTTAGTATATGCTTTTAAGTTGGTTTCATCAATATATTTATTTATTTTCATAGCGCCTCCTAAAAATAAAATAGATCTATCTAAAGAATAAGGACGAAAAATTCCGTGGTACCACCTTAATTCATAGATAAATCTATGCACTTATCTCTTAACCCGAGTTTTGGATTTAGTTCTAAATTTGTATTTCATTATTATCATATTACTAGTTTTCACCAACCACCAGTTCTCTATAAATTTCTAATAATAATTACTATAATTTTTCACCACTAAATTAATATATTAAAACTATACTAAATATTTAATTGTTTGTCAAACACATTAATGTATATTCTTTTCATTTTCTTTTATATATTTGTTAATATATTCAATAACTTCATCATAATATTCACATTTTTCACGTTTACTATAATATTTAACAAATTCCTTATATATTGTTAACATTGTTTTAATAGGAACTTTACCTTTTTCGTCTTTCCAACAAAGTGGAGCTTTAAAAACATTTCTAAAAGATGGTGACGACTTCTTTTTAAAGTCAGGCAAATCAATACTAGTTTTTTCAGTTGATTTAACTGTTCTTGAGATTGATAAATAATAATAATTTTCTTCATCAAGTGCGATTACTAAACACGGTCTACCATTTTTATATGCATGATCTAGTTCTCCCTTTTCTTTAAAGACCAAATTTTTATTTATTACTATACTTCCAACGTCAAACATTTTTATTCTCCTTTTGTTTAATTAATTCATTATATACTTCTAAAACTTTTTCTTTTTCATTATCTAAAATAGGTATTAATTTTGGATTTTCGCTCTCATAATTTATTACATTCATAAAATGTACATCTATTTCATTAAAATCCTTATTCATTATATCATCTAATGTATATGCCATATATGTTTTATCATATTCATTTACTTTAAAAATCATTATAACTTCTACTTCTTGTTTCATTATAAAATTCCTTCTAAATAATTAAATATTTCATCGTTTATTGTATCAATACTTTTTATTTTATTATTCTCTACACATTCAATTGTTTTATATTGATAAAGTTTAGCAAGTTCTAAATATGTATTTTCTGCATTAATTAAATGTTCTTCATTCTCTTCGAGTTTATCTATTTCACTACGATTTTTCTTTAACACTTTCGTATATTTACATGGCATATGTAAAAATATTGTAATATCTGGTTTTGGAAGTTCTAATAAATCATATTCTAATTGTTCTATCCATTTAAAGATTTTTTCTCTTTCTATTTTGTTAGATAATTTACTTCCCTGATGCGCCATATTTGATATTACGTATCTATCTAAAAATACAATATATCCATCATTTAAATATTTGTTAATTATATCAACATTATATTTTCTATCTGCTGCATAATACAATGATGCAATTTTAGGATCAAGTAATACAGGATCATCAAACCATGTATCACTAATAGATTTTTTACCTAAATATGGACCTCCAACAATTTTCCCTGTTGGACTATCATAATTTGGGAAAGAAAATTTTATTACTTTTTTTTGAGTATTTTCTAGTCTTTCAACTATTTTATTTGTTTGTGTTTCTTTTCCAGAACAGTCTGTACCTTCTATTACTATTAATTTTCCCATAATAAACCTTACTTTCTTAAATATTTTACATGTTTATAATTTATTCCATTATCACTATTTTCTTTTAATATTTCACTTTTCCAATCATTTCTATCAAATGTAGGAAAATAAACATCTGCGCTACTCTCACTTGCATCTATTTCAGTTAAGTATAGTGTACTTGCTAAATTAATAAATTGTTTATAAATTGATGCCCCACCTATTACAAATATCTCTTCTTCATTATCATTATATTTTTCTAAAAATTCATCAATACTTTTAAATACTTCTACTCCATTAGGATATTTCTCGTCAGTAAATGTTAAAACAATATGATGTCTATTTGGTAACATTTTTGGTAATGAATCAAAAGTATTTTTCCCCATAATAATAGTTTTTCCTGTAGTTACTTCTCTAAAAAATTTTAAATCATTAGGTAAATGCCAAATTAAATCATTATTTTTGCCTAATTCATTATTTTTACCGATTGCTGCAATTACACTTAATTTCATATGGCCACCGGCATAGATATTTTATCATGATGTTTATAATCAACTAGTTTAATATCTTTTAATTCTTTTGAATTGTCGTAACTAAAGAAATCTTTTATTTCAGGATTTAACCACAATTTAGGGGCTTCATATGATTCATCTAATCTTTTTATTTGTTCTTTAATACCATCAATTTGATTTTCATAAATATGTGCATTATTTATACACCAAGTCATAATTCCTGGCTTTAATCCCACTTCTTTTGCAATCATATTAACTAAAACTGCATACTGTGTAACATTAAATGGTAGACCAAGTGCAATATCACAACTTCTTTGCGTTACCATACAATTAAGTTTTCCATCAGTCACATCCCATTGTGTATTCCATACACATGAAGGTAATGCGGCACTTTCTAAATATTCATTTTGCCATAAACTCATTATCATTCTTCTATCATCTGGATTAGTTTTAAGTGTATGAATTAAATTTCTTACTAAATCATATTTTTTAACTATATATCCATATGCAGTACCAATTGTATAGGCATATTCCTTACCAAAATGTTTGCCCATATAATCTCCATTTTTATCTATTTGCCATTCATTCCAAATTTTTACATTTCTTTCTTGTAACCATCTAACATCATTAGATGAAACTTGATAAAACCAAAGCATTTCTAAAACTGCTGATTTGAACGCTACAAATTTAGTAGTTAAAATTGGGAATTCTTCTTCTAAATCAAACCTTAAAATTTGATGTGGTAATTTGTAAGTAGCAATTCCAGTTCTATTATTAGATTTGTATCCATTTTCTAAAACATTTTTACATAAACCTATATATTGTACGTCCCATTTTGACATTTTATCATCCTTCCTACAATATTAATTGTATCATACAATTGTTCGCACATCAACAAAAAATAACAATTTTTTTTAAATTGTTATTCAAGTATATTATTATCTAAATCAAACTTAACATCTAAAAACTTTCTTGATGCTAAATAATCACACATATGAACAAATCTAGATTGTTTACTTTTTGGTAAAGGTAATACTTCATTATTATTAAAATCTTTATTCCACTCACCCATATGACTTTCAATTGCTTCTGTAATATATGATATTTCATTATTAGAAAGTTCGATTTTATTTTGATTATCTTTTATATATTTACTAACAAGTAACGGATGATCAATTCTAGTATATTTTTCTTGTTCTATACCACATTTTAATCCATCATGTAAAATCAGAGATAATATTATTAAATCTTTTTCATCATTAGTATAATTATTAACACTTTTGTTATTTAATAATTCATATGCAATTCTTACAGCAACTTTAGTATGTCTTACTAATCCACCATCACCAAGACTGAAAGATGGATGATATTTACCTGTAGAACTTGCTGGTATTTCAAAAAAATAATCTGGTAATAATTCAATTAATTTTTTTGCACTCACCTTAATTCTATCATTTTTTATATATGATAATTCATTATTAAATATATATGATTTATCCATACTACTCACTACTTTCTAATAATCCTACTAATATTTCATTTGAAACATAAATATATTTGGGATTAATATATACGTTGTTACCATCATCTATCATTGTCTTATTATTAATATATTTTTTAATGCTAAAAATTTCATAAATATCTATATTATATTTTTTATAAAAATCATTTTTATTAATTCCACTTAACTTTCTAAGACCTAACATTATTTCATTTTCCATATTAATTTTTTTAGTCATTTCTTCACTATTTAATTTATATTCTTTATTAATATATTTTGTTAAACTACGAGTATTTTCATATCTAATATTATTAATAAAGCCATGAGCTCCACAACCAAATCCATAATATTCATTATTATTCCAATATGTTAGATTATGTTTTGATTTATATCCTTTTTTACTAAAATTACTTATTTCATAATGATTATATCCTAATTCTTTTAATTTATTACATATATATTCATAATGTTTAAAATTAGTATCTTCATCTTGTTCAATATATTTATTAATATACAACATTGTATTTTCTTCTAATATTAATGAATAATATGAAATATGTTTAATATTTAATTTTGAAATAATATCTAAATCTTCATCCAATGTTTTAATATTCTCAATATTTATTCCAAACATCATATCTATATTAATATTGTTTATACCAATATCATTAAGATTATTAATTAATTCTATAACTTGATTTTTAGAATGTTTTCGATTTAATAATTTTAAAATATTTTTATTAAAACTTTGAACTCCAATACTAACTCTATTAACATTATTTTCTTTTAATAAATTTATTTTTTCAACATTCATATTTTCTGGATTACATTCAATTGTAAATTCAAAATCATCACTTTTATTAAATATATTAATAATATTAAACAATTTTTCTAATTGTTTAATAGTTAGAGAACTTGGAGTGCCACCACCAATATATATTGTATTAATTAATTCACCAGTGTAAAATGTTTTAATTTCATTTTTTAAAGAATTAAGATATTCATCAACTAAATTTTGATTATAATAAAATTTATTAAAATCGCAATAAGAACATATATTATCACAAAAAGGAATATGTATATATACACTTTTCATTTTTTTCCCTGAAAATGTCCTTTTTCATTATGCATTGGATTATCTTTTTCATCTAATATTATTTTTATAGAATTATATAATTCTTTATCACATTCTTTTAAAACTTCATTAAAATTTCTTCTAACAGTTTCTTTAGAAACATTATATACTTTTGCAACCTCACCAATAGAACAATTATTATTAATAAAATAATAAGCCATCTTTATTGCATCTTTATATACTTCTATAGAATATTTGTTAATTCTTTTTAATTTTTCTATTTTTCCAAAATGTCCAAGTTTGTCTTTCTTTTGGATGCTAACCCTTGAAGATATATATCCGCCCTTATAAAAACCTAAGTTTTTATTTTGTTGCAATAAATTTGAAATTTTATCATAGACATCATTACCCATTAAATTTATTATTAGTGGATCATTTAAATATCTTTGAATAGATGATTTTGAAATACCCGTTTTATTAGAAAGTTCCACAATTGATATTTTTCCATTATTATTTAAAAATTCTTTACATACTAAAAGTATTTTTTTTTCTTTTTCTTTTAATTGTTCATTACTTAACATGTTTATTTCCTATATATTTATTTACTTTTTTTTCCTGTTTTACCATATTTTTGAAAATTATAATAAGCATTTACTGCTTTCATTCTATCACTATAATTACCCTCTAATAAACTTTCATGATATCTAAGAGCAGCATTTGTAATATTAAAATTATCTGTTATTTGTGTTCTAGTTAGTACATATTTGTATCTATAATATAATAATTTTTCTATATCTTCTTTCGTATAGTCTTCATATTTTTTGTGTCTTATTTTTGACATATTTGATGTAGTATCTAAATTTTTAATTACTTCCATTTTTTCTCCACTAGTTTTTGCACAATGTAGTTCTGTCAAAAATCTTTGAATCTTCTTTTTAGATTCATTTTGATCAACTAAACCTTCTTTTTTAGTCTCATTATATAATACATATATTAAAGCAGCTTTAATAAAATAATCTGGATTCGCCATTATTTTTTCATTTATTTCTTTTTCACTCATTCTAAATATTTTTTTAAGTGTTTCAAATGATGGTCTATATTCTAATATTATTTGTGTTAAGACATTTGTCATTAATACATCAGTACTCATTTACAATCCCTCTTTCTATTTTTCATCCATACTTAATACTGATAGAAAAGCTTCGCTTGGTATTTCCACACTACCAATCATTTTCATTTTTTTCTTTCCTTCTTTTTGTTTTTCTAATAATTTTCTTTTTCTAGTAATATCTCCACCATAACATTTAGCAAGTACATTTTTTCGCATTGCTTTTATGTCGGTTCTAGCTATTACTTTATTTCCTATTGTAGCTTGAATTGGAACTTCAAACATTTGTCTAGGAATAATTTCACGTAGTTTTTCAACCACTTTTTTGCCCCTTACATAAGCAAAATCTTTATGAACAATTATACTTAATGCATCTACTATTTCCCCATTAAGTAAAATATCCATTCGAACTAAATCACTTGGCTTATAACCAACTATTTCATAATCAAATGATGCATATCCTTTAGTTGATGATTTTAATCTATCAAAGAAATCATATACTATTTCGGATAATGGAATTTCATAATGTATATTAACTCTTGTTTTATCTATATAATCCATATTTATATAATTTCCACGTTTATCTTGACATAATTCCATTACTGGACCAATATATTCAGTTGGAACAAATATATTCGTTTTTATATATGGTTCTTCAATAAGTGCAATTTTTTGTTTTTCGGGAAGTTTTGTTGGACTATCAACTACAATTTTTTGACCATTCGTTAAAGTAACATTATAAATTACTGATGGTGATGTTGCAATTAAATCTATTTTAAATTCTCTTTCAATTCGCTCCTGAATTATTTCTAAATGCAATAAACCTAAAAATCCACATCGATATCCAAAACCTAACGCTTCACTTGTTTCAGGTTCATATATTAGTGAAGCATCGTTTAATTTTAATTTATCTAATGCATCACGAAGAAGTGTATATTTATTAGACTCAATTGGATATATACCACAAAATACCATTGGTTTCATTGGTTGATATCCAGGTAGTGCCTCATCAGCTTCGTTATTATCCAAAGTTATTGTATCACCAACTTTTACGTCACTAATACTTTTAATTGAGGCGCTTATCCAACCTACTTCACCGCATACTAAAGATTCTTTTTTTACTTCTTTTGGGGAATTTATACCAAGTTCTACTACATCATAGGAAGCCTTTGTATTCATCATCTTTATTTTATCCCTTGAAGATATTTTACCATCCATAATTCTAACTAACATAATTGCGCCTCTATATGGATCAAATACACTATCAAAAATTAAAGCTCTAGTTTTATTGTTTATATTTCCTTTTGGTGGTTCAATTCGCTCTACAATAGCATCTAATAATTCTTTAATTCCTTCACCAGTTTTCGCACTTGTTAAGATTATTTCATCCTCATCAAATCCTAAAGTATCTTTTAGTTCTCTTTTTACTTTCTCTATATCTGCATTAGGTAAATCTATTTTATTAATAACAGGAATAATTGTTAAATCATTTTCCATTGCAAGATAAAGATTTGCAAGTGTTTGTGCTTCTATACCTTGTGCTGCATCAACTACTAATAGTGCTCCTTCACATGCAGCCAAACTTCTTGATACTTCATAAGTAAAATCCACATGTCCTGGAGTATCTATTAAATGTAAAACATAATCTTCATTATTATATTTATAATTTAATTGAACTGCATTTAATTTTATTGTTATTCCTCTTTCACGTTCAAGATCCATACTGTCTAAAAGTTGTTCTTTCATTTCTCTTTGACTAACTGTTCCAGTACTTTCTAATATTCTATCAGCAAGTGTACTTTTACCATGATCTATATGTGCAATAATTGAAAAATTTCTAATTTTATCCTGTTTCATAAAATCACCTGTGCACTTATTATATCAAAAAACATTGAACTATTCTAGTAAATAGCCAATGTTTTATACAATACTTAACATATATTATTGAGTTAATTCATTTAAATTAGTATCAACACAAATTCCATCACCAGGATTTTTACCTTGTTGAAACCCTTGATCCATAATTGAGCATGATGTTTTTGTAATAGCGTCTTTTATATAACCACCTAAAAATTTGACACCTGCAACCGCGATAACTGTAATAATCGCAATTATTAAAACATATTCTACTAAAGCCTGTCCTTTTCTATTCAACATATTACCACACTCACTATCTATCTATAGTTTCATTCTATATTTTATTTGGGTTTTTGTCAATTATTTTAAGAAAAATAAGGATAAATATTTGACTTATTACGTATAATGTGTTAAAGTTATTAAGTCGAGCAAAAAAAGTGAGGTGGAATTTATATGGCTAAAAAAGTATCAAATAAAAAACCAATGTTTGGAAATAACCGTCCATTCTCTTTAAAAACTTCTTTAAAGATTCAAAAACCAAATATGCAAAAAGTAACAGTTGATGGTAAAACTGTTGTAATGAGTGCAAGAGAAGCTAAAAAGTTCAAAAAGAATGAAATATCTGCATAATATTTATTGAAGTAACGACATCGTTACTTCTTTTTTTATTCTAAAATTTGACAAAAATTAAAAAAAGATATATCATATTCAGTCCGAAGGAGGAATAAATATGGGACAAAATGAAAAACAACTAACAAAAGCAATAATGAAAATTAATTTAATAAATAATTTAATTACATCATATGAAAAAATCAATGAATTAGAAGAACGTGATAAAATGAAACCATACACAGTTATTCTAGATTATAAGGATGAAGGAAGTTTCACAAAATTTATTGTAAATTTTCAAAAAGGAAAATATAACGTACAAGATATTTTTGATATGCATTTTAGTTTAAATGATCAAAATAAAGGTTTAGAACTATTTCAAAAATTAAGAGAAAAATTTGTAAAAAGGGATAGTATACAATATAGCGGATTTTCAACAGAATATGGAAAAACAACTGATCATTTTATTAGAAAAAACAATAGTGTAGAATTAAAAACTAGTATTCACACTTCTAAAGATTTAGAAACTTTAAAGAATTATAATAATATAATTAATAACAGTAAAGTGTTTGGATATAAAGGATTTAATACGGGTAATAAAACTAAAGATGAACTACAATTAATTAAAGCTAAGGCTAAAGCAAACATTGTTTGTGATATCATTAATACACTTTCAGATTTAAATAATTTAGAAGAAAACTATAACAATATGAAATCATATAATCTAGAAATAAATTATGATTTATTCAATGATACAAATGATGAAAAATATTACAAATATAATATACAATTAATTAAAAATGGATTATATAAAAATAAAAAATTATTAAATTTAAATTTCAGTTTAAAAAACCATAATATTGGATTAAGAATAATTCAAGAAATTTTAAGAAATTTTAGTCAAAATAACGATATATTATTATCATCTTTTGATAGTAATGGCAATTCTGTGATTCAAAACAAATCAAGAGTTAAAATTATTACCAATATTAAAACAGATTATGACAAAGAAAAAATCAGTTCAATTCACGAAGAAATAAAATCTAAGCAAACAACCAGTTTTAAAGTTAAAAAAATAGAAAAGAAATAAAACTCTTTTCTATTTTTAGTTTATTTTATAATCATCTTCTAATGAGAATTCAACATTTTCTTCTATCCAATTTTTTCTTGGTTCTACATTATCTCCCATAAGTATGCTTACACGTTTTTCAGCTAGTGCAGCATCTGTAATTTTTACTTGAATTAATTTACGTGTTTCAGGATTCATTGTAGTTTCCCATAATTGATCAGCATTCATTTCCCCTAACCCTTTATATCTTTGTAAATCTACTTTACTATTTTTAGGGAATGTTTTAATTATATCATCTTTTTCTTCAATAAAGTATGCATACTCAATTTTTTTACCACTAGATATTTTAAATAATGGTGGTACTGCAATATAAAGTTTACCAGCTTCTATTAATGGTTTCATAAATCTATAGAAGAAAGTTAAAAGTAACACTTGGATATGTGCCCCATCATCATCAGCATCGGTCATGATAATAACTTTATCGTATTGTGAATCATTTACATCAAATTCTGATCCTACACCTGCACCAATAGTGGTTATCATAGTACCAATTTCTTCATTTTTAAATATATCTTCAATTTTAGCTTTTTCACTATTTAATACTTTTCCTCTAAGTGGTAAAATAGCTTGAAATTTTCTATCTCTTCCTTGTTTCGCACTACCTCCAGCAGAATCCCCTTCAACTAGGAATAATTCGTTTTTCTTAGGATTTTTACTTTGGGCTGGAGTAAGTTTCCCACTTAGAATTTTTTCTTTTTTATTACTCTTACCCTTTCGCATTTCATCTCTAGCTTTACGTGCAGCTTCTCTTGCTTGTTTACTAGTTACTGCTTTACTAATAATCTTAGTTGCAATTTCTTTATTTTCTTCTAAAAAGAATCTCATTTTTTCATAAGTAATACTTTCAACTACTGTACGTGCAGCTGGTGTTCCTAATTTTCCTTTAGTTTGTCCTTCAAATTGTAATAAGTTTTCAGGAATCTTTAGAGATAATACTGCAGTTAAACCTTCACGAACATCGTTACCATCAAAATTACTATCTTTAGCTTTTAGGTAATTATTACTTCTCGCATATTCATTAAATACTTTAGTTAAAGCAGTTTTAAATCCAACTTCATGACTTCCACCATCTCCAGTTTTAACATTATTAACAAATGATACTAAGTTTTCATTGTATCCATCTGTATATTGAAGTGCGATTTCAACCTCAATTTTATCTTTAACATCAGAAAAACTTAAAACTTTATTCAATGGTTTTTTATTTTCATTTAAATATTCAATGAAAGCCTCCAACCCATTATCATAATGATATATTTCTTTTTTCTCATCTTCAATATCTTCTACTTCTACTGTAAGTCCTGCAATTAAAAAGGCACTTTCTTGCATTCTTTCACAAATAGTTGTAAAAGAAAAGTTAGTAGTTGAAAATATTGTATCATCTGGCATAAATGTAACAGTTGTTCCTGTTTTTTTACTTGTACCAATTTTTTTTAATGGAATTTTTGTTTTTCCACCATCTTCAAATCTAATATAGTATTCATTACCATCTCTTCTAGTAGTAACTTCCATCCATTTAGATAAGGCATTAACAACTGATGCACCTACACCATGAAGTCCACCTGATACTTTGTATCCACCTTCACTAAATTTACCACCGGCATGTAATACTGTATATATAACTTCCGGAGTTGATTTACCACTTTCATGCATACCTGTAGGAAGTCCTCTTCCTTCATCAGTTACACTCACACTACCATCTTTATTAATAGTTATTTTTAAGTGATTACCATAACCATTTATACATTCATCTATACCATTATCAACTATTTCCCATACAAGATGGTGTAATCCTCTTTTATCAGTAGATCCAATATACATACCAGGCCTTTTTCTAACAGCTTCTAGGCCCTCTAAAATTTTAATCGATTTTTCATCATACTTTGTTGCCATTATTCATCACCTTTACTAATCTTACTTATTTAGTATATCGAAATTAAGATTTTTAGTCAATAATTCAAAAAATAAAAGGATTACCCTTTTATTAATTTTTAATCTTTAATTTTATACTGTTTAATATACTATCAAATTCATTTAATAATTTTTCTTTTTCATTAATACCAATTATTCCTCTTTGATGTAAATATTCTAATTTGTTAAAATAATATGTTTCTATTTTAATAATTACACTTTCAAAAACCTTTAAATTATATTTTGGTTCTTCAATTGAATCGTTTATTTTAATTTTTAACATTTCAGAATCTAATTCTAAACACATATTTTTAAATTCATTCTTCCCTACAAATGAATCAAATTCAATTTCCATTTCAAAATCATTTTTTATAACTGAATTTATAAATGTTGAATACGGTTTGTTAATTGGTTCACCAATTATCGCATCAATTCCTTCGTTATTAATTAATTGCTCAATATCATATTTTACTAAGTAATCATTACATGAAGCAAAAAATAATAATCTTGAGATATCTTCAAATGGTGAATAATAATTATATATATAATCTGGTAATCCTGTCACTAAATAATTATCAATACTTTCATGATTTTTATTTAGAATAGCAATTTTTGCAATTATATTACAAAAAGTTTCAGTTAAAGCAATTCCATAAAATTTATTTTCAATATTATCATATTTTGTTATTCCTTGTGAAGAAGAACAATTGTCTTTAACAACTATTTCACCTTTATTTATAGGTGTAATAATAACATGTAAAAGTTCATGTAATGCAATAAATCTATTTGCATTTACATCTTTAGATGTTCCATATCTAACAACAAATTTACCATTAACTATATTAGAATCCCCATAATATCCACCACCAATTAAGGCTCTATCATTAAAGGATATTATAGTATCAATTTTATCATCTAATTCAGAAGTAAATTTACTTGCATAACTCTTACTAAATATTTTTTGTAACAAAGTAATACATTCGTTAAATCTATTTATTTCATCATTATATTTATTGGAATCTAGTGTTATTAGTTTCATTTGACTCACATCCTATTACTATAAAAATTATATCATAAGCCTTTTATAGTGTAAAGAATCCAAAAACAATAATTTAAAATTAATTTATAACATATCTTTCTTTTTTAGAATATATGCAACTAATAGTGCTAAAATTAGGGATACAATTACTAAAGTTAAAAATGAAAAAGTACTTTCTTGAAAAAATCCAAGAGGAACATTCATTCCCATAAAGCTGGCTACCATTGTAGGAATTGATATAACAATTGTAAATCCTGCCAAAAATTTCATTACTTTATTTAAATTATTTGAAATAATTGTTCCGAAAATTTCAATTGTACTACTTAAAATCCCACTATATATTGATGCCATTTCAATAGCTTGTCTATTTTCAATAACTACATCATCTAATAATTCCATATCTTCTTCATATAGTGGAATTAAATTATTTTTTTGAAGTTTTTCTAAAACCACATCATTGGATCTTAAAGAAGTTGAAAAATAAACTAAACTTTTTTGCAAATTCATCAATTTTAACAAATCATTATTATTGGTAGATTTCTTTAATGATTTTTCAGATTTATTAGTCTCTTCATTTATTATTTTTAAATCTTTAATATATCTCGAAGCCACTTTAAGCATTATTTGAATTGTAAATCTACTCTTTTTTTCGGTAAAGAAATTTTTGATTTTGCCATTAATAAAATCATCAAACAAATCTGTTTCTTTAACACATAAAGTAATAATGTATTTATTTTTAACCTGTAATATAACTAGTGGCACAGTAACACTTACTGAATATGATGTATGTTTTTCAAATGATGGAATATCCAAAACTATAAGCTGAATATCATCAGTAACTTCAGTACGCGCTTGTTCTTCTTCATCAAGAAAAACATTTAAATAATTTTCATCTATTTCAAGTTTTTCAGCAATACTTTTAATTTCTTCTTGTGTTGGAGCAATTAAATTTATCCAACAATTATCTTCAATATTATTTATTTCATTTAATGTTCCTTCTAAATCAATTGTTTTGTACATCTTTATCATAACATCACCATAATAAGTATAATATAATCTTAAAAATAGAGCAAGATATCTTACTTTATTTTGTATATTATAATTTTTAATATCAATTAATTTATTATCATCAAATATTAGTTTGAATATTTCTAAATATTTCCATTTACCATCAAAAAAAGTAATATCTTTATAATTATACTCACCTGTATATTGAACATCACAATTATTTTTAATAAAAGTACGATTGCAGTGAACATAGTTCTTACATAATTAGATGACTATACTAAATTTTTAAATTCTTTAAAAGACCATTTTTTCTAATTCTTTTTCAGCATTAATACTTAATGGTGATTTTTAATTTTCTATTAATAATGATTCTTTTGTGTTTGCAATTTCTTTATGAACTTTAAATGGTTCCGAATATCTTATTAAATAAATAGTTGTTTTCATTATCCTTCTCCAATATATTAAATATCATAATTCTAAAAAAAGATATAGATTTTATTGTTTCTATATCTTTGTATATTATTTTCCAATAACAGTTTTTCCACCCATGTAAGGTTGCAAAGCAACTGGTATATTTACACTACCATCTTCATTAACGTTATTTTCTAAAAATGCGATAAGAGCACGTGTACTAGCAAGTACTGTGTTATTAAGAGTATGTGCATAATAATTACCATTTTCGCCTTTAATTCTAATACCTAGTCTTCTAGCTTGGGCATCACCTAGAGTTGAACAAGACCCAACTTCAAAATATTTTTTTTGTCTAGGACTCCATGCTTCAACATCACAAGATTTAACTTTAAGGTCTGCTAAATCTCCAGAACAACATTCTAGTGTTCTAACTGGAATATTTAAATTTCTAAATATTTCTACAGTATATTTCCACATTTTATTATACCATTCCATACTTTGGCTAGGCTCACATATAACAATCATTTCTTGTTTTTCAAATTGATGAACACGATAAATTCCTCTTTCTTCAATGCCGTGTGCACCTACTTCTTTTCTAAAGCATGGTGAATAAGATGTCATAGTTATTGGAAGTTCATCTTTTTTTATCATTTGTCCTTTAAATTTACCAATCATTGAATGTTCACTAGTACCAATTAAATATAAATCTTCATTTTCTATTTTATACATCATTGCATCCATTTCTGCAAAAGACATAACTCCATTTACAACATCAGAACGTATCATAAATGGTGGTATACAATAAATAAATCCTTGATCTATCATATAATCTCTAGCATAATTTAACATTGCAGTAGATAGCCTAGCAATATCTCCCATTAAATAATAAAATCCATTACCACTTGTTCTTCCAGCTGCATCTTTATCTAATCCTTTTAAGGCATTTATGATATCTGCATGGTATGGTATTTCATATTCTGGAACAATTGGTTCTCCAAATTTTTCGATTTCTACATTTTCTGAATCATCTTTCCCTACTGGAACTGATTCATCAATAATATTTGGAATCACCATCATTATTTCTTTAATTTGCTCTTGATATTTTATTTCATCAGCTTCACGTGCTTTTATTTCTTCATTGATAATCATAACTCCATCTTTTTTGATTAAAGCTTCAGCTTTTTTACCTTCACGCATTAATGCACCAATTTCATCAGAATTCTTATTTCTTCTACTTCTTAAATCATCTAGTGTAGTTTTTAAGTTTCTATATTCAATATCTAATTCTAAAACTTTATCTACTAATTCTAATTTTTCATCTTGAAATTTTTTCTTAATATTCTCTTTTACTAGTTCTTTATTATTTCTTATTAAATTAATATCTATCATTTTATTTTTCCTCCTCTATAAGTTCAAATCTATATTTTTGATGAGTAACATTATCTTTTCTAGTGCTAATATCTTCTTTGGAAAAAAACATAGATTCAGGTCTTACCCATACTTTATTATTATGCTCATAAACAATCATATTTTCCAAAGTTTCCGAGTGAGTAGCAACATTCAAAATTTCAACTACATCACCTTTAAAATGTTTATATTTTTGTCCAATTTTAATCATTTTTTTTCTCCTTTTATAATAAAAAAACACCCCATAAAGGAGTGAATAAATCACGGTACCATCCTTAGATTAACTCTAAAACTTTTAACGAAGTTACCCGGTAAGTATTAGTTACACTAGAAAGTAGATTCATAAATGCATATTACTAATTTCCACCAACCATTAGTTCTCTATAGAATATATTATTTATTACTAGTCTTTCATCAACGTTTTATGAATATATATTATCATTTATATTTTCAAAAATCAAGTTTTTTAATTATTTATTTTCGTTACTAATATTTAATATTTCTTTTTCATTTAATCCTGTTACCCTACAAATTACCTCTACATCAATATTTTCTTTCAACATGTTAATAACAACATCTCTTTTGTTTTTTTCAATACCTTCATTAATACCAGCAAGTCTCATTCCTTCTTTGATTGCTTCTTGTAACTCTTCTTCATTATATAATCCAATTAATCTTTCATCATTACTTAATGCCATTACTTTA
>JAFSEX010000007.1 GCA_017435465.1 Bacilli bacterium
TTACTATAAATGAATTATCATTTTTGGAACTACAGGGTATTTATGAAAAATATCCAATTATAAAAGCTTTTATGGAAAAAGGGTGTTATAAGGAATTACTAAAGAATCCTCTATATGTGAATTTAATTATCAAAAACATTACGGACATATCAAATATTTCAGATGAAAACTTACTTAGAAGTTATATATGGGAAAATATAATTTGTTTGAAAGAAAAAAGCAAACAATATGATGTTTTATATAATGAAGTAGTTGACGTAATAAAACGCATTGTTTTTGAAAGAGCGAAACAATTTACTTTAGGTGTTGATAGAGAAACGTTAAACAGTAAAATCGTTTCAAGTCTAATGTCTGAAGGCGTTGTAGTAGAAAATAAGAATTTAATCCGACTTAAGTATGATGTATTTGAAGACATTTGTTTTGAACAACAGATTGATAAAGAGTTTGATGTATGTCGAGGAAACTATAATTCATTTTTTTCTAAAATTGAAGAAATGGGAAGATGTTGTTTTAGAAGATATCAAATTTGGGTTTCAAATAAAGTTTTAACTAAAATTAATAGAGATAAATTTTTAAGCAACTTGATTTTTAGTGATAATCTACCTGATTTGTGGACTAAGCAAACCATGATAGGTTTAGTTAATTCTAGATTTTCTTCTTGTTTTTTCGAGGAATATGCAAACGATTTGATCGCAGAGGGCTTAATTTGGAAATTAATTGACGTTACAAATTTACACGCATTTAATTCAAGATATTTCGAATATAAAGATTATCCTTTTATTCAACTTATACCTAAAGGAGAAGGTCGACCATCTCTAATTAAAATTATATATGAGAAAAACTTGCATAAAGTAAACAACATAAAAATTGAGTCTATAAAGAAATTATGTTTTGATTATGCTAAAAATGATAATCACGATAAGCAAATAGCTAATATAGCCTGTGCTATTTTAATCACCTATATTGAAGAAACCTTAGCACTAGAAGGAAGACGATATGATGAGATATTTAATATAGTCGAACCTATGTTGCTTTCAATCTATCATATGGCTGAGTATTGTAATTCTTGGATTGTCAAGTTTTGGGATACACAAAAAGAATTTATAGAATCTAATGATACTTATAAAATGCAATTATCAAAAAAGATAATTGATCATGCGCTTAGATTTACTACTGCAAATTTATCAAAATTTTTACCTATAGACCTTTGTAATTTAGCTTCTTTTTATTGGACAATCAATAGAAAAGATTCACTATATAACAGTGATATTGATTCAATATGTAATCAATATGGTCTAAACAAATATGCAGATGACTATGAGCACTCAATAAATTCGTTAAATAAATATATGTATTTTTCTAACGTACTATCATATAATTTTTGGATAGGATTAAATTGGGCAATATCTTTTATTAATGATGCTGTATCAAAATATGTAGATAATAAAAATGCTGATATTGAAAGTATTGAAATGTTATTTCCGGAAAAAATGCAGACTAAAAAATTTTTTGGTTCTTTTCAAATGTGGGTTGCGAATTCAATAGAACATAGTGTACCTGCGGTTATAGGAGATATAGTTTACAAATTGAAAAATAAAATTATCGAAAACGCGGAATCGTTAATTAAATATAATTATGATTTTGTAACGTACCTAAACAATGTAAAAAATGCAATATTTGAAAAATCGAATAACATAATCCTGCTTTCAATGATTGGAGATATCGGGATTAAATACGAAAATCTTGTCCCAGGTTATGCGTTAAGTTTGGCAACAGACATAAAAATTATATTTTGGGATATTCAAAGATATACACGTATGAATCCAAATGGTGATATGAAAAAATTAAAAGAATTGATTTTTTTAACAGCAGGAGTTCCGAACCTTAATGATCGATATGATGAACAAGAAAAGCCAGCGTTTATTTTGAGAAACTATGTTTGCCATATGCAATTTTATGAGGAATCAAAAGAACAATGCTATAAAATATTGGATTATTTATACTCTAAATATCCAAATGAAGAATCTACAGCTAATGAGCATCTTCAAATTCAACAAATGGACTTACGGTCATCTAAAGTTGAAATTGTAGATAAAAATACTATTTCGATTTTACCCAAAGTGAGTGGATATGCAAAAAAAATTGTAGATGAAAATATAGTAGAAAATAAAACAAAAATAAACATCGAAAATATTATGAATGATTTTTGTCAAACGGTTGATCCCAGTCATTATGAATTGGCTGAAATCAAAATCTATTTCGAAAAGTATTTAGAGGAATTGTCAAAAGATAGTTCTCAATTTGTTCACCATGATTTTTTAAACATTTTAATTGCAATGTCTCTATCAAAAAATGAATTGGATTCAAAATCTAGAGAGGAATACTGTATTTATTGGTTAAATCTTCTTGAAAAAAATTTTGATTACGATAATTTCTTATTAGAGGATAGATATCTATTTGTACTATATAGACAGTTAGATTCTAACATAGGTTCAAAAACTAAAATGAGAATTAAAAGATTAATTTTAGATTTTGTTATGTATATAGGTAATAATGGCTTGATTGACAAGTTGAGTAATGCCACTAGAATATACTTGAAAAAATTCAATAATCTTAGTAAGGCTATTTTTAACACGATCCTTATGCTTTCCTATGATAAAAAAAATCACATAAAACATAATTTAGTGCATTTGAATATAACTAAAGAAGATGAATATAAAATAGATTATGATTTCAAAATGCATTGGGTAGAGCAAAAACTAAA
>JAFSEX010000058.1 GCA_017435465.1 Bacilli bacterium
AAACATAATGCTCCCTGTCTAATTTTCATTGATGAAATTGATGCAGTTGGACGTCAAAGCGGTGCTGGTCTTGGCGGTGGACATGATGAAAGAGAACAAACATTAAACCAATTACTTACTGAAATGGATGGATTTGGTGAAAATGAAGGAATTATCATTATTGCTGCTACAAATAGACCTGACGTATTAGACCCAGCTTTACTTAGACCTTGAAGATTTGATAGACAAGTTACTGTTAACTTGCCTGATGTAAAGGGTAGAGAAGAAATACTTGAAGTTCATGCTAAAAATAAAACATTTGCTAAAAATGTTAAATTATCAAATATTGCAAAAAGAACTGTTGGATTTAGTGGTGCAGACTTAGAAAACCTTCTTAATGAAGCAGCATTACTTGCTGTTAGAAGAGATAAAAATGTTATAACAATGGCTGAAATTGATGAAGCACATGATAGAGTTCTTATGGGACCTGCTAAAAAATCAAAAAAATATACTGAAAAAGAAAAGAAAGTAGTTGCATATCACGAAGCTGGTCATGCAGTAATTGGATTGAAATTAGATGGTGCAAATGAAGTTCAAAAAATTACGATTGTACCAAGAGGTGCAGCTGGTGGTTATAACTTAATGCTTCCAAAAGAAGAAACTTACCTTCAAACTAAAAATGAATTATTACATACAATAAGTGGATTACTTGCAGGACGTGTTGCTGAAGAACAAACATTTAATGAAGTAACTACTGGTGCTCATAATGACTTTGAAAAAGCAACAAAAATTGCTCGTGCAATGGTTACTGAATATGGTATGAGTGATTTAGGTCCAGTTCAATTTGAACAAAGAGAATCAGGAAATGTATTCTTAGGTAGAGATTATACTAAGAGTAGAAACTTCTCAAGTCAAATAGCATTTGAAATTGACCAAGAACAAAGAAAAATCATAAATGAATGCTATGAAAAAACTAAAAAAATTATTAAAGAAAATAAAAAATTATTAGATTTAATTGCTAATTCATTATTAGAACACGAAACATTAACTAAAGAACAAATTGATTATTTAGTTGAAAATGGTAAAATGCCAGAAGATGATGAAGATAAAGAAAATGAAAATTTAGCTGATATGACTTTAGAAGAATTAAAAGCATTAGCTAAAAATAAAGAAATTAAAGGTTATTCAAAGATGAATAAAGAAGAAATTATTAAAGAACTTGAAAAATAGTTCTTTTTTCTTTGGCTTAAAAGTGTTATACTAATTGTGCAACTGGAGGTTTTAGGAATGAATATAATTATTAGAAAAGCTATATTAGAAGATATTAATGACATTCAATCATTAAGTCAAAAATTAATTGAGTATGAAAATAATATATGTAAAAATGAATATATGGTAGATCTTGATTGGTCACATTCTGATGATGCATATCAAATCTTTAAAATGCTAATAGAAAAACATTATGTTTATATTGCAGAACATAATAAAAAAATAATAGGATATATGGCAGGAAGAATAATTCCAAAATCAGGTTGTGATACGTTTGATATAATGAAATTAGATAATTTATATGTTGAAAAATTATATAGAAGTTGTGGTATCGGGACTGCATTTCTAAATATCTTTAAAAAGATTTGTTTGAATAATAAAATTAATTTTATTAAATTAGATACATTGAGTGATAATGAAAAAACAATTAAATTTTACAAAAAAAATGGATTATATAATTATAATACAATTATGATGTGTAATTTAAATAATGAGTCTAGTATAAAAGATATTAATAATACAACTAATAAAGACATTAAAATTAAACAATTGATAAAATAAATGGAGGTTTTGAATATGGAACTAATCAATAAAGAATATGCAAAAATAGATAAAATCGATCTATTTATAGAACAGGTAAGAGCATCAAGTAATGATAATAAATTTAATTTGAAATTTTTTCAAGATTTAACACGTACAATGTATGACTATGAAAAGGAAAATCATAAAACTATAAATGAATTATACATTAAAACTGATAGTCCTTGTTATAAAGAACTATCAAAAACAATACTGTTTCCAATAGAAAGACAAACTATAATAAATGCTATGATATTTGCAATAATGAATAATCAAACTAATATTGCATTACAATTAAAAGAATATATTAAACAAAATAGAATTTTTCCTAGCCAATTAGGAAGTTTATCTGATTATGTTTTAACTAATGGAATGAACACAAATGAATTATTCAATGGTGAAAAGGATAAATTTATTTATAATACTATTAAAAATAAAATTGAAATAGAAAAAATTTTTGATACAAATAAAATGCAATCAACAGAACAAACTAAAAAATTCATAAAATAAAAGGGAGATTTTGGAATATGAATAAATTTAAAAATTATAAAAACAAGATAATACAAAAATTAATTGGTAAACAAAATGATTCTGATAAACAATATTATAGTAATGAAGAAATACATAAATTAATGGAATTAGAAAAAGGTAAAGAAACAAATAATGATTTAGATGAAGCCAAAGCATTTTCTAATTATTGGAAAGGTGTAAGAGATGTTTATTTAGATGATAAAGTTGATGATTTTATTGATTGGTATTATAAAAATATGGTTAAGGGTAATTATACTGACATAGGTGAGTTTCATAAACCAAATGATATGAGAAATTTTATTGAAAAGATGGCAGTGTGGTATGAGCTTAGATATCCTGATTATGAAATTAATAGAATAATGCATTGTGCTGGTCAAGAAGGAATTGAAGTTAGTGATGTTATGTTTAATAACAATCCATACATAAATGAACTATTTGATGAAAATGATGATATAAGAGCTTTAGACTGGGATGAGTTTTATAATACTAAAACATTTACCAATTCTCTTTCTTGGGATGAAAGATATTTATTTGAAAAACATAAATATAAAGATTTAGTATATTTAGATAGAAACTTTAAATTACATAGTCCAGTAGATGCA
This sequence comes from Bacilli bacterium, assembly GCA_017435465.1. Lineage (GTDB taxonomy): Bacteria > Bacillota_I > Bacilli_A > RF39 > UBA660 > JAFSEX01. The sequence goes on from JAFSEX010000058.1 coordinate 2,961, forward strand.
AAAAGGAATACGGCACATTTACATTTAACAGCAAATGGATTTGTTAAAGAAAGTGTAGGAATAGGTGCACATACTCATTTTTTAATTAAAGATAAAGATATCGTTGGTATGCATGTTAAAGAAGTAGTTAAATTATTAAGTGATAAGGATTTATTACCAAAAGAAAATGAACTTGAAAAAGCAATCAAAGATATTGAATATTGGAATTATCAAAAAGAAGAAATGCTTAATTGTGTAATGTATAGAATAATTGAAAGAGGCGGAAATAGAATGGGACCTCGTAGAGCATTCTTATTTGCTAAAGAATTTGATAGAAACATAGATATTCCAATGAAATATGGTGTTGATTATTCAGATCCAGGATTAAGAAGTTTTATACTTGAATATATAAAAGCAGGTGGAAGAGAAGATTTAAAATGTTATGTTTGTTATTTTTATAGAACAAGTGATAATGAAAAATTTGATACTGTTTCAGTAAAAGAAATGCTTAAAACTGTTAATAATGATTGTGTAACAAAGTATACACCAGAAGAAACAGCTTTATATCAAAGGATGGTAAATGCAATAAATAGTCAAGTTAACCATGAAGAGGTTAGAAAAGAAGAAGTAAAACAATTAAGATTACAAAGAAAATTAAATAATAGTAGAAATAAATAAAAAATTGGGGAGAGTTTTTGGTATGAAAAACAAGAATGATTTTGTAAAAGAAAAATACGGTTATGAAAAAATTTCATTTAAACAAATAGTTAAAAAATATTATGAATTAACTAATCATATAGAAAGATTAACAACAAAAAAAGAAGAATTTGATAAAAAAATTAAAGAAGATTATTATGACGATGAAGAATTAAGTTTTAGAGAAAAAATGGAAATGTTTAATATTATTGACAATTTAGCACAAGAAACATATCATAAAACACATAAGTTTGATTATTTAGGTGCAGATTTAAATTCATTAAGAGAAAGATTAATTTATTGTTTTAAAGATGTTAGTGATTATGTACATTTGAGTGATGAAATTTATAATTTAAAAAGTTATTGTTCGAATTTATTAGATGATATAACATTTTATAAATTTGGAACTGAGAAATTTAATGAAAAGTGTATGGATAAACATTTTCTTGTATATATTGATGGTGAATTAAAATGTATGAATTGTGGGGCAACATCTAAAGATTATGATCTAACAAAAGAAGAAACTGAATTTTTATGCAAGTGTGCTGATAGAAATGGATTATTAATTGGAGGAATTTCCAAAGATGATTTACCATTAATAAAAGTTTTAATGGCAGAAAAAGAAAAGGTAAAGGAAAAAAGAACACCATTAGATGAACTTGATGAGAATAATTATATGACTTATGTAGAAGAGTATTATTTACAAGATGAAAGTGAGATACCAGACATAACAAGAGAAATTAAAAAAGCACATTTATTAGATTCAAAAAATTATAATAATGAGAATATAAAAGTTTCTAATCCTAAGTATTTAAGTGAAAGTGATTTACTAAAATTATCTTCAATATTAACTTGTCAAAAAGAAATAATACAAAAATCGGATACAAGATTCAAAAAAATGTTATTAGAACAATGTGATTGTGCATATTTCGAAATATTAATGTTATTTGGAGCTCATATTCCATCACTAATAAAAGAAGCAAAAAATGATGATGAAAAATATGCAATAATTAAAGCATATTGTAATTTATCAAATCAAACATTTAGGGTTAATAGCGGATATTTTAAAGATGACAATAGAAATTGGGACGCTCTTGCGTATGATTGTAGAACAGCTAATCCTGAAATTAATGAGGCAGTACTAAAATTAAAATATAATAAATAGTGGGAGGTTTTGTTGATGCAAAAAGATTATTTAACATTAGAACAAAATTTAAGCTGTGCTAGAATATTTTTAAATTTATTTGGATTATATTTAGAAAGAACTAATGAAAAAATAAATGAATTTAGTAAAATAAAAATATTAAATTCAAATAATATTCAAGTTGGTCTTTTACATTTTTATAATGGTAGAGTAAAAATTCAATCTGTAACTAGTTTTGGAAATTTAAATGCTGATTATGAAATTGCAGAATTTGGAGGATTTGAAGATTTGGAATGTGGTGGAACATTTGTATCATGGAATCATACTATAGATTTTGCTGTAAATGGGAAAATGGATTTCAATGGAGATATTCAAATTGGTGTAAGTATGGATACTGATTTTGGAAATCATTGTAATTTACATTCTAAAATAAAATTTATTGATAATGACGAAAAAGAAGTTGAATTAAAATTTATGGATGATGGCAAACCATTTAGTTATGAAGCTAAAAAAGGTAATTTTAGAGAAACATTAGAAATAAATCCATGGAATGAGTTTTATAGTTTTATGTATCATGTAATTAGAGATGGTGAATACAATAAAGAATTCCATTGTTTTCCAAATGAAAAAGTTAAATTTGTATGGCACAATGGAAATGATGATAAAAATCATTTAAGAGTTGTTTCTGCTACAATTGAAAATCTTGAACAAATAGAATATAAAAGTGAATTATATGATAGAATAATGGATGATAATTCTAGAGAAGCTACAATTCAAAAAGGTTTATTAATGCAACAAAATGATGAAGATTTTTCAAAAAAATTATTAGATCTAAAAGAAATATTTACAAAAGATAATGTATCATTTTTTACTAATATATTAGATGTTGCATTTAATAGAGTCGAAGAAGAAGAAAGAAAAGCTTTATTAGGATTTGAACTTGATAGAATAAAATATCATAATGGTGCCGACAACTTGTTAGATGCTTACTTTGGATTAAAAGAAAATAATAAATTTATACCTAAAGATGTTTATCAAAAAGTTTTAAAAAAATAAAAAAGGATAATATTTATGGAAAGTTATAATGAAAATGCAATTAAAAATGGCACAAAACATAATTCTATGTATGAACCAAATTCAGTTAATTGTAAAGCTACTAATGAGGCAATGGAATTATTTTATAAAGATACAGAAGATTTAACTCCAAAAGTTGAAACTATACCTAATGCAATGAAAATATTTGATATTCCGTATGTTAATCATAAATCAAATGGACCAATTATAGAATTGGATGACCCAATAAGAAACTTTAATTTTAATGATAAGTTAAAGGAACTAAGAGAAATAAAAAAAGTTGTATTAGATAGATGTAAGTCACAAGCAACTAGATTTAATGAATATAGAAATAGACAACAATTAAATTTATTAAAAGAAAATTATAAAAAATTAGACAAAATTAATAAAAGAATTGATATGTTCTGTAAAGAAATTGAAAATTATTCTGCTTTTAAAATAGATGATTTAGGTAAAATATTGGCAGAATTAATTACAATATTTGAAGGTGAAAAATATAGTTATCAAAAAACTCATGTAATGTATAAAGATGATACTTTTGATTCATTAGATTTGATAGTTTTAAATAATTTAAAAAAATACAATTATAAAAGTAGATATTATTATTCATTAACAAAAAATGGTAATGCTATTGATTTACAAGATAGTAATATCTATATTAATTATGTTTTATTTTATGAAGCAGACACATATTTACATAGAATTAAACAAAATACTAGATTTGGTAAATTGCCTTATGTTAAAGAATTTATTGACTTATTGATTTCTTATAAAATCGAAAATGAAATTGAAGATTTATCGAAAGAACAATTACAAGAATTTTTAAATGAATTTGTAAAAGCAAGGATTGATAAAATAAATTATAATTATCAAATTTTAAAAGAATATGAACAAAAAAGAAACGATGAAATTATTTCGCATAATGAAAAAGTTCGTGAAAGAAAATTAAATAAAATATTAACTAAAAAAAGTAGTCAAGGATAATAATTTATTGATTTATTATATTAAACTATATTACACGGAGGTTTTGAAAATGTTTAATTGTGAATTAGAGTATATTAAAAGAAAAATAAAAAGGACTTATAAATTTTTTATGGGGGAAAGAACTGATAGAAAAGCGTCCTTAAAAGATGTTGTTAGTTTTTTTAATATACCAATAGATGAAACAAGATTAGAAGATTACTCTATTAAATCAATTGATTTAGAAAATATTTCAATAGAATTATATGATAAAAAATACGATACGTTATATAAAGCAAATTATACTGGTAATGCAGAATTATTAAATTATCATAGTGGAGATATTAGATTTAATTGTTTAACATCAATAAATCCTTTAAGAAAAATAGAGAGTTTATATTATATAGGTGCTGAAACCCCATTTATATCCAGAATGACTATTAAACAAGATAATTATAATTTAGCATTTGAAAAAGAATCTACTAATTCTGTAAGTATGTTTAGTAATGAAGGAAATAAATGTATTGTTAGATATGAAATGGAAGTTGATGAAAAAAGTGTTCCACAACATTTATTTACACATTTATATAATGTGAATTATGAAAAAAAAGAAATTAAAAAGTCTTTAGAACAAACTTATACTTATAGCTTACAACATTTTATACCATATAATGATAAACAAGATAAATATACATATATAATAAAAGATAATGTAATTTATGGTATTAATGAGTTAGAACAAAAAAAAGATTGTGATATGAGAGGTATATGTTTTGAAAAAACAAATGTTAATATTAATGATTATTTACCTTTAAATATTCGTGAAAAAGATTTTCCAAAATTATATGATAAAAATAATGTTTCTGCAATTATATTTACTGGTTGGACTGATAGAACATATAACCATTATTTAGAAATATATAAAGATAAAAAATTTGTAACTATAAAATATAATGTTGTTAAAAATACTTATGAAGATGAAATAACTAGAGAAACAATAATTGATGATACTATAAGATTTAATGTAATGCCTTACTACAATATATCAAGTCCAGAATTACAAAAAACTGTTGATATATTAACAAAAAATTATGAAGACAAATTTATTAAACTAGTTGTAGAAGAACTAAATACTTTTGCTAAAAAAATAGATATTAAAGAAGGATTAATAAAAGAAGAATTAGATGAGCTATCACCAAAAATATTATTAAATAAAAGTTATGATGAAATATGCAATATGATTTATACAAATAAAAAAGGATATTTTGAAATAATATCTAATCAATTTGAAAATTCTACTAATATTAGTAATTCAAAAGATAAAGGAATAACTAAAACATTGAAAAAATAAGGAGGTTTTGAAAAATGACAAGAATATATTTGCCTGATGGTATTGATTCATTAAAAGAATGTGATGTGAAATTTGATTATCAAAAGGTATTAAAATTTATAAATAATAAATCAATTGAAATGGGTGGAAAATGTAAGCCTTATCATGAATATTTATTTACTCCATATAAACTTAAAGAAGGAGAAAGATTATCTAAAGAAAAAGTATGGGTAGATGCTATTGAAACGCATGATTTTTGGAATGGTATGTCAGAAAACTCTGGGTATAAAGAAGTTTCAGAAATATATTATAATGAACAACCAATTATAAAAACATTATATAATATAGCAAGCACAGAAAAAGATTACTTAAAATATTTTTTGAATGAAAAGGTACTATGGAAATATGTAACTAAACATGAATATAATCGTTCATTAGAATTTGAAGAATTTATAAACAATTATGGATATTATCGTGATATGAATAATATTTTATCTTTTAAGAATTTGAATGTAAACAGTTGTATAAAATATAAAAATTTGATTGCTGAATTTTTAGGATTTTTTACACTTGAAAATGAAAGGACTTTTCCATATGAATTAATAGAAAACTTTTTCAATGAAGAATTTCAATATGAACCTTACAGATCAATGTTTTTAAAAGCTTCACGTAAAAAATATGATGAAGCGAATAAAATTGCTAAGAAGAATGAAAAGATTTTAAGTTTAACATTAAAATAATGATTATAAAAAAGTAAAAAGAAAATATGATAGAGGTTTTACAAATGGGTAATTAAGAAGATAAATTTAAAAAATCTTAAAATTTAATAAAATAGAATTGATTGTAGGTTCACAAAATGAACGATGATGAAAAAATAAAAAGAATTGTTGGAATATCATATGAAGAGTATTCAAAATTAAATATTGATGAAAAACATAAGTTAATTGAACAAAAAACCGGTAAAAAAGTAAAACCTGATCATAGATTAAACATTGATGGAATTCCAATGGACGATGAACACATTATTAAAATGAATGAGGTAGATAATTATTTAACTAATCTTACTAAAAAAGTAAAAAGAAAATCAAAAAATATATTTAAAAAATATTAATAAAAAATTATAAACAATCTAAATAATTTGGATTGTTTTTTATGTTTTCTACAAATATTTCTTTAAATAGTTAAAAAAGGATTTTAAAAGTTAAAAATATTTGATAAAATAGATATACGGATAATCCAAAAGAGGTGTTTTAAATGGGTAAGATAATATCAATGGTTAATCAAAAAGGTGGAGTAGGTAAAACAACAACAAGTATCAATCTATCAGCATCACTAGGATATCTAGGGAAAAAAGTTTTATTAATTGATTTAGATCCTCAAGGAAATACTACAACTGGAGTAGGTATTAATAAAGGGGATATAGATAAAAGCATATATGATGTTTTAATTGGTGAAGCATCTATGAAAGAAGTAATTGTAAAATCTAAATTCAAAAATCTACATATAGTTCCAGCAACAATTAACTTAGCGGGTGTAGATATAGAGTTAATAGAAAAGAGTAGATTTGAAAGTGGATTTTCAAAAGGTGAACAACTAAAGAAAAAAATTCATGAAATAAGAGATAACTATGATTTTATCTTAATAGACTGTCCGCCATCACTAGGAATTTTAACTACAAATGCATTAACTGCAAGTGATTCAGTTATTATTCCAGTGCAATGTGAATTTTTTGCGTTAGAAGGAATTATGCAATTACTAAATAGTATTATGTTAGCTCAAAGAAACTTAAATCCTAATTTAGATATTGAAGGTGTATTATTAACAATGTTAGATTCTAGAACTAATCTAGGACTTGAAGTAGTAGAAGATATAAGAAGTTATTTTAAAGAAAGGGTATATGATACAATTATACCTAGATTAATTAGGCTTACAGAGGCCCCATCACATGGGAAACCAATAATTGCATACGATCCAAAAAGTAGAGGTACTGAAGCTTATGTTAATTTAGCGAAGGAGGTCATTGAAAGAAATGGAACAAAAGCGTAGAGCATTAGGAAAAGGTTTAGAACAATTATTCAATAATGAAAGTCTAGATTTTTCTAAAGTAGAAGAAAGAATTATTGAAAGCACAGATAAAAATGAAATAGTACAAATAAACTTAGATGAATTAAGAAGTAATCCATATCAACCCAGAATTTATTTTGATGAAGCTGCATTAGAAGAACTTGCTGCATCAATTAAAGAACATGGAGTATTTCAACCAATAATTGTTAAAAAAAGCATTAAAGGATACGATATTATTGCAGGTGAAAGAAGAGTTAAAGCTAGTATTAAAGCTGGATTAAAAACTATTCCTGCAATTATAAAAGATTTTACTGATGAAGAAATGATGCAAATTGCATTATTAGAAAACTTACAAAGAGAAGACTTATCTTCAATAGAAGAAGCAAAAGCATATAGAGATATTATAAATGCTTTAAATATTACTCAAGATGAACTTGCTAAAAGAGTAGGAAAAAGTAGAAGCCATATTACAAATATGCTAGGATTACTTAGACTACCATTAGAAGTTAAGAAAATGATTAATTCAAAGAAAATCTCTATGGGACATGCTAGAGTATTAAGTAAATTAGAAAATAAGGAACAAATTGAAGTTCTTGCTAATAAAGTAATCAATGAAGACTTAAGTGTTAGACAACTAGAAGATTTAACTAATAGTAATGATAAATATACAAAAGCTAGTCCAGTTAGTACTTTGAAAAAGAAAACAAATAGACCATATGTATATGTAGAAGATATACTAAAAGATAAATTGGGTACTAAAGTAAAAATTACTGATAAAAAAATGGAAATATCTTTTGATTCAGCAAAAGATTTAGATAGAATACTAGAAATCTTAAATATTAAAGTGGATTAGGAGTGTTAAAATGCTTGAATTTATTTTAAATAAAAGATTTATAGGTACTATTATAACTATTGTTGCATTAGTATTTTTATATGCTATTTTAAAAAATTTAATAGATAGAATTTTAAATATTAGAACAAAAAAAGCAAATTCTGATATTAGAAAAATAAACACATTAAAAAGTTTATTTAAAAATATAGTAAAATACGTATTATTATTTGTGGGTATTGTTGTAATCTTAAATTTATTTGGAATTGATACAATGACACTACTTGCAGGGCTTGGTGTTGTTGGTGTTGTTGTAGGACTTGCACTGCAAGATGTATTAAAAGATTTCTTTTCTGGAATATTTATAATTATTGAAAATCAATTTCAAGTGGGTGATACTATAGATGTTGATGGATTTAAAGGAGAAGTTGTATCTCTTGGATTAAAGAGTACTAGAATAAAAAAATATACTGGAGAAATAAAAATAGTTTCAAATAGAAATATAGATTCAATAATAAATTATAGTCAAGCTAATTCTTTAGCGCTTATTGATGTAAATGTTGCTTATGAAGAAGATATTGATAAAGTACAAGATATTTTAACTAAACTATGTAAAAAATTAAGTGGAGAAATAGAAAATTTACAAGGAGAAATTCAAGTTTTAGGTGTTGAAAATTTAGATTCATCATCAGTTGTGTTTAGAATTTCTGTAGTGGCTAAACCACTTTCGCATTTCGCAATTAAAAGAGAAATTTTAAAACAAGTAAAACTTGAATTTGATAAACATAAGATTAAAATTCCTTATCCACAAGTGGAGGTTCATAATGGAGCAAAAATATAAATTAGGATCAATAGTAATAATGAAAAAAGAACATCCATGCGGAAGTAATAGATGGGAAATTACAAGGTTGGGTGCAGATATTAAAATTAAATGCTTAAATTGTGGAAGAAGTATAATGCTTCCTAGAATTGAATTTGATAAAAAAATGAAAAAATTGGAGGAGTTTTAATGAGAAAAAAGAATAAAAATAAATCTCTTAGCCCAATTAGTTTGTTTTTTATACTAATTGTTGGAACTATATTATTAAGTTTCATAATTAGTTTATTGGGTAAAATTGAATTAGATAATAAATATCCTTTTGCTTGGTTATCTCAAGGTAGTTATAGTTCTATAAATACTGTGACAGGTGAATTAGAAACGCATCTTATAGAAGTTGAATCATTATTAAATAAAGAAGGAATTCAATATATTATTAGTAATGTTGTTTCTAACTTTGTTACGTTCGCACCACTTGGTATGTTATTAATTTCATTAATTGGTTTATCTGTTGCTGAAAAATCAGGACTTATAAAATCAGTTAGTTCATTATCAAATGGCAAAATACCTAATTTTGCACTAACTATGATAATTATATTTTTAGGTGTTATATCATCAATATTTTTGGATATTGGATATGTAGTATTGATACCATTAGCTGCACTATTATTTACAATTAAAAAACGAAATCCACTTGGTGGAATAATTGCTTCCTTTGCTGGTATCGCAGGAGGATATGGGGTAAGTGTATTTGTTAGTTCACTAGATTCATCATTATCATTATATACTGCAAGTTCAGCTAAATTATTGGATCCAAATTATAATGTATCTTTATATGGAAATCTTTTCTATATAATAGTTGCGACAATTATAATAACAATTGTTGGAACAATAATTACTGAAAAAATGATTATGACAAAATTACCAATGAAAAGAGATAATGCTGATGAATTAGTAATTTTAGAAAAAAAAGAAAAAAGAGGTTTATTATATGCATTAATTTCTGTTATTGCAATTTCATTAATTTTTGTATATATGATAATACCTGGACTTCCATTTTCAGGAATACTACTTGATAGTTCTGCAAATGGATATGTTAATCAATTATTAGGATCAAATTCATATTTTCAACAAGGATTAATTGTAATGATTGCTGGAATATTCTTTATATCTGGATTATGCTATGGACTTGGTTCTAAAACAATTAAAGATGATAAGGATATTATTGATTTTATTACTTCTTCTAAAAATAATCTTGGATATTTAATAATCTTAATTTTCTTTGCATCACAATTTATTTCTATATTCAAAAAAACTAATATTGGTACAGTTTTAACTATTAATTTTACTGATATACTTAAAAATTTAAATATAACTGGATTACCATTGATGATGTTATTCTTTATATTAATAATGATAAGTACATTATTCTTAACATCCCCAACTATAAAATGGTCAATAATTGCACCAGTTATGGTTCCAATGTTTATGCAATCAAATATATCTCCTGAATTCACTCAAATCTTATTTAGAAGTGCAACATCAGTAACAAATATCATGACACCACTTCTTGCATACTATGTAATTTATTTAGGATATTTACAAATTTATAATGATAACGAAGTAATAACTTTCTCTAAATCCTTTAAATACATGTTACCATATTCATTATTATTTGGCTTAACCTTCTTGCTACTTGTAATAATTTGGTATATAATAGGATTACCAATTGGACCAGGAGTTTATCCTACATTATAGGAGGTTATTATATGAGTTTAACAGCTGGAATAGTTGGTTTACCAAATGTTGGTAAATCAACTTTATTTAATGCAATTACAAAAAAGAATATTTTGGCAGCAAACTATCCATTTGCTACTATTGATCCAAATGTTGGAATGGTTACAGTACCTGATAAAAGATTAGAAGTATTAGAAAATATGTATATTCCTGAAAATACAATTCCAACTACTTTTGAATTTACTGATATTGCAGGGTTAGTTAAAGGTGCTTCAATAGGTGAAGGGTTAGGCAATAGATTTTTATCTCATATCAGAGAAGTAGATGCAATATGTGAAGTAGTTAGATGCTTTGAAGATGAAAATATTACTCACGTTGAAGGCACAATAGATCCTATTAGAGATATTGAAATTATTAATGTTGAATTAATATTATCAGATTTAGAAATTGTGGAAAATAGAATTAATAGAATTGAAAAGAAAGCTAAAACTACAAAGGAAAAAGATGTAGTTTTAGAATATGAATTATTAGTTAGAATTAAAGAGTCCTTATCTAAAAATATTCCTGCAAGATTTTTAGAATATACTCAAGATGAATTGTTAGTCATCAAACCATTTAATCTAATTACTATGAAACCATTTATTTATGTAGCAAATATCAAAGAATCGGAAATTAGTTATAAAGAAAATAAATATGTAGAAATAGTAAGAGAATATGCTAAAAAAGAAGGTGCAGAAGTAGTTGTATTATGTGCCAAAATTGAATCTGAACTTAGTGAATTACCTGATGATGAAAAAGAAATATTCTTGAACGAACTTGGTATTGATCAAAGTGGGTTAGATAAATTAATAAATGCTACTTATCATTTACTTGGACTTGCAACGTATTTTACTGCTGGTGAAAAAGAAGTTAGAGCGTGGACTTTTAGACGTGGTATGAAAGCCCCAGAATGTGCTGGGATTATCCATAGTGATTTTCAAAGGGGATTTATTAAAGCAGAAATAATGAGTTATGATGATTTAATTGCATGTGGTAGTGAAAAGAATGTTAAAGAAAGTGGTAAAATGCGTTTAGAAGGAAAAGAATACATTATGCAAGATGGGGATATTTGTCACTTTAGATTTAATGTATAGGTAATAGTTTATGCAGTTTTTTTCTAAAGAACCCGGTATATTTTATTTTGAAAATTATGGGATAATACATATACTAAGTATATTAATTACTTTAGGATTAATAATCTTAACATACAATTATAGAAATAAAATTAAAATACTTAAATATCATGATAAACCTATTAGATGGATATTGGCTATTATTCTATTTCTAAATATGATTATATATTATGGTTCTGAAATATTAATGGGAACATATACATATATGGAACATTTACCATTACATTTTTGTTTCATAAGTGGATTCTTATTTATGTATATCTTAATTGTTAATAATAAAAAATGGTTTAAATTTATTTATTTCTTTAGTTTCGCTGGCCCATTACCTGCAATTATATTTCCAGACTTAATTGTAGGACCAGATAGGTTTATGTTTTGGCAATGGTATATTAGTCATTTGTTTTTCATTTTTAGTAGTTTATACTGCCTATTTGTATTAGAATGGAAAATCGAAAAAAAAGATATGTATAAATCAATGATATATGCAAATATAATCTTTATATCAGTATTTATATTTAATTTAATATTTAAAACAAATTATATTATGACTGATAAACTACCTGGCTTTATTATAGAAATGTTTCCATTCACGAAAATTATTGATATTCCAATACTTTGGTTGGAAATAGCTGGGTTTTTATCAGTTTTAATAGCATATATACCAGTTATACTAATAAATAACAAGGAAAATTAAAAAATATAAATGAATTCTAAAAATGTTTATATAATAACTATATTTGTTGTTAAGGGAGTTGATAAAGATGTATTATCTAAATGGAACACCATATGATACAACAAAAGAACCACTAAAAAGTAAACTTGATAAATTAGTGATTGATGTTTTAAAATATACAAATCTTTTCAGTAAGAAAACAAAAAATATAGTAATAAATAATTTTACAAAAAAAGTAGGTACTAATTTTTGTTCAAATTATAAAGGACCAAGTGAGACTGCATTATCAGATGTAACTGAAGAAAGTTTTGAATCAGATGGTATTCATGTGAATTTTAATTTAAGTGATTCAGTATCTAATTTTGTTAAAAAACATGAATTTTGGCATGCATTTATGTATCCGGAAGATTTATCAAAATTACACACATACAAATATTTTGTTTCAGGACATGGTTGTCAAATGTATGAAATAGATACTTTTAATATGTTTAAAGAAACCGGTGTTAGGGGAGATTTACTTGGATGTGGTGGTCCTATTGAAGAGGGAATGGCTAATGTAATTGCTTGTCTATCTACAATAAAAGATAATGCATTAGAAAGTAATGACTTATCTATTTTAAAAGAAGCAGATGATTATATGCTAACTGGTAATGTGGGAAAATCTTTGGCTAATGTATTTAGGGGATATTATATTCCTTTAGAAGATATAGTTAGACTTTTAATTTTAGCATCTAGAAATGATTATATGTTAGAGCATAAATTTAGTAAAGTGTTAGCAAGTAATGAGGGATTAGATGGTATTATTGGTACGCCTATCAATAAACCATACTGTAGTTTTATCAATTCATCAATTTACGGTGATTTTGAATTCCAAAAGGAATTTGATAATAATATTAAATTATATAATGATAAAAATAATACCAATTTTCTTTCCTATGATGATATTTGTGGTTGGTTATACAGAACTCAATTTGAAAGTATAAAAGATCATAATACAATTAGTGACTTAGAAGGATGGAAAGAAATAATTATATCTATATAGGCATTTTATAAAGTAAAAATAGACAAATGTTATGAAAAGGGATTGATAAACAAAGATAAAGCACAATTACTATTAAATAATTTTAAAAAAGCATGTGATATTGTTGGAAATAATTTAGAAAAAAGACTTAATACATCCAATTTTAAAAGATAAATGCTTAAAAAGATAATCTATAAACAAATTTTTGTTAGAAAAGAATAAAATTAATATGTAAAAATAGTTTACATATTTTTTTAATTTATTATAACATTTGAGTAATTAAATATTTGTTCCTTGATTTATTTTTTATATAAAAAAATAATTATATAATTTTAAATTATGATATAATGAATATGTTGGGGTGAGGAAAATATGGAAATTTTATCATTTGGTGATGAACAAAAATTAACTAATGTGGAAATATTAAATTACTATAAACAATTAAAAGAATATTTAATAAATACCCCACATGAAAATATAACAAAAGGTAGTTTATCTATTTGTAAAACTATTAATCCAATTGTAAGACATGTTTTAAAAAGAACTTGTGGTTATGAACTTATTATTGACGGGAATGATAAAATAAAAGGATTAACAGGAATCTATGCACACACTCATCAATCTAAAATGGATCATGTTAATCTTATTGCCAGTAATCCAAATCATACAATTATTTTAAATTCCGATATTTTATCAAAATTTTATAAAATGGTACTATCAATAAATGGGGTTGTATATGTAAATAAATTTAATAAAGAATCAAAAACAAAAGCAAAACTAGAAATGATGAGATTATTATTAAATGATAAATCTGTTACTATATTTCCTGAATCTGCTTGGAATTTGTCACCAAATAAATTACATTTGCCATTATATATTGGTATTGTAGATATTGCTAAAAAGACAGGAAAACCAATAATTCCAGTAGTCCAAGAATACTATTATGATAATTATAAATTAGATGGGATTGAAAGAATAAAAAAAGTTCATGTTGTCTATGGTGAACCAATTTTTGTTAATCAACTAGATAATCCATTTGAAAAATTAGAGGAGTATTCAAATAGTATTTCAACTATTAGGTGGAATTTAATTGATAAAAATAAAACTTATAAAAGAAGTGAAATTTCAAATTATGAATATATAAATTTTCTTAAAGGATGTATTAGAAATTTAAAAAATGCTGGCATTGATATAAATGATGAAAATAAGGGGATTTATGGTTCAAATGATGATTTTTATTTGTTTCATCACATAAATTCAATTGATTACGATAATAATGGTAATTTATTACCAACAGAATATGTAAGGAAGTTAAGGGGCAATTAAAAAGGTTGGATATATTTTATATTGGTGGTGTGATATATGTTGTCAAAATATACTAATTTATATTTTCCAATTTGTTCATTAATAATTTCGTTAGTTATTTTAATTTTGTTTTTTAGTAAAAAGAAAATCAAAAATTATGATACAAATTTGTATTCAAAATTAGTTATAATAGGTATGTGTGAATCTAGTATATATACTTTTATCTGCTTGATTGCGCATTTTGTTAATGTTGAAAACAACTATACTATATATGCATTATTAAATAAGTTTCTATATTCAATATATATAGTTTGGTTCACTGTATTATTTACATATATTGTTAACTTGTATTTGAATAATAGAAAAAATTCAATATTAAAGTATTTATCTAATTCAATATTGTTATGTTTCGACATAATAGTAATAACTTTAATTTTTTTATTGCGAGTAGATATTTATTATAATCCTTCAACTGGAATGTCAAATTCATATGGACCTGCTTCAAATGTACTCTTTATAGCTGTTGGAATTTATATATTTTCAATGATTATAATGGCCATAATTGATTTGAGAAATAATAAACACAAAAAATACATTCCTTTTTATTTACTTTTATTACTTATGGTAATTGCATTAATAATAAGACAAGTAGATCCATTGTTTAGTATATATACAAATGTATTATCACTTACATTATTAATTATGTATTTTACAATTGAAAATCCTGATTTAAAAATGTTAGAAGAAATAAATAGAAATAGAGAATTGATAGAAAAAAGTAACGAAGAAAAATCCAACACATTGTTTAAAATTACCCAAGATGTTAAAGAACCTGTTTTAAAGATAGAAAAATTAAGTAATAAAATAATTAATAGTGATTCAATATTGCAAATACATAATGATGCGAAAGATATCAAAAATATTTCAAAAAATACATTTAACGTTATTAATAATGTTTTCGATATCACACAATTTGATACATCCAATATTAAAATTATTAATACAACATATAATATATATAATTTATTTAATCAAACTGTTCATATTGTTAATGAAAAAAACAATAACAACATTAATTTTAAATATAGTATTTCAAATACACTTCCTGAAAAATTATATGGTGACCACTTAAAATTAAAACAGGTAATATATTCAATACTATTTGATGGGTTAAAAAGTCCAAAAAATTCAAGATTGGATTTAGATATTCAATCAATTGTTAAATATGATATTTGTAGATTGATAATTACTATTAATAATTCATCTAAATATATAGAGCCAGATAAAATAAATGATATTTTGGAAAGTGATGTTGATATAACAAAAATAGATTTAAATAAATATGATAATTTTAATATTGATTTAAAAGTTATTAAAAAAATCATTTATATGTTGGGGGGAAATTTTATAATTAAAAGTGATGATAAATATGGTACAACCGTTACTATTATATTAGATCAAAAGATAAATGATAAACAAGTTGATGATATATATCATACATCAATTACAAACAAAAATAGAATGATGATTATAAATGATGATTATAAAGAATTGGAATTATTAGCAAACAATTTCAAAAAAAGCAATTTTGAAGTTATCCCGAGTATGTATGGCAAAGATTGTATTGACTGTTTGAAAAATGATATTTTATATAATTTGATTTTAATTGATGATGAAATGAAACCAAATAATGCGGTTGAATTAATTGCACAAATCAAAAAATATAAAAATGATGATTGCAAAGTTATAATTATGCTTGATAAGGAAAAAGAAAATATTAAAAATCATTATCTTAAAGATTATCCATTTGATGATTATTTTTTAAAAAACTCTTATATAGAAGAAACTAATAGAATTATTAAAAAATATTATAAAAATTAATAATTAAAGTTATTTTTATATAAAATCATCAAAAAAGAATAAAATTAATATGTAAAAATTGTTTACATATTTTTTTTACTTTGTTATAATATTTAAGCGAGTAATTATTTACTCCTTGCTTCAGTAGAAGCCAGATAGACCAAAAGGAGGTGTCATATAAGATGACAAATTATGAAATTATGTATATTGTTAGACCAAACTTAGAAGAAGCTCAAATTAAAAAAGTACATGAAAGTTTTGTTAAAATTTTAACTGACAATGGTGCAAATGTATTAGAAGCAAAAGAGTTAGGTCAAAAACAATTAGCATATGAAATTAAAAAACATAATACAGGTTATTATTTCTTAATTAATTTAGAAGCAAATGATGATAAGGCTACTAAAGAATTTGATCGTTTAGCTTTAATTAGTGAAGATATTATCCGCCACTTAGTTATTAAATTAGAAAAATAGGAATGAGGCATTACACATGAATAAAGTTGTTTTAATAGGTAGATTAACAAGAGATCCAGATTTAAGATATCCATCAAGTAATATTCCAGTTGCAAATTTTACTGTTGCAGTAAATAGACCATTTGAAAATCAAAATGGTGAAAGAGTAGCTGATTTTATAAATGTTATTGTGTGGAGAAAACAAGCAGAAAATGTAAAAAAATATATTGGAAAAGGTAGTTTAGTTGCAGTTGAAGGTAGAATTCAAACTAGAAACTATGATGGTGCAGATGGAAAAAAAGTATATGTTACTGAAGTAGTAGCAGATAGTGTTCAATTCTTAGAATCAAGAAGTCAATCACAAAACAGAGCATCTTCAGCACCACAAGAATTTAGTGAACAAGATATTCCACCAGTTACAACTGATGTAGAAGAAGATCCATTTGCTAATTTTGGTTCAGAAATTGAAATTAGTGATGATGACCTACCATTTTAATTTTAGAAAAGGAGGGAATTAAATTGGCAGAATTTTATAGAAGAAGAAAAAAAATATGTCAAATGTGCGCAGGTAAAGACGTTAATTATAAAGATGTAGAAATTATCAAAAAATATATAAATGAAAGTGGTAAAATTTTACCTAGAAGAATTACAGGTGCTTGTGCAAGACATCAAAGATTTATAGCAAATCAAATTAAAAGAGCTAGATTCATGGCTTTAGTACCATTTAAAAAATAACAAATATGGGTTCTTTGTCAAGTAGTGTTGGTGAGGTCCAAAACTAATGATAAATGAACTTTGGAAGAGGGTCAAAATTAAACTCTCTTTTTATTATGCTTTTATAGGATTTAATAATCCCTTTATCAACATAATTCTAGCTTTAAGAT
>JAFSEX010000008.1 GCA_017435465.1 Bacilli bacterium
ATTAACAAAATTAGAAAAAGTAAGTAAATTCTTATTAAGTGAAAATTCTGAAGAACTAAAAGGAGTAATAGGAGATATGGATGAAATTCTAGATAAAGTAATGGACTTATGTAATGATGAAAGATTAATAGGGTTATATAATAAAGAAGATTTAGATGAAGCAATCAAAGAAGGAAGATATCTAGCTGGTGTTGATGATGGTATTGAAAAGGGTATTGAAAAAAAACAAAAAGAAGTTGTTATTAATATGCTTAATGATAATTTAGATATTGAATTAATATCTAAATATACTAATATGGATGTAAGTGAAATAAAAAAAATCAAAAATGAAATAAATTTAATTTCTTTTTGATTTTTTTAAACTGTTGACAAATTTTAAAAAAAACTGTATATATTTAATATGAACGAAAAGGAATGGTGCATATGTCAAAAAACTTAGTAATAGTGGAATCACCAAGTAAAAGTAAAACAATTGAAAAATATTTAGGTAGTGATTATAAAGTTGTATCAAGTAAAGGTCATATTCGTGATTTAGCAACCACCGGTAAATTTGGACTTGGAGTTGATATTGAAAATAATTTTAAACCTAATTATATTACAATTCCAGGCAAAGCTAAAACAATTACTGAATTAAAACGTGATGCAAAAAATTGTGATAAAGTCTTTTTAGCAAGCGACCCTGACCGTGAAGGAGAAGCAATATCATGGCATTTATATGATGCATTAGGTTTAAAAGATAGTGATTATGATAGAGTAGTATTTAATGAAATCACTAAAAATGCAGTATTAGAAGCATTTAATCATACACGTAAAATTGATATGGAAATGGTTAATAGTCAAGAAGCAAGAAGAATCTTAGATAGAATAATTGGCTTTAGACTTAGTAAATTAATGCAGTCAAAAACAGGTGGAAAATCTGCAGGAAGAGTTCAAAGTGTTGCTTTAAAACTTATTGTTGATAAAGAAAGAGAAATTCAAGAATTTGTAATTGAAGATTATTATGAAATTGATGCTTTCTTTAAAGACTTTGAAGCTAAATTAGTAAAATACTTAGAAGAAGATATTGAAATTAAAACTATTGAAGAAGCAAATGAAATATTAAATAAACTATCAAAAGCATTTAATATTGAATCTATTGAAAAGAAAAATAAAAGTAAAAAATCAAAAGCTCCATTTATAACAAGTAGTCTTCAACAAGAAGCATCATCAAAATTAAATTTTTCAGCAAGCAAAACAATGCGTATTGCACAAAAATTATATGAAGGTGTAGATTTATCAAATGAAACTGTCGGTTTAATAACTTATATGAGAACAGACTCAATACGTTTATCTGATGAATTTGTTGGTAGTACATTTAAATTTATTGAAGAAAAATATGGAAAAGCTTATATTGGTTTTCCAAAACAAAGTAAGAAAAAAGAAAACGTACAAGATGCACACGAAGCTATTAGACCAACAAGTATAAATAGAACTCCAGAAAGTATTAAAGAATTTTTAACGCCTGATGAATATAAGTTATATAGACTAATTTATTATCGTGCACTAGCTTCTTTAATGAAAGATGCTAAAGTAGAACAAACAACTGTTATTTTAGACAATAATGACTATAAATTTAAAACTACTGGTCAAGTATTAGTATTTGATGGATACTTAAATGTATATAAAGAGTATGAAGATAGTGAGGACAAAATCCTACCACCATTTGATACATATAATTCAAAAATTGTAGTTGCAGAAAAGATTGAGATAAGTGAACATCATACTAAACCACCTGCACGTTATACAGAAGCAAAACTTATAAAAGAGATGGAAGAGTTAGGAATTGGTAGACCAAGTACATATGCTAAAATTGTTGAAACCTTAGTTTCAAGAAGTTATGTAGATGTAATTGATAAAAAATTCCATCCAACAGAAGTTGGTTTTGAGATAACTGATAAATTACAAGAATTCTTTTCTAATATTATAAATGTAAAATATACAGCCGATATGGAAGATGGACTTGATAAAATTGCTGAAGGAGATATTATTTGGTATAAGCTTATTGATGAATTTTATACTGAATTTGAACCATTAGTTCAAGAAGCTTTTAGTAATATGGAAAAAAACGCACCTAAAGAAACAGGAGAATTATGTCCAGAGTGTAATAGTCCATTAGTAATTAGAAAAGGTAAATATGGAGAATTTACTGCATGTAGTAATTATCCAGCATGTAAATATATTAAAGCTGAACCAAAAGTTATAAAAGAATTTATAGATTGTCCAATTTGTGAAGGAAGAATTATTGAAAAAAAATCTAGAAAAGGCAAACTTTTCTATGGATGTAATAATTATCCTAAATGTGATTATGCATTGTGGGATAAACCAACAGGCAGTTATTGTCCAGAGTGTAATAGTATATTAGTAGAAAAAGGTAAAAAAATAAAATGTGTTAATTGTGATTTTATAAAGGAGAATTAAAGTGGATAAAGATTTAGAATTTATTTATGAATTTAAAAATAAAGTTGCAGATGAAGGAATGACTTACCTATATCATGTAACTGATATAAGAAAATGTGATTCAATATTAGAAAATGGACTTTTAATGAAAGA
The DNA here is from genome assembly GCA_017435465.1 of Bacilli bacterium. Taxonomy (GTDB): domain Bacteria; phylum Bacillota_I; class Bacilli_A; order RF39; family UBA660; genus JAFSEX01. The sequence goes on from JAFSEX010000008.1 coordinate 2,590, forward strand.
AGATAAAATTTATTCTACTACTATTCCCATTAATAATGAAATTATAAGTGATCCAATTGGATTTATTGAAGAAGAATTAAATAATAATAGTGTAAGGATTAAAAATGGTATAATAATTATTGGATGTCCAAAAGAAGAACTAGAAAATTTAGTTGAAGATAATTATAATGAAATTGAAAGTTGGAATGAAGATTTTAAAGCAAATTATGTTATTCCAAGTGAATATATTATAGGTTATATTAATATGAACTCTAAAGAATTTGTTGATAATGAAAATTATGCATATTTTGATGATTATTATAAAGAATATTAAATAAATTGTCATAGTTAAAATTAAAAGGTGGAATTTTGACAAATACATAATAATATGATATTATGTATTTAGCGAGGAAACTTGCATAAAATAAAAAAAGGATACATTTGATTTTGCAGAGTCAAATGCTTTCCACAAGTGTGGTGCATCTGACAAATCACATAAGTGATGAGTCAGATGCTTATTTTATTTATTAAGTAACATAAACAATAATATGAATATTACTATAAATAAAAGGTGAATTATGGAACAAAGTTTTTTCTCACTTTTTCTCATAAACATCCCAACTTTCTAGTTGCAAGTACAACAAAAGGTGGAAAGCATCTGACATTAATCAAATGTATCTATTACAAGTATATTATAATTTTGTTAACTAGTAAAAAATAACTTGGCACAAAATTCAAAAAAAAGTTGACATTTCATGAATAAATGTATATAATTAGACATGTAATTAAAAAAGGAAAGCAGTGTATCCACACTCACCTGATTGCAAAATAGCAATAGGTAAATGCCAAAATATGAATAAAATTAATGAATTATAATTAATATTATTGGGCTTATAGTGGATACATATTGTATTCACTTTTTTATTGGAGGTGTTTCTTATAGCAAACAATACTAAAGATGCGATTATAAATCGTAATATCAAAGCTAGTCAAGTACTAGTTATTGGTCCAAATGGTGAACAATTAGGAGTTAAAGGCATCAATGATGCACTTACCCTTGCAGAATATGCAGGATTTGATTTAGTTTTAATTAGTCCAAATGCTAATCCGCCAGTATGTAAAATAATGGATTACAACAAGTATAAGTATGAAAAAAATAAAAAACAAAAAGAAGCATTGAAAAAACAAAAAGAAAATAATTTAGAAATGAAAGAATACAGATTATCGCCAGTTATCGATATTCATGATTTCAATACTAAATTAAAAAATGTTTCTAAATACTTAGAAAAAGGACATAAAATTAAAGTTACAATCAGATTTAAGGGTAGACAAATGGCTCATACAGATTTAGGACGTGAAGTATTAGATAAATTCTTTAATGAACTATCTGATATTGCCGTATTAGATCAAGCACCTAAAATGGACGGAAGAAGTATGTTTATGTTATTAGCGCCAAAGAAATAATAAGGAGGAATTAATTATGCCAAAAATGAAAACACATAAAGGAACTAGTAAAGTTTTAAATCAAAGACCTGGTGGAACAATTAAAATTGGATGTCCAGGTTCAAGACATAACACTGGTAAGAAAAACGCAAAAGCAAATAGAAAAAATAGAGCTGGATCATTATTAAGTAAATCAGATTACAAAAGAGTAAAAGATATTATCTAATAATTAAAACAGTATAAGAAGGAGGAATTAAAATGCCAAGAGTAAAAAATGGTGTTGTTACAAAACAAAGACACAAAAAAGTATTAAAACAAGCAAAAGGGTATTTTGGTAGTAAACATAGATTATATAGAACTGCTAAAGAACAATTAATGCATTCAGGAGCTTATGCTTATAGAGATAGAAGAAATAATAAAAGAAACTTCAGAAAATTATGGATTACAAGAATCAATGCTGCATGTCGTGAAAACGAAATCAGTTATTCTAAATTCATAGATGGATTAAACAAAGCTGGTATTGAAATTAATAGAAAAATGTTAAGTGAAATTGCAATCGCAGATGCTAAAACATTTGCTTCATTAGTTAATACAGCAAAAGATGCATTAAATGGAAAATTACCAAAAGTTGAAAAAGAAGTTAAAAAGGAAGTTAAAGCTGAAACTAAAAAAGAAGAAAGTGCTGATTTATCAAAACTTACAGTAGCGGCTTTAAAAGAAATGGCAAAAGAAAAAGGTATCAGTGGATACACTACAATGAAAAAAGATGAATTAATTAACGCATTAAAATAATCACAAATAGGAATTTATGTATCTAGTGCCTAATAATAGGTGGTATATATTAGAACTATTTGGAAGGTAAAAACAAAAGAGGAGGAAATAAATATGGCAGTAGTGTCAATGAATAGTTTATTAGAATCAGGAGTACACTTCGGACATCAAACAAGAAGATGGAATCCTAAAATGAAAGAATATATTTTTGGAGCTAGAGAAGATATCTATATTATAGATTTAAAGAAAACAGCTGAAAAATTAGAAGAAGCTTATGCAGCCTTAAAAGCAATCGTTGAAAAAGACGGAAAAGTATTATTTGTAGGAACTAAAAAACAAGCTAGTGATGCAGCTAGAGAAGAAGCTACAAGAAGTAATATGCATTATGTAAATGAAAGATGGTTAGGTGGAACACTAACTAACTTTAGAACAATTAGACAAAGAGTTAGAAGATTAGAAGATATTGAAAAAATGGAAAAAGAAGGTATGTTTGAAGTATTACCTAAAAAAGAAGTTATCAATATCAAAAAAGAATATGAAAAATTAGACAAATACCTTAGAGGTATTAGAAATATGAAAAGATTACCACAAGCTTTAGTTATTGTTGATCCTAAAAAAGAAATCAATGCAATTAGAGAAGCTAGAAAATTAAATATTCCTGTATTTGGAATTGTGGATACAAACTGTGATCCAGATGATGTTGATTATGTTATTCCAGGTAATGACGACGCAGTTAGAAGTGTTAAAACAATTTTAGGTGTTTTAGCAAACGCTATTTGTGAAGTTAATGGTTTAACTATGGTTGATTATGTTAAAGATAATACAAAAGAAATCAACATGGAAGAAGCTTTAAATAGAACTCCAAGTTTTAGAAAAGATAACAAAAACTTTAGAAGAGATAATAATAAAAACTTCAAAAGAGATAACAAAAATAATAATTTCAAAAAAGAAAGAAAAGAAAATACTGCAACTAAAGTTGTAGAAAAAGAAGTTAATCCAACTAAAGAAGTAAAAGAAGAAAAGAAGGAAGTTATTGAAAAAGTAGTAGAAAAAGAAGTAAAAGCTGCTACTAATAATGAAGATTTATCTAAATTAACTGTTGCTACATTAAAGGAAATGGCAAAAGAAAAAGGTATCAAAGGATACACAACAATGAAAAAAGATGAATTAATTAACGCTTTAAAATAAGGAGGAATAAACAATGATTAGCGCAAGCATGGTAAAAGATTTAAGAGAAACAACTGGAGCTGGAATGTTAGATTGTAAAAAAGCTCTAGAAGCAAATAATGGTGATTTTGATAAAGCATTAGACTGGTTAAGAGAAAAAGGTATGTCTACTGCTAAGAAAAAAGAAGCAAGAATTGCTGCTGAAGGTTTAGCAAACATCTACGTAGATGGAAATAATGCAGTAATCATAGAAGTTAACTCAGAAACTGACTTCGTTGCTAAAAACGAAGAATTCAAAAAATTAGTTGATAGTATTGGTGCTGCTCTACTTAATAGTGATGTTAAAACTATGGAAGAAGCAAATGAATTAGAAACTAGTGAAGGAACAATTGCTGATTTAATCGTAAATGCAACTGCAAAAATCGGAGAAAAATTATCATTTAGAAGATTTGAACGCATAACAAAAAATGATAATGAAGTATTTGGTTCTTACCTACATTTAGGTGGTAAAATTGCAGTACTTACAGTTGTAAGTGATGTAGAAGAAGCTATTGCTAAAGATGTATCTATGCAAGCAGCTGCAATGAAACCAAAATATGTAACAATTGAAGAAGTTGATCCTTCTGAATTAGAACATGAAAGAGCAGTCCTTAAAGAACAAGCTATCAATGAAGGAAAACCAGCTGATATTGCTGAAAAAATGGTAGCAGGAAGAATTCAAAAATTTTATAAAGAAATCTGTTTAGAAGAACAACCATTCATTAAAGATGGAGATGTTAATGTTAAAACATTCGTTAAAAATAATGGTGGAAAAATTGTTAGTATGTTACGTTACGAAGTAGGAGAAGGAATCGAAAAAAGAAATGATGATTTCGCAGCTGAAGTAATGAGTCAAATAAATAATATCTAATTAGTATTAGGAGTATTATGAAAACAATAAAATCTAAAGAAAGAAAAAAGCTACTAATTAGAGGTTCAATCTTATTAGTAGTTGGGATTATAAGTTTAATTTTAGTATTATATAATAATTTTTCAAATAAAGATAAAGATCCTTTCAAAGACAGCAATACTGTTACTGATGCTGTTAAATTTAAAAATGAATATGAAGAATTAAATGATAAATCACTAAAATTAGAAATACCTAAAAATAATCCAATGAAATATATTGATTACATGGAATTAATGGAAATATTAGAAGATGGAACTGGAATAATATATTTTGGTTTCCCAGCTTGTCCATGGTGTAGAAATGCTGTTCCTGTCTTATTAGATGCTGCAAAAGAAAAAGATATAAATGAAATATATTATTTCAATGCACTTGAAATGAGAGATATTAAAGAATTAGATGAAAATGGAAACATTATCACTAAAAAAGAAGGAACAGAACAATATAAAAATATTGTAAATAAATTATATGACTATTTAGATGTATATGAAGGATTAAATGATGATTCAATCAAACGTTTATATTTTCCAAATATCTTCTTTATCCAAAACGGTAAAGTAGTCAAAAATAACATGGCTACTGTAGAATCACAAACTGATCCCAAAATACCTTTAAATGATGAGCAATATCAAGAACTTAAAAATATTTATTTAGATGGTATTAATAAAATCTACAATTATTCATGTAATGAAGGATGTTAAAGACTATGAAAAATAGTCTTTTTTTCTATTCACATTTAGTAAATTTATCATAATATAATTCAAATTAACATAAAAACATGGTATAATTAAACAAGAAATATTATAAAATTTTTTAATAAAGGGAGAGATATATTATGGAACAAAAAAACGATCCATTCAAAACCGACAAACCACTTTATGACTATAATATTAAATATGATTATTCTCATTTACCAGATTCTTTAAAAGAAATAATATTTGAACTTGAAAAATTTGATAAAGATGGAGATTGGTTTAGTTATGATATGAAATTTCCTGAATTAGATATAAGTGCAAAATCATATTGGCGTAACGGAAGAATTACAGAATATGATTACAAAACAATATTAAAAAAATATGGAGGAATATATGATTAAAATAGAAAATTTCGATTCACTTAAAACAAGTGGAATCAGTTATGGTGGACATGGTGGAAGTAAAAAAGGAATTATTATTAATGGCGAAAGATGGTTTTTAAAATATCCAAAATCAACTAAGAGTATGGATGTTGAAGGATTATCCTATTCAACAACACCATTATCAGAATATCTTGGTTCACATATATATGAATCTATTGGACTAGAAACACATAAAACAAAATTGGGACTAGCTAATGGTAAAATAGTAGTTGCTTGTAAAGATTTTTTAAATAGTAATGAAACTATAATTGACTATAATATGATTAAAAATGAATATGATGAAAATGTAGAAAGAGCAATAGAACATTTATCTTCTAACTCCAATATAGATTCAAATCATGATCTTGAAGAAGTATTGCTTATTATGGAAGAGAATCCTTATTTTAAATCTATTCTTGAATTAAAGGAAAGATTTTGGGATATGTTTGTTATAGATGCTTTTATTAATAATAATGATAGAAACGAAGGTAATTGGGGATTAGTTTTAAACAAAGAAACTAATAATTTAAAATTATCACCTGTATTTGATAATGGAGCAGCTTTTTATAATAAATCAAATGACGAGAAATTGACCTCCATTTATAATGATAATTTTAAATTCAAACAATCTGTTTATGATAGTTCTATTTCAATTTATCAACTTAGTGGAAAGAAAATAAATCCTTTAAAATATATTGAAAGTATGGATAATGTAGAATGTAATAAAGCAATACTTAGAATAATACCAAAAATTAATATGAATAAAATAAAAGATATATTTAATGAGATTCCAGAAAAATATAATGATTTACCTGTATTAAGTGAAATACAAAAGGAATATTATTTAAAATCACTTGAATATAAATATAATAATATATTAATTCCTATTTATAATAAAATAAAAGAATTTAAATAAAATAATAATTAAAAATCAAATTAGTAAGTTATCAATATCAACAATTGATAACTTACTAATTTTTTCTATATTGAATTTTTTCAATTACTAATTTTTTATAATATTTTTTTATTGTAATTTATTTCACTTTATACTATAATTATTATAGTATGGGTGATGATATGAAAAATATAATTAAAAATATTAAATCGGTATTAAAAAAAGAATATTATATAAGAGAAATGGTATTGTTAGTTGTAATATCATTGTCTTTATTATGTTTTGGACTTTATGAATCTTTGGCACTATTTCAAACAAATATAGAAAAAAGTAGTGTAGCAACTATAATAGCAGGGGATATAAACTTTGCTTTAACATCTACAAATAGTAAATATAATAGTAGTACTGGACAGATTACAGTTAGTGCAGGTGAAACAATAAAATTACCACTTACAATAACAAATAACACCCCAATTTCAGCAAAGTATAAATTATATTATAAATCAATAACTCCAGAAACATTGCCAGATGGAGTTTCGATAAAAGTTTCAGCTGAATCAGAAGAAAAATTTGATGAAGGAATATTAGAATCAAGTGCATCAGTAGAAAGAACAATAAAGATAGAAAATACATCAACATCAAATATTACATTAAAAATAGGTGTAGAAAAAGGATATGCACATAATGAGTTGGTGTTAAGTGAAGGAAATAATAATCAATTAGAAATGGAAATTGTTAAAAGTATACCATATTTTGTAGATACGAGTAACGCAAATGAACCGGTACTTGCTGATGGAATGATACCAGTAGTATATGATGATGACGAATATGTTTGGGTAGTAGCAGATCAAGAAAAAGGTTATTATGCATATCAAGATCAAATATGGGCAAATGCAGTAACAGTAAGTGATGCAACATATAGAACAGCTGAAGCAGGTACATCAATACCAATGGATTCAATAAACAGTATGTGGGTATGGATACCAAGATACAAATATAAAATACCAAGTAATATAGGTAGTAGTGAAAATGTTATAAATCCACCACAAATAGATGTAGTCTTTGAAAGTGGAACCGATGCAACAGGTGTAAGTGAAACAGTATATAGAAATGGAATAGCAAGTGATGGAACAAACACAAATTATTATACACACCCAGCATTTAGAGATGTAAATAACATAGAGTATGATTCATCAACAACATCTCGCGGTGCGTGGGATGAAGAAATTACAGGATTTTGGGCAGGAAAATTTGAAATGGGTACAACAAATGAAGATTGTATTAATTCTTATTCTTGTAATGATGTAGAACCAATAATAAAACCAGATGTCCAATCTTTATGGTATCAAAATATGTATTTCCAATTTATTACAGCTTTAAAATTTTCAAATGGAACAATGGATACAACAACAGGAGTCGTAACATTTAGTACAAATTCAAACAATATATATGGATTAAATACAACAAGTAATACGACAGATACACATATGATGAAAAATACAGAATGGGGAGCAGTTGCGATACTTTCCCAAAGCCAATATGGAAAAATGGGAAATGACAATTATACTGATACAAACAAAGAAATATATATAAATAATTCTTTCCATGGTTATTTGGAAACAACTTATACAGGAAGAAGTGGTGGAAATCCATCAGAATATGAAACATCTTATGGTTCATATTCATATAATAATAAAATATGTGGTGCAGAAGAATGTATAGAAGAAGAAATGACATTTGCTGGAACTGGAGCATCTACAACTGGAACAATATATGGAATATATGATATGAGTGGAGGATTATATGAACATACAATGGGAAATTGGGATGAACAAATTTCAAAAAGTAAATTTTCTAAATTACCAGTATCAAAATATTATGATTTATATCAAGGAACAAGTTCAAGTAATATAACCAAAGAAAAAGCAATATTAGGAGATGCAACATTTGAAACAATGAAATGGTATTCCGATAACGCTAGCTTCGTTTACGCTAGCACCCCTTGGGCTTCTCGTGGTGGTAACTTCAACATTTCTTCCAATGCTGGTGTTTTCTACTCATACAACCACGATGGCTATGCTTACATCGACTACTCTTTTCGCTCCACCTTAATACCATAAGGAATATATTCCTTATGGAACAACATAATCACAAAATGCAGAATTAAAGGTAAGTAAGAAAGACAAAAAGAAGAACTTATAAAAAAGTAAGTAAAAAATAGGTGCATTAGTCAAGAAAAAGTAGACAATTAAGAAATAAAATATTTTTGTTTAAATTGAATAGAAGTTAAATAGTTAAGAGAAGATTGCGGTCTTTCATAATTGAAATAGTAAATATAATTGTTAATTTCATCAAAAATATCATTGGAAGAATTAATGTTAAAGTCAATAAATAATTCTTCTTTAATCCAACCATTAATGGCTTCCATAGCACCATTTTCAGTGGGAGAGCCTGGTTTAGACATAGAATGTATGATATTATAGTAATGAAGAGATTCATTGAATTTCTTAGAAGAATATACAGAACCTTGGTCAGAATGAAGAATAGTATCAAAGTCCTTGTATTCTTCTTTTTTTGTTAGAACTTGTTTTAAGGCATCGTGATAGGTATTAGGGTCACCTCTTTTATTTGATAAAGAGTAGGCAATAATTTCATTATTAAATAAATCCATAAATAAGGTCAATTCATAATAATGCTTATTTGCCCAAAAAGCAGTCATATCAGTAACAACAATTTGAAAAGGAGCAGAGGGATTAAGGTGAGCTAATATAAAATTAGGAAAATCTTTTAATTCACGATTAGCTTTTTTGCCATATCTTTTAAAGTGTTTAGATTTAGATTTGATATCTAAATATTTACAAATTTTATGAGCATAATTATCAGAATAAACAATACCTAAATCAAGTCTAATTTTAGCATTTAACCAACGATACCCATGAGAAGGGAATTGATTATGGTAATCTTCAAAGATTAAACAAGCATCTCTTCTATTAAGTTCTCTAATAGATGGATTGGACCTTCTAGATAACCATTTATAATAGCCAGAACGATTAATATCCATAATTTTACATAAAGACTTGACAGAATATTTATCAGAAAGTTCAAAAATCACTTCATATTCTTTTTGGATAAAGAAACGAACACCTTTTGATCCATACCACCTCCTTCCACACTGTAACCTTTTTTTAATCTTTGAATTTCAATATCCTTTTTCATTAATTGGATTTTTAATTCTTCATTAGACATATCATCATAAGGGAAATTATTATTTAAAGGGAAAGCTAAATGAAAATCATTAATAGAAGAAGAGTTATCAAAATCAAAACAATGAGGGTCTTTATTAAAGGAAGTAATCCATTTTTCAAAAGTTTTAATAGGAATACCATTAGATTCAGCAGTTTTAATAGTAGATTTACCATGAACGCAGACTTCAATACACAATTTTTTCTTTAATTTATTATTATAAGTTCTACTCATAAAAAACACATCCTTTCATTTAAATTATCTACAAAATATAAAAATAAGTCTACATAAAATTTAAAGTTGAGTATAAAAGAATAATTATTGTCTACAAAACCCCCTGTGTTGTCTACTTTTACTTTACCACTACACTATGTCGCACTATCTAAAACATTAGATAATATTACAACGTCTAGTACAATTACTTATACAAATATAATGTTAGATAGAGTTTCATCTATTATGAAAATATGAAAAAATAGTAATAATAAAAAAGCACCAAGTTTTTTTCATTCCAAAAAAACTTAACATTTTAGTTTTTTTGGAATGAAATTGTTGATAATTTTCATTTTAAGAATTAAAAATATTGATATTTATGTAACAGGAAGTAATTCAAAATTTTTGTCAACTGATATTATAACTGAATTTAGAGGTCGTGGAGAAGATATTAAAATTTATCCACTCTCTTATTCTGAGTTTATGTCAGTTTATGATGGTGATAAATTGGATGGTTGGGTTGAATATATAACTTTTGGTGGACTTCCATTAGTTCTATCAATGAAAAGTGATGAAAGAAAAATGTCTTATTTAAAAGAACAACAAAAAAACGTTTACATTAATGATGTTATAGAAAGAAATAAAATTAAAAATGACTTAGAATTGGTTTCTTTAATAGAAATTATTTCATCATCAATTGGATCGCTTTCTAATCCGAAAAAACTATCTGATACTTTTAAGACAACTGCTAGTATTAATATTGATCCTAAAACAGTTAGTTTATATTTAAAGTATTTGGAAGAAGCATTTATTATAGAAAAAGTAGAACGATATGATGTTAAAGGTAAAAAATATATGAGTACACCATACAAGTTTTATTTTAGTGATATAGGTATTCGCAATTCATTAATAAATTTTAGACAACCAGAAGAAACACACATAATGGAAAATGTAATTTATTTAGAATTAAAACGTCGTGGATATAATGTAGATGTTGGAGTTATAGAAACAGTAGATAGACAATAAAACGATTTTGTTTATAAACAATTAGAAATAGATTTTGTGGCGAATAAAGGTAATAATAGGATTTATATTCAATCAGCATTTTCTATGCCAAATGAAGAAAAGAAAAAGCAAGAAGAAAGATCATTATTAAAAATTAATGATTCTTTTAAAAAGATAATTATTGTAAAAGATTATATCAAAAGGACAAGAGATGAAAATGGTATTATTACAATGAGTATTTTTGATTTTCTATTAGATATTGATAGTTTGAATTATTAATCAGCTTAATTTAGATGACAATCTTTAATAAAATGATTGACTTTAAAATAACAAAGAAAAAATTTATAATTTGCTATTTGAACACCATTTTAAAAAAATATAGCTATTCATAATAGCTATATAATCCATATTTTTGTTCATTATAATCATAGAATAATCCATTATGTAGTGGATAATAGGTAAGTATTCCAAATATAGTAAATATAATTGGAATAAGTATTAAAGAAATTATATTTATTGTTTTATATTCTTTTTTCTCAAATAATTTATATTGAACATATTTACCAATAATTATTCCAAATAAATAAATGCTTAGAGTAATAAATATATTATCTTTTGTACCCATTAAATAAAATATTGGAGTAAATATACCTATTACTAATAAAATAGTGATAATACTAGATATTAATAACGAAAAGAAAAAGTTATTAATATCTTTATTTTTTAGTAAGAAATATTCTATAATTCCAAATATCATATAACTTGTGAAAGTCATTTTTTGATGTTCCCAAATACTTTCATTTACAGGAAAGAATATACTAGTGAATTTATTTGGAAACCAATCATATATAAAATGAGCTAAAAAACTGATTAAGAAAAGTCCAATTATAGATATAATAAAATATTTTTTATATTTCATGATTATTCTCCTTTCAAACATAACATACTAACTATAGGTGATGTTATGAAAATACGTTTAGGCTATGTCGCACTATCTAAAACATTAGATAATATTACAACGTCTAGTACAATTACTTATACAAATTATAAAGATTTATCTGATAGTGAAAAAAAAGATAAATTAAATAAAATAATAATTTCTAATTTTATTGATTTAGAAAGTATTTTGAACTATAATATTAAAAACAATATTCATTTTTATAGATTAACTTCTAAATTAATTCCCCTTGCTACTCATGATAAAGTAGAGTTTGAATATATAAATAAATATAAAGAATATTATAAAAAAATAGGTGATTTAATTAATAGTAACAATATTAGAATAGATACACATCCAGATCAATATTGTGTACTAAATAGTACAAATAACGACATAGTTAGTTCTAGTATTAGTATACTAAAATATCATAAAAATATTCTTAAGTCTTTTGAAATTATAAATCCAATAATTATTTTACATGTTGGAAGTAGTGTATTTGGAAAAGAGAAAAGTGTTAAAAGATTTATTAATAATTTTAATAAATTAGATAAAGATTTATGGAATATGATTGCTTTAGAAAATGATGATAAGATTTATAATATTAAAGATGTTTTAAATTTATGTAAGTATTTAAAAATACCTATGGTATTAGATTATCATCATTATATATGTAATAATGATGGTGAAAACTTATATGAATATATAGAAGAAATATTTAATACATGGAATAATACTAATTTGATTCCTAAAATACATTTTTCATCACCTAAAAATAAAACTAGAAAAGATATGAGAAGTCATCATGATTATATTAATGTAGATGACTTTATAAAATTTATAGAAAGTGTTAAAATAATAAATAGAGATTTTGATGTGATGTTAGAAGCAAAAATGAAAGATGATGCTTTGTTTAGATTAGTTAGAGAATTAAAATATAAAACTAATTATAAGTTTATTGATGAAACAACATTTATTGTATAGGGGGAAATTTTAATGGAAAATGGTATATGTTTTTTAGATTTTGATGGTGTGGTTAATACATTAAAAATAGAATATAAAAATGGGAAATTTAATACTAAATATTATTATAAAAAAAATAATCAACTTAGTAATGAACAGGCTATTTTATGGATTAGTAAATTGTGTTTAGAGAATAGTTTGGATATAGTTGTTACAAGTAATTGGAGAAATCATTGTACAATGGATGAATTAAAACAAATTTTATATAATAGTGGACTTGTTTCTAAAGTAAATATTTTAGGAATGATAAAAGAAAATACTAAAAAATCAGAAGCAATTGAAGATTTTTTGGATAAAGTAGGTAAATATGTTATTATAGATGATGAACAACATGAATATTTAAGTAATAATGATGCATTAAGTCATTTAGTTTTATGTGATCCATATTATGGATTTGGAATTTATGAATATGAAAAAGCAAAGAGTATTTTAAAAAATAAAACTTTAATTAAAAAATAAGTGGGAGGTATATGATGATATCAGATGAAATAATTGAACAAATAAAAAAGAAAATCGATATTGTTGATGTAATATCATCATATATACCTTTAACAAAAAAAGGTAGAAACTATTTTGGATTATGTCCTTTTCATGATGATCATTCACCATCAATGAGTGTTTCAAAAGAAAAAGGAATTTATACATGCTTTGTTTGTGGAGCTACTGGTAATGCGATTACTTTTGTTATGAATTATGAAAATGTATCATATTTAGAAGCTTTAAAAATATTAGGTGAAAAATTAGGAATTAATTTAAATTTAAATACATATAAGAAAAAAGATAATTATGACCATTTATATGAAATATATGAATTTAGTAATAAGTTTTATCAAAATAATTTAAATACTATAGCTGGTCACGAAGCTAGAGATTATTTAAAAAATCGTGGAATTAATGAAGATATAATTAAAGAGTTTAAAGTAGGATTAGCTTTAGGTTTTGATAAAAGTTTAACTAAACTATTAATTCAAAAGGGATACAAAGAACAAGATTTAATAGATATAGGTCTTACTAATAAAAATGATTATGGATATCAAGATTTATTTTTAAATCGTATTATGTTTCCGTTATGGAATACCGAAGGAAAAATAATTGGATATAGTGGAAGAATTTATAATCAAACAGATACTTCAAAATATATCAATACTAAAGAAACTGTTATTTTCAAAAAAGGATTAAATCTATATAATTATCATAGAGCTCGTAATGCGGTTAGAATGAGTGGTTCTATTATCATTATGGAAGGATTTATGGATGTAATTAGAGCTCATTCAGTAGGAATATATAATGTAGTTGCGACAATGGGTACTGCACTAACTATTGAACAAGCAAATTTAATCAAAAAACTTAGTCATAATGTAATCTTATGTTTTGATGGTGATAAGGCAGGTAATAAAGCAACATTTGCTTGTGGAAATGAACTAGTCAATATCGGAATAAATCCCAAGGTCGTTAGATTAGAATCTAATCTAGACCCAGATGAATATATAATTAAATTTGGAGTAAAAAAATTCCAAGAAAAATTAGATAACTGTATTAGTTTTCTAGATTTTAAAATGAATTATTATAAAGAAGGTAAAAATCTAAATAATAATGAAGATTTATCTAATTATGTTAATGAAATAATTTTAGAGGTTAAAAATATAGAAGATGAAATATTAAGAGAATTAACTCTTAAAAAAATAAGTGGTGAAATAGGTATTAGTTTTGAAACTTTAATGAGTAAATTATTTAATGAATTAAATAATGATACAAAAGCATTAATTGGACAAACTATAGGTAATGTGGATGAAAATATTGAAGATACAAATCCATATACATATGATTTTAAGCCTAAAAAAGTAGTAAAAACATTTAGACCGAAGGTAAGTGTAACTAATAAATATATGAAAGCAGAAAGAGAAATTTTATACTTTATGCTTACAGATAAGGACCTAGTATATAAGTTAAAGAGTGATTTACCATACTTTCCAACGCAAATTTGTAGATTTTTAGCACATGAAATAATGTATTTTGTTGAAAAATATGATACAATAGCAAGTAGTGATTTTTTAAATTACTTAAATTCTAAGACAGAACTAGTTAATTTAGTGGGAGAAATATTAGATTCTAATGATAAGAAAAAATATTCCATAGAGGAGATACCTGATTGTATAAATGTTCTGAAGAATTATAATTTAAAAAATGAAATTGATAGATTAAATGCATTATTAAAAACAGAAAGTGATTTGGAAAAGAAAATTGAACTTGCGAATAGAATAATGAGTTTAAAAATGGGAGTTGAAGAAAATGAACGAAATCAAAACGTTTGATGAAAGAAAACAAGAACTTTTAAAAATAGGTAAGGAACAAGGTAAAATTACTTATGAACAACTTGCGGAAATCTTAAAAGGTCTAGAAATGGACAGTGATTCATTAGATGAAATTTATAACTTGCTTACTGAAAATAACATTGAAATAGTTTCTGCAACTGAAGAAGATGATGGTGAATCTGGTGATGTATTAATATTAGATGATGATGCTTTAACTAAAGATGTTAATATTAATGACCCAGTTAGAATGTACT
Source organism: Bacilli bacterium (assembly GCA_017435465.1). GTDB lineage: Bacteria > Bacillota_I > Bacilli_A > RF39 > UBA660 > JAFSEX01. The sequence continues at coordinate 17,895 of JAFSEX010000008.1, forward strand.
TAAAAGAAATTGGTAAGATTTCATTATTATCACTAGAAGAAGAATTAGAGTTATCACATAGAATTGTAGAAGGTGATGAACTTGCTAAAAGAAAATTAGCTGAATCAAACCTAAGACTTGTTGTAAGTATCGCAAAAAGATATGTAGGTAGAGGTATGCTTTTCTTAGATTTAATTCAAGAAGGTAATATTGGGCTTATGAAAGCTGTAGATAAATTTGACTCATCAAAAGGATATAAATTTTCTACATACGCAACATGGTGGATAAGACAAGCTATAACTCGTGCGATTGCTGACCAAGCAAGAACAATAAGAGTTCCAGTTCACATGGTTGAAACAATTAATAGAATGACAAGACATCAAAGACAATTAACACTAGAGTTAAATCGTGAACCAACTGAAGAAGAAATTGCTGCTCGTATGAAAATCCCAGTAGATAAAGTACGTGAAATTATTAAAATATCTCAAGATCCAGTTTCTTTGGATACTCCAATTGGAGAAGAAGAAGATTCACATTTAGGAGATTTTATTCCTGATGAGCGAAGTATGAGTCCTGAAGAATATGCAACTAATGAAATTTTAAAAGATGAAATTAGTTCTGTACTTATGACTTTAACTGACAGAGAAGAACAAGTTTTAAAATTAAGATTTGGTCTTATTGATGGAACTTGTAGAACTCTAGAAGAAGTTGGACAAATATTTGGAGTTACAAGAGAAAGAATTAGACAAATTGAAGCTAAAGCTTTAAGAAAATTAAGACATCCATCACGTTCTAAAAAATTAAAGGATTTCATGAGTGAATAATAATATAAATATCTCCAATAGATTAAAAACTATTGGAGATTTTGTTAAAGATAATAGTAAAGTGATAGATGTTGGTTGTGACCATGGGCTTTTAAGTATTTATATTTATTTAAATAAGAAAAATGTTAGAATTATAGCCTCAGATATAAATGAAAAACCTTTAAATGAAGCACGTAAAAATTTAAAAAAATATAATTTAGAAAATAAAATTGAACTTAGATTATCTAATGGTATTAAAAATTATAAAAGTAATGAATTTGATACTATAATAATATCTGGTCTTGGGGGAGTAACTATTAGTAATATTATTTTAGAAGATAAATCTAAATTAGAAAATACTAAAAATATTATAATTCAATCCAATAATAATATTCCAATGATAAGGAAAGTAATAACAAGCTTAAATTATAAAATAGTAAATGAAAAATTAGTCAAAGAAAATAATATAATTTATACAATCATTGTTTTTGAAAAAAGTGATAAAAAAATAAAATGTTCAAATGTAGATTTATTAATTGGTCCAATTTTAAAAAATAACAATGACAAACTTTTAAATGAATATTTATGCCAAGAACTAAAAAAAAGAAAAAGTATATTATCTAAAATACCAAGAAAATATCTTTTTAAAAGATTAAAAATTAAAAAAGAAATTAATCTTTATCACAAATTATTAAAATAAAATATTATAAATATTTTTGTAATGAAGATAATTTTTATGTGAAACAATGTAAAAAATACCCATTTTCTATTTAAAATATAATTAAAATGTTATAAAATAATAGTTGGTGATGAATATATGGGTGTAAAATTTTCTAAAAGATTTGCAAGTTTTATAATTGATATGTTTATTATTTCATGTATTATGAGTGTTATATCATTTGTTTTTCCTGAAAATAAAAATGTTGAAAAATTAAATGAAGAAATGTTTAGCATTTCAGAAGAGTATTTGAATGGTGAAATGAATGATGAAGAATACTTAAATAAAACTGCACCACTAAGCTATAGAATTGATAAATATAATTTTCTTTATACTGCTATTGATGTAGTAATTACAATTTTATATTTTGTAGTTTTCCAATTTGCTAAAGGTGGACAAACAATTGGTAAGAGATTACTTGGTATCAAAGTTGTAAAAGAATATGGTGAATTGCAAATAAACGATATGATTTTTAGGAGTTTTATAATAAATTCAGTTCTTTATAGTATGATATGTTTATTATTACTATTTACTCTTAAAGATATAAATTATTTATATGGAGTTAGTATATTAAGATTTATACAATCAATTATAATTATTGTTAGTGCATTAATGGTAATTATTAGAAAAGATAAGTTAGCACTACATGATATTATTACAAAAACAAAAGTTATTGAGGTGAAAGAATGAGAGAATTAACAGAACAAGAATTAGTTAGAAGAGAAAAAGTAGAAAATATTAGAAATTATACAAATCCTTATCCAGAAAGATTTGAAATTACACATGAATTAAAAGATGCTAAAAATATTGAAGACGGTGTTGCAAATATTAGTGTTGCTGGACGTATTGTATTGATGCGTAAAATGGGTAAATTAAGTTTCTTAACAATTAGAGATGTTGAAGGTTCTATTCAAATATCTATTAAATTAGATATGGTTGGTGAAGAAAATTATAAATTTTTCAAAGAAAACTTTGATTTAGGTGATTTTATAGGTGTTACTGGTGAAATGTTTACAACACATACTGGTGAAAAAACTATTAGAGCAGACAAATTTGTTTTCTTAGGAAAAGCCTTAAAACCACTTCCAGATAAATTCCATGGTTTACAAGATAGTGAATTATGTTATAGAAATCGTTATGTAGATTTAATTGTTAATGAAGAAACAAGAGATAGATTCTTAAAGAAATATCAATTTATTAAAGAAATTAGAAGATATTTAGAGGATAGAAATTATATTGAAATTGAAACTCCTGTTTTAAGTAATAAAGCATCAGGAGCGCTAGCAAGACCATTTACTGCACATCACAATGCATTAGATATTGATGTATTCTTAAGAATTGCACCTGAAACATATCTTAAAAGAGCAGTTGTAGGTGGATTTAATAAAGTGTTTGAATTTGCAAGATGTTTTAGAAATGAAGGAATGGATTCAACTCACTTACAAGATTTTACAATGCTTGAATGTTATTGTAGTTATTATAATTACAAAGATAACATGGTTTTAATTGAAGATATGTTAAAAACAGTTATCGAAAAAGTATTTGGTAGTCTAACTGTTACAATAGGTGATAGAGAAATCGATTTTTCTAAAAAATGGGAAACAGTTTCATTTAGAGAATTAATCTTAAAATATATTAATATAGATATTAATGAATACAATACTAAGGAAAAATTATTAAATGTTATATTAGAACGTAACATTGAATTAGAATCAGAAACGGATATTGGTTTATTAGGATTCGGTAACCTAGTAGATTTATTATATAAAAAAGTTGCAAGACCAATGATGATTGAACCAGTGTTCTTAGTAGAACATCCAATTGAATTATCACCACTTGCACGTGCTAATGATGAAAATCCATCTCTTACTGACAGATTCCAATTAGTAATAAATGGAGCTGAAATCATCAATGCTTATTCTGAATTAGTTGATCCAGTAGAACAAATGAAAAGACTAGAAGAACAAGCTCGTCTTAACCAAGAAGGAGACGAAGATGCGATGGTAATGGATGAAGATTATATCGATGCTATGGAATACGGAATGCCACCAATATCAGGATGGGGTATGGGAATAGATAGAGTAATGCAGGTATTAACTGGTGTGCCTAATATTAAAGATAATGTATTATTTCCATTAATGAGACCATTAGATAAATAAATTAAAGGAGGAAACAAAAGATGAAAAAACATAATTTATTTAAAATTTTATCAATTGCAATTCTTGCTTTTGTGGTTTTATCTTGGATAGTTCCTACTGCATCAGTTTCTGGTACAGATATAACAAAAGCAGAAGAATTAACAAGAGTAGGTATTTGGAATGTATTTAATTTATTTCAAGTATCATTAAGTAGTTTTAGTTTATATGGAATTTATTTAATATGTGTAGGTGTATTTTATATTGTATTAAATAAAACTGAAGTTTACCAAAGAATGATTGGTAGCATTGCTAAAAAACTAAATAAAAAATCAAAATTATTTATTGCATTAACTATAGTGTTATTTGCAATCGTCTCATCAGTTACAAATTTAGGATTAATGTTATTTGTATTCATACCATTTTTCGTATCAATTATTTTAAAATTTGGTTATGACAAATTAACAGCTCTTATCTCAACTATTGGTGCAATATTTGTTGGGGTAATTGGTTCAACAATGGGTTACTATGTAAATACAGCTATTAACAATGTTTTAGGTTTAAAATTATTTGATAATATTAATTTTAAATTAATTTTATTAATAGTTTCTACAACATTATTAGTTACATATGTATTAGCTCATATTAAAAAACTTAAAAAAGAAAAGAAAATTAATGTAGAAGAAATTAAAGATCCATTATTAATAGAACCAGATGAAAAATCTAAAAAAGCTTCTTGGCCACTAATTATTATTTTAGTGTTAGTTACAATAGTTACATTCATGTCTGCAATTGCATGGTATGCAGGATTTGAAATAGATATTTTCTCTAAATTCCATGATATGGTATTAGGAGTTAAAATTGGAGAATTCAAAATATTTGAAAGCATTTTAGGTGCTGGAATCAATTTAGGATATTATGCACAATATGGTATTAAAGCATTAGGTGAGTGGGATTACACTGACTTATCAATCATATTAATCTTAGCATCACTAGTTATTTCTTTAATATATAAAGTTAAGTTTAATGATTTCTTAAATTCATTTGCTGAAAGTTTAAAGAAATTTATTAAACCAGCATTCTTAATTGTTTTAGCTTATACATTGTTTGTATTAAATTATTACATTCCAGTATTTACTACAGTAATTTCTTGGTTTGGTAAATCATTTAATATTGTTACAAGTTCTATAGTTGCAATCTTAAGTTCAATAATTAATATTGATATGATGTATGTATCACAAGGTACTTTAGCAACAGTTTCAGCAGTATTTGATAAGACTAGCTTAAGTCCAATACTTTCAGTACTATATCAATCTATGTATGGTTTAACTCAATTCTTTGCACCAACATCTGTATTACTAATTGCTGGATTAAGTTACTTAAATGTTTCATACAAGGAATGGTTAAAATTTATTTGGAAATTACTTATCGAATTATTAGTAATTATTCTATTAGTTCTAATAGTAATGATGATGATATAATAAAAAAACAAAGTTTTCAATGGAGTGTCAAATTGACACCTGTTGAAAACTTTTTCTTGACTCGGGGGGGGAATATTATATACTAATATTGAAAATTGTGGATAGATAGTAATAATCACTTATTATTAAAAATATTCACAATGAAGTAGATAGGAGAGTATATAATGGGAGAAAAAGATTTAAACAAAAAAGAAAAAAATATACTAATGATATCATCATTGGTAGTAGTACTAGCATTAGTACTAGGAATAAGTTTTGCGTACTTTATGGCACAAGACGTAAGTGAAGAACAAACAGTTACAACAGCAACTCTAGCAATTGACTATGATGATGGAAGTTCAACATTTACAAATGCATCAGGA
>JAFSEX010000059.1 GCA_017435465.1 Bacilli bacterium
AAAATCTTTATCATTCCCTGTACATAATATCATTACCAAAACCTACCATTATCTACTTATATTATACCACTATGTTATTTACGCACACAAAAAAAACACCCGCTAGGGTGTAGAATGAAATTTATTTCATTCTTTTTTTATAATATTTTATCAACAATTCCATAATTTAGTGCCTCTTCAGCACTCATAAAATTATCTCGTTCGGTATCAACTTCTATTTTTTTAATATCTTGCTTAGTATTTTCAGATAATATTTTATTTAATTTATCTCTAAGTTTTAAAATTCTTTCAGCCGCAATCTTAATTTCAGTTGCTTGTCCTTGTGCTCCACCCAATGGTTGATGAATCATAACTTCAGAATTAGGTAATGCGTATCTTTTTCCTTTTTCTCCACTTGATAATAAGAATGCTCCCATTGATGCTGCCATACCTATACAAGTAGTAGATACCTTACTTTTAACAAAATTCATAGTATCATATATTGCCATACCAGAAGTAATAGAACCACCAGGAGAATTAATGTACATATTAATATCATCATGATTAATAGAATCTAAATATAAAATTTGTGCAATAATACTGTTTGCTAAAGTATCATTAATTTCTCCACTTAAAATAATTATCCTATCTTTTAATAATCTTGAGTAAATATCATAAGCTCTTTCACCATAACTACTTTTTTCAATAACTGTCGGAATTAAATTCATTTATATCACCCATTAATATATTTAGTATAAAATAATATATTTATTCATAAAATTATATGACAAATTTCTAATTATTTGATAGAATATAATTATATAAGAATAGAGGGGATAACATGAATAATCTTATTGATATTACTGTGAATGGTAAAACAAAACAATTTACTAGTGGAATAACTGGGTTAGAACTTAGTAAATATTATAAAGAAGAAGTTAAAAGAGAGGTTTTAGCGTGCAAAGTAAATAATCAAATATTTACTCTAAATCATAAAATAAATAAAAATTGTACAGTTGAGTTTATTGATTACATGAACCGTGATGGAAATAAAATATATGTAAAAGGATTAAAATTTGTTTTAATAATAGCAATTAAAGAAATACTGGGTTATAAATCAGATATTGCTTTTGAACATTCTATTGATAAAGGACTTTTCTGTAGAATAATAAACGGTAAAATAGATAATGAAATATTCCAAAAAATTAAAAATAAAATGAAAGAAATAATTGAACTGGATTTACAATTTGAAAATATTAGTGTAACTAAAAATGATTTGGTTAATTATTACAAAAAAACTAATCAAATTGATAAATTAAATAATTTAAAAACAATCGCAAGTGATTTAGTGGATTTAAACAAATGTAAAAGTTATTATGCATATTTTTATGGTATTTTACCATGCTCAACGGGGGCACTTAATAAATTTGATTTAACTTATTTAGATAATGAAAGTTTAGTGCTTAGATTTCCGGTTGTAAGAGGTGACGGTGAAGTTCCTGAATATAAACATCATGAAAAAGTAATTAATGTATTTCAAGAATATGGTAATTGGATTGACATAATGAAAGTATCAAATGTTGGTAGTTTAAATGAAGTTGTATCAAATGGAAAAATAAATGAATTTATTAGAATGAATGAATTTATTCAAACTAAAAGTTTAATAAATATAGTAGATGATATAACAACCAATAAAAAAGAAGCAAAAATTATTTTAATTGCTGGTCCTTCATCGTCAGGTAAAACAACTACTGCACATAAATTATGTATGTATTTAGAGGCAAAGGGACTAATTCCACATATGTTATCAACAGATGATTATTTTGTAGATAGAAATGAAACACCTTTAGATGAAAACGGTGAACCTGATTATGAAAGTATTGATACAATTGATTTAAGTTTATTTAATACACAATTAAATGATTTAATAAGTGGTAAAGAAGTTTCAATACCTACATTCAATTTTATAAAGGGTGAAAAAGAATATAATAACAGAATTTTAAAGTTAGAAGAAAATGATATATTGGTTATTGAAGGATTGCATACTTTAAATGAAAAATTAACAAGTCAAATCCCTAGAGAAAAAAAAGTAAAAGTATATATTAGTCCTTTTACACCACTTAGTATAGATAATTATAATCATATCTCAACAAGTGATATAAGATTACTTAGAAGAATTGTTAGAGATAATAGAACTAGAGGCCACAATGTAGAAGCAACTCTTAAGATGTGGCACAAGGTTAGAAAGGGTGAAGAAATATATGTTTTCCCATACCAAGATGAAGCTGATTATATATTCAATACAGCATTTATTTACGAAACTGGTGTGTTAAAAACTTATGTTGAACCATTACTATTTGGTATTGATATTGATTCTCCGTACTATGAGGAAGCAAAAAGATTAATAAAATTCTTAAGGATATTTTTTCCAATACCAGCAGATGGTATCCCTAAAGATTCATTATTAAGGGAATTTATTGGAAATAGTTGTTTTTATGAATAGAATTTGCTAAAATTATAGTTGAAAGGATGATGATTAATGGCAATAAAAGTAGCTATCAATGGATTTGGTAGAATTGGTAGATTAGTATTTAGAATTATGGAAGAAGATCCAAATTTTGATGTAGTAGCAATCAATGACTTAAGTGATCCTGAATCACTAGCATATTTATTAAAATATGATACAAGTCATAGAATATATAGAAAAGATGAGATAACTCATACTGGTAATTCAATTGTAGTTGGTGGTAGAGACATAAGAATCTATGCTGAAAAAGATCCAAGTCTTTTGCCTTGGAAAAGTTTAGGTATAGATGTAATATTTGAATGCACTGGTGTATTTACTAGTTATGATAAGGCATATGCGCATATTGATGCTGGTGCTAAAAAAGTTATCATTTCTGCACCTGCAAAGGGGGACTTAAAAACTATTGTTTATAATGTTAATCATGAAACATTAAGTGGTAACGAACAAATTATTTCGGCAGCAAGTTGTACAACTAATTGTTTAGCACCTGTTGCTAAAATATTAGATGATAATTTTGGTATTGAAAAAGGATTTATGACAACTGTTCATGCTTATACAAATGATCAAGCAACACTAGATGTTCCTCATAAAAAAGGAATACGTGCTAGACGCGGTAGAGCGGCAGCTGAAAATATAGTTCCAACATCAACTGGTGCAGCTAGTGCTCTAGGTTTAGTAATTCCTAATCTTGCAGGAAAATTAGATGGAATTGCTTTACGTGTTCCAGTACCAACTGGTTCAGTTGTTGATTTAGTATTAGAATTATCTAAAAATACTTCAGTTGAAGAAATAAATGGAGTATTTAAAAATAGTGTAAATGAAACTATTGGATATACAGAAGATCCAATTGTATCTAGTGATATTATTGGTACTAATTATGGTTCAGTAGTAGATGCTCTTAGCACTCAAATTTTAGATGTTGATGGAAAACAAATGGTTAAAGTAATTGCCTGGTATGATAATGAAATGAGTTATTCATGTCAAATGGTAAGAACTGCTAAATATTGGATGAGTTTATAAGACATTAGAATTTTTCTAATGTTTTTTCTTTTCCACAAAACTGTTGATATAACATAATCTTAAAAACTTCTATCAACAGTTTTGTTGATAATTAAAATTTTATAAAAAAATATTATTTAGATATATTAGTTACTACAAAACATAATTTTTACTATTATATTTAAATAAAACTACAATTAGTTGTATTCTAAATTCTCAAAATTTGTCTTTTGACTATGCAAAAATACTTATATATAATCTGTATATATATATTTAGAAGGGATTGATATAGTGAAAAATAATATTATTTTTGTTCAAGATGTACCAATTACTATAACTAGTGATAATGAAAAAGATTATATATGTATTTCAGATATTGCTAAAGCAAAAATTGGTGATTCCAAAACAGACGATGTTATAAGAAATTGGCTAAGAAATAGGATAACTCTAGAATTTTTGGGAACTTGGGAATATTTGTATAATCCAAATTTTAAACCCGTCGAATTCGACGGGTTTAAAAAAGAAGCAGGTCTTCATACCTTTACTCTTAGTGTTTCAAAATTAATTGAAAAAACTAATGCAAAAGGTATTTATGTAAAGAAGGGAAAATATGGTGGAACATATGCACATAAAGATATTGCCTTCGAATTTGCTTCAGCAATTAGTCCAGTATTTAAATTGTATTTAATTAAGGAATTTCAAAGATTAAAGGAAAAAGAAAATAATAACACTGAATGGAATATTAAAAGAATACTTACAAAAAATAATTATTTAATTCATACTGATGCAATTAAAAACTATATATTACCTAATATTGATTATTATAATGATAAAAGTTGGTTAAAATATGCAGAAGAGGCAGATATTTTAAATGTCATTATTTTTAAGACTACTGCTAAAGAATGGAAAATTTTAAATCCAATATTAGCCAAAAATTCAAATATGAGAGATTATGCAACTATTAATGAGCTTACTGTATTATCAAATTTAGAAACTCATAATGCTCAATTAATAAAAGAAGGAAAATCAAAGGAAAAAAGGTTTGAAATTCTTTTAGATATTGCTAATTACCAACTTAATATATTAAATAGTGCAGATGAAGTAAAAAGTATTCCAACTAAATAATTTTCCACAAAACTGTTGATAGAACATAATTTTAAAAACTTCTATCAACAGTTTTTGTTAATAACTAATTATACTTTTAAAAATATATTATTTGTATTATAATATTAAGCACATTGGGGGATTTTGTATGAATAACTATTTTGAGAGTATAGTAGCTAATGCAATATTACATTGTGAGGGACGCTGTACAGATGATGATATATTTAGAGAAGGATTTTCAAAAATATATCCTTTTACAACTGAAAATATAAACGGATATATTTCTAATTTTGATTTAAATAATAAATCTTTATTAACTGTTGGATCATCAGGAGACCAAGTAATAAATTCCACTCTTTATAATTGTAAAGACATTACAGTTGTAGATATATGTCCATATACCAAATTTTATTTCTATTTAAAAAAGTCAGCCCTACTAACACTAAATTACAATCAATTTTTAAATTTTTTCTGTTATTATGATTTCCCTAAAACTTTTGAAGATAATATGAATACATTTAATTTAAAAAATTATAAGAAAATTTATCCAGTTTTAAGATTATTAGATTATGAATCATTTTTATTTTGGGATGAATTATTCTCATTATTTGACCCAATAACTATTAGAAAACGACTGTTTATTACAGATGAAGAAAAAATTAAGGTATTAAAAACAATGAATTTGTATTTAAAAAATGAAAAAAACTTTAATAGTGCTAGTAAATCTATTAAAAATATATCACCAAATTTTATAATTAATGATATAAATAAAATTAATATAAATAGAAAATTTGATAATATTTTTCTTTCAAATCTTGGACAGTATTGTACAATATTTGATTTAAAAGAATTAATTAATAAACTTGATTTAAATTTAAATAATAACGGAAAAATATTATTGTGTTATTTATATAAGACTGAAAAAAATTCTAAATATATAAGTGATTGGGCTGAAATATATAATTTGGAAGAAACATTTAATATATTAGGTAATTATATTACATCTTTTGAATCTTTTATTGGCGCCAAAGGAATTTTACATGAAACAGAAAATATAAAAGACTCAGTATTAATTTATAAGAAAAAATAGTCTATTTACTGTCTATATGACTATTTTTTATTTTATATTTTTTGAAAATATGTTACAATTTGTTTAGAGATAAATAGTTGGAGGAAGCATTATGAAAAAAAGTATTAAAGACTTTGAACTAAAAAATAAAAAGGTTATTATAAGATGTGATTTTAATGTTCCAATGAGAGATGGTAAAATCACAGATGATAATAGAATTGTTGAAAGTATTCCAACAATAAAATACGCATTAGATAATGGTGCAAAAATAATATTAATGTCTCATTTAGGAAAAGTTAAAACTGAAGAAGATATGAAAAAGAATTCTTTGAAACCAGTTGCAAAAAGATTAGAAGAATTATTAAATACAAAAGTAACATTTATAGATGAAACTAGAGGTTCTAAATTAGAAGATGCAGTTAACAGTATGAGCCCATATGATATAATTCTAATGGAAAATACACGTTTCGAAGATTTAGAAGGTAAAAAAGAAAGTTCAAACGATTTAGAACTTGGTAAATATTGGGCTAATTTAGGAGATATATTTATAAATGATGCTTTTGGTACCGCGCATAGATGTCACGCATCAAATGTTGGTATTGCCTCAAATATAGATAGTGGAGTAGGTTTTTTAATTCAAAAAGAATTAGAAATATTAGAACCAGCAATTATAAAACCTAAAAATCCTTTTGTTGTAATACTTGGTGGCGCAAAAGTATCAGACAAAATTAAAGTTATTGAACACTTAACAGAAATTGCTGACTATATTTTAATTGGTGGTGGAATGTGTCATACATTTTTAAAAGCTGAAGGATATAATGTAGGTAACTCCCTAGTAGATAATGATAGTCTTGATTTTTGTAGTGATGTACTAAAAAAATATTCAAATAAAATCATTTTACCAATTGACTTAGTTGTTAATGACGAATTTAAAGATATTAAAGGAAAAGTTAAAGATATAAATGAAATTGATGATGAAGAAATGAGTATGGATATTGGTCCTAAAACCATTGAATTATTCGGTAAATATATTAAGGATGCTAAACAAATAATTTGGAATGGACCAATGGGTGTTTTTGAATTTA
>JAFSEX010000060.1 GCA_017435465.1 Bacilli bacterium
ATCTTAAAGCTAGAATTATGTTGATAAAGGGATTATTAAATCCTATAAAAGCATAATAAAAAGAGAGTTTAATTTTGACCCTCTTCCAAAGTTCATTTATCATTAGTTTTGGACCTCACCAACACTACTTGACAAAGAACCAAAATTGATGACACAAGATCATCAATTTAACAAGATTTTTCTTCGATAAATTTATTATTGTTTAATTTATAAACTAGTGCACACGAATAATTTGGCCTAAACATTTCTTTAGAAATAATTAATTCATATTCTTTATCATTATTATAATCAATAATTCCAGATATTGAATAACTGTATGAATCTAAACGTTTTTTTTCATTTATAACAAGATCTATAAGTTTTTGAATTTTATTATTATTCACATACCACACTAAAGAAAATCCTTTTTTTATTTTTCCGTTATTCATATTAAACATATTAGACAATAAATATAATTCTTCATTTTCGCCATCATTGTCAAAATCTAAAACTACTTTTTGATTAAGAGATAACTGTTCAAGACTATCTATTTTAATTTTTAATTCTTCTTCAATTTTTTTGATAATTGAATTATTTATATCTGTAATACTATCTATTTTGAATTCTTTGATTTTAATGTTTTTAGAAGAAACAGCTGTAAAATTACCATTCAATTTTATAGAGTTTCTTTTTTCATCAAATAAATACACTCTATCATTATGATATTTTACTTCAAATTTTCCTTTATATTCATTATCATCATAAACGTAAAATTTCTTGATATTGAACACTTCATTATCAATAGTATCCCACTTATTATCATATGTACTCAATTTTATATCATTTCCAATAAGTATATATTCTTCTGGAATTATTTTTTTCTCATTTTTACCAAATAATATTAATACCAATAATATATATATACTTAACGAACCAAAAATAATTATATATGACTTTTTCATAGAACACCTCTAATCAGTTTTTTCATATATTTTAACATCATTATTAAATGATAGAGCGGCTGTATATTTTTCCCAAAGTAAAGTAGCTGGACTACCAGGATCAAACATATATACATTTTCACCATCAATATAATTAACAGCAACCCAATGTCCATCTCCAGGTTTAACAGACATTATCAAATAACGATTACCTTTATTTATCTCTTCTCTTAAACGATTAGCTCTTTCAGATTTTGTTCCAGATAAACGGAAAGACTCAACAAATTTAAAATTTGGAGCTATTGTTTGCGCTACACCCCAAACAATACTATTACCACTAAACCCACCATTTGCGCTCATTGCTTGTACAAATGTTCCGGGATTAAAATTATCAATTAACACTTCTGTACCAGAACTAGCAATTTGGATTGCAACTGATGTTGCCGCACATCCTATAGCACCAATCGTTTTATTACCAAGTGCTACATTTTTCCAATTTGGATCATATTGTTTCCAATTAGCAAACTCACCTGAAGAATTACCATTTACTAAGGTACAATTGGAAGCTACATCTGTTGCAGAAGAATATTGTCTCATTAATATTTCATAATAATCACTTCCAGCATTTGCCTGTGAATTCCATGAATTTTGTTGACCACTTGCATAACCAGTATTAATAATATCACCATCAGAATTAATTAAAACTTCACCAGAAGTTTCTTCTACCGCTGTTCTTATTGGTGAATCTTCTGGAATAGATTCTCTATTATATGGTCTGCTACTATCTTGACCAGGATAAACTGTTCCATCAATACCTGGAGCTTCAGTATATTGTCCACCATATGGATTATTTGATGAACAGCCGTCATCTGGATCACAATATACTTGATCAGCAACACAATTACGAATTGATACTACCCACTGACCATCAATTCTTTCGATCGTACCAATTGGATCAGGCATCCCTAACCCCCTAGTTAATGTATACGAACGAGCCGCAACTGCTTGTACTTTTAACGCTTCAAGTGGTCCAGCACCATTTTCTGCATAAACAACTCCGGCAATATATTTTTCAAAATCAACAAGTTCTATTCCTTCTATAGGGGAATAATCACCATCTAAATTACCACACTTTAATAATCTAACTTTTAAATCTGTAGCAGTTCCACTATCAACATTAAATGCACATGATGCACTACCATAATTTGATTTTGTACGACATTCAACTGTTGATGCAATGTTTTCTATTTGTTCATATATTTCGTCAACTTTTTTATCTTCGTCTTCTGCGCCTTCTAACATTTCGTTATATGGACTACTACGCAAAAATGTATCTTTTACATATGTTTCATAATTGTTTAATCCCTTTTTAACATTCTTAACTAGCCTTTTTACGTCAGGAATCATCTCTCCATATGGAATATCCTCACCAATATTTTCAGTTATATCTTCTACATCATCCGCACTTTCAATTTCTTGTTCTTCTATATCTTCACCATATTCCATCATTTTATTTGGATTATTTTGATAGTAAAACATGATAGTGGCAGTAACTAATGTTGATTTTTGACAATCTAAATCATCATCTATTATATTCCAAAAAGCTTTTTCATCATCTGTCCACCCATTACCACTTAAAAAGTTACCAAATTTCTCAAAAAAACCTCCACCTGATTCCTCAGTCTCTTCTGAACTTTCTGATGAATCTTTTGCCATTGAAACAGGTCCAAAAACGACTGCAGCCGCTCCAATAATCAAAACTAATATTAAAGAGCCAACAAGAACAAAAGGTAAAAGAGGTGCAAGCCATGCTAAAATCATCTTTTTTATTTTTTCCTTCATTGAACTTACACCTCCCACATCATATTACTTACTATAGTCCGCCACGTTCTCCAAATGATTCTAATTCTTGTGGAGTAACTACAATATTAATTCTCATACGTCTACTACCACAAACGAATAAAGCTTCACCTTGATTGTAACGTTTAATACTATCTTTTTCATTATCATTTAAATCTATTAACATAGCTAAATCATCAACTGCTTGTTTTTTAAGACCCATAATTAAATAGTAAGAAGCATTATCAAATATTGCTTTACCTTGAGTTATAACTGCAGGATCTGAGAAGTCAGTTGGTTGTTGTGTACTTATTATAGTACCTGTATTATATTTTCTAGCACGTCTTTGTACTTGTGCTAAGAAATCTGCTCCTAGTGTATTATTACCAGCAAGTAAGATATGTGCTTCATCAACATAGAAAGCAGTATTTTTACTTTTATCTAGACATAATCCCCATGCATATTTTAAAACATTGAAGAATAATGCATTTTTAATATTTGCATCAGCATTCATAAGTTCTTTAATATTGAATACTATAAATTCACTATGTAGGGTTATAGTTGTATGTCCATCAAAATAATATTTTAATTCATTAGTTAATGGTCTAATCTTTATTTCAAGTCTTTCCATTATTTCTCTTTCATGAGTTTTTTCTTGCATTGCAAGTAATCTACCAGAAATAGTAGCATACACATCTCTAAAAGTTGGGAAATCTGCACTAGTAAAATTAGAGAAATTAGTATTGAAATCTATTCCAAATCTTCTATATGTATCTTGTACTACTTCAGAGAATAAGTTTAATACATCTTCTGTTATATCTGGAGAATAATATTTCATGAATGCTTTAATATTTTGTAATGCATTTGTTAACACTGTATATCCTAGACCTTGTCCACCATCTTCATCATCAGTATCCATAGTAATTTCTAGTGGATTGATCATACCATAATCTCCACCTTTACCAAGATCTATGAAATCTCCATCATATAAAGCTGTCATATCAGCAAGTTCACCTTCAGGGTCAATTGCGACAATTTGATGTGAATTTCTTATATGACTTCTAAGTAATACTTTTGCAGCAGTTGATTTACCACTACCAGATGTACCTAGGATTATAAGGTTTGCATTATTTCTATTATGTTCTTTTTTGATTTGATATAAGAATTGATTGAATAATATTACCCCACCAGAGAAGTCGACACCAAGTAGAGTTGATAAACCTGGATCTTTAATACTATCAAATATGAATGGATACATAGCAGACATTGTTGCAGATGGCATTGGGGTACCTACTCTATCTTCAATATCACGTTTAGGGAATATTGGAACAATTGATTCTAATACTTTTTGTTGTTCAAAATGTAATACAACTGCACGCATTTCCATAGATTCTAGAAAGTTTTTAACTTGAACTTTCTTTTGATCAAGTTCTTCCTTAGAATCAGCAGTAATCATTACATGCATTTGGAAATCAAAGATTCTAGCTTGAGAAGCTGCCAAATTTTGAATAAAATATTCTAATGATTCATAATCTTGTCTAATTCTTTCTTGAATTGTTATATCCTTTTCATTTGAATATCTATTTTTTAAATCTGCTATTTCTTTATTTAACATTTTTCTTAAGACATCAAAAGCAATTGGTATATGTTTAATAACTACCTTAAGTCCAGCCATATTGGTTAAATTAGATAAAAATCCCGGACTAATATATTTTGGATAAGAAATAATTGTCATAATTGTTGCATATTTATCACTAATAACAAAATCACCAGGGTTAAAAGAAAGACCTTTAGGGGCTAATTGTGATTTAAGTTTCATCATGATGGCAACACTGTCCCAAATGTAGTACTTTGCGAATTATTAAAGAAATTATCTAATAGCACCCTTAAATCTTCATTAGTTGTTTGCATTGCAACTAGTCCACAACCTGTGAATCCACCAATTAATTCTCTTACCCTTTTTTGCATAATTTCATCTCTCTTTTCTTGGAATATCAAATAATATTCTGTATCAACTACATTATTAGAAATAAACATATTTGCTTTATCTATATCCTCAGTTATTAATTTTCTAACCTTTGGATTAGGTGTATTATTATAAAGCAATTGTAATTGTGATAAATATAAAGTTATATCTACAGGTCTATCTGCAGCAATTATCCAAAATTCATAATCTAACATATTATATAAGTTTTTTAATGCGATAAGTGTGTTTGCCTGTGATTCTTGATCAAGTATAAAAATATTTCTTGGAGTAATTTTTACTCCAGTAACTTTCCATTTGTTTGAAAGAATTATACATCCATTTTGAATGTTTTCCACTGGTAACCAATCTTCAGCATATTTTTTTGATTGATCAACAGCTTTCTGATTTTTAGTATTAGCTTCTGCCATTTAAAACACCTCCATATTATTTAATTTATTTTTATTTAAAATCGTCATCATCATATATTCTCCAACCCTTCCAATAAAATCTTTTTGGATTCATAAAATATGTAATAACATTTGTTATAGCAACCAATACATTATGATAATTAGGAACTGGCATTACTAATAACGCACAAATACCAGCAGGAATCATTGTGATGACTACTTGAGTTATATCTTTTGTAAAACCTAACATTATAAATATAAATGTTATTGCAACACCTGTTGCAAAAATTATTAAATCAATTGGTCTAAACATTCCCAAAATCAACTTACTTTTTTTTGAATTTGCGGGAATTAAATACATTTCATTCATCTATATCAAATCCTTTCTAATTATTACCTGGAGGGGCATCCATCTTGTCTGCTTTTTTAACAATACCAGCTTTAGCTCTTTGTTCAGCATCATATTCTTTAGCTTTACCCATATCAGTAACAGCTTTTTCATGTTCTGCTCTTGCCTTACTTGCAGCTTCTTGTTGTTCAGTATATGTTTTTTCCATATCATAAACTGATTTCCATAATTTTTGTTCATCTGTTGCAGTACCATTATCAATAGCTTCATTAATAACATCAAGATCATATTCATTACTCATATATTGTTTCCCATTTGCAGTTGTATATTGATTAAGTAGTGCTTGATATTGAGACTGAGTTCTCGCAGCAATATTAGCAGTTTCTGCAGCCCTTTCCTGAGTTCCACCAGCCCCATATACATAGTTTTTCCAAGCATCTGCCACTTTTGTTGATTTTAATGCTTTATCATCCACAGCATTCCTTGCGATATTAATTGCATTAATAGATTTTTTACCACCTGATGATTGTGCAGCTACAGTAGTTGCTTTTGCTCCACTGATTAAATTTTTCCCAAAGCCAGTCATTCCTGTTGCACTAGCCATTAATCCACTTTTACCAGCGTTCCAAAAATTTGTCATAACTTGTGAAGCTTTTTCTCTCCCTGATAACATAGGATTTACCATAACATTCGCATTTTTATCAGCAAAAGCAGTAATAGCTTGACCAGCTTTTCCAGCAGTAGAAGCACTTGCTGCAGCACGTAATTTAGCACCCATTCCACCATCTGGGCCAGCACTTTTCCAACCAGCTTTAATATTTGATGCTTCTTTCCCAACTTTAGCTGCTACTACAGAGCCTCCGGCAGCCATAGCACCAACTGCACCTGCAGCTAATGGAGCAGCAGCAAGTTTTTTTCCTACACTTAATCCATAGTCTCCACCTTCACCTTTAATACCAAATAAATCTTTAATAAGTTTAGGTGCTTGAGCAGCAAACATTAATAACCCTAAAATAACTATAATTTTAGCAAAATTTTCAGTAGCAAATCCATAATCTAATTCACTAAAGAATGTATCTAATTCAGGTAGCCCATATTGAATGAAAAAGATAACGAAATTTATTATAATCAGCCTTAAAAACACATCGGCATATGTGGATAAAACAGATTTCAACCAATTATTAAATGGACCGTCTTTTTTACCATCTAAAAACGAAACAATTGGAATTGGCGCAGTCAGTTCATAAAAGGCCATTTTTGCAACTCTAAGCCCTATATCTAAACAATAGACTGCAAACATATATGCAGCAAATCCACCTGCAATCAAAGAAAGAAATATTTTATAATCAATACAAAAAGTATCCCCGTTCTCACCTTCATATACATCATCAATTTCTGCATAAAGACTTGAAACACCATCATTACCTATATTATTAATAGCATGCAAACTATCTTCACACGCATCATCACTAAGATTTGATACATCAAGGGGATCATCAGCATCAGGATCAGTTAATGCACCCTCATCAATTGTAGCAAAACCCGAAAATATGGTATTTGCAATTGTAGCACCAGTCTCTTTATCGTTTTCTGTAGTTGTTCCTAAAATAACTGCACTAATAATATTGTCTTTTAAAATAGCATCTTGTATTTTATATGCATATGTAAAGCACCATGGTATCGCAATAATTAGGGCAAGCATACCAACTAACCTAACAACTATTTTTCCTGCACCTTTTTGTTTATCGTTTATACTATCAGGATTAACAATCATATTAATTAAAATAAATGTAACCTTAAATAAAGCATAAACACCAATCAAAGCATATATTCTACCAGCAATTTCTTCTATTAGTGCACCACCGCTCAACAATCTTATTCTTGAAACTACAAAAAACAAATTATAAAAGAAATCGACCAATGAATATACTATACTATCTATAAATAATAAAAGATATCTTATACCAGTCATTAAAAGTTCGGTAAACCAACTCATTTAAAATCACACTCCTTATTATGATACACTGCATGACTCTATGCCAATTAACGAAAGTAAATACTCTAAAATAGATGGAACAAAAAATATAACCACACCAATTATTAAACGCATAACAAAATCTTTTTGAGCTTTTTTCATTTTCTGATCATCATTTGCAATTAAAGCTTTTACAAAATCAATCATCCCCATAAGTATTAAAAGTATAGGAACAACTATTTTTATGATTCCAAATATTTCTCTAATTAGTTCCATAGTCTCTCCCGCACAATTAATAACTGTGTCAGCGAAAACTTTATTATAAAATGATAAATATGTAGCTAATCCTACATAAAATAACATTGATATTTTTCTAAATTTATTTATTTGCATACTAAAACCTCCATATTGGTATATATGATACCACCATTATACCACAAAAAGTAATAAAAAAAACAGAATTTTTAAAAATTCCGCTTTTTATTACTTTAAGTAAATTATTTATTACGTTTAGGACAATTATCAGGATTAAGGACACACTCAACACAATTATAGTCATCAACTTTGCCTTCACCATAACCATCAAATACCAATCCCATTAAAAGATTAACAATTGCAGGAATAAAGAAAACTATAACAGCAACGATTGCTCTCTTAACCAGTGTACTTTGTGCCTTTTTAATCTCATCATCTTTAGAAGCCATAACTGCTTTCATCAAATCTAAACTTCCCATAACAATTAATAAAATTGGAACAACAATTCTTACGATGTTAATTAAAGTTCCTACAAGCCAAAAAACACGAGTTAAACTTGTATCCCAATTCTCAGTACATAATGCTGCCTCTGCCATAATATTTAATAAATCCATTTTTAATTCCTCCTTAAGGTGTTTTTAACACCAATTCATATGCTAATTATAACAATATCCTAAACATTTGTAAATATTATTTTAATAAATATTTGTTAAATTTTACATGTCATCACTTAAATCTAAATCACGTTCTAATTCTTCACCAGTCTCAATAACAACTTTTTCTACAATAATATAATAAACTTTATCATCCTTTGAATCTTCAGTTACTGTAATTACAATTTGATTATTACCTTCCTTAAAATTTTCATTACCTTTTACTTTTATTTTTGCATCTTTTTCATAAGCAACATATCCTAAATCTAGGCTATCCACAGTTTCATCGATTGTAACATGGTAAGCATATACATCAGATTTAAAATCTATATCAGCATCTGAAATAGATAATTGTTGTAAACCTAAGTTTTCTTCTTTAGAAGATGTTCCTTTAGTAAAATATAATATTGTCATTAGTAATAAAAGAATTGCTAAACCTATATTAATAAAGAACGAAACATAAAAACCTTTTTTCATATCAATAACAAACATTTTTATCAACTCCTTGTATCATATAGAATTATAACAAAAAAGAAATTTGTAAACAATAATAATTAAACAAATAAATAAAAAAGTGATTCAAGTAGTACATTGAGTTAATTATGAGTATTATACTAAAACTTGAATCACTGTAACCATTATAAACAAAAATAAAAGAAAATGCAAAAGTTTTTTTTAAATTATTAAAACTTTTTAGAAATGTTACATTATTTATGTATAATACATCTCATTGGCAGGAGATGTATTTTTTGAAAAGCAACAAAAGAAAAATCCCTACCTAATTATAATAAGAATTCTAAAATATGTTCAAGTATGTAAATTAGATTCTAAATCTTTTTCTAAAAATCTTGTATTTTTAATATCTAAAAATTCTAATACATATGGATCTTTTATAAAATTTTTAATATCTAATTTATTTCCCAAATCATTTATTTCATTTCTAACTTTATCTTTATTATTTTCACTTGTCATTAATCGTTCATAACAAAAACTATTAATCTGTCTTTCTAGTTGTCTAACACTCCAATTTGATTTAATAGTTTCTTCTAAATAAAAGTTTCTTTTTGTTTCATTTTCTATATTCATAATTAGACGATTATGACTCCATCTTAACTGGTTACATAGTGTGTAACCACCTTTATAAGTTAAATAAAATTTTTCATTAACTTTAAATTTGGGACACTAAATCCTTGTCCAAATTCTTTAGTTAATTTTTTAGAAAAAGATTTTATTATATCATTTTGTGAAGCTTCTAAATTATACTTTTCGATTAATTCATTTATAGTTGCACCTATTTCATAATATAATTCCACCATTTCAGAATTAACTTTTCTAACTACATTTTGTTTTGATTTTAAAATCAATTTATTTTGCCATAATAATTTCCAAATATTTTTTCTTTATTAATTAATTTGTCACTCATTTAATTCTACCCCAAAATACCATATATATTTTCACTATGCAAATCACCAATTTTGATTATTTGAATAACCATGTTTTCAAATATATAAAAACAATTATAGAATTTTTAAATTTTCTATAATTGTTTGTTTTCGTATTTATATAATTTATAAAATTTTAAAAAAATAACAATCATTTAAAAGATTGTTATTAAACTGTAGGATCATCACCAGCATCTGGTGGATTTGTAATTACTTTAGTTTCTCCTCTTACTGGAATTGTAAATACATTTCCTAAAACAGGAAACTCAAAACTAACATATGTAGAAACTTTATATATTCTATATTTTCCTTCAGGACCGGATGATGTCCCTTTAATACATACACCATTAACTGTTGCCAAAGTTCCATTTTCAGATCCAGGCGCAATTCCTTCATCTGAAGTACATGTATGTCCTCTATAATATCCAGAATTACCTATTGTTTCAAAAATTTTATCATACGCTTCTTTTGTATAACCCTCATATTGTTCTAATATACTTATAATTTGATTTTTAATTCTAAATGCTTGTGAATAATTAATTGCGATTGCTAAAAAAGACGCAAAAAAGAAGATGAAGAAAATCATCAATTTAAATAAAAATGTACTTCCTACCGCTTCTCTCATTTTACATCATCTTCCTTATTAAATTTATTAATTTTCTAATTTTATGCATGTAGAAGTATTTAAAGCAGCAGTTCCAGCTGGACAACAATAATAAACACTACCACTCTTAAATGCTTTCGCACCTTTTTGGTTTAACATTGACTCACAAGTACTATTTCTTATACCAGTACTAACTGCAGGTATAACAACAGTTGTAGCAATTAATCCTAATGCTGCTATAACAACCACAGTAATAACTGTCATATTTAATTCTCCAGTAGCCTCTTTCATTTATATATCATTCCTCTCTTTATTTACTATTAACAACTACATTATATATTATTTGGAAATATAATGCAATAATTTGTTGTTTTTATTTACAATTAAATATTTAACATCATCATCATTGATACAAGTAATAACACAATTACACCTGCGCCAGTAACACCAAGCATTATCATTGTTTTGCCTTGCATTTTCTCTAAACGTTCTTTATATTTTTGTTCGCGTGCTTTATTTTGTAATGATGATACAGTTTTTGATAATAATAACAATTGTTCTTGTTTATTATCTTGTAAACCTAAACCTAGTCTATATAAAAGTCTCATCATACGCATAGAATCTCTAACAGGATATTTTTTAGCAAAATCCATATATGGATCTATTGATGAATCCCCTGCTTCTATTTTTCCTATCATTTCTTTTAGTCCTGGTCTAAATATTTCAGGGGCATCTTTAATCGATCTACTTATTGCCACTGGGACAGTATAGTGTTGAACTAATACTTCTAGTGACTTTAAGTAATAAGGTAAAAGTAAATCTATTTCGTGTAGATGTCTTTTATAATAACTTTTAAGTGATAAGTATTGTGATTTAAATATATAACCTGCAACTAAACCACAAATTAATATATTTAAGAAACTTAACTTATTAATAAATACTATTACCATAACTGCAAAAATTAATGCAGCATTTTTAATTCTTGTACTAAATAATTTATTCACATCAACATCATTACCATATTTAGCGATTACTAAGAATTCATAATCTTCTTCTTTAAGTAATTGTAAATATGCTTCATTATCTTTAAAGAATGCCGTTGCACTAGCATTACCATTTACAAATACAATTATTAATATTATCGCACCAACTACAAATATTTCCCACATTATTCTGCACCTACATTCTCATTATAGTATTTTTCACCATTTAGTAAGAAATAACTATTAAATAATAATATTGCGTGTAGAACAAGTTGTATATACCACAGTTCTATCATTTTTAAATATGAATCGGTACCTAATAATAATTGTATTACTGCAACAAGTAAGAACAACATAAGTCCATATGAAATAAATTGTTTATGGAATTGTTGTCTTTCCATTCTATCTATATATACTCCTTCAACAAGCGTATCTATATCTAGTGACATATTATCTAGTGAACCAGATATATCATGTGCACCTTCTTTAGTTACTTGTAAAAATAATTGATGTAAATTTTTAACTATATGATAATTATATTTTGTACTCATATAATGAAGTGAATCATCTATTTGACCATTTTCATATGCCATTGTAAGCATTTTTTTAACATCACCAAGTACTGGTTCTTCTAATACACCAGATTCTACAATTCCTTCAAGTGCTTTAACAAATGATTTTGTTGTTTGATATTCCATTATTGTATTAGTTGCATAAGTTTGTATTTGTTCAAATATAAATTCACTATAAATTCTTTTATAACGCATTTGTGCTAAGTAAGGTATAAATGATATTGCTACTAATGCATATACTATTGACCATATAATACTATAGAAGTAAAGATATGCTATACCACCA
Source organism: Bacilli bacterium (assembly GCA_017435465.1). GTDB lineage: Bacteria > Bacillota_I > Bacilli_A > RF39 > UBA660 > JAFSEX01. Next base: position 12,252 of record JAFSEX010000060.1, read on the forward strand.
GCTACTCCACCAAAGATTACGACTTGTAATAAATAATCTTTAGTAGTGTATTCAGCATTCATTTCTTTAACCTTTTCTTTTATAGTTTTATATGAATATGGAGCTATTTTTTCATATACTTGTCCCAATTGATTTTTGACATATATATATACATTTTCTCCCTTTTTGGCTCTATAAGTTATTATAAACAACGCTATAAAAATTATTATGCCAAATATAAGGAAATCCATATTACCACCTACCTTACAATTACATTATTATTTCTTCTGCATCATTAGAAATGGCATTAACCATTACTGATTCAGGTAAATTTATACCTTGGGTATCTAGATACCCAATTAAATATTTAGTAGGATTGCTTCTAAATATTCTTCCATCAGCTGTTTTTCTATAGATTGTATGATGTCCAGGTTTGTTATCTTCAGTAACAAAGAATTCTGTAACTTCTACAATTTCTCTTTGGAATCTATTATATTGTTTAGAAAAATATCCTCTTACATGAACACCTAATTGTACATACCTATGAATAGATGTTAAGAATTGTTCAATATCTATATTAGATTCTAATAAACTATATAAACGACTTGGAATTGATTCCGCTTTATCAGAATGTATTGTAGAAAGTATATTATGACCTGAAGAAATTGAGTTTCTAACAGCCATAACTGCTTCAGCACTTCTGACTTCCGATAATAATATCCATTTTGGATTTTGTCTCATACATGTTACTAGTACATCTGAATAAGAGGCAATATTATTTGTTTTCATTGCAACTATATCACGATGTGGAAAAATTCTATCTAGATGTAATTCTAATGTATCTTCTATTGTAATTAATTTTTCATTTTCAAAAGTATGTGATGCTAAATATTTTACAAATTCGGTTTTACCAGAACCAGTTTCCCCACTTACAATTATGTTACAGTGTCCATGTACACATTCTATTAAGAAATCATGAACATCCAATGTAACATAATTTTCTTCTAATAATTTATCTTTCTTAAGTCTTATTTTAGCAGGAGTTTTTCTTAAAACAGCTGCAATTCCATTTTTTGCAATTGATTCATGTACAAAGTTAAGACGCAATTCAGCACCTTCAGCATCCAAAAATGGTTGTGCCATATTAAATGTCTTACCCATTGCATTAGAACATTGGAAAGCTATTTTTTCCATTAAAGCATTATTTACTTCATTATTTTCAACTCTATATACCCCATTTGTTAATGATTTAACCCATAACTGACCACCATTACTATATGAAATATCAGTTACATCATCATTTTCTAAATATTGTTTTAAAGGACCAAAGTCTATATGTTCAAACACATTATCTTCCATTATTATTCACCTTCTGTACTAACATTTGGGGTATTATTTTCTGGTAATTGATCTAAAGGTACATTTACAGTTCTTTCTTCTATAAAGTTTTTTAAATATGAACTTGTAACTTCAATTGAACCTTTATAATCTTCATCACTAACTGAAGCAACAACTGGTACGGGTATTAAATCAACAGAATATTGTGATAAATAATTTGCTTTTCTAAGCAGTAAATGTAAATCTTCACTAACACCAAAAATTAAAGTAGATGGTGTTCTGTTTTCAGCAGTATTTTCAAATACATCTCTACCACTAGAATCTAATACGGCTAAAACTTTAACATCTTTCAATAATTTCCCAATCATTGTTTTTCCATCGCCACCAATGGCCTTCATATAAATGTTTACATACATTCCATCCATAATAGCATTTCCATAAGTATCACTATAATTAATTGAAAATGCATAAGGAACTTGTCCTTCTGGAATTTTTAATAGCACAGATGATGGAATACTGCTTCTATCCACCACATTTACATTTTTAATTAGTGTTGAACCTTTTGGAATAAGTGCATTAACATTTGAATATGCACCATTTTCAAAAGTATCAAGTTCACTAGAATATCTCATAACAGATTGCCCACTACCATATTCTCCTTGCATTTTATTATACATTACTTTTGCGATACTAATAGTTTCTACCATACTAGATGTAATTCTTGTCCTTGGTTGAATAGTTTCTTTGGCTACTAACACTGAAATTTGTTCTACTTGTTGATTAATTCTCCAAGAATAACCAAAATATAGAACAGCAATTCCAACCAAAGTACCAAGAATTGTCACAGTGTTCTTATTAGTAAGAATCTTTTTTAGTGAAGCGACAAAATTATTCATAAATACTTCCTCCTATCATAATATTAACATTATATCACATTTAATATCTAGTTTCTAGTATTGCGTCAATTTTATTTACAATATTAAATTCTTCGCCAGTAAAAGTGAGCGGTGTTGACTTGGCACCAACAGTTAAACTAACTTTAGGTGGGTATTCAACTATATCATATATTTTTATAGTTATTTCTTTTCCAAGTCCCATACTTTCAGCATATCGTCTAATAAAACTTTCTGTAAACTTTTCTTTATCAATTGCTACTTTTCCGTCACTTACCGCATAATATACTTCATCAAATGCATCAAGCATTGCAGCTTCTGTTATTTCTTTTGTCAAATAATAATTTTGTTCATTTGTATTAGTAACATCTTGGAATAATAGTAATATTGATATTCCTACAACACCAACTACTATTATAAAATATCCCCAAATTGAGTGTTGCATTAACAACCACCTCCTAATACACCAAAATCACCAATACGACATTGTCTATTTGTTATATTAACTTTTAATTTGTTATCATATGTTTCATTAAAATCTGATAATTTATCACTTTCCGCAACAGTACCTGTTAGTGAATTTAAAAATTTACTATATCTACACAATCCATCACCACATGACCCATCATTTGATATAGCCATAGTATCATAACTAGAATAATCTGGATGTTTATCATTAAATTCTCTAATATCATCTGCCATTTGATTAGTAATTGTAATTTCATACATAGGTTCTTGGGTATAAATACTTTCTCCTTTTCTACTATTATCTGTATTTTGTGTTATATATGTATAACTGTTTCCATTTTTATATTTAAACCAATTAGGTGCTGTTTCTCTATAATTTGAATCAGTAGAAACATCATCATTAGGGAACGGATCAGTTAAAGAAATTGGTCTAAAATAATAATTAGGTGTTCCAGGTGTTGGTGGTGGTAGTGGACAAGAAGGGTCAGATACTGGATCACAGTTTTCCGGACAAGAAGGATCAGTTTCCGGATTACAAGGACATGTCCCCTCTATTGCACAATTTAAAACAGTATAATGACACGAATATATATTTTCACCACTACTACTTCCTATTTCTTTACTTATTCCACCATTTTTTATTGAAATATCAAAATTATAAGTTCCTGTTGTATCTGTTATATTAGTATAAATCTTATTTCCAGCAGAAATATAATTTTTACCAGGCGAAGTATTAGTATTCTTATATTTAATATCATTCCCATTATTTTTATTAATAAATGCATATGGCAATTTAGTTTTATATGTATATGTTTGCTTTGCGGTAGTATCATAAATTGTAGCTTTCAATATAGCAACATCGCCTACATTTGTTGAATTACACACATTTTCTGGAGTAACACCAGTATTACTCCATTCATATAAGTATTCTTCACATACCCAATAAAAGTGTGGATATGATCCTTTTTTAACCCTATTATTGCATATTTCTGTACATGTTATACTTGAATCTTTATAATAATATTCCGTACTTCCTGAATATTCAAGATTACTAATATTAAGACTATCATAATCAAGAATTATTGGATGAGTTTCATCAGTTCTATCATCAACAAATGTTATTTCTTGTGATGAAATATATGATGAAAAATTATTTTTAATATTAGTTAATTCATTTTTAAAACCATCATACATTGTATTTATAACATCTTTACTTTCTAATGGATGATCTTTATCATAACCATTTGCCATATTTAATGAATATTCTACATTATCTGTAATATCTAGTGGATACTCAAACCCAGTTCCTGACGTAACGCTTGTAGATGAAGCTTTTATTGAAATATTTTCTTTATCAATATTAACATATGTTGTTCCATCCATTTTTTTTGTTGTACTATATTCTTTATTTGATGTTTTTGTTGCTGTATTACAAGTTAATGATGTATCTGCTTTATAACCTTTGTTTTTTGGATCACCAGGACCAGTATCACAAATAGACTTATTACTATTATAAAATGTAGTACTCCCATTACAGCATTTTAAATAATTATTTTTTCCAAAATCACTACCTGATTCGTTGCAACATTTATCAAGATGTTTATCAGCATAACTCATGTTTGTACAAGTATTATTACCAGATGGTTTCTTAGAGCCTCCACTATCATTCCAACATAAAGCAATTTTTATTGGAACAAAAAATATTTTAGCATCATTATAATCATATGCACTTGGAGCGGAAGTCGAATCTTTAGATAAATTATATACTGTTACAGTAATATCTATTAAATATTTTGAATTATCACTAGGATCAATTCTTGGATTAGAAACTTTATAACTAAAATTTTTTTTTGTTAAGGAGTTGGATTTATATGTTGATGGAACTTCAATTACATCGTCTCCACCTACCATTACATTACCTTTAGCTTTTTGCTTTAAATATGCATCATAATCATTTGTAGTAGTATTATCAAAATATGAATGACCAACTTGATTAAGTTCATAATCCTTTTTTTTATCTATGCGTATTGTATATGTAAAAGTATAAGATGACGAACAAGCACCATTTCCATTTATATCACAAGTAACATTCTCTTTTGCTAAATGGTGTCCTTCACTATCGTAGGATGTGTAGAATGTTGTATAAAAATAATCTGTTTTAGCAGTAGAACATGTTTCAGGAGAAGTTGGATTTGATAGAATTAAACCTGAACATTTGCCAGGATTTTTACTAACAAAAGTCGGATCAGAACAACAAATATTACCTTGCCATTTATCTTTATAGTATGTTACCCAAATACCGTCATTATTTGAGGAACCTATCCATGGTTCACCGTTGCTTTGTGTTGTAACATTACAACATGATTCAGGTATATCTTTGCAACAAACCCCTGGTCTTGCCATAGCAAATTCATATGGAGTTTGAACACCCGGAATACCTGTACCACAACATGTTTCAGGATATTCATAACAACATGTACCAGGATTATTTTCTGCATATTTTTTTGAAACATCATTTCCAAGTGCACACATATTACTAAGATATTCAATTTCAATTTTTAAAGGCAAGAAATAATGAAATGATATTTGTTTTGAAAGACTATTATTCTTTTTCCATCTACCAGGCGCACCAAATATATTACTACTACCATCATAAGAATTCCATCCAACTGCAAGTTTTTTTATATCATATATCCATGATATATACCATGTTCCATTAACATTTTCCAACTTTATATTTTCTACAGAAAAGTTATTTGGTGAAACTGAAACTGATTGAAATAAATCACCAGTATTTGGTAATTGGTAAATTGCCTCTCCACTTAATTTAAGTAAACCGTTTTCGTGAGAGTATACAATTGTTTCAACCATTTCTTCACCAACAAAAGATGCCAAAGTTTCATATCTTCGATAACGCAACGACATACCAGGATATACCACTGTATTATTTAACTGTTCAATTTGATTAAATGAAACAGCATTACCAGGTGCAGGATTATTTTCACTCCACGCATCTACTCTACCTGAAAAATATGCAGTAAATATTGTTTTACCACCGGCAACATTTTTAGAACTATAACTAAAATTATCATGTACCGGATATTCTTCTTTAAGACATATTGGAATACCATTATCAATGTTTCCAGCACTACTAGGATTTATACATTTTGGAACAACATTTTTTTTAATTGTATCAGGAACTGTAACATTTCTAGATGTTGATGTAGAAATAACACAATTGGCATATTCACCTGTAATTGTAGTAAGACTACAGTCTTCGGCGCCATATACTACATTCTTATTATTAATTATATTAAATAGAAAAAATATAAATAGAACATTTAATATTTTCTTTGTATTCCTTTCCATCAAATCACCACCTATCAAAATTTCTTATTTTTCTTTTTAAGATATATAATTAACATTATTATTAAACTTACTAATAACAATCCAGATAATATGTATATATAATTATTCTTTAAAAACAACATAAACTTATTATCTTTCTTCGAGTTTTTGTTAATATTGTCATTTTCATACTCTTTTAATTTCTGTTCAAATAATTCATCAGTTATTTCCTCATCAACAAATTCATTACAATATTCAAATTCACTATATTTTTTATCTTTGCACATTTCTTTTTCAGAATATTTATTAAATGTTGGTATTATTATGTTTTTTTCTTTTAATACAACAACACCGCAACTGTTTTTTTCATTCGCATAAAATCCTATTTTATAATTATATCCACCAATGAATCCATCAATAGAATTGCTAGAAATTTCTGGTATATTAAATCCTCCCATTGTACTAGACCCTGTTATATATTCAGGAATATTATATAAAGTAACTTTAAACAAATTGTTCCCAGTATGTTCGTACTTAAATTGTATATTATCAACCAATTTATTTAACTCATGTATTTGTTGTTCACTGCATTCTGCATTAACCAAGTTTGGAAACAATATAAAACTTAATAATATAATAAACAAATTTATATTTTTTCTCATTATTATCCACCCTCCCACTATAAATTAATTATAACACATTAAGATTAAAAATAAATATTTTTTTATTGTTTTTTATAAAAAAAAATGCTATTATTTGAATGAGGTGAACTGAATGAAAAAAACATTTGGAATTTTAATTATTTTATGTCTTGGCTTTGTAACAGGATGTTCTAATAGTGTTATAAAAAAAATAGATTATAAAGAATTTAATGATCTTATTGAAAATCAAAAAACATTTATTTTATATGTGGGGAGTGCATCATGTAGTAATTGTATAGAATTCGAACCAAAATTTAAAGAAATAATAAAAGATCATAATATTAGAAATGCTAGATACATTGATCTTGATAAATTTAATGATGAAGAAAAAAATAAATTAAATAAAATAATAAACATTTCTGGAACTCCTACTGTTATATTTATTGAAAACGGCGAAGAAGAATCTATGACAAACAGAATAAACGGTAATATTTCAAAAGAAAAAATTATATCAAGATTAAAATCAAATAATTATATAAAATAACAGAGATTAAAATTCAATCTCTGTTATTTTGTTATATAGTCTTTGCCTTTGAATGTATCAAACAAATCTAAATTATTAAAATTTTGTTGTCTAAGTGCTTCAAATATCATAATCGCAACTGTATTGGATAAATTTAAAGCACGAATTTTATTGTTAGTTGGCATTCTAAGACAAGTATCAAAATTATCTTTTAATATTTCTTTTGGAATACCTGAACTTTCACGTCCAAATACAAAATAAATATTTTCATCACTATTAGAATAATCAAAGTCTGTATATTTTTTATTTCCATATCTAGTTAGGAAATAAAATTTACCTTTATTAGTTTTCAAAAACTCATCATAATTTTTATATACTACGTAGTCACAGTTTTCTATATAATTTGCACCACTTCTTTTTACACTTTTCTCATCAAGTGAAAATCCCAAGGGTTCTATTAAATGTAATTTAACATCTGTTCCTGCACAGGTTCTCATAATATTTCCAGTATTCATTGGAATTTCTGGTTCATATAATACAATATTTATCATTTTATATATTCATACTCCACTAAAAGTTGAGCAATTTCATCTGTGCGTATTTCATTCTTATCGTCACTATTCAAAATATCACTAAATTTAGAATTATTTAATATCGCAATACTAGGAATATTAAGATTGGAATTTAAAGTAGTTAATTTGTAATCTCTAAGAATTTGATTTAAATCTGTAACATTTGATACATTTAAGAAAATAATTTCATCTTCAAGATTATTTTCTTTAATAACTTTATATAATTTTTTTTCAAAATTTACACATTTTTCTGAATTTTTTTCACCAATATAAACAATTAAATTAGGATTTTCTAAAACATAATTTTGAAATTCAAGATAATTAACTTCCTTTATATAATTAGCTATATAAGAATTTTCAAGTTCATTTTGTTTATACACTTTATACCATTCATTAGAATAAAAAACTAAAACAAGTGTTACTGCGACAATAATCCCATAAATAATATAATTTTTTCTAGGAATTTTTCTTTCTTTCATATAACCACCATCCTATTATTATTTTAACATATGAATAAATTATTGTAAATTAGATTAAATTAATTTATAATGTAAATGGTGAGGATAATGAAGAATAAAAAAGGAATTATTACAATAATAATTTTAGTATTAATATTAATTGCTTTATGTTTTGTCTTGTTTATATTTAGAAAGGATACAAAAACAAATGATTATAAAAAATTAGAAAAAATGAATTACAGTACTGAAGCTATAAATAAGATATTTGAAGAAAAAATCGTTGATAAAGTTTTAGATAATGAATATTCTAAAACTTTAGATGAAGCAATAACAACTGATGAATTTGAAATTACTAATTTAGATTTGTATTTAAATATAGATTATATTAATAAAGATGATTATATTAATGAATTAAACAAACTTGTCTCTATTGGATATAATATTGAAGAAATAGAACTTATTATTGGTAAAATAGATTATGCAGATATTAAAATAATAAATAATTATACATATATAAATGATTTAAAAGAATATTTGGAATATGAAAACTTTAAGATTGAATATTTGGAAAGATATGTAAATTACAGAAATAACAATATTGCCCTAAGTTTCAATGATATAATTAAAAATGTTAATATGGACTTGGATAAAGAATCATATAGTGATCCTAAAACAGTTGAAAATACTAATGATATATTAATGCTTATTAATAAACATAATAAATTACCTGATAATTTTGAGCCGGAAAATTTAGAAAAAATTAGTTCAAAATGCACAACTAAGGAATTATTATTAAATAGTGAAGCTAGAAAAAGCTTTGAGTTAATGTGTAATGATATAAAAAGTTTAGGAATGAATTTAAGAGCAATATCAACATATCGTACTAGGGACTATCAAAACAAATTATATACTGATTATTCTAATAGAAATGGTAAAGCTGAAGCTGACACATTTTCAGCGAGACCTAGATTTTCTGAACATGAAACTGGACTTGCATTAGATGTTATGGGTGGAAATACAACTTATACAGATTTTCATAAAACTGATGAATTTAAATGGGTTGAAAAAAACGCTTATAATTATGGATTTATAATTAGATATCCAAAAGAAAAAGAACATATTACTGGTTATAAATATGAATCTTGGCATTTAAGATATGTTGGAAAAGATGTTGCTAAATACATTTATGAAAATAATATAACATTTGAAGAATATTATGAAAAATTCTTATTAAAATAGAAAAAATCACTATTTATTTAAAAATAGTGATTTTTTCAGAATTATTGTTTTTTATGTTTGGAGTTAATCTTTTTAAAAATTTAAAGAAAAAGCACTAAATCCATCTAGCACTTTCTACTTGTGTTCCATCAAAAGATGATGATTGTTCAATTAATTTCATAGTTATTTTATAAGTATAATATTTTTCTTTTTCATCTATTTCAACTAATTTTGTTTTTAAATGTTTTCTAAATCTATAATCATCTACATATTTAGACAATGCTACATCCAAACTTTTTAAAAATTCTACTTCTTCTTCACTATTCATGTCCGCATCATCTATGAGTTTCATATAAAAATTAATCATTGTTTCAGAAAAAGTATCTCCTTCAAAAAATTCATATGAATTAATCTTTTCATAATTTGGACATATTTCTAAAAGTCTATTTATTTTATCTCTTGTATTCATACACTTATTTCCCCTTTTCTATTATTTAAAATAACCTTAATATATCACTGAATGTTACTAATATCATTAAACCAATTAATAAGAAGAACCCAATATTATGCATCATATTTTCAACTTTTGGACTTACCGGACTTCCTTTTATTTTTTCAATAATTAAGAACAAGATTCTTCCTCCATCAAATGCTGGAAATGGAATTAAATTTATAAATCCGACATTTATACTTAAATAAGCAATTAAATATAGAACACTATCGAATCCTGCTTTTGCACTATCACCCACAATTGAGTATATTCCAACTGGACCCGAAATATTATTTAAGGATATTTTACCAGTGAATAGTCCACCAATAACAGTAAACATTGATTCAGTTAATGAACCGAGTTTTGATGCTGCATATTTCAACGATTCAACAAATCCATAATATTTTGTTTGTTCCATTCCTACACCAAATTGATAGGTAGTTTGATCATCAGAAATTATTTTTTTTGGCTTAACAGTTAGTCTTTGTACTACACCATTTTCTTTTTGAACCTCAAAATTTACTTTACTACCATCATTATTCAATTGAAGCTTCATTATAATTTGATCCCAATTACTAACTTTTTTATCATTAATTCTTAAGATTCTATCTCCAGTTTCTAATCCCGCTTCATAAGCAGCTGAATCTTCTTGTATTGCACCTATTATTGGTTTTGTCGATGGTGCACCAAAAATAATACCAATTAGAAATAAAAGAATGAACGCTAAAACAAAATTAAAGAATGGACCTGCAAAAATTGTTAAAAATCTTTGTAACCACGTTTTGCTTTGCATCTGTTTGTTTTTAGGAATATTTTTATCCTCTTCAACAGTTTCACCAGCCATAGAAACAAATCCACCTAGTGGAATTGCTCTTATACAATATTCTGTTTCGCTTTTAAATTTTTTACCAAATATTTTAGGACCCATACCAATTGAAAATTCATAACAATAAATTCCTGCTTTTTTAGCAAATATGAAATGTCCTAATTCATGTATAAATACAATTAATCCTAAAATTAAAATAAAATAAATTAATGTCATTTATATACCTCCTATAATAATGAAATAACTAATACAAATCCTAATAATACAAAGATTAAACTATCTAATCTATCTAATATTCCTCCATGTCCTGGAATTAAATTAGAAAAATCTTTTTTATTATAATATCTTTTAATTGAACTAAATACTAAATCACCTATTTGACCTAATAGAGAAAGGAATGTAACAATAACAGCCAGTGAAAAAGCACTAATGTTTGTTCCAATTACTTGATAATAGAACATACTGCTAATTAATACCCCAAAAAATGTTCCACCAAGAACTCCTTCCCAAGTTTTTTTAGGAGATATATCTACTAGTAACTTAGTTTTACCGATATAATAACCAGTAATATATGCAAATGTATCTGTAAGTGTTGTAATAAGAACTAAGAATAATAAGAAAAGTAAACTATACTCTCTAACTAATATCATTAAATTGAAAGCAGTTCCTAAAAAGAATATTGTACCAATTAAGAACATGGCATCATTAATATTATATTTTTTATTATCATGAAATATAACAATAGGAATTAATAATGAAAATACTATCATTGAAATAAGTCTATAATCTAGTAAATATTCAAATATCGTTGGTCCATTAAGATTTAATATAAGTATTGTTATTAAAATATAAGACAAAAATTTAACAAAGAAAGGAAATTGTTTTTTTGATTCTCTTATACCTATTATTTCTTTTAAACCCATTAAACCTAAAATAAGTGAACCAATTGTAAAAGGTGTTTCACCAATAATACTTATTGGTATTATGATTGCTAACATAACGATTGCACTTATAACTCTTTTTTTCATTGTATCGCTCCTTACTATCATTAACATAATTATAGTATAAATATAAAAAAAATGAAATATAATAGTTCAAAGTTTTAAAAAAATCTAGTATAAACTAGATTTTATCAATTATTAAATTATATAAATTTGATGTATTTATACAAATATTTATATATATTAAACATTATATTATAATTTTTTATAAGAATAAATATTAACCTTCAGTTATTTTTACATATCCATTACCACTTCTTGAACCAGTAGTACCTGCTGTATTAACTCCACTTGAAAAACTAGTTGCAGCATATGATGTACCAGTACTCCATCCACCCCCATAACTCGGATTATCATCAGCACATCCGCCACCACCAAAGCCACCTCTACATACACCACTATTTCTAGTATAATAAGAACCAACTGAATTATATGTAATAAATTGTGAAATACCTAATACATTTGATGCACTTGATGAAACAGTATCAGATTTTGTAATTGTACTATAGGCAGCCCCACCTGGTGAAATCCATGTTGCACCAATTCCATCAGCACCACTTGATAAAGTACCATTATATTTGGACCTATATGAATTATCAGTACTTCCACCACCACCAGCAGCTACTAATAATACTTCTAAATATTCAGAATTCTTAGTAATTTGATATTTAGAATTAGTAATTGAAGGAATTTTTTTAAATACAAAACTTCCACCACCACCAGCGCCACTTGTTCCGTCTATTGCTGTTGCATCAGTTACACTTCCTTGTCCACCAACAACAATATATAAAACATCTCCCTTATTTAGTGAGAATGTTGAAGAAATAGTTGCACCTTTTCCTCCATTTAATGAATCACCTGTATACGAATAATTATTGCCTGTTGTCCCTTCTGCTCCTGCAGCTTCTATTATATAATTTCCTGTCTTAGGTATTGAATACGTTACTATATTACTACTATAAGCAAAATTTGTTATTCTAGAAAAATTATAAGTGAATTTATTGTTAATTTTAGAGATAGAAACTTCGCCTTGCAAATTATTATCCCCATTATATGAATCTTTTATATCATCAATATATCCTTCTGAAACTAAAGTGTCTATTGTAACAGTACATCCATCTTTACATGTTGACAAATTATCAGCAACATATGCTTTTGCTGCACTTAAAATTGCTTTTTCTTGAATTGTGTTAATATCATTTTTTGAATCACCCATTATTTTACTTACAGAAATACCCGCTATTGTTATAATTATTCCTAATATTGCAATTACCGCCAAAAGTTCTATTAAAGTAAACCCTTTTTTATTTTTCATATGTTAACCACCTATTATGAATTATAATGTATTTCAAGAAAAATTACTATATAAAAAACAGAAAAAAAGATTAAAATGAATCAATGTCAATTTTAACCTTTTTATTACCATTAATATAAGCACTTGCTTGAACAATAGTTCTAATTGCCTTAGCAGTCTTTCCTTCTTTACCTATTAAAACACCCATATCATCATTATCAACTAAAACTTGAATATGATGAAAATTGTTTTCAGAAGTTTCAAATTCTTTAATTGTTACCATATCTGGATTTTTAACCAAAGCTTTAACTAACTGTTCAGTTAACTTAACAAATTCCATAATTAGTTACCTCTTTTTTCATCATGAAATTTTTTCATGACACCAGCTTTACTTAATAAGTTTCTAACTGTATCAGTTGGCATAGCACCATCATTTAACCATTTAATAGCTTTTTCTTCATCAACTTTGATTTCAGCTGGTTCTGTAATTGGATTATAAGTACCCACTGTTTCAATGAATCTACCATCTCTTGGACTTCTTGAATCAGCTGCAACTATTCTATAATATGGTCTTTTTTTAGCACCCATTCTTTTTAATCTTAATTTAACTGCCATGTCTCTTGCCTCCTTTTTTCTATAGTATTATATCAAACAAAAAAGAAAGTGTCAACATATTTTGGTTGACACTTTATTATATGAATTTTTCCTCTACATTATCATCAATTTCTTGCTCAATTTTTTCATCTACTTCATCTTCTATAATATCCCATGGTTCTTCATCATCTTCGGTAGATATTTTCATTTTTGTTTCTCCAATAATTTCAATTCCAAGTTCTTTTTCAATCGTATATTCAATATTACCATTTACAATATTTACATTAGTACACGTAGGTTGTTTTAAACTTCTAATAATTATACTATTATCACTTGATAGATTAGCGTTTTCTTTTTTTCTAACACTAACCAACTCACTATAATCTTGTTTTTTAGTAACTACAGATGTTTTACTATTATTATCATATGAATACCAAATATTTACATCGTAACTACCATCGATAGCTATTTTTCCATTTGTTTCATATCCTTTAAATTGATGATTAATTACCCAACATCCCAGTACAGTTGTAGGTTCTACTTCTGTAGTTAACACATAATCGTTTTTAAAAAACTTTTTACCTTTACCCAATATAGCTTTAGTTACAATTTCTTTATAAGCTGCCACTGGTAATCCCCCCTCACTTTAATGTATGCTTTTAAACTAAAAAAAGTGTCTAAAATTTATAGACACTTTATTCAATTATTCCATCTAAACTCCATGTTTTAGCATCACATACCTTAACGTTAACAATTTTACCAATGTTTTCTTTATTTCCAACAACATTTATAAGTTTATTAGTATCTGTATAACCTGTTAATATATTTTCATCTTTTTCACTAATACCTTCAATTAATACACTAACAGTTTTATTAAGTAATTTTTTATTACTTTCTAATGCATATTTATTAACTTTCTCATTTAACCTAGCAAGTCTTTCTTTCTTCTCATCTTCACTTACATCATCTTTCATTTTAGCTGCTGGAGTACCTACTCTTGGTGAATAGATAAATGTGTACGCTAAATCAAATTTGCATTGTTCATATAATTTTAATGTTTCGTTAAAATCTTCTTCTGTTTCACCAGGAAATCCTACTATTATATCAGTAGTTATACTAACATTTCTTATTTGTTCTCTCATTTTACTAAATAAAGTTAAATATGATTCTTTAGTATATCTTCTACCCATTAATTTTAAGATTCTATCACTTCCAGATTGTACTGGTAAATGTATGAATGGTAAAACATTATCATATTTATTTATTATTTCAATCATTTTATCTGTAAAATCCCATGGATGTGATGTAACAAATTTAATTCTTTGAATACCAGTTTTTGCTACATCTTCTAGTAAGTTTTCCATTCCATAATTTTCATATAAATCCTTGCCATAAGCATTTACATTTTGACCCAATAATGTTATTTCTACTACACCATCTTTAATTAAATTTTCTACTTCTCTAACTATATCTTCATGTTTTCTACTTCTTTGTTTTCCACGAGTATAAGGAACTATGCAATATGTACAAAATTTATCACAGCCATACATAATATTTACCCATGATTTAAATTTATTATCTCTAATATAAGGAAGATTTTCAATAATATCTCCTTCTTTACTATATACTTCAATTTCTTGTTCTTTTTTTCTAGATACCTCGTTTAATAACACTGGAAGTCTATGTATATTATGAGTACCAAATACTAAATCTAACCATTTTAATTTGTTTTTAATTTCATCAATAACAACTTCTTCTTGTGCCATGCAGCCACATAATCCAACAATAATATTTGGTCTTTTTTCTCTTAAATGTTTAATTCTACCTAGCATTCCAAATACTTTATTATGAGCATTTTCTCTAATTGCACAAGTATTTAATAAGATTACATCAGCTTCTTCCATTTCATCACATTTTGTATATCCCATTTCTTCTAGCATTGCGCACATCATTTCAGTATCATGCTCATTCATTTGACAACCATATGTTTTAATATGATATGTTTTATTTTTACCTATTTTCATATCATTTGTTATTTTATATTCATCATATAATATGTTAACTTTATTATTAGTTCTTTTTTTAGCTTCTAACATGTTTGGAGTTTTCATAAATTTCACCTCAATCAATATAGGTTATTATACCATAAAATATAAAAATTAGGTTAAAATTTGTTATGTTAAAAAATATTATTTTATTAAATTTTGAATATTTGAATTAACTATTTAACAGAAATGTAAAATTGTACAATTTGATTATAAATTTTTGTTTATTATTATAGGAAGAAAAGCGAAATTAGCGATTTTTATAATTAATTTATTTATGTTAGTATGTAAAAGAAAGGGTGATACAAATGAAAAATGAAATAATTATTTTTGAAAATCAAAATGTAAAATTAGAAGTAAATATGAAAGATGAAACAGTTTGGCTTACACAAAATCAAATCGCATTATTATTTGATAGAGATGTAAAAACAATAAGTAAACATATTATAAATGTTTTTTCTGAAGAATTAGAAGAAGAAAGGAATTCTCAAAAAATGAGAATTCCTAATTCAGATAAACCAGTTAATTTTTATAATTTAGACGTAATTATAAGTATTGGTTATCGCGTAAAATCTCAAAACGGAATTATATTTAGGAGATGGGCTAACAATATACTTAAAGAATATATGATAAAAGGATATTCGATAAATCAAAAAAGACTAGAATATTTAGAAAAAACTGTAAAACTAATTGATATAGCAAGTAGAATTGATGAAAATCTTCAAAATGATGATGCTAAACAAATATTAAAAGCAATTAATAAATATTCAAAAGCACTTAATTTATTAGATGATTATGATCATAAAACATTAGAAAAGAAAAAAGGAAATAATAGTGATATAAAAATTGATTACAATGAATGTATAAATGTAATAAATAAATTAAAATTCAATGAAGAAAGCAACTTATTCGCACTTGAAAGAAATAATGGATTAAAATCAATTATAGAAGATATTTATCAAACTTTTGATAGTAAAGATGTATATGAGAGTATAGAAGAAAAAGCTTCTAATTTCCTATATATGATTGTTAAAAATCATGTGTTTATTGATGGTAATAAAAGAATTGCAGCAACATTATTTATCTATTTTCTACAATTTTACAATATTCTTTATAAGGATAATATACAAATAATAGATAATAATACTTTAACTGCATTAACATTATTAATTGCTGAATCTAACCCAAGAGAAAAAGATATAATAATTAATTTAGTTATGAACTTTTTAATAAATTAAAAACGTTGAAAGTTAATCAACGTTTAAATAGTATCAACAAATGTTTCAGTACGTAACACTTTATTTTGTGCTTCATTACCAATATTATAATCAAGCCAAATTAGAAATTCTATTTCTTTTATTTCGTTAGAATTTAAATTACCTTCATATAATATAATATCTGTATAATCATCAGTATTATTTATTTTTTGGTTTGATAAATTATCAATTGTTTCATTTTCATCAATTTTAAAATAAAAATTAAACCAATCAATTTCTACTGTAGATGATTTATATACCCTATATATAAATCTATATCTGATATTATTATTGTTTTTATTTGATATTTGGAATATTGATTTTTCATATTTATTTAATGCATCATCATTAGATATCGGAAATATATTAGTAGCATTCATTTGATTTAATTGTTTAAATTCAATAGCGTTTAATCTATTATTAAACGCAAAAACTTTATTTTGTATATCAATTGAGTTATTTCTAGCACTTATATTTATTACAATAATTAATGATGTAAAGAGTATTTCAAATATTAATTTGAATATTTGCTTATTTATATTCATAATAACCCCCATAAATTGGTTGTTATTATACCATAAAATCAATAAATAATCAAATAATGAAAAAAATCCGAATATTCGGATTTTTACTTTCTACTATTAAGCACCTGCTGGAGCTGGAGTTTTAGCTACAGCATGCATTGTTGCATTAATAGTAACATTTTGTAAGTTATCTTGATTTCCATGACTTTCTTCAATATATACATATAGTGTATATACATCGTTAGTAGAACCAGATAAAGGTTTATTTGTTGCAATAATTGTTTCAGCTGTTACATCAGCAAAACTTCCTGTAGCAACTGGTGTATTAGTACTATCATATAAAGCATATTTAATATCATCAGCAGAACCTTTATCAGCTGTTTCAGCAACACCAGTTAAAAGACCTAATAATCTAATATCATATGTTGCACCATCAACATTAGTAGCTCCACCAGTTACAGTGAAAGTAAATTCAGCAACATCAACATTATCTTCACCAACAGTAAAATCAGTTGGTTTAATTCTATTTTCAGAAGTTCCAGTTAAAGCAGAAGTAATTTCTAACTTACCTGTTTCAACTTGATCAGCTGTAGTTGAAGCAGTTGCAGTGAAATATGCAAATGATGCACCAACTAAAACAACTAATAATGTTGCAACACCAATTACTGTTAATAGAACATTATTTCTATTTTCCATTGTATTTCCTCCTATCTTTTATTATTATTCGTTAGTTGAAGTAGCATTTGCAGCAAATGTTAATTTAAAACTAACGTTTTGTAAGTTGTTTTGATCAGCATTTTCATTTTCGATCCATACATATACTGTAAATTCACCAGTAACTGCAGGTGCAGAATATGATTCATTAACAACTAAATCAACTTTACCATTAGTAAATGTAGCATCAGCAAAACTTCCTTCTTTAACAGCAGTAGTTTCTTCACCTCTGAAAATTGCATATCTGATATCTGATAAATCACCATTATCACCAGTAATGTTACCAATAGTGATTTCAGGTTGATTCATACTAATAGTATAAGTACCAGAACCAGAAACAGCACCACTCATTGTTAAAGTAAATTTTTCAACATTAGCATCAGTATCAGCAGCAGCTCTTGTAGTCCATGATGTTGGTCTAATGTTTTCAACTGCATCTTCACTAGCTTGAATATTGATTTGTGAAGATCCTGTTTGAACAGTTGCAGTAGTTTCAGATCCTGTTGCACTGAAATATGCAAAAGTAGCTCCTACAACAGCAACTAATAATGTTGCAGCTCCAATTACTGTTAACAATACTTTGTTTTGATTTTCCATCTCTCTTCCCTCCTACTATTACATAATAGCATATTATTTTTTATTCCGCAAGGTATTTTTACAAATTTTTTAATTAAAAATTTTTGTGTTGTAAACATTACCATATAATACTTAAGAATAACAAAAAAGACAGAAATTATTCTGTCTGATCTGCTCTACCCACAAGAGTTAACCCAAATGAAATACCTTGTAATTTATCTTGAACAACATTTGTTTCATCAATATACACGTATAATTTATATTCATCATTTAAGTCTCTATCACGGCTAATTATCCCACTAACAACTTTTTTGTTAAATTCACCTTCATTAAAATTACCAGATATAACTTCTTTACCATCTTTGTATATTTTATACATTATATCTTCTGCTTTTCCACCATCATATAAATTATTTTCTGTAATATTTGTGTTTAAATCAACTGAATAAGTACCAGTAAGTCTAGATTTACTTGTTACTCTAAAAGGAATTACAGCAATATTTTTATTATTTTCATTTTTACTCATATCACTAGAATCCCAATCAGTTGGTTCAATATTTTTTAAATTTGTTGAATTTTCAATTATTACTGATATAGATAAATTTCTAGTAGTAATTATTTGTTTATCACTTTTTTTAATCGCACTAAAATACGTGAATGTACCACCTATAAGTGATATTAAAAGAATTAAAATCCATATAATTATTAAAGTTACTTTATTTCTATTATCAATTTTTTCCATTTTAAAATCCTCCAATCTTACTATAAACATACTATCATATTTTTCAATATTATTCAATTTCTTTTTTTATATTTTCTACTTCAACTTGATTTATTGAGTTAAATCGTTTTGTTATCTTCTCAGTAGTTTTATGAATATTTTCAACATCATTATTAACAGTTTGAATACTTCTAGATAGTTTGTCCCATCTTTCTTTATATCTTCCAAATTCTATTCCTAATTTATTTAATTCTTCATGAATAACTGAAGTATATTTATCTCTTTCAATGTTTTTCATAATTACTTGAATAACTGTTAAAGTACTAATTAAAGTTGTTGGTGAAGTTATCCATACCCTTTTTTTATAACTATATTCTACTAAGTCTTGATGATATGCATTTATTTCAGCAAATATGGCTTCAGCTGGTAAAAACATAATAGCTTGATTAGATGTTACTCCATCAATAATATATTTACTACTAATCGCATCAATATGTTTTTTAACATCCGCTTTAAACATTTTTTCAGCAGCTTGTCTTTCAGATGCACTAAGTTTTTTATCTACCATCATTTGATAATGTTCTAAAGGAAATTTAGAATCTATACCAATTATTCCTAAAGGTTCAGGCGCATATAAAACACAATCAACTATATATGAATTTGGAAATGTATACTGCATTTTATAAATCCCATCATTTCTATCTCCAAATACACTGGCCATAATATGTTTTAAATTTACTTCACCAAATATACCTCTACTCTTTTTATCAGTTAAAACACTTTGTAGTGACACTATATCACTAGATAAAGTATCTATTTTCTTTTGTGCTTCATCAATTTTTGATAGCCTTTCTAATACAGATGTAAAAGTTTTATTTGACTTTTCAAAATTTTCATCTAATCTTTCATTAACTTTATCATTTATTTTATTAAGTCTTAAATCAATTTTATCACTAAGATTAGTAAAATCATTATTTAATGTTCTAGAGAAATCATTTTTAAAATCTCCTATTTCTTTAGTAAGATTAACTTCCATTTTACCTAGTCTCTCAGTAATATTTGATTCATTAATATTTTTAAATAAAGATATTGTAACCAATATTACTAATAAAACTAACAATCCTATAATTATATATTCCATGTATCACACATCCTATCTTACTTAAACATTATAATATATAATAAAAAAAAAGTTAATGAGTTTCATCAACTTTATTTATAATTTTTATATCCGCCTATTAAATTTACAGTTTTATAACCAATGCTATTTAAATATGAAACAAGAGTTTTGCTTTGAATTCCTTTTTCACAATATATATAATATATTCTATCTTTAAAAAGATATTTTTCAGGATTAAACATCAATTCATTTTTACTAATATTTTTAGAATATGGTATATTCCCCAATTTATAAGATGTAGAATTTCTAATATCAATTAAATTAATTCCAGGTCTTAATATTCTTTTTAATTCTAATACACTTATATTATTATTCATTACAACACCTCTAGTGTATTATATGAAAAGAAAATAATTTATATATTATTTTCACCTAAATTATAGATATTAATAACATACAAATTATTCCTAATAGTATTGAGTATATAAATTTTTTATTATATTTTTTAGCAGTAGGTAAAAGTTCATCTACTACTACATATGATAACATTCCAGATGTAATTCCTAATATATAAGTAGTTAGATTATATTTAATAAATAAATCTGAACATAATAAACCAATTATTCCACCAAGCATTGTTGATATGACTGCAAATAAAGTATAAATAAGTGTTTTCTTTTTATCATTTGTACTATAATAAATTGGAGAAGCTAAAGCTATACCAAGAGGTATATTATGAATTACTATACCTATAATAAATGGTATTACTATTTCTTCATTATGTTCTATAATTGTAAAAAGTGCTATTCCCTCAGTTAGATTATGTAATACTATACCAATTAAAGTTATTAACCCAACATGAAGCAAGTTTTTACTTTTTGAATCTTTGTCTTTATGTGCGTGATGATGTGGTATTAATTTATCAAGATTTTTAGATAAATAATACCCTATTAGTGCTAGAATAATAAGCACTAAAAAACTAGATTCTTCTATTACTTCAGAAAATATATCAAACACTAATAATGAAATTATAATACCTGCTGAAAAACCAATTAGATGACCTAATATCTTTTCTTTTTTACTATTTATTATAAATACTAATATTGTACCAACAAACATACTTAAACTAATAAGTAACATTAATAATAACGTGTTCATAAAAATATCACCGCGAATATTATAACAGTAATTAAAAAAAATGTCTATATAAAGACATTTCAATTTATTTATCACCTAGTTTATATGCAATTACTCCCCCCAATAAAAGTAAGATTACTCCAACAATTATTGTAATTATTGTATAACTAGTTTGAACAAGTGGTAAGAATATTGTAATAATTGATGCAATAACAAATCCAATAATTCCATAATAAGTTTTTATTGGGAATTTTTCTAATAAAAGTTCAATTAGTTTAGCAATTAATACTATTCCAACTAATATACCTATTCCAAATGGTAATAAGATTAATATATTATCTAAAATATTATTTAAACTAGCTAAATCACTAATAGTATTTATTATTGGTATATAATATCCTAAAAGCATTAACATAAATGATCCACTAATACCTGGAATAACCATAGTAGCAGCTGCAACCATTCCAACTAGAAATAATAATACATATTCCATAAAGTCTAAATTAGATAAATTCACCATTGCATTTCCAGTATTTATAAATCCAAAAACAGTAACTATTGAAAATGTTATTAAGAAAATAACAATATTAGATAATCTACCTTTCTTAGTTCCTTTTTTTATTTTACTAAACAACATTGGTAATCCACCTAAAATTAATCCAATAAAGAATAATGTTGTTGGTAATGGATAATTATCAAGTGAAAATGCGATAATTTTACTAAGTATTAATATTGATAATACTGCACCAATACCAATTGGTAACAAAAATTTAATATTTTCTTTAACATTTTTAAAGAAATGAGAAATAATTCCAATTAATTTTTCATATATACCTAAAGTAATTGCAAGTGTACCACCACTTACCCCTGGTATTATATTTGCAACCCCTATTATAAATCCTTTAAGTACTAGTTTAATTTGTTCTTTCATTGTATCCTCCTAAAAATTATTTGGGACTAATTTTAAACTATAATCTTCATCTAATTCATCAGTCCAATCAATAATAAAACATAGATAATCGTCCCCAGTATTTGAATTACAAACTTTTAATTCTATTTCATCATCATATTTTATATTTTGAATTGAGTCATAATCAGAATATAAAGAATTAATTTTATATCCCAATGTGTCTAACTTTTTAATATAATCAACAAACTCATTATATGACATTTTATGTGTTTTATAAAATTTTCCATATGGTTCTGAATCTGAACTTCTATCAAAGCCACCATCTGGCATTAAATTTTCATCGTATTTCCACTTAATAGTCATATGATTAGATATTTTATCTTCACACCCTATCAACAAAGTACAAATAAGTATAATTCCAATAATATTTAAATATTTTTTCATATATAATACCTCCATAAATTATATATAAATTATACACTTTTTATTAAATGAAAAAAAGTCTTTTCTCCAAATTTAGTAATAATCTGTTATTTAAATTATTGTTATTAAGTATGAAAATAACAATAATTCAACGAATATGTTATAAAATCTATATTGTTGGTTTATAATGATTAAATATTCGCTTTTAAATTTAATGTAAAAAGATATTATTTAAACAAAAGAAGTCTAATTATTAAAGAAATTTATCCTTTAATTTCAATTTATTTCATCTTAAATAAATACAAGTCTGAATTAACCAATGAATAAGATCAAGTAATTAGATATAAAGAACTAAAAGATTCTATAGGATTTTTAAATATAATTCTAAATTTAAACAAACGAATAAAAAAGATTAGTTAAATAAATTATAAAACAAAAAAAGAGTTTTTATTTAAAAACTCTTTTTAGTCATTATTGGAGGGGCCAGACGGATTTGAACCGACGATCAGGGTGTTGCAGACCCACGCCTTACCACTTGGCTATAGCCCCATCAGTAATTAGTATTATATCAAATTTATTTTAATTTGACAATTACTATTTACAATATATTATATAAAAAATAAAAAATGATGTTACTCATTTTTTAAATTAAAAGTATATTTAGTGTTTTGAATTATTAATTCCAAACTAATTTTATCAGCTTTTGATATTTTTTTATCAACTTCTAAAAATATATTATCATTATTTATATTTGATGGTGTTAAATTGTTAAAATTATTTAATACATAATTTTTAGAATTTAGAGTATACTTTATAATACCAAATTTGCCAAAAATATCTCCTTTATTTTTAATAGAATATTTATCTAGATTTGAACCCATTGTGATTATTGAATCCAATTTTAAAATAGATTTATTAAAATTACTACTATAGATAAAACCTATTGAATCTATGCAATTATTATTTGATGAACAAAATTTGTAATTATATTCAAAATTATTATTTATTTCATATGATTTAATGTTTATTTTAGTATCTTTAATTGTCATTTCATGATTTAAATTTTTAATATTTGAAGAAATAGATTCAAGATTAGTATAATAATTTAATTTAATTTTTCTATAATTAGAAACTGGCGAATCATTTTTGTATGTTGTTTTATACATATATTTTAAATAAACATTTTTAACGTTTTCACTAACAGGTATTTTAAATATAAAAATATATTCATCAATAGTTTGTGTTGATAACTCTGTATTCTCAGGGTACCCAATACCCAACCCTAAAAATTTTGAATATATATTTGTAACAGGAGAATAATCTTTTCCATTCACTTCTAAGGACAATTTATTAAGATTAAATGTGTTATCTACAATTTTGTTTATAATTTTTGTATCAACAACAAAATATTGATATTTATCTGATATTTCGTTACCTTTAAAATCAGTATTATAAAGATACGAATTATTAACAATAATACTATATTTATCTAATTGAACAATTTGATTTTGTTTAAATGTTTTATTAAATGCAAATATATTTAAACAAGTAACTAGAATTGTTATGAATATGATTGATATAAATAAAGTATTAAATAAAAATTTATGTTCTAAAAACACATATTTCAAATTTCTAAATTTTCTTCTATATTTACGCTTTATTTTATATTTTTGTACTTCTAAATTAACTTCAACTTCTTCGTTATCTAGTTCCGCAATTTGTAATTCTGCAATATCTTGTCTAAAATTAAACTTTTTAACATCAAACCCAATACCACGTAAAACTGAAAACATTATAAAAATAATTTGAAATCCCATAAATATTAAAATAACATCACGAATTGCTCTAGTAGTTACAGGATTAATTACTTTATATTGAGCATCCTTTAATATAGAATTACAAACAGCGAATAATATTAATATAGTCAGATACATAATTGGAGTTAAAATGTAATATAAACGTGGCTTATTTTTAAAACGCATTAAAAAATATACAATAATTGATAAAATAATAATTAAAGATATGAATATAAAAATCAACGGATTAATATAATTGGCAATTTCTGTTTCATTAATAGACTTCCAACCAGAAGCAATATAATCATTAAAAAATTTCAATATGTTATTTGATTTGTATATTAAATATATCATAAATAGACTTAAAGCAATATGAATAATTTTGAAATATTTAATTAACAATGCATAAGGTTTTTTAAGTATCATAATATCACCCCAATTGTACTATAAAAACATTATAACAAAAAGGATAAAAAAAAACTATAAAAAAAGAACCAAATTTAATAATTAGTTCTAAATAAACAAAAAAAATATTGGCAACTACCTATCTTCGCATACACTATTGTCGGCGTGAAAGTGCTTAACTTCTGTGTTCGAGATGGGAACAGGTGTATCCACTTTGCTATCGTTACCAATAAAGAGAATTTAATAATTCTCTGAAAACAAGATAATGTGATAACATCAAATTAAATAGGGTTAAATCCTCGATCTATTAGTACTAGTCAGCTCAACATGTCACCATGCTTCCACCTCTAGCCTATCAACCAGTTAGTCTATCTGGGATCTTACTCAATAAATGATGAGAAAATTCATCTTGAAGAGGGCTTCCCGCTTAGATGCTTTCAGCGGTTATCCCATCCGCACATAGCTACTCTGCACTGCCATTGGCATGACAACAGATACACCAGAGGTGCGATACAAAACGGACGATCCGAAACTCATGATGCACTGCCAGCCGAAAGTGGCGATGGCGGACGCGATCATGGCGTTGACGGCGAACATTTCCGCTCGCGTTGGCCAGACGATCAACTTCAAAGATGAGTGGTTTGACGTCTTCAACGATGCGACTCCGGAAAATGACTACCGTCCGGAAGGTGCTCCGGAGATCAAGCCGACCGAACCGATTCCGGCTGGTTTTGGTAACGTACCAGCAGAACCCGCTCCAGCACCTGCAGAACCCGTTCCGGCACCTGCAGAACCCGCTCCGGCACCTGCAGAACCTGCTCCGGCACCTGCAGAACCTGCTCCGGCACCTGCAGAACCCGTTCCGGCACCTGCAGAACCTGCTCCGGCACCTGCAGAACCCGTTCCAGCACCTGCAGCCAACTAGTTTGATTTCCTGAACCAAGACGCTGTGTTTCGGCACAGCGTCTTTTTTTGTCTCGATATGCCGTTGAAAGTCTCGATGATGCGGCGAGAGTCTCTGAAAGCAAGAATACGAAAAAGACGCAAAAGCATTTTTAAAATTAAAAAAAGTTCACGCGATCTGTTTTTTATTGCCTTTTGTGTTAAGATCCGTGTTTCTCTGTAAGTTTTCTGCGGCTTCTGTGGTAAAACTGGTACGCAGTTCCCGGATGAACCAAAAAGATACGCTCCGTGGACCAAAACATTCTACGGAGCGTTTTTCAGGGTCAGGCTCCGGCAAGGAGGACATCGAAGATCACGACGAACATAAATCCAGCCACGAGGGCGAACGTCGCCATCTTTTCGTAGCCATGTGCGTGCGTCTCTGGAATCATTTCGTCACTGATGACGTAGAGCATCATTCCGCCTGCGAAAGCAAGAGCAAACGGCAGGACCGCATTGGTAATAGAGATGAGCGAGTAACCGATGAATGTGCCTGCGACTTCGATCAGTCCAATGAAAAGCGCGATGAGGAACGTTCGGGGGAGGGAGACACCGATAGCGAGCAGCGGCGCGATGATGACCATCCCTTCCGGAATATTCTGCACGCCGATGCTTCCCGCAACGGTCAGGACGTCTGTAAAATGCCCGGTCCCGAAACTCACTCCGACGGCAAGCCCTTCCGGGAATTTGTGGATGGCGA
>JAFSEX010000061.1 GCA_017435465.1 Bacilli bacterium
GATTATATAAATGCAATTATATATGACCATAATTACTTAAGACCAAGTTATGCATTAAATTATAAAACCCCAATTGAGTATAGAACTCAACTAGGGTTCAATTAGTAACTTTTTACTGTTTACTTTTTATTGACAAGTTCATCAAAATGATATAGCTTTTTGCATATAATTTTATTAACAAAAAAGGAACTGCCCCCTGAAGACAGTTCCAAAAGAATAAAAAGGGGTTGACTAGTGTGATACTAGTACCAATTCGCCTTTAAGTGAATTGGTGATTGTTATATTAAAGGATAAACTATATTTTGTCAATACTTTTTTTGAAATTTTTGTTATAATTTTATTGGTGATAAAATTGAGCTTACAAAATATAAAAGGAATTGGTCCAAAATCATTAAGTTTATTAAATAAATTGGGAATTATTAATGTATCAGATTTAGTGAACTACTATCCATATCGTTATAATATTTTTAAAATTTCTTCTTTAAAAGAAGCAAGTGACCAAAATATTGTTGCAGCTCAAATTATATCTAATCCGATTGTTAATTATATCAAACGAAACTTTAATCGTTTATCATTTAATGTCATAATGGAAAACAAAAGTATTAAAGTAACTATATTTAATAGAGCTTTCATGAAAACTAATTTAACTATTGATAAAAAAGTATATTTACAAGGAAAATATGATGAGAAAAAAAACACTTTTGTTGCTTCAAATATTTTTTTAAATATTCCAGATAATATGGTTCAGCCAGTTTATCATCTGACAAGTGGGCTGACGAATCAAGCTTTAACAAAATATATAACTAGTGCTCTAGAAAGTTATGAACAAAAAGAAATATTACCAAGTTATTTAAATGACAGATATGATTTTATTTCTCATAACGAAGCATTAAAGATTATCCACAATCCCTCAGATGCTAATTTGTTAAAGAAAGCTAAACTTAAATTAATATATAAAGAGTTTTTTGATTTTACTTTTAAAGTAAACTATTTAAAATATCAAAACAAAAACATTAGTGGAATAAAAAAAGAATATCCAGAAGATCTTGTAAATACATTTATAAGTAATTTGCCTTTTTCTCTAACCGAAGATCAAATCTGTACCTTAGAAGATATCTCCAAAGATTTAACTTCATCATCTAAAATGAATCGTTTAATCATTGGCGATGTTGGTAGTGGAAAAACTATTCTTTGCGTTATTGCAATGTATGCCAATTATTTGGCTGGATATCAATCAGCATTTATGGCTCCTACGGAAATTTTAGCACAGCAACATTATAATTCCATCAATAAATTGCTAGCGCCGTTTAATATAGTTACTGAATTATTAGTAGGAAGTATGACTAAGAAAGAAAAAGATAATATTATAAAAAGACTTATCAACAATGAAATAGATATTATTGTTGGAACTCATACGCTTATACAAGAAAGTGTAACATTTAGTAATCTTGGATTAGTAATAACAGATGAACAACATCGTTTTGGCGTAATGCAAAGAAAATTATTAAGTGAAAAAGGAAGCAATCCGGATGCTTTGTATTTAAGTGCTACACCAATTCCTCGAACTTATGCGTTGGCACTTTATGGAGATTTAGATGTTTCTTTAATAAAAACCAAACCTGCTGGAAGAAAAGAAATATTTACTAAAGTAGTAGATTTTAAAAATTTAAAAATAGTATTACAAGCAATATATGAAGAATTAAAAGAAAAGCATCAAATATTTGTTGTATCTCCGTTAATTGAGGGTTCTGAAGAAAGTGACTTAGAAAGTGTAAATGCCTTAAAAGAAAAATTTCAAAAAGCCTTTAAAAATATCAACACAGAAATACTACACGGAAAATTATCTAATGAAGAAAAACAAAATATAATGAATAACTTTAAAAACGGAGTTATCAACATTTTAATATCTACAACAGTGGTTGAAGTAGGAGTAGATGTATCTAATGCAACAATGATGGTTATCTTTAATGCTGAACGATTTGGGCTAGCAACATTACATCAGTTAAGAGGAAGAGTAGGAAGAAATGATTTAGAGTGCTCCTGTTATTTAATAAGTGATTATAACACAGAAAGACTAAAAGTATTAGAAGAAAGTAACGATGGTTTTTATATTAGTCAAAAAGATTTTGAACTAAGAAAAGAAGGGGATCTTTTTGGAACAAGACAAAGCGGAACAATGAATTTTAAAATAGCTAATTTGTATAGTGATGGAAAAATATTGTTACAAGCAAAAAAAGATAGCGAAGAGTATATAAATAGTAAAGAATACTTAAATAGTTCATATTATAATGATATAATAAAAGAAATAACAAGTTTAGATTAGGAGAATTTATGAATAGAAGAGAAATAAAAGCAAAAGCTAAAAAAATAGCTAATGAACATTTGGGAGATTTCTGGAGAGGTTATGCCTTAATTTTAATTCTTACATATGTACTACAATTTTTAGTATCAAAATTAAGTGCGCTAAGCATCTTTAATAAATGTTTATATTCGATGAATATTTTAGGTGAGCAAGAATGTATTTTATCGAATGGAAGTATTGTAAATAGTATTGGAAGTTTAATAATTTCGCTAATAGTTGCCCCATTAACATTTGGTTTTATCTATTATATTTTAAAAATAGTTCGTAAGGAAAAATTTGATGCTAATGATATATTTAAATTTAAAAAAGAATTTATAGTTATTGCATTAATTAATTTAGTTGTATATGTTTTAACACAAATAGGATCATTGTTATTTATCATTCCTGGAATTATCATTTCATTAAATTATTCATTAGTATCATTCGTATATGCTGATAAACAAAAAGGAGTAAAAGAAACGTTAAATGATAGCAAAGAATTAATTAAAGGACACCGCTTGGATTATTTACTATTTGATTTAAGTTTTATGGGATGGATCTTTCTTTCCTTACTAACATTTGGAATTTTATTAGTTTGGGTTTTACCATACTATCAAATTTCACATGCACTTTACTACGAAAATTTAAAAACTGTTAAAAACTAATTGACAAATATAAAAAAAATAGTTATCATTAATTTAGCATGATAGATTAATCATGCTGATGATTGTATCACGGTTATTGTGGTCAATCTAACCAAAACCCCCTGAAGTGGAGCAGAGATGCTCCACATTTTTTGTGTCCCAATAAAATCAAGGGTTTACGAGGTTTAGGGTAGTAAAAAACACCGTTTCAGGTAACAAAAAGGTAACACTTTTTGCTACTTAAGTGTTACCTGAAAGCCAATTTTACAAAAAATATTCTTTGCAAATGCTTATAAAATAAGACTTTTTGATAAAATTGAGTCAGTCCAAATGGTTTTGGTTGAATGTGTGGTATAATATAATTAGGAAGTGATAACAATGAAATTAATAAATTCGGATAATAAAATATTTTCATCTACTGAATTTCAAAAAGATAAATATAAATTTTATTTAATATCATTAAATTTAAAAAGTGAGTCAGTAATGTTATATAGTGATGAAGAAAATTATGTAATATGTAGAGGAGCAGTAGGACTACCTACTTGGATATGGACAAAAGATGGATTTGACATTTCCAAATTAGAAGAAATAAAGAGTGCAATGGATTTATATCTAACTGATGCAGATAAAGATAAATTTACCTGTAAAAAAGAATTGTATGATCTATTATTTAGTTCATGTTATGAAAAATTAAATACTGATGATTATTTTGAAATGGGTACATTATTTTGTAGAGAGACTAAACAACCAAGACAATGTGATGGATATATTACTATTCCGATCCTAGATGAAAAATCAACACTTGTTAAATATTGGTATGACGATAGTATGGAAATGAATGGAGTATCACCAATTAGTATGGAACAAGCAGCTGAAGATGTTCAAAGAATGATAGATTCAAATAAATTTTATATATGGAAAAATAATAATGACAAGATAGTATGCATGGTAAATTATAGCATAGTAGACGGACAAGCAAAATTAAGTCATGTTTATACACCAATTGAAGAAAGAGGGAAAGGATATGCTGCCAATTTAATTTATACAGTTACTAAAAAATTGTTAGAACAGGGATTGGTACCATTGTTGTATACTGATTACAATTACATTCCTTCAAATAAAGCATATATAAATGCTGGGTATGAGGATACAGGTATATTGATTAATTTTTCATGTTCAAAAGAAAAAAAGAAAAATTTAAATAAATAGGGAAAAGGAGAAGTAAAATGAGAGAAATAAGATTATGTGATGATGCAAGTTTAGATAAAGTATATGGACTTTGTTTAAATAATAGTTTAGGATTAGAAATACAAGGATTTTATAATCCAAATTTAATAGATACAGAAGAATCAGAGAAATTACTTGCAGGTTATAAGGAAACTTTAGTAAACTTTCAAGGTGGTAAATCATTACATGCACCATTTTGGGATTTGAATTTAGGCTCTAAAAATCCTGATGTAAGAAAAGCTACAATGAAAGCATTCAATTATGCATATAAGGTGGCGAAAGAATTAGGTTGCACTGAAATAGTTGTTCATAATGGTTTTATTCCTAACACAAGTTTCTATGAAGGATGGGTAAGAAATGCTACAGCATTTTGGCAAGAATTCTTTAGCGATAAAGATGGTTCAATAACAATGATGATTGAAAACCAATGTGAAGAAGATAGTGAAGTATTAAAAATGGAAATAGATTCAGTTAATGATCCTAGACTAAAAGTTTGTTTAGATATTGGTCATGCACATGCAAATTCTAATATGCCAGTAGAAGAATGGATTATAACATTAGGATCTAGAATTGGTTATTTACATTTACATAATAATCATGGAAAGGTAGTTGGAAGACCATCTTACAAAAATGATGAACATTTAGGTTTAGACATGGGAACGATGGACATTGCAAAAATATTTGCATTATTAGAAGAACATTGTCCAGATGCAGTATGGAATGTTGAATGTAAATTAGATTATATTGAAAAAGCAGTAGATATAATAAGTGAATTAGGATATTTAAATAGAAATAAACATAACAAATTATAATAAAATATTTCATATATTTTGGGGTAACAAAAAGGTAACAATTTTTCAAATTTTGCTGGCTTGTCAAAGCAAAAAATGACATTTTAAAACCGAAAAAAAGCCGAAATGAACCAATTTGAACTCTCAAATCAACGAATTTAAAATCCCCCTGAAGAGACGCTACGGCGTCTCATTTTGTTTATTTATAAGGGTTTCCAAGACACTTAAGTAACTTTAGGTCCCATTTTAGGAACTATTAGGTACATTTAAGTGTCTTTTTTATTTGTTTTTATTAACTTTTATTTAATATTTGTAAAGTATTATAACTATATATCAAGTTTATTCATTTAGTTAACAATATCGTCCATTTTATTTTTAAATAAGTGGGAGTAAGTATTAAGTGTTTCATCAATTTTAGCATGACCTAAATATTTAGCAACAATCATAATATTAGCTCCATTATTTATAAGTAGTGATGCACAAGAATGTCTGAAGTCATGAATTCTAATTTCTTTAACTTCGGCTTTTTTAGCATATTCATTTTTATGACTTCTAAGTACATCTGGATGAATAGAGTTAATATCTCCAAATACAAAATATTTTTGTAAACTGATATTGATGTTTCATATTATATTCCTCGTTTATCTACTTTAGTTAAGAAATCTCGCTCAGCTCGTTCAGCTTCTTTTTGAGTATGATACTTTTTAGATTTATATCTTTTTTTATTTCCAGGTATATCTCTAATGTATGTATAAAAATACCAGTGTCTTCCATCTTTAGTACCATCTTTTTTACTGACTTGTCTAACAGCCATAAAATATCCTCCTTTCATTGTTAAAACACAGTCAATATAAATTTATACGAGTAGAGTTTAACATAAAATAAAAACAATCGTAATTGTGCGATTATTAAAAACGTAGTTTTGACAAATTAAAATTTAGAATTCTTTTATTATGTCTATCAATATATATGAAATTAATGTATAATGGTTAATGAATTGTGAAGAAGGGAGGTAGAAACCTTGAAAAGATTAAATATATTTGTTGATGAAACAGGTGAATTTGGTTTTGGTAAAGGAGCATCTGAATTATATGGTGTATCATTTACATTTCATGAGCACGACGATGATATAATGCCAGAGCTTACAAAACTAAATGAACGTTTAGAGAGAATTGGATATACTAATATGATTCATATGGCAGACTTAATCATGAGACGTGAAGACTATAAAAATTTTGATATAGCTAAAAGAAAAAGTATATTCAATGCAATATATAATTTTTCAAGGAAGATACCTGTAAAATATCAAACCATTATAATAGATAAAAAATATACAGATAGTGCTAGAGTTTTAAGACAACAACTTTCTAGTGAAATAAATAAAATGATAAAAGATCATGAAAATTATTTTGAAAAGTTTGATCAAATTGTTATGTATTATGATAATGGACAAGAAACATTAGGTACAATATTAGATTCTATATTTTTAAGATTTGATGGATTTGAACATAGAATAGAATTTGACCATAAAGAAAAAAGATTGTTTCAAGTATCTGATATGCTTACTTATATAGATAAGTATGATTACAAATATAAGCATAAAATGGAATTTACAAGAAGTGAGAAGTACTTCTTTACTACAGCTGATATTCGTAAAATTTTAAAAGAACTTAGTAAGAAAAGATTTTAATTAAAAAAGCAACCACATGGGTTGCTTTTTTAAGCGGCGCTTGGCGCCAACACGGGTTTGATCCATTATTGTAATAATAGACCAAAGTAGATATAAAATTAATACCTACATTAATATTATACTACTCTACAATAGAATTATACCAAATAAAATTATTCATGTAAATAATTTATCAGGATATTTTTCCTTTGTTGGTTTATTAGTTTACACTATTAATTTAAAAAAATCAAGTTTTATAATACATTTTGTATTACTTTTTTTGTGTTTTTTTGACAAATATTGCATCAAATGTTCCAAATTGGAAATTTTGTGTTATAATTATTTTATAAAGAAAAATGGTGGTAATTCTATGGAAAAAAGAAAAACAATGGATGTTACTATAGGAACAAATATGAGTAAGTTAAGAAAGCAATTTAATCTAACTCAAAAAGAAATATGTTCAGTAGTAGGAGTAAACACATCCACATATAAACACTATGAATTAGGTGATAGAATGGTACCTATTAGTGTATTACAAGATTTGGCTAAATTTTATAAAGTATCAACAAATTACTTTTTTGAAAATATGCCAGAGTTATCTGATAAAGAATCATTAGAATTATCTAACTATGCTTTTAGAGTTGCTAATAATACACAAAGATATATAGCTATTGATTTAAAGAATCCTACTAAGGGATTAGATGAAATAGAAGAAAAGACACAAGCAAGAGCTAGACTTAGAATTAAGAATTTGAGATTAGAAAATAATAAATCTCAAAAAGAATTAGCAAAATACTTAGAAATAGATTTATCTACTTACAATAAATATGAAAAAGGTAGTAGAAAACTAAGTAATGAAGTAGTTAAGAAATTAGCTGAATATTACAATGTATCAGTAAGTGATATAGTTGATTAATAAATGACAGAATGACACTAGAAATAGGTATGGGGTATATCCTAATTCAATGTCATAGTGTCATATAAAGAGGTGTAATAATGTTTGATATACAAAATAGAAGATATACAGGGAGTAAATATAAATTAATGGATTGGATATCAGAATTAATTAGAGAAAACTGTCCAAATTGTCGTTCATTTTTTGATGTATTTGCAGGAACAGGTTGTGTTACAGAATATATTTTTGAAAAATATGATAGATTTATAGTTAATGATTTTTTATACTCTAATAATATTATTTATAATGGTTTCTTTTTAAACGAAGAATTTAATGAAAGCAAACTATTAGAGTATAAAGAAAAATATAACAATCTTAAAAGTAGCAAAATTAAAGATAATTATGTATCTGATAATTTTGGAAATAAATTTTTTAGTTATAATGATGCAAAAAAAATTGGATATATACGTGAGAACATTGAAAAAGAATATAAAAAAAACAATATAAATTTCAAGGAATATAATATTCTCATTTCTTCACTTTTATATTCATTTGATAAAATTGCAAATACTTGTGGTCATTATGATGCATATAGAAAAATCCAAAAAATCAATGATTCATTTGAATTTAATTTAATTAATCCTAAAAAGTATAGTAATAAAATAGTTGAAATATATAGAAAAGATTCAAATAAATTGGCGGAGGAAGTTAAATGTGATATAGCATATATTGACCCTCCATATAATTCTAGACAATATAGTAGATTTTATCATGTTATGGAGAATATAGCACAATGGAAAAAGCCTGAATTATACGGCGTTGCAATGAAACCAAAAGAAGAAAATATGTCAGAATATTGTAAGACTTCGGCACCAATTGCATTTAATGATTTAATTCAGAAACTTGATGCAAAGTATATAATTGTTTCATATAATAACACCTACGAATCAAAAAGTAGTTCATCAAAAAATAAAATAACACTAGAAGAAATTGAAACTATTTTATCTAATAAAGGTGACACAATAAAATTTGAAAAAAAATACAAAGCATTTACAACAGGTAAGACAGAGTTAAATGATCATAAAGAATTTATATTTGTTACGAAAGTGAAACCAAACATAAAAAAAGAAATATCATATCGTTCTCCGTTGTTTTATGTAGGAGATAAATACAAGTTAATGCCAGAAATAAAAAAATACATGCCAACATATATAAATAACTATATAGAACCTTTTGTCGGTGGAGGAAGTTCATTTTTAAATGTAAAAGCTAATCATTATTATGTTAACGATATTGATAGTGCTATTATTAGCATTCATAAAGAATTACAAAAATATTCGTCTGACAAAGATAAGTTTTTTAAAAATATATTCAGTTTGATAAAAAAATACGAACTATCATGTTCCTATAATGGACATTTAGTCCCAAGTGAATTGAAAGAAAAATATAAAAAAACCTATTATGCTAAATACAATAAGGAAAATTATTTGAAATTAAGAAACGATTATAATGAAAATAAAAAAGATGTTTTAAAATTATATTTATTATTAATATATGGATTTAATCATATGACGAGATTTAATTCAAAAGGAGATTTTAATTTACCGGTAGGAAATGTTGATTTTAACAGCAACGTTTATAATTCATTAAATTATTATTTTGATTACCTAAATAGAATAGATATAAAATATTTTAATTTAGACTATAAAGAATTTGTAAGAAATTTAAAAATAGGAAAAAACGATTATGTGCTATTAGATCCTCCTTATTTAATAAGTGATAGCGAATACAATAAGTTATGGAATGAAAAGCATGAAACAGAATTATATGATTTCCTAGATGAATTAAATGATAAAGGTATTAAATTTGGTATAACTAATTTAATGTATCATAAAGGTCAAAAAAATAAATTTCTTGAAAAATGGTCAAAAAAATATAATGTATATGAAATTAACAGTAATTATATTAGTTTTAATGATAATACTGTAAAAATAAATTCCAAGGAGGTGTTTGTTACTAATTATGACAAGGATAGGGACTAGAAGAGAACCAGAATATAAACAACTTAATTTTGACACGGCTATGAGGAATCCTGAAAGACTTAAAGATGTTTTATTGTTAATCAAATCATATGAAGGAATAGAGTTAAATGATAAAAACTTGTTAGATATTGTTTGTGATATGTATGAAAACGGTATTGTAAAAAGTGATGAATTTAACATTAAAAAATTACGTAACAAAGAACAAATTCAAAATAAAGTAATAGAAATTAATAAGACCAGAAATGGTGATGGCGGATTTCCAAAGGGTTATCAATCAAGATTTTGGACATATATGAGAACACTTTCTGAATTTGGTTTTGTTTATGCTAGATATAATAAAAAATTGATTATTGGAGATGTTGCAAAAAAATTGATTAGTAACGAGATTGATCCGCAAGAAGCATTTTCACTTCAAGCAATGAAATACAACTGGAGATCACCATATAAAAATGTTAGTAATGATTATAACTATTTTAAATTTATTATAAAAGTTTTAAAAGAACTAGATAAAAAAGAAAAAAAATTAAGTTACAATCAGTTTGTAGTATCTTTATTTAGTAAAGAAGATGATGTTGAAAAGTTTTTAACAACAATTGAAAACAATTCATTTGCTACGGAAGATTCGGTTTATGAATATTTGAATGAGACATATGGAAAACAAAATAAATTTGGTACAGTTATAAGAGATTATCCTGATACTGTATTGAGAATGCTAAGAATTACTGGCTTTGTTAATATAGTCAATCAAGGTGTTTTATTAATTGAATTTAATCATGACAGCGAGAAGTTTGTAAATTATTTTTTAGAAAAAGAAGATAATTTTACTGAAACTGAAAAAAATGTTGATATAGATTATTTTAATAAAATAAACATTATAACTGCAGATGAAATGAAATTAATAAAAAGTAGCAGAAATAGCAATGTAGAAATTATGGATTATAATTTTATATTAAATAAAATTGTTAGTGATTATAAACTAAATATTGAATCGATATTAGAACATATTTCTAATATTGGGGTAAGAGGAAAAAATATTGAATTTAAATATATAGATTACCCTTTACAATTCGAATTTTATTTATCTATTCTTTTATATTTAATTTATGGTGAAACACATTCAGTTAGACCAAATTATAAGATAGATGCTTATGGTATGCCAATATCTCATGCTCCTGGTAATTGTGGAGATATAGAAGTTATTGGAAATGGTATATACTGGTTGTTAGAAGTAACATTAATAAGAAATAAAGCACAACAATTGAACAATGAAACAGCTAATTTATTTAGGCATATTTCAGATCAAGAATGGGATGAAAAATATATGTCATTAGTAGCCCCATATGTTCATGCTGATACTTATAAATTTTTCAATGCTTTAATTGTTGATTATATTAGAGAACATGGAAAGAGTAATTTTAATGCTAAATGTTATACTACAGATGAATTTATAAAAGAATGTATTTCTAAAAATATATTTGACGATATGAAAAAATATACTAATGAATACAAGCAAAGCTTATTAAATGCGTTAAACAGTTAATGAAAGGAGTTTATATGAATAAAGAGTTATTATATAAACATTTAGAAAATTATCTATCTAGAGTAAATTTAGATAATGATTTTAATGATTTACAAGAAAGATTAGAAAGAGAAGAATATTATAAAAGTTATACTTCAGATAAAATAGTTTCAATGGATGAAGAAGAATTTTATGAATATATCAGTAAACTATGGGCTATGATTATTTGGGGAAATAAGCATTATATAATTGATAAATATATAAATGATAATGGTTTTGAAACGCTAAAAAAATCAATTGCGTATCTTTTATATGGTAATGATTCAATAGAGATTAGATGGGATACCTTTAAAGAAAAAATCAAAGGTTTTGGTCCTGCAATGATGAGTGAATTATTATGTTATATAAATCCAAATGAATATATGATTTGGAATACTACAGCTTTGAATGCTTATAAATATTTAGGTATTAAAGATGTTCCTAGGCATAATTATCAATTAACTGGTAAAAAATATATCGAACTAACACAACACAGTAAAGAAATCCAAAGAGTTATTTTGGAAAAATATAATAAAGAAGAAAACTTATTATTTGTAGATTATTTCTTCTGGGATAGTTTAAGAGAATTAGAACCAATTAATGAAGAAAAAAATCAACCTAAGGAAACTGTAGTAAATAACAAATCATATCACAATGAAATAATTGATTATATTAAAAATATAGGCAGTTTACTTGGATATAATACAGATGTTAAAGGTAACATAAAAAATTCAGGTAAAATAGCAGATGCTATATGGGAATTTAATGTTGGTAATTTAGGTAAAATAAAATATGTATTTGAAGTACAAGATAATGGTTCAATTGATTCATTGATTGTAAGTTTAATGAATGCTTCGCAAGACATTTCAGTACAAGCCGTAGTTGCTGTTTCTGATGAACATCAAATAAATAAAATAAAACAACATTGTAATAATATTGAAGGAAGTTTTAACGGTAAACTAAAATTCTGGAATATTATTGAAGTAGAAAGAGCGTATACTGAATTAAGTAGTTCAATGGAAATTATCAATAAAGCAATTAATGTAGAAATAGATAAATAACAAAAATGGAAGATGAATAATCTTCTTTTTATTTATTTATGGTATAATTTTATTAAGGGATTTGCATATCACGAGCGGTACGCAGTGTGCTTAACAATGGTTGCATTGTTAAATATAATATTTTACTACCTTTGACATATTATATATTAACTTTTAAATAATTATTCAATAACTATAAATGTTAGAAATCCCTTATTAAGTTGGTGATAAGATGTATAATGAATTTGGACGAATTCAACACTTTAAAAATATCGAAACAAAAGATGATTTGTTATATGTTCTAAACATAAGTTCTAGGAAATATAATTATTTAGTTTATCAGAAAAAAAATTTGTATACATCGTTTTATATAAATAAAAAACAAGGTGGATTTAGAAAAATTTTATCTCCATGTTATGATTTGAAAAAGATTCAAAAAGAATTAAATATAATAATGAGTAATAATTATGAATTTAATAATGAAACTGTCCACGGTTTTGTTAAAGAACATAGTATTAAAACTAATGCAACAGTTCACAAAGATGCTAATTATATAGTAAATATAGATTTAAAAAACTTTTTTGATAATATACATTTTGGAAGAGTGAGAGGAATGTTTATGAAACCTCCGTTTAATTTTTCTGACTATATTGCAACAAATCTAGCAAAATTAACATGTTATGAAAAAAAGTTACCACAAGGAGCTCCGACGTCTCCAACAATATCTAATATTATTTGTTATAGAATGGATAGGGAACTTTCATATTTATGTAATAAATATAATTGTAGGTATACTCGATATGCTGATGATATAACGATTTCAACAAAAATGCTTTATTTACCAAAAGAAATTGCTAAATTTAGAGATGGACAAGTGATTTTGTCCAGTAATATTACAGATACAATAAAGAATGAAGGTTTTACCATTAATATTGATAAACTTAAGATTAGCCCTAACACCGATAGACAAGAAGTAACAGGATTAATTGTTAATAAAAAAGTAAATGTTCAAAAGGTATATATAAAAAAATTAAGAGCATTATTAAATAATGTCTCAAAATATGGCTTTTATTTAGAAGGATGTAAATATTTTGAAAAAACTTTGAATGATTGTTCAAACAAAGATTATGTAGAACACAGATTTATTAATGTACTAAAAGGTAAAATTGAATTTTTAAAAATGATAAGAGGAATAGATGATTATGTATATATAAAATATGCATCTTTATTTAATGAATTAATTGGTTATGAATATTTTGATACTGATTATGGATTGACGATGAAAGAATTTATCGAAAAAAGGGTATATCCATTGATAAGTTATGACGAAATGGTGCAAGGAACATGCTTTATGGCAGATGAAATAGGAATGATTACTTCTACACACGTATTAATTTCACCACAATCTTTTATTACTGAAAACAAATATAAAGAAATAGAATTAAAAGATAAATTTAATTTTTGCACTGTAGGGAGTAAGCCTTTCTATATTTTGGATCATTATAATAGAAAATATATAATAAATCCGGAAATAACAAGAGAACAAATAAATTCTGATATACTATTTTATAAATGCATTCCTTCTAAAAAAAGGTTTAAAATAAATATGACTTATGAGCCCAAAATTGGAGAAACAGTTTACCTTGCAGGATATGGAGAATTTAAAGATTTTAAAACATCTACTATTAATTATATTAAAAGTAATGTAACAGGATATACAGAGTTTTTAGGCAGAAAAGTTGCGTGCATTAATAGTAAAATATATCATGGTATGAGTGGTGGACCTGTTCTCAACTCTAATCGTGAAGTAATTGGAATAATATATGCAGGACTTAATTTGGAAGATGATGATAATGGAGTTATTTCTAAAACAAACGGTTTTGTATTATTTCAATAATTTTTAGGTACACTTTTAGGGGCACAACCCAATAAATTCTATTAAATTTAAGTAAATTTTAATAAACTTTAAAACACAGAAACCCTTATTTTATAAGGGTTTTAATATTTTATAAAACTAGACAAATTAGAACCAGGTCGCCCCCCTGAAGGGACCGAAAGTCTCCAATATTGTATATATTAACGGACATTTTGCTCGTTTTATTTTATTCTAAAATACCATTCGGCTACTACGATCGATAGTTAGTGATATTAATTAGTATAAAATTAGATTTTAAAAAAATTATAACAAAACAAAATTAAAATGCTTAAATTTTGCCAGCAAATACTATTAAATGGTATTAAGAGGTGAAATTATGATAATCACTAACAGTATAGCAAAAAATATTTGAGCTGAATATTCAATATAAAATAATAAGATTAGTAGAAATGAGTTAACAAATAGTATTTTTTTTATTATAATGTGAATAGTGGAGGTGCTAATATGTCTGAGAAAGAATTAGATTCAAGTATAAATGATTATATTGAAACAGCAACACCTAAAAACTTTGTAAAACAATTACAATGGGATATGGCTATCGGACTTCAAGAAGTTGATAACTTAAAACCATCTAAGTATTTAGAAAAGTTGTTACAAGAAAATGTAACAGGTGAAAAAACAATTTATGAAGTTGAACATGAATTAAAACAATATTATGTAGAAAAAGATAGAACAGATAAAACAATTCAAGAGGAATTTGAATGTGATTTAGTTTCTACTAGAATAGTTCAATTATTGAGTGTTGATAATTTTGAACTATCAGTAGACTATATAAAATATATTCATGAATATTTATTTAAAGATGTTTATGAATTTGCAGGAGAATTTAGAAAAGTAGATTTTTCTAAACATGAAAAAATTTTAAATAATGATTCAGTTGCTTATGGTGATTGTAAACTATTAGAACAATCATTAGATTATGATATATCGTTAGAAAAAAATAAAAACTATAATGAAATGAATATAGTTGATGTAATTAATAATATAACTAACTTTTCTTCAAGCATATGGCAAATACATCCATTTAGAGAAGGTAATTCTAGAACTACAGCATTATTTATAGAAAAGTATTTATTGTCACTTGGATATGATGTAGATAACACTATGTTCAAAGAAAAATCAGTTTATTATAGAAATGCATTAGTAAGAAGTAATTATTTTAATAATTATTTAAATATAAAACAAGACAATAGTTTCTTAATTAAATTTTATGAAAACTTATTATTAGGTAAAAATAATAATTTACATTCAAGAGATTTAATTGTAGAAGAATTATTTAATAAAGAGAATTAAAAAAACGCTAGTACAGGCTTATTAACATGATAAGTTTGTATTAGCGTTTTTAAGTAGTAATGGTATTGTAGCTTCTAAAATATCTAATGATTTCTGGTCATTAAAGATAGATGCAAATAATAATTTTCTTTTTAAATCGATATCTTTAATTGCTATCCAATAATATGTTGTTTCTCCTAGATTATTAATATATGAGATATCCATCCATTTTCCTCTTTTTATGCTTTCTGATATAACTAATTCAATATTTTTCATTACAACATCACGCCAATAATATATCATATTATTGATTTTTATCAACAAAATTATTAAATGAATAAATAATGAGTATATTATTGAAAAAATATTTTTATAAACAATTATAAATTATTTGGTATAATAATATTATATTAACACCTAACTTTTCTTACAAATATTCAGGGAGGTATAAAATGTTAAGTCAAACAGAAACAAAGCATAATGAACAGTTAAGCAAATTAATAGAATATGGATATGATTTGCATGTAAAAGATATGGATTGGTATGGTCGTTATTCCATTCCAAACTTTGAATTTTATAATGGTAACTCTTGTCCGATAAAAAAAGTAGATGGCGGCGGGATTTTTGGAATGCGTGGATATCCAAATCATTCTGAATCGCGTGTATTTACGACTTTAGGAGTAACTGTCGGTATACAAAAACAAGATGGATTTGATTTGGATTATGCTATGATGATTCAAACTGATAATGGGTATCGTCATGTATTTTTTTCACCATTAAAAATAAGTGAAGATCAAAAACGTTGGTATCCAACATTAGATTACGATGATAGTAATGAATGGTCAAGTATGACTGATGAAGCTAAACAACAATTGTTTATTAAAACTATGGAATTTATAGGATTTAAAAGGGAAGATGTGCTTGCCGTATTAAATGGTACTTTAACTGCTCGAGAAGCATATATGAATGTTGCGCCAGAAGAAATTAAAAATTGTCAATGGGTAAGTAAACATAGAAGAATGTTTATATTTGATGGAAATGTTGCAATCGAAGGGAATTTTAGTTCCGTGGATATGGATCACTTTCCATTTCCGTTTGAAGGACAGCCAATCTTAGACTGTTCAAAAGTAAAGACATCTTGTATTTATTTTGAAAATAATAAGCGCAAAGTAAAACTAATAAATGTAAATGAAAATCCAGAATCAATTATTTATACTAATTTAAAAAATGCTATTATCGATGAACCGATTGATTTATCATTAGTGGATGCTAAAGGAACAAAATTTGGACATCACACAGTTATTAATTTACAATGTTCAAAAGCAAAATTAGATAAAATAGATTTATCTTTAGCTGTTAATGAAAAAGGCGAAAAATATGTTGTTAATGAAAAAGGCACAGTTCAATTTGATTATGATTATAATCCTAAAACTATTGCTTCAACAAAACCAAATAATAGAAATATGTTAATATTTGCTAATGCAGACAATGAAAAAATGGCAAAAGATGCATTCCAAAATACAGCTGATGGGATTGGACTAGTCAGAACTGAACATATTTTTGCCGAAAAAACTGATGTAGAAAAAATGGTTGAGTTACTAGATTATCCAAATGATGAGGTAGAAAAGGAAAATTTAAAAAGAATTAAAGAATTACAAATTAAACAAGTTAAAGATATAATAAATGCTAATTCAAATAATCCAGTAGTATTTAGATTGTTAGATTTTAAGTTAAAAGAATACTTAAGAAATTATGGATTAACATTTGATAATTATTATGATGCTGAATATGTAGAATCTTTAAGAGGATCAGCTATATTAATTAATAAAAAAAATATATTATATAATCAAGTTGAAGCTATTTTTGAAACGCTAGATGGAATAGATGTAGATGTTAATCTTCTTGTCCCAATGGTTAGAACAGCTGATGAGTTTGGGTGGATAAAAAAAGAAATTTTGAAGTTAGCTGAACAATATAATTTAAAGAGTTTAAAAATTGGGGCGATGATAGAAAATGCAACTATAAGTAATGATGCCGATGAATTAGCTAAAAAAGCAGATTTTATTTCAATTGGCACTAACGATTTAACCGAGAGTGTAACCGGATTATCTAGAGATACAAATTCAATTGAGTTTCAAGAATTAACTGATGAAGTAAAATTGGT
Source organism: Bacilli bacterium (assembly GCA_017435465.1). Lineage (GTDB taxonomy): Bacteria > Bacillota_I > Bacilli_A > RF39 > UBA660 > JAFSEX01. Next base: position 17,580 of record JAFSEX010000061.1, read on the forward strand.
TATTGAAGAAGCAATATATAGAGCTAGAAGCATAAAGCCAGATATTACTATTGGCATATGTGGAGAACATTCTAACTACATCTTAAATGTTCAATATTTTAGTTCACTTGATATCGATTATATTACTTGTAGTCCATCATTTATAAGAACTAATAAAGATTTCTTAATGAATATTTTAAATCAAGATGATATAATGGTAAAAAAATTAAAATCTAATGATAAAAATAACTAAAAAAATTATGTAAAAAGAACAGAATAATTTTTGTGATAAAATTAGTAAAACAAGACCTAAAATAAAGAAAATAAAAAAATATTTTCATATGAATTAAGTGTGGTATTATTTATGCAATATACAATTGGAAAAAATTAGAAAAAATACAAGGAGGTAAGCAATGATTAGATTAGTAAAAAAATCAGATTTAAATGATTTAGCAATTATTTATAAAAATTTATATGACAATGCTGATATAGGGGAAAATTGGACTATTGAAAAAGCATATGAATTATTATTGTATTGGTTTGATAAACAAAAAGATTTATTTTTTGTGGCTGTAGAAGATGATAAACCAGTTGGTGCAATAGTATCAGGTGTTAAATCTTGGTTTGATGGATTACGATTAATTGATACCGAAATATTTGTATCAGAAGAATATCAAGGGAAACACATTGCTAAAAACCTTATGTTAGTTCATCTTAAAGAAGCAAAAATAAAATATAATGTAAATGTTATTGAGTTTCATACTTATGGAGAAGAAGATGAGTTTCCTCAAAACTGGTATAATAGAATAGGGTTTAAAAAAGACGACGAATTAATTATTATGTCAGCAAATGTAGAGAAAGTTTTAAATGAATTAGGATATTTTAATAAAGAAAAATATAATAATGATTCAAAATATATTAGTGAGCCGAAAAATGTTGTAAGTTGTAGTTATCAAGAGCTTAGTAACTTATATTCTAATTTAGGTGTTGGAGACACAGCTTATATATTTGAAATGTTACCTAATTATGCCTATCAAGATAATGATTTAGAAAGAGAATATCTTGAAAGTATAAAAACAGCAATGAGAAATGGTGCAGTTGTTAATATGTTTATTGTAGGAAATAAAGAAAAATTTAACAATTTAGAATCAAATGAATTATATAATTATACACTTAATAATTGCTATAACAATAGTAAAATATACATTATAAATGAAGAAGAAATTAAAGAAAAATGTTTAGATGAATATTTCCAATTAGCACAAGGTCTATATTTTGGAAAAAGAAAAGATGGTAAATGTGAAATTTTTAGAGACTTATGGGTTAATACAGATAATATTGGTTTAATAATAAGAGATGAATCAATATTAGAACACATTGAAAATACGATAAATAATATAGTAAATAAAATTAATAATAATGAAATTAAGATAGAAAAACTTATTGAAGGTGAAGTTAGTGAATAAAAATGAAATAAATAAAAGAATAAGCGATAGAACAGAATGTTTTTATTGGCAAACTGCTAGAAAAAAATAAGCGTTGAAGAATTCAGGCAGGATATGGAAAGATAGACATTTTGTAATAACAAATGAAGAATTATTAGAAAATATAATAATAAATCTATAATAAGAAAGCAAGTGGATTAAATGAAAGAATATAAACAACTAGGAGCATATGGCATAGTAATAAAAGAAGATAAAATTCTTTTAATAAAAAAATTTGGTGGTCCATATGGAGGCAAGTTAGATTTACCTGGAGGAACGATAGAGTTTTGCGAAAGACCATCAGAAGCATTAAAAAGAGAATTATTAGAAGAAGTCGGTATTGAAGTTGTTGATTATGAACTATTTGATGCAGATTCAGTATCATTTGAATGGCAATATAAAGAAGATGAATTAATTAAAGTTCATCATACTGGAATATTTTTTAGAATAAACAATTTTAATAATGTAATAAAAAGAGAAGTAGAAGTTGATGAAATAAATGATGACTCACAAGGGGCAGAATTTTATAATATAAATGAATTATCTAAAGAAAACTTATCTCAAATAGCTATACTTCAATTAGAAAAACTTGGATATAGTATAAATTAATGACTAGAATATAATCATTCTAGTTTTTTAATGCCTAAAAAAATCAGAAAATTTTTATAAATAAATTTACTATTTGAAACATAAATGCTATAATGTATTCAGAAGAAGACTATGTTATGTATTTGGGTTTAAGAGATAAAGTTAAATTATTAAGAAATAGAAGACGATTAAAACAAGATAATTTAGGTAAAGTATTAAAATTAAGTAGAAGTCAAATTTCTAACTTAGAAAGTGGCAGAAGAAATTTAAGTTTAAAACAATTAGAAAAACTATGTGAATACTTTCAAGTTGATATGTCTTATTTTCTAATGTCAGAAACAACTGATTCTTGTTTGGATTTATTAGAAAAAGCAAAATTGTTATTTAAAAGTAAAGAATTAACTAATACTCAAAAAGATGATTTATTCACGTCAATTATGAAAATATATTTAGATTCGAAAGATAAATAAATTAGAAAGGAGAGGTTTTGTGAATCAAGATAAAATGCATTTAATAAACAAAATATTTAATAATGAAACGATTAGAACGATATGGGATAAAGAAGACGAAAAGTATTATATAAGCGTGGTAGACATGATTAATATATTAACTGGAAGCAATAGGCCTAGAAAGTATTGGTCAGACTTAAAAAATAATTTAAAAAATGAAGGGTTTGAAGTGTCCGAAAAAATCGGACAGTTGAAATTGAAGTCTCAAGATGGTAAATATCGCTTAACTGATGTAGTGGATATTGAAGGTATGTTCAGAATAATAGAATCTGTTCCAAGTAAAAATGCGGAACCAATAAAACAGTGGTTAGCAAGATTAGGTAAAGAAAGAATTGATGAAGTATTTGATCCATCACTAACAGTGCAAAGAGCCATCGATACTTATAGAGCTAAAGGTTATGATGAAGATTGGATTATTAAAAGAATAAAAGGAATACAAGATAGAAAAAAATTGACAGATACATGGAAAAAAGGTGGAGTTACCGAAGAAGTTGAATTTGCCATTCTTACTAACGATATTTATAAAGAATGGTCTGGAATGACTGCCAAAGAGTATAAACAATATAAAGGATTAAGAAAAGAATCATTAAGAGATAATATGTCAGAGTTAGAAGTTGCCCTTGCTGATATAGGTGAATTAACAACAAGAAAACTAGTTGAAAAACACAACCCGATTGGATTAGAGGAAAATAGAAAAATTGCCCAAGAAGGTGGACAAGTTGCAAGCAATACTAGAAAAGATATTGAAGCAAGACTTGGTGAGTCAGTTGTAACAAAAGATAATGCTTTGAGTTATCAATACATGGATGAAATAAATCAAATAGAAAATAAGTAGAGTAATATCCAAAGAAATACATTACGAAAAAATTAAAAATAAAAATTTTAATAAATTAGGATGTTTTCTGTAATTTATGTTATAATAATTCACTAATGAGAGAAGTGGTTTAATGGCCTACACAGCAGCAAAATTAACAGAAACTAATCTGCCAACTATAATAGTAAATAAATATGATCTTAATGAAAAATATCCTGATATAGGTTCTGGAGATGAAGGTGAGGTTTATAATTACTGTAATCAATATGCGTTAAAAACTTTTAGCTTTTTTAGAGCTATGGAATATTTCTATGGTGAGCAATTGAAAAACAAGTTTGCTAAAATAGAAGCAATGGCACCGCTAAAAGATGAATCATTTTGTATTCCACTAGGTTTATTTGGATATCATGATGGATATAAAGAAGGATGTTTTACTGATTTAGTGTTATACAAAAAGGGACTAAAAGATTTTGGCGATTTAAAGAATATTAAAAACTTTGAAATATTATTAGAATATATACTAAAAGCAGATGCTGCCATGCAAAGAGGTCATAAACAAGATTTAATTATTGGTGATGTTAAGGAAAATAACATCATGATTGATATAAACAATAATCCTAGATATGTAGATGTGGATAACTATGCTTATCAAGACTTTGGATTTAATATGCCAGTAGCAAGAGCTCAACGTTTAAAAGAAATATATGGCCATTCAGGTGATTTAAAAGATAATGATATATTTCTCTTTGCAACAATGTCATTAAAGATATTAACAGACAATACTGATTTTAATTGCTTTAAAGATAGAGAAACATTAAATTATTTAATAGAGCATTTAAATATAAGCAAAGAGACAAAACAAGAGCTTAGAATTATATTTTCTGATGCCCAAAACAAACCATATATTGGACCTATTTTACAAAGAATAAAAACAGAACAACAAGAAATAATGGTTTTAAAGTAAGGAGAATAGTTATGAAGGATTTTGCAGAAAGATATAATAAATTTAAAAAAAACAATTTACCGACTCCTTTCTGGGATGAAGAAAGACAAACTTTTGAATATGTTTATTTCTATAATGGTAAATCAATAATTAATTTTGAAGAAGCCAAAGATCAGCTAGAAGTAAGTACGAATTTAACAGATGCTTTAGCGGAAATTGCCACTACTGGTTTTTATTATTCCTTTACTTCGAAATATATAGAGGCTTGGCAAGAAAATGGCAAAATAGTTAGGAAGATAACAGTTGGGCACAGCCATGCTCATTCTTTTGAAGAAGTGGTTAGAGCTCTTTATGCTTCCCCTGAGTCGTTCAGTATTTCTAAAAAGGAAGAAGAATTTTATAGTAAACAAGAATTAGAATATTTAAAAAGAGTTCAAAAGTATTTGCTTTTTATTGGAATGAAAGATTTAGAAACTAGAAAAGCTCCGGTATCAAGATATCGTAATAAGCGTCATTCGAAATATAAAAACGCAATTATATACAAGTATACTGATGAAGAAATAGAAATGATAATAAACGGAAATCTAAATTTTCAAGTTACTAAATGGTATCCAGAGTATTCAGGAAATGAAAAATACAAACCGAAAGAATATCAAGCTTTAATTGTTGATAAAGAACATAATTTTAAAATGTTTTTAGAATTTACTAAAAGAGAATTAAAAAAATATAAAGATATAAAAAGTATTTATGCGATTGATGATTTAAATGATGATGATAACGTTATCGTAACGTACTTTAAAATATTGGAAATATATTAAAAAAGAAAGGAAATATTTATCAAATTTCTTAAAGAATATGATAATAAAATTCGTTATAAAAGAGAAGAAAATTTAGGATATTCAAAAGATGGGCTTCTAAGATTTAATAATCCCCTCTGAATTTGACAAAAATGTGTAAATATGTTATACTTTATACATCAATGGGGGAAAACTTATTAATTTATACACTGAAAATATCTCTCATGAAGATATTTTTTTATTAGCAAAATAAAGGGGGTTTTATTTTGAAATTAATAGAAAGTGCATATAATATAGAATTAAATGACAATAATAAATATCTTTTAGAAGAAATTGAAGAAAAATATAGGGAATATATTAAATTATTAGAAAGTTTCGAGGAAAAAACTTTAAAGGTTCATTTAGGCACCCTAAAATCAGAAGAGATTCGTAATAATCATAAAACCGAAAATATAGATCCGTTTAGGGTTATATATCATGTTTCAATGAATGGAAAAGACTCATTAACAACGCTCATAGATATTTTATACCAAAAATCTAAATTAAGTTTAGATGATATTAAAAAATTGCATAAGATACTTATGGAAGGTACTAATAAAGAATTTGGGGCTGAAGATTTTAGAAAAAGCAATAAAATATTTGTTGGGGCATATAATCCTGATGGAACCCGAAGAATTGATTATGTGCCAATAGATTATCTTACTATTGAAGAAAACATGGCTAAAGTATTAGAAATTATAAATTCAGAAAAGCAAGACAATATATTTATAAATCCGTTTATTATTCATGGATTGATAGCAGCAATGCAACCGTTTGATGATGGGAATTTTAGAACCGCAAGATTAATACAACATGGAAAGATATGGACTAATACTAATATGTTATATTCTAAAAATTTTGAAAAGCCAACGATTTATATGTCTGAAAACTACTGGCGAGCCAGAGGAGACAATCGAAGATTAATTAATCAGTTAGCCATAGAAGAAAATAATGAAGCTTGGAATGCTTGGTTTAAACATAATTTTTATATGGTAGGTGAACAATTAGACTATTTAGATGGACTTATAAGAAAAAAATAATAAAATTATAAACTAAAAAGTACTAATAATTTTTTGTGGTTATTAGTACTTTTTATATATAATAAACTTAATCTATTACAACTAAAATTAATTTCTACATGTAGGTTTAACAAGTAATTTCAAATGGGATTTTATAATAGAAGATTACGGAAGGTATATTGAATTAGAAAACCCTACAACTGGATCTGGTATTAATTTCTATTTATATTTCTGTATATTATTTATATCATTATTTGTAATGCTTTTATTAATTATAAGTATATTTAAAGAGAGCAAAATAGGTAAGAAAAATGACGCTTAAACATAATTGAGGTGCATTATGAATTGGTTGTTTAAATTATTAATAATTTTACAAGGGGAAATGAATACTCCAAAATCATTCGGATGGTTTCATTTAATGTGGATAGGTTTAGTTATAATATCAACAATTTTTCTTTATATAAGAAGAAATAAGCATAATAAAAAACAATTAAAAATAATTTTAGGTATCTATAGCATAACTGCTTTATTATTAGAAACATTAAAACAAATTATTTGGACTTTTAATTATGATTCAATTACAAATATAATAAATTGGGATTATCAGTGTAACGTATTTCCTTTCAATTATGTACAACTCCCATCTTTGTCTATCTTATTTTTTTTAAAAGAAAAATAAAGCTAGAGATGCATTATTATCTTATTTGTCCTTTGTTACTATTTGGGGAAGTTTTAGACTATAATTTTGCAAAATAGTTGTTTTACAAGTGATAGAAGAGATTTGTTATTTATCATACGAACAAATTCAAGAATTAATTCAAAAAGATCAACTTAGACCATCAAATAAATTAGTCTTAGAAAAAGTAATGCAATATAAAAGAAAAAACGCATAATGAAAAAATACAAATTGAATATTCAAAAGAGTTCATGTCGCCTATAATATATTTATCAGAAAATTATTTCTTAAGATAAAACAATATAGAGATTTACAAGCTAAATTAGCAATAGAAGAAAACAATGAGGCGTGGAATGACTGAATATAATACAATTTTATTAGAGTAGGAGAACAATTAAACCGTTTATATAATGATGCTAATAGTCTAATAAGAAAAAGATAATCCAGAATTATATAACAGAGCTAATGTTAATTGTGATTATTAGTTTTTTTTATAAAATAATTGAACGTTTTATATTATATAATGTTATAATTTAAATAAATAAAAACTAGAAGTATGGTATAATATACATACACCAATATCATTTGGGTAATTTAGTTTTTTTGTTTATTTTTTAACAAAAATTTGAGATGATTCATTTAATATTTTTTCTTTTACTTAAAAATTGTACTAAATTATAAACATTTTATTTTGGATATTTTTGATCATTTGGAGGTGAAATATGAAAATAACACAAACCAAAATTGGTATTATAATACTGCTTCTCATTGGTGGAATTACTATATTAAATGCTTCAAAATTCAATAAAAATATAACTCCTATTCAACAAAATGAATTAAAATCTCCAGTAGAGGAAAAAAATGAGATAGAAACATTAATATCAAATGAAGAATTAATGAGAAAAATTAATGAGCTAATGAAAGATAACGACTATAATGAATATGCAATTAGAGTAATAAATTCTTTTATTCCAGATTATCAACAGTTATTTACTAACAACGAAATATATGAGTTGTTTAAAAAAGTAAAAAAAATCACTATTAATCCTTATGATCCAAACAATCCTAATTTGTCTGATACAGATAGGGCTTATAATGCTGATGGTAATATAACAATTAATTGTTTTGAAAATGAATTAGTAGATGATCAAAATTGGGACGGCTTAAGATGGTTACTAACTCATGAAATTATGCATTCATTAGGAGAATTTCCTTATACGTTTATAGATGGTAGCTTCAATGAATCTGTGTTTGTAAGAAATGATTTGTTAGAAGAGGGTCTAGCAGACTCAATAGCTCATTATGTGAAAAAAACAGAGCATCAAAATAGATTTGCAATAAAAGAGCAAAACGAATTTATGATGTTTAGGGTAGATAATAATTATGATGTTGACGAACGTAAAATAAATAATCATACCTATACAATAGCTGGAAATATAATTAATATTTTTAAATATGTAGGGTGTTACGATGAAATCATTGATGCGAATATTAACAGTGATTTTTCCAGCTTGAAAACTTGTGTGACTGAAAACGTTAAAAATGGAGAGGTATATTTCGATAAATTATTTAAACTGATAAATGAAATCCATTTATATGTTAGATATCCAAATACATTTTTAAGCAAAAATGATTTGATTAATGAGTATAATAAATATAATTTTTCTCAAAAAGAAAAAATTATTGACTTTATAAATAATAATAATCTAAATAATCTTTTGATAAAGTATTCGAAATTAGCTGCGGAAATTATTAACAATAAAATAGACAATACATATTCGATTTGTGATTTTTATAAAAACAATGTGATTTTCTATAGTGTAGATGGCTATACTTATAAAAGTGATATAAATTGTCAAGATCAAATATCAAGTGGGGGTTAAGAGAAAGAACGCGATTTAATGGAAATACTAGATATATATGATGATAATGGAAATTTAACAGGTAAACAAATTGTAAGAGGGGATAATAAAATAAAATTAGGTCCAAATGAACATGTTGCTATCGTAATGATATTTATCGAAAACAATGAAGGAAAGTTTTTAATGCAAAAAGCATCAAGTCAAAAAGATGGAATGTATGCCGCAACAGGTGGACACATTACTAGTGGAGAAACTCCTTATACTACTATTATAAGGGAAGTAAAAGAAGAAATTGGAATTGATATATCAAATGATAATTTAGTTTATTTAGGGAATTTTATATTAGGAGTTCCTATAAGACATATGTTTTACTTGAAAAAAGATATTAATTTAGAAGATATAATAATTCAAAAAGAAGAAGTAGAAGAGGTTTGTTATTTATCATATGAACAAATTCAAGAACTGATTCAAAAAGATCAACTTAGACCATCAAATAAACTAGTTTTAGAAAGAGTAATGGAATATAAAAATAATCATTAGACTGCAATTGAGCAGTCTTTTGTCTTTAATAGTTTAATATGATATACTTTTATTATTGGAGGAAATATGTCAAGGATAAATTTTAATTATATAAAAAAC
>JAFSEX010000062.1 GCA_017435465.1 Bacilli bacterium
CTATGTTTCACGTGGAACATTCCTTTATTGCACTTATCTTTTATTTATTCTTGTCTATGTTTCACGTGGAACATTCCTTTATTGCACTTATCTTTTATTTATTCTTGTCTATGTTTCACGTGGAACATTCCTTTATTGCACTTATCTTTTATTTATTCTTGTCTATGTTTCACGTGAAACATTCTTTTGCTTAGTTAAATAATAAAAGAAGCTTATTTCTAAGCCTCTTCCGTTACTGTTTCTTCTACGTTTTCTTCAGATGAACTAATCTTAGCAATAGTAGATACTTTTTGTTCATCTTTTAAATTAATCAATCTAACACCTTGTGTAACACGTCCCATAGTAGATATTTGACTTAGAGATAATCTAATAATTATTCCACTATCAGTAATTATCATAATATCTTCATCACCAGAAACTGTTTTAAATGAAACTATTGTACCATTCTTTTCAGTAATATTTAATGCTTTAACACCTTTACTACCTCTTCTTGTTTCTCTAAATTCACTTACATTAGTACGTTTACCGTAGCCTTTTTCAGTAACAATTAAAATTTCATCATCATTATTTGAAATTTCCGCACCAACACATTTACTTTCATCAGAAAGATTTATACCTTTAACACCAGATGCAGTTCTACCCATGATTCTTACTTCATTTTCATTGAAACGAACCATTCTACCATTATCTGCACCAACTAGAATATAATTTTCACCATTTGTTTTCTTAACACTTATTAATTCATCATTTTCTTTTAAGGTAATAGCAATCTTACCATTATTTCTAATGTTTTCAAATTCTTCTACTTTAGTTCTCTTAACCACACCATCTTTGGTTGCAAATAGTAAATAATTATTTTCATCATCCTTACTCATAGTAAGTATCGAACTAATGTACTCCTCTTTTTCAACTGGAATTAAATTTATTACTGGTAATCCCTTAGATTGTCTATTAAATAAAGGAATTTCATAACCTTTAATTCTATATACTTTACCTAAATTAGTAAAGAACATTACATAATCATGAGTAGTTAATGATACCATATGTTCTACATAATCTTCTTCATTTGTACTCATACCTTTAACACCAACACCACCACGGTTTTGTGTTTTATATGTATCACTTGCCATTCTCTTAATATAACCTTTATTAGTTACAGTGACAACTATATCTTCTACTGGTATTAATGATTCATCTTCTATATATTCGATAGCTGTCATATCAATATCTGTTCTACGTTCATCACCATATTTAGCTTTAATTTCTAATAATTCATTCTTAATTATTTCTAATACTTTTTCATTGCTACCTAAAATTGCTTTTAATTCTTCAATTTTCTTTAATAATTCAGCAAGTTCAGATTCAATTTTTTCTTTTTCTAAACCAGTTAAACGACGTAACTTCATTTCAAGTATAGCATCTGCTTGAATTTCAGTTAAACCAAATTTATTCATTAAACCAGTTCTAGCCTCAGCATCTGTTGAACTTTCTTTAATAAGTTTAATTACTGCATCAATATTGTCTAACGCAATTTTTAAACCTTCTAATATATGCACACGAGCTTCTGCTTTATTTAATTCAAATTTAGTTCTTCTAATAATAATTTCTCTTTGATAATCAATATATTTTGAAATTATATCTTTTAAACCAAGTGTTTTAGGAACCCCTTGATCTAACATTAAGAAAATTATTCCATAATTAGTTTGAAAAGCAGTATGTTTATATAAATTATTTAAAACAACTTGAGGATTAGCATCACGTTTTAAAGTAATAGTAATCTTAACTCCATCTTTTAAATCAGTATGGTAGTCAGAAATTCCTTCAATTACTTTGTTGTGAACTAAATCTGCTACTTTATTTTTAAGTTCTAAAGTATTTATACCATATGGAACTTCATCAATAATAATAAAGTTTTTACCATTTTTTTCCTCTATACGTGCTTTACTTCGGATTGTAATTGTTCCACGACCGGTTTCATAAGCTTTTCTAATCCCTTTATCACCAAGAATTATACCACCAGTTGGAAAATCTGGTCCTTTAATATATTTCATTAGTCCTAAGGTATCAATCTCAGGATTATCAATGTATGCAACACAGCCATCAATAACCTCACCTAAGTTATGTGGTGGAATATTTGTTGCCATACCAACTGCGATACCCATAGTACCATTTACTAAAATATTAGGAAATCTTGAAGGTAAAATAGTTGGTTCTTTTTCAGATTCATCAAAGTTTGGAGCAAAATCAACAGTATTTTTATTAATATCCCTTAATAACTCTAAAGAAATCTTAGATAAACGTGATTCTGTATAACGCATTGCCGCTGCGCCATAACCCTCGATATTACCAAAGTTACCATGTCCATCAACAAGCATAAAACGATATGAAAAATCCTGAGCCATACGAACCATTGCTTCATAAATACTTGAGTCTCCATGTGGATGGTATTTTCCCATAACGTCCCCAACAATTCTTGCACTTTTCTTATGTGGTTTATCTGGTGTATATCCAGATTCATACATTGAATATAAAATTCTTCTATGAACTGGTTTTAAACCATCTCTTAAATCAGGTATAGCACGAGCAACAATTACGCTCATTGAATACTCTAGAAAAGAATCACTAACTTCTTTAACAATATTATTTTTTTCTAAACGATCCATCTAAACCCTCCTAAACATCTAAATTTTCTACATAACTTGCATTTTCTTCAATAAATTGACGACGTGGTTCAACTTCCTCACCCATAAGTTTTGAGAAAATTTCATCAGCTGCCATAATATCTTCTACAGTTATTTGTCTTAAAATTCTTTTTTCTATATCCATTGTTGTTTCATTTAATTCCTCAGCATCCATTTCTCCTAAACCTTTCATACGCATAATATCGTATTTAGTATTTGGAGATAAAGTTTTAAGATATTCATCTCTTTCTTGTTCATTTAAAACATATTTAATTGTTTTACCATGTTTTATAACAAATAATGGAGGTTGAGCAGCATATACATGCCCTGCTTCAACAATTGGTCTAAAGAATCTATAAAATAATGTTAATAATAATACACGAATATGACTACCATCAACATCGGCATCGGTCATAATTATTATTTTGTCATATCTTAATTTATCAATATTGAAATCTTCACCAATACCAGTTCCAAATGCGGTAATAATTGTTTTTATTTCTTCATTACCCAAAGCCCTATCTAATCTAGCTTTTTCAACATTTAAAATTTTACCTCTAAGTGGAAGAATAGCTTGAGTCATACTATCTCTACCTTTAATTGCAGAACCACCCGCACTATCCCCTTCGACTAGGAATATTTCACATTCTTTAGGATTTTTACTTTTACAGTCAGATAATTTACCATAGAAATTAGTAACATCTAAATCACCTTTACGTCTTGTTAATTCTCTTGCTTTTTTTGCTGCAACTCTAGCACGTGCTGCAGTCATTGCTTTTTCTATAATCAGTTTAGCATCATCTGGATTTTCCATTAAAAATCTTTCAAATCCTTCAGTAAATACGTTAGATGCAATTTTTTTAACTTCACTATTACCTAATTTAGTTTTAGTTTGTCCTTCAAATTGTGGTTCAGAAATTTTACAAGATACTATCATAGTTAGTCCTTCACGAACATCTTCGCCACTTAAATTTTCATCATTATCTTTAAGCATTTTAATTTTTCTTGCATAATTATTAATAATACGAGTAAGTGCTAATTTAACTCCATCTTCATGTGTTCCACCTTCATGTGTATTAATATTATTTGCAAATGAATAAATACTTGAAGTATATCCAGAATTATATTGAAATGCAACTTCTAAACTAATATCATTTTCATTACCTTCCAAATGAATGATTTCCTCATGAATTGGAGTTTTAGTCTTATTTAACATTTCAACATAAGCACTAATTCCACCTTCATAAACAAATTCATCTTTTTGTTTATTTTCAGGTCTATCATCACATAAAATTATTCTAAGTCCTTTATTTAAAAATGCCAATTCTCTAATTCTTGTTTTTAGTATTTCATAATCAAAAATTGTTGTTTCAGTAAATATTTCTGGATCTGGTTTAAATGTTACTGTAGTTCCAGTTCTATCTATTGAACATTCATCAATTATTGTTAATGGACTAACAGTATGTCCACCATTTTCGAATCTAATATGATGAACTTTACCATTTTGATAAACTTTAACTTCTACCCATGAACTTAATGCATTAACAACTGATGCACCTACACCATGTAATCCTCCAGATACTTTGTATCCACCACCACCAAATTTTCCACCTGCATGTAATACTGTATAAACTGTTTCTACAGTTGAAATACCAGTTTTAGCATGTACTCCAGTAGGAATACCCCTACCATCATCTTTTACTGTAATAGAATTATCAGGATTGATTATAACTTCGATGTCATCACAATATCCTGCTAATGCTTCATCTATTGCATTATCTACAATTTCCCATACTAAGTGGTGAAGTCCTCTACCACTAGTACTACCAATGTACATACCAGGTCTTTTTCTTACTGCTTCTAAACCTTCAAGAACTTGAATATCCGAAGCACCATAATGTTCTTTTTCTTCTGCCATTATTTCACTTGCCTTTCTACTATTCCATTTTGTACTTTATATATATATGAATTAATAAGTAATTCCTCATTTATTTGGTTCAAATCTGTTGTTGTAATTATAACTTGCATATCTTTATTAATATATTTAATAATATTATTTTTCTTTGTATCATCAAGTTCACTAAATATATCATCTAATAATACTAATGGCATTTCATTAGTTTTATTTTTAAATATATCTATTTCTGCTAACTTGATAGATAATATACAAGATCTTTGTTGTCCTTGAGAACCATATGTTTTAATATCATTTTCATTTAATTTAAAAATAATATCATCTTTATGGGGTCCATTAAGTGTTGTTCCTAGTAATATTTCTTTACTAAGATTATTCTTAAACTTATTTTTTAATATTTGTTTTATTGCACTTGAGTCAAACTCTTTTATATTTAAGTTATTACTATACTTTATTGATAAATTATCCTGATTCATAATATCAGAATAAATTAAATTAATTCTTTCGTTTAATAAATCAATAAATTCAAATCGTTTTTGATAAATATATATAGCTTTTTCTATCAACTTATCTGTTAATACTTCTAAATATTTTTCATTTAATGTCTTTTTATTTGGAACTCTTTTTAAATATTCATTACGAGTTTTTAATAATTTATTATAATCATTTAAAATATTTAGATAATTATTATCAAGTTGTCCAATTTCAACATTTAAAAATTTTCTTCTTACACCAGGTGAACTCTTTATTAAGTCTAAATCATCTGGAGTAAAAATAATAATATTAAATTTTGAAATATAATCAGTTAGTTTTTTTATTTGTTTATTATTAATGCTAACTTTTTTTTCATTATTAGATAAAAAAAACTCTAGATTTCTAGATAAATTGTTTATATTTACTTTTCCTTTTAATTTACAAAATTGCTCATTTTCTTTAATAATATTACTGTCAATCATAGCTCTATGAGATTTTGTAATAGCAAGTACATAAATTGCTTCTAGAATATTTGTTTTACCCTGTGCATTATCACCTATAAGAATGTTGATATTTTTTGAAAAATTTATATTTAATTTAGAATAATTTCTAAAATTTATTAAAGAAATATTGTCTAAAACCATTTAAATCCTATTTTTATCCCCATAAAACCACCTTAATACTTTATCAATACTCCTATACGTATATTAATTATATCACAAAAATTACCATAATAGTAAAAAAATAAGCATTTTTAGCTTATTTTTTTCTTATTTCGAAATACTGATTCTAATCTTGTAGCACGAAGTACTTGATTATCTAATGAACCATAGGAAATTGGTACTTGAAGTTCTATTCCACTATTAAACGAAATAATAGATTGTTCTTGAGATTTTTTATAATCTACAATATGTTTTAAAGCAATCCAATAACAATCTAAAAGTCTTGGTGAATTTGTTGGAAAAAATATCATATTCCTACTTTCTTCAACAATAATTGGGGATTTGTAAGATATCCCAAGTAAATGTTTAGTGGCAGATTGTCTTCCTGAATATGAACTTCCAAAATAAAGGCAACTATAATCTATGATTTCCATTGGTGTATGATTGATAATAAATTCTCTATCTTTTTCTATAATTTTAGATTTTCCACCTTTTAATGGTACGATTGCTAAAGTATCTTCATTAATTTCATAATTTTCCATTTATATCACCCCCTAATACTTTAATTTTGCCTTCACTATATTATATGGACAAAATGTGCCCAGATACTCTTTTACCACAAAAAAAAGTCGAAATTTATCGAATTTTGTCGTAAATTTCAACTTTTTTTGTATATTATATCAATTAATAAGTTCTAATTGGTAAAATTAATTCTGTAATATTAGAATCAGTTGGATCTTTTAATATAATTGGTTTAATTTCACTATTAAATAATAACACTACTCTTTCAGATTTAATAGCTTTAATTGCATCCATCATATATTTAGAACTAAATGAAATAATAATATCACTATCTGTTTCTTTTTTTATTGATAAGCTTTCTTCTACCCTACCAACTTCAGGGGCATTAGAAGATATTAATAATTTATCATTTTTAGTTTCTAACCTAATAATACTTTTTTCTTTATCACTAGATAATAGTGATGCTCTATCAATAACATCATATAATTCTTGTAATGGAGCTTCCATTTTTAAAATAAATTCTTCAGGAATAAGTTTTGAAGTATCTGGATAAGTACCATTTAATAATCTAGATTGGAATAATATATTATCAAATTTAAATAATACTTTATTATTAAATAAGTGTAATTCAATATTTCCATCATCCTCTTTTAAGATTTTAATTAATTCTAAAAGATTTCTACAAGGAATAACAATATTTATGTCGTTATCCACAATATTGTTGATATTGATAACTTTTTTAGATAATCTATATGAGTCAGTTGCGGTACATTCAAATTTATCATTATTGATTTTAAAATTAATACCAGTAAGTAATGGTCTAGATTCTTGTGTTGATGTTGCAAATGATGTTTGATTAATAATATTTTTAAGTTCCATTTTCTTTATAATAATGGGCGTTTTAGTTATATCCATATTATTTTGTGGAAATTCATCTGGATTAATAGCATTTAAATTAAATTCAGATGTATTACTATGAATCCATACTTTGTATTCATCAACTACTTCTAATGAAATCACATCACCAGGTAATTTTCTAATTATTTCTAAAATATATCTCCCTTGCAATACTATACTGCCAGTTTTTTCTATTTTTACTATATCATTTTTATTAATAAATGTTTGAATTGTAATATCATTATCACTTGCTGTTAAATATAATCCATCATCCTTTAAATCAAACTTTATTCCAGATAGTACAGGTATTATATTTTTTGTTGATATAGCTTTTGATACGTTTGATAAGTTTTCTAATAATATTTCTTTTTTGATTTGTATTTTCATAAAAAATTCCTCCCCTACTTTTTTACTTATTATTAATGTTTTTTTTATTATTATTACTGTGGAAATTGTGGAAAACTGTCTAAAAATCATCAAAATTAAGCATTTTTTATGATTTTTCCTGTGGAAAACTCAGTTAATAAGTAACAAGTTATTCACAATAACTGTTTATTTAATTTTTTCTACTAGTGTTTCAACCAAATTTTTTAACTGTTTATTTTCTTTTATTTCTAATTCAATTTTATCTACTGAATGTATGACTGTAGAATGATCTCTTCCACCAAACTCAATTCCTATTTTAGGAAATGATTCATCAGTAAGCTTTCTAGTTAAATACATCGCAATTTGTCTAGGATATGCAATAGACGCATGTCTTTTCTTAGATTTAATATCTTCTACTGATATTTGATAGTAATCTGCAACTACTCTTTGTATTCTTTGTACACTATTTTTTGTTCCAATTGATTTGTTTAAATAATCTTTTAAAGCATCAATTGCTAGGTCAAGTGTTATATCACTACCACTCATCATTGCAGAATATGCAA
Source organism: Bacilli bacterium (assembly GCA_017435465.1). Taxonomy (GTDB): domain Bacteria; phylum Bacillota_I; class Bacilli_A; order RF39; family UBA660; genus JAFSEX01. The sequence continues at coordinate 8,081 of JAFSEX010000062.1, forward strand.
ATAACCTAGTAACTGCTCCTTCTAATTGTCTAATGTCTGATTGACAAGTGTTAGCAATATACTCAATTACATCATTAGGTACATCACTAGTCATACCCTGTCCAGAAATCTTCTTAAGTAATATTTCTTTTCTAAGTTCAAAATCTGGTGGGAATATATTTACTGAAAGTCCCCAACTAAATCTTGTTCTAAGTCTATCTTCCAGTATCTTTAAGTCATCTGGTGATCTATCAGATGATATAATAATTTGTTTATTATCATCATATAATTTATTAAAGGTATGGAAAAATTCCTGTTGTGTTTGTTGTGCACTACCTAAGAATTGAATATCATCAATTATTAAAACATCAATATTTCTATATTTATTTTTAAAATAATCAACATAATCAAAATTAGTACCATTACTATCCTTTTTATTAATACCCAAAAAATCAGTAATAAATTGCTCACTAGTAACGTAAAGAACATTTTTACTTGTACTATTTGATATATAATTTCCAATTGCGTGCATTAAATGTGTTTTACCTAACCCACTTTTTCCATATATAAATAAAGGATTATACATTCTACCTGGGTTTTCTGCAACCGATAATGCTGCGGCATGTGCAAATCTATTACTTTCCCCTACTATAAAATTTTCAAATAAATACTTTGGATTTAAATTAGTTTCTAACTTAACTTTATTTGTTGGTACACCTATCATATCAACATCAATGTCTATATCATTTTTATTATTTAACTCTTCTTCTAATATAAAATCGATTTCAAAGTTAGTACCAGTTACTAAATTTAAAGTATTCTCTATCATTTCACTATAGTTTTCAATAAGATGTTTCTTGTGTACATGCATTGGAACTAAAATTAAAGCTTTTCCATTATTTAGTTCAACAAGCTTAGTATCTTTAAACCATGTATCAAATGCAAGTGATGTTATCTGTTCTTTTATATTTTGTAAAAAATTTGTCCAAATAATATTTACGTTCATACCATTCACCTCCAAACTAAATAATAACTAATATAATCTTATTTTAAACTAATTCTGTGGAAAAGAAAACAAAAAATGACAAAAAAATTCAATAAACAACAAATAAACAGTTTTTTCCACAGGAAAATACATTATTTTAATCAAATTTGATGAAGTTTTCCACAGATTGTGGATAAAATTAAGCACATATATGGATAACTTTTTGCACAATCCTGTGGAAAAAGTGGAAAACTTAATCAAAATATTAAAAAATAGGATAAGTTTTCCACAGATGCCTGTTTATTTCCCAAAAAATATATTTCCCGGGAAATATTTAGTTGTTTAAAAGATTTTTCAATCAATATTATGATAGAATATTATTTGGGTGGTATAAATGGAAGATTTAGTTCTAATATCTATAAAAACAAAATATGCTAATCAAATTTTTGATGGTACTAAAATATATGAATATAGAAGAAAAAGTATTGGTGAAAAAAATTGTAATAAAAAAATTTTTGTTTATTCCTCTGAAAAAGAAAAAACGATTGTAGGTTATATAATTGTTGAAAAGATACTTGAAGGAAGTGTAGATTACATATTAGAAGTAACTAATAATAAGAATAATTCTGAAATTATTAATTATTTTAGTGGGTGTGATAAGGGTTATGCGCTAAAAATTTCAAAAGCAGTTAAATATGAAAAGCCATTATCTTTAGAAGAAATTAAAAAACATGATAAAAAATTTGTTGTTCCACAATTTTATCGTTATATAAAACAAAATGAATATATATATAATAAGTTAAAAATATAAAATTATTTCTAACTTTTTTAGTTAAATTACCCAAAAATATTGACAAAAAATAATATTTCCTTATAATTATATATGCGTTCAAGAAATTAACTTAGATCTGGAGGTGTGAATTAATATGAAAAGAACTTATCAACCAAACAATAGAAAAAAACAAAAAAAACACGGATTTTTTGCTCGTGTAAAAAGTAGAGTATTATCAAGTAGAAGAAGAAAAGGTCGTAAAAGACTTAGTAAATAATGACTAGTGCCACTGTTATGCAGTGGTTTTTTACTATTAAAAGGGTGAATTGTATGAAAAAAATTAATATAGTAAAAAAGAATCAAGATTTTAGTACTATTCTAAATAATAGAAAAAAAATTGGAAATAAATACTTAGTTATATATTATAAGGAGAATAATCTATCATTAAATAGATATGGAATTAGTGTTAGTAAAAAGTTAGGTAATGCAGTAACTAGAAATAAAATAAAAAGACAAGTTAAAAATATTATAGATAAGAATGAAAATCTATTTAAAAAAAATCAAGATTATATTATAATAATTAGGAAGGACTTTATAGATTTAAAATTTGAATCTAAAGAACAAATAATTAAAAATCTAATAAGTACTAATGAGTGGAGATGAAAAAATGACTAGAAAGAAAATTTTAATTGTTTTACTATCCGTAATGTTTTTAACAACAGGATGTACACAAACTTTAAAGAATAAAGATGGGAAAGTAGTTACATATGAAAAAACTGGTCAATCAATAACTGAAAATATCTTATGTAAACCTACAAATAAAGATGTAATAGATATATATAAGGAAAATGATGTTAAAATTGATAAACTACCAGAATGTGATTCATTTAGTGTTACTGATGGTGGATATGAAGGTTTATGGACAACAATCTTTGTTAAACCACTAGCTTGGTTAATTTTAACAATTGGAAAATATTTAAAAAATTATGGATTTGGTTTAATAATAGTAAGTATTTTAATAAGGGTAGTTGCTATACCAATAACTAAAAAGACTGCAATGCAATCTGAAAATATGAAAAAAGCACAACCAGAAATTGATAGAATAGAGAAGAAATATAAAAATAAACCACAAGATGATCAAACAGTAATGATGCAAAAAACACAAGAAACTTTAGCAGTTTATAAAAAATATAATATTAATCCAATGTCTGGATGTTTATTCTCAATGTTACAAATTCCTTTATTTTTCGCATTTTTAGAAGCAGTTAATAGATTACCAGCTTTATTTGAAGAAACATTCTTAGGATTGCATTTAGGAACTAATCCAGTAGTCGCACTTACAAACGGACAATATTATTACATTATATTATTATTAGCAACTATCGCAACAACTTATTTTTCATTTAAATTAAATGCAACTGCAACATCACCTGATCAAGAACAACAAATGAAATTTATGACAAGATTTATGATGGTGTTTATTGCAATCGCATCATTTAGTTTACCAGCAGGTATTGCAATTTATTGGATTTCTTCAAATCTATTTACAGTTGCACAAAATTTATTGGTAAAAAGAAAAAGTAAGGAGAGTAAGTAGTATGGAAAAATATACATTTAGTGGTAAAACAATAGAAGAAGCTACTAATAAAGCATTAGAAGAATTAAATGTTAATTTTGAAGACATTATAATAAATGAAAAAGAAAAAAAACAAGGTTTATTTAGTGGTAAAAAAGTAGAAATAGAAATTATTAAAAAAAGTGATATAGTTAATGATATTAATGATTTCCTACTTAATACAACTTCACTAATGGGACTTGATACTCAAATAGAAATAAAAGTTAGAGATAATACTGTTAGTATGAGAATGTTTTCAAATAATAATCCAATTTTAATTGGTAAAAATGGACAAACATTATCAGCATTTCAAACAATTATCAAACAAATGCTTTCAGTAAAATATAATACTAAAATGAACATTATTTTAGATGTTGAACATTATAAAGAAAAACAAATAAAAAATATTGAGTATATTGCAAAGAAAACAGCTAGAGAAGTAGTACGTACGAAAATTGAAGCAAAATTAGATCCAATGAATTCTTATCAAAGAAGAGCAGTACATAATGTCCTAACTAATTTTAGAGGTGTTTATACTGAAAGTGTTGGAGAAGAGCCAAATCGTGCAATAGTAATTAAACCAAAAAATTAAAAACAATATATACAACATATTGTTTTTTTATGCTATAATTATTTGAATAGAGGGTGATAAAATGATATTAGATATTCAATTTTGTGAAAATGTAAGAATTCTTAAAATATTTTATTTACTAAAAAGTATTATAACAATTATTCAAATTGCTGTTCCTATAATATTAATTGTAATGTGTTCAATTGACTTAATAAAAAATATAATAAATATTAAAGATAATCAAAATATTGTTTCAAAAATTGTTAAAAGAATGTTATCAGCTGTTATAATATTTTTTGTTCCTACAATAATAAATTTCACTCTAAATTTAGTAGGAAACGTTAATGAGCAAGTTGGTATATGTATGAATAATTCTACTAAAGAAAATATAGATATATTACAAAAAATAGAAAATGAAAGAAGAATAGCTTTACTTGAAGCTGAAAAAATAAGAAGACAACAATATGAAGAACAACAAAAAAAAGAAAAAGAGGCAGCAGCAGAAGCTAAAAGAATAAGAAAAGAGCAGAAAAAACAAAACAATGTACTTATGGGTGATGAAGATTGTGTGGACCCAAATACAGATGGTAGAGTATATGTTAAGAATGGAACTTTTTACATTCCTGGTAATAGGGAGTCAGGAACTGATGGGACTCAAGGTTCTGCTCCACAAGGAATGAATAGTTGTTTCTATCAAAGCTTAGGTAAATTAATAGAAGATGCTAAATCTAATGGTTATACTGTAACAGTTACATCAGGATGGAGAAGTTATTCAGCACAGGTCGCTACTTTTAATAAATATGGTAGAAATCCTTGGAGAGCAGCAAATCCAGGTGGTTCTAGACATGGTTGGGGAATTGCTGCTGATTTAGGCTATTCACCATATAACGCCGCACTAAATTGGGTACATACAAATAGTAAAAAATATGGGTTATGGTTTAGACTAAGTCATGAAAATTGGCATATTGAGCCAATGGCATTAACTACTTATTAGAAAGGATTAAGAAATGAAAAGTTTAATTAAAAATTATAAAAAAGAATTTATAATAATGGGAATATTAATTGGATTAATATTAATAATATTTTTATTTCAAATATTTCAATCAAAAGAAACTACTAATAAAATATTAGAAAATCATGATTATATAATTGAGAAAGAATCATTGAAAGAAGAAAATATTATTACGCATAGATTACCATATATAAATTTAAATAATAAGGCTGCTGAATTAATAAATAAAGAAATTATTTCAAAATATTATTTATTAAAAGAAACTGAAAATAGTATTTTCGATTATACATACACTAAAACAGATGATATTATATCATTATTAATAACATCATCAATTTGCGAATATGGTGATTCATGTAAAGCTGAATATATTTCATATAATTTTGATATCAAAAACAATAAATTATTAAATAATGAAGATTTATTGAATATGTATAATTATGATTTGGATATTATAGAAAAAACAATAAAAAATAAATTAAACGAATATTACAATCATGAATTAACCAATAAATATATTGATAAAAATATGAGTTTTGAACAATATTTAAGTGATAGAAATATTGATGATTATAATGATGTGAATATTTATATAAATAAAGATAATAAAATTATAATTTATAAAACTTACACATTAAGTTCTGGTATAAGTATTGATGAAGAATTTATCTCTAATCCTTTTGAATTTGAAATTAATTAGAAAAGAAGAAAAATTTCTTCTTTTTTTGTATTATATGATAAAATTGTGGTATAATTATCAATCGAAAAGAAAAAGAAAGCAGGAATTAATATGAATGATACAATAGTTGCGATTTCAACACCAATAAGTGTTGGTGCTATTTCAATAATTAGGGTTAGTGGTGATGACTCAATAAATATTGTTAATAAAGTATTTAAAGGTAAAGATTTAAATACTGTAAATTCTCATACAATAAATTATGGACATATTATAGATAAAGATAAAATAATAGATGAAGTTTTAGTAAGTATTATGAAAGCACCTAAAACCTTCACAAAGGAAGATATAGTTGAAATTAATTGTCATGGAGGAATTGCAACTACTAATAAAATATTAGAAATATTATTAAATAATGGATGTAGATTAGCTGAACCTGGTGAATTTACAAAAAGAGCATTCCTTAATGGTAGAATAGATTTAGTTGAAGCAGAATCAGTAATGGATTTAATAAATTCGAAAACTGAATTAACTAGAAAAATGGCAATTAATGGAGTAGAAGGTAAAATTTCTAACTTAATAAAAGAATTAAGACAATCAATTATAGAAATTCTTGCTAATATAGAAGTAAATATAGATTATCCTGAATATGAAGATGCTATTATTATTACAAATAATATATTAGAAGAAAAATTAACATATATTAAATCTGAAATAAATAAAATTTTAGAAAAATCAGAAAATACAAAAATATATAAAGATGGAATAAAAATTGGTATTTTTGGTAAACCAAATGTAGGAAAAAGTAGTATTTTAAATGCTCTTTTAGAAGAAGATAAAGCAATTGTAACAGATATTGAAGGTACAACAAGAGATGTGGTAGAAGGTACATTTATTTTAAATGGAATATCAATTAATATTATAGATACTGCTGGAATTAGAAAAACTGATGATATCGTAGAAAAAATTGGTGTAGAAAAAAGTAAAAAAATAATTGATGAAGTTGATTTAATAATTGTAGTATTAAACAATAATGAAGAGTTATCAAATGATGATAAAGAAATTTTAGAACAAACTAAAAATAAAAATAGAATTATTGTTATAAATAAAAATGATTTAGAAAGAAAATTAGATATTAAATATCTAAAAGATGAAAATGTTATAACAAGTAATACATTAAATGACAATGGTTTAAATGAATTAAAAGATAAAATAATAGAATTATTTAATATAGGAAATATAGAAGAAAAAGATTTGACATATTTAAGTAGTGCAAGAAGTATATCATTATTGAAAAAATGTGTAGAAATTATTAACGAAATAGATATTTCAATTTTAAATGATATCCCAGTAGATATGATTCAAATTGATTTAAAAAATATATGGGATATTTTAGGAGAAATAATTGGTGAATCATATTCTGATGAACTTATTGATCAATTATTCACACAATTTTGTTTAGGGAAGTAAGAGGGTATGGTTATAATGAAATATGTAAATAAAGATTTAATAAAAAAAATAGCAACAGGGGCAATTGGAATAACATTTATTATCGGAGCAAATAAATTTGTATATAATTATGAAGTACAATATCAAGATATCGAAACAATGTATAAAATGGAGAATGTAGTTAAAGATGATTCTGGAAAAATATACAAAATTTTCGAACCAGGAGAACATAAAATTACAATAACAAGGAATGATTTAATTTATAATTCAGAAAATTTTGAGGGTTATATTATTGAATCTGTAAAAAAAGATGTTTTACATCTTCCAATGAATTTAAAAATAATATATGTAAATACTGAACCAGTAATTGTTAAAGCTACAGAAGTAGATGATAATATTGTATATTTTAATGAATTTGGTACTCCACAAAAAAATAAAGAATTAACAAAACAAAAAAAATAGGGAAGTGATACTATGAATTATGAAATTATAGTAGTTGGTGCAGGTCATGCAGGTTGTGAAGCTGCTTTAGCATCTGCAAGAAAAGGTCATAAAACATTATTAGTAACTGGAAATATAAATAATGTAGCAAGTATGCCATGTAATCCATCAATTGGAGGAAGTGCGAAGGGGATAGTTGTAAGAGAAATAGATGCACTTGGTGGACAAATGGGTAAAACTGCTGATAAAACTCATATTCAAATTAAAATGCTTAATTCATCTAAAGGACCTGCGGTTAGAAGTTTAAGAGCGCAAGGAGATAAAGTTACATATCCAAAAGAAATGTTAAAGGAATTACAAAATCAAGAAAACTTGGATGTATTAGAAGCAATTGTTGAAGATTTAATTGTAGAAAATAATAAAATAGGTGGGATTGTATTAGAAGATGGTACAAAAATTACTAGTAATATAGTAATTTTAACAACAGGTACATATTTAAAATCAGATATTTTAGTAGGGGATACTAGAACAAGAAAAGGTCCAAATGATGAAAAGCCATCTTTATATTTAAGTGATAATTTAAAAAAATTAGGTTTTGATATTATAAGACTTAAAACTGGAACTCCTCCAAGATTAGATAGACATACAATTGATTATACAAAAACTAGAAGAGAAGATGGTGATTCAACTCCTTGGACATTTAGTTTTGATAATGAACCATTATATGATATTGAAAAACAAGAACCATGTTATTTAATATATACCAATGAAAATACCCATAATATAATTATGGAAAATTTAAACAAATCAAGTATGTATGGTGGATATGTTGAAGGTGTAGGTCCAAGATATTGTCCATCTATTGAAGATAAAGTAGTTAGATTTAGTGATAAAGATAGACATCAATTATTTTTGGAGCCAGAAAGTTTATATTATGATGATATATATCTACAGGGTTTTTCAACTAGTATGCCATATGATGTACAAGAAAAAATGGTTCACAGCTTAGAAGGATTAGAAAATGTTAAAATTTTAAAATATGCATATGCGATTGAGTACGATGCAATTAATCCATTACAAATGAATGCTTCATTAGAAAGTAAAATAATAGAAAATTTATATACTGCCGGACAAATTAATGGAACTAGTGGATATGAAGAAGCAGCTGCACAAGGTTTAATTGCAGGTATTAATGCTGCACTAAAATTAGAAGAAAAAGAACCATTAATCTTAAAAAGAAATGAAGCATATATTGGTGTATTAATTGATGATTTAGTTACAAAAGGTACTATGGAACCATATAGATTATTAACTTCACGTGCTGAATTTAGATTACTTCTTCGTCATGATAATGCTGATTTAAGACTTAGAAGATATGGTTATGAGGTGGGTTTAATAGATAATGAAAGATATACTAAACTAGTAGATAAAGAAAATAAAATAAATAAATTAACTATATTTTTACAAGAAAATAAAGTTACTCCAACAAAACAAATTAATGAATATTTAGAAAACTTAAATTCCGCTAAATTAAAAGATGGTATTACTCTATATGATTTATTAAAACGTCCAGAAATTAAAATAACAAATATATGTGAATTATTTGATATAGATTATTCAAATGAAATCTTAGAACAAGTTGAAATAAATATTAAATATGAAGGATATATTAAGAAAACTATTAGAGAAGCAGAAAAAATGTTAAATTTAGAAAATAAAAAAATACCTGAAAATTTAGATTACTCTGAAATACCAAATTTAGCATCAGAGGCAAGAGAAAAATTAATTAAAGTTAAACCAACATCAATTGGACAAGCAGCAAGAATAAGTGGAGTTAATCCATCAGATATATCAATAATAATGGTATATTTAAAAAAGAAAGGGTGTTAAAATGTCTGAAATAGAATTTTTAAATGCCTTAAAAGATATAAATATAATTTTAACTAATGACCAACTTGAACAATTAAATACTTATTATGAATTATTAATTGAATATAATAAAGTTATGAATTTAACTGGAATTACAGATAAAAAAGATGTATATTTAAAACATTTTTATGATTCATTAACTTTAAATAAAATTATTGATTTAACTAGTATTGATACATTATGTGATATAGGAACAGGGGCAGGATTTCCTGGAGTAGTTTTGAAAATTGTATTTCCTAATTTAAAAATAACATTAGTTGATTCATTAAATAAAAGAATTAACTTCTTAAACACTGTTATAGATAATTTAAAATTAGAAAATATAGAAGCGATTCACGAAAGAGCAGAAGTATTCTCAATAAATAATATTGAAAAATATGATGTTATAACAGCTCGTGCAGTTGCGAAATTAAATATCCTATTAGAATTATCAGTTCAAGCAATCAAAATAAATGGATATTTTATTGCAATGAAATCTAATGTTGAAGAAGAAATAAATAATATTGATAAAACTTTAGAAAAATTAAAGTGTAAATTTATTAATAAAATAGAATTTAAACTTCCTATTGAAAATAGTAATAGAACACTAGTTAGAATAGAAAAACTAGATAAAACTCCAAGTACTTATCCAAGAAAATTTGAACAAATTAAAAAGAAACCGTTGTAAAAATATTTATAACGTTTTTTTTTATTAAAAATTTCTAATGTAAAACACTATATAAATTTTTATAAATTTTTAAAAAAATATTGTAAATTTATTATAAAAAAGTTACAATGTTATATATGATAGATACTTTGTAAAAAGAATAAAAGTAAGGAGGGGTCCTTAACATGAAAGGTGAAATTAATTATGTTAATGTTTCTGACATAATTCCTAACAGATTTCAACCAAGAAAAAACTTTAATCAGGATGAATTACAAGAATTAGCAGAATCAATTAAACAACATGGTATAATTCAACCATTAGTTTTAAGAAGGCTAGGAGATAAATATGAAATTATAGCCGGTGAACGTAGATTTAAAGCTGCTAATATTGTTGGACTAAGGGAAGTCCCTTCTATTATTATGGATTTAGATGATGTAAAAAGCGCTGAAATTGCTTTAGCAGAAAATATCCAAAGAAAAGATTTAACTGCAATAGAAAAAGCAAAATCATATAAACAAATTTTAGGACTAGGTCAAATGACTCAAGAAGAACTTGCTAAAAGAATGGGAAAAAGTCAACCAGCTGTTTCTAATATGTTAAGATTATTAGATTTAAGTGATGAAGTTCAACAAGCATTATTAAATAATAAAATATCTGAAAGGCATGCTAGAAGTTTGCTTGCACTTAAAGATAATCCTCAAAAACAAATCGAAATGTTAAATCAAATAATAGAAAAAAGAATGACAGTAAGGGAAACTGATTTAGCAATTAAGGAAGCATTATCAAATAATACTAATAATGTTAATAATGATGATGATATAGAAGAAATAATTGATTTTGGAAATTCTAATAATGATGAATTCATTATTGAGGATATTCCTAACAATTCTACACAAAATAATGAAGAAGAAATAGGAACAATTAGTTTAGAGGGTACAATTGATACACCAAACGATATTAAAGAACAAATCAATAATATACCACCTGTACCAAGTATTCCTGATTTTGATCAAATAAGTATAAACGAGCCAAATAATATAGAACCAATAAATAATGAAAATAGTAATAAAATATTAAATTTAGATGATGAGGAGGCAAACATGAATATGGGAAATGAAAACAATCAAAATAATTTTAATAATTTCATGAATATACCAGATAACGTACAGCCACCAATTCAACTTGATGGACCTCCTGTAAACAATGGTATAGAGCCAGTACAAGATCAAAATAATTTTGGTAATCCAAATCCACAAATGGTACCAGAACAATCTCCTATGTATCAACAACCACAACAAATGATGCCACAACAACAAATGTACCAATATCCTAATCAACAAATGATGCAAAATCCAAATCAAATGTATCAATATCCAAACCAACAACCAATGGTAGATCCAAATATGGTGTATCCAATGCAACAACAAATGTACCAATATCCAACCCAACAATCAATGATAGATCCAAATATTGGATACCAACCACAACCAATGCAAGATCCTGCCTTTACTATGCCACAACAACAAGAACAACCACAAGAGGATGTTGGTCCACAAGCAATGATAATGCAACAAGATATTACGGGCGCAGTTGCAGTTATTAGAAATACTATAATGAATTTACAAAATAATGGATATATGATAGAAATAAATGAAAATGATTTAGCAGGTGCTTATCAAATAAATATTAGTATTAGAAAATAATTTATAAAATTGAACTGTTAGCAAGTATTTGGTTAACAGTTTTTTTACTAGAAACTTGATTTTATATTATTAATATAGTATACTTTATTTGAAAACATATGAAAGAGTGATAAAAAATGGATAACAACAAAAAAAATGTAGAAAGGATAGGAAATAAAATATCTGAATTATTAAATAGTGAAGTAAAAGAAATAAAATTAGGAAATGTTGAATCAAAAATAAATTTAGCAAATGACATTGATCTTACTTTTAAACACTGCTATAACAAAATTACAGATTTATGGATACGATATTTATCTGAAGAAAAAACACGCATGGATTTACATAAAATAAATTTTAGTTACTATAATAGTAAACGCCCACGATATATACATACAGAGATATACAGAAATATAAATAATGATATTAGATATTCTGGAAATAGTTTTGTTCGTTTTTATAAACCATATTTTTCACATAGAGCTAGAATGGAACCATTCACTACATGTAAAAAAACAAATGACAAATTATATTTATCGTTCAAAACAAAAAGAGAAAAATATGATTATACTATGACTTATTCAGAACAAACTAATATTGATGATTTAATTATTAATAATCCATCTAAAGATATTAGTATATATAATTCTAAAGCTTTCCATGAATTAATTGATTATATTTATGAATTAAAAAAATATTATAAATTTCATAAATGTGAAATAGATGATATTATAAAATGTATTTTATTTCAAAGAGAATTTGATAAAAGTTTATTTAATAATTTTGTGGAAATTGCAAAAACATCAAATCCAAAAAACGAAAAATTACTTGTATTTAAAAATGACAATAAATTTGGATAATTGTCATTTTTTTAATTTCCAATAACATCTTTCAAAATGGTATCTGGTGTATCACTATATGGTTCAGTACCCTTAATATAATAACAAATATGTTTTTTTTCATCATTATCAGTTGATAATTCACCTGTTATAGGATTTATAAGTACTCCTACAACATTATCAGGAACATCATACCATGATGTTTCTTTTTCTTTGAAATATTTTTCCATAGTATTTGCCCATATTTGTTTAGTAATTTTAGATTCACTAGAATTTATAGTTTGATTATTATCATATCCATACCAAACACCTAAAACAATATCTTTATTATACCCAATTGTTAAATAATCAGTATCTGTACTACCAGATTTAATCGCATATTTATTCGTTAATTTAGGTGCGATACTCATTAACGTAGGAGTAGAATAATCTACGAAATCATAACTATAAGTATTAGATAATAATTCATTTAAAATAAATACAGTGCTTTTATTTAAAACTCTTTCTTTAGTTTTTTTACTTTCGTATAAAATATTTCCATCTATATCTTCAACTTTTCTAATCAAATGTGGATCAACTTTATATCCAAGATTTGCAAATGCACCATATCCTCCAATAAAGTCAATCATATTAATTTCATTAGTACCTAATGGAAGGGAAGGGACAGCTTCTAATTTAGCATCAATACCAACCCTGCTTGCAGTTTCAACTAAAGCTTCTTCACCTAAAAACATATGTGTTTTAACCGCATATATATTATCTGAATATGCAATTGCGGCCGCTAAAGATATTTCCATATTCGCATATTTTTCAGAAAAGTTTTTTGGCGAATAAGTTTGATCTGTTCCAAAAGTAAAAGTAGTAGGTGCAGATAAAAAGTTAGTTGATGAAGTAAATCCATTTTCTAGTGCGGCATAATACAAAAACGGCTTCATAGTAGAACCAACCTGTCTTTTTGAATCAGTTGCCCTATTATATTGACTTTTAACATAGTTTGTTCCACCAATTAAAGCTATTATCTCACCATTATTAGGATTCATCATAACACCAGAAGTTTGCGCATCAGGAACATTCTGCATTTGTTCAGTCATTGATTCTTCAAAATAAGTTTGCGCTTCTAAATCAAGTGCAGTATAAATTTTTAAACCACCAGTAGATAAAAATGATGATGGAATACTTTTAATTTCTTTCAATTCATTCATAACTGCATCTTGGTAATACATTAGAGTAGATAAATTATATTTTTCCTTTTTACCAATGTATACTAAATTATCATTATATGCTTTATCCATTTCATCTTTATTAATATATTCATTAGAATACATCATATTTAAAACTGTATTTTGTCTTTTTTTCGCACTATATTCATCAACTAAAGGTGAATAATTAGCTGGTGAATTAGGGATACCCGCAAGCATACTAGCTTCAGAAATAGTTAAATCTTTCGCATCTTTATCAAAATAAAATCTAGCTGCATTTTGAATACCATAAACACCTTGTCCATAATTTATAGTATTTAAATAACCTTCTAAAATCTTATCTTTAGAATAATGACTTTCAAGTTCAATAGTAAGCCATGCTTCATCAATTTTTCTTTTCCAAGTTTTATCAAATGTTAAATATAAATTTCTTGCATATTGTTGCGTAATAGTAGATGCTCCTTGTACAATATCTCTATTAACAACATTCAAATACATAGCCTTCGCAATTCTTAAAAAATCAAATCCCTTATGTTTATAAAAATTTTTGTCCTCAACACTAATTGTCGCATTAATTAAATTAGGAGAAATCTCATCTAAAGAAACCCATTCACTATTAGAATTTCCTGAAAAAAATAGTTCATTATTATTATCATAAAAACTAAAACTATTGGCTGTTTTTATCTCTAATTTAGGAGTAATAAAAGCAATGACGTATAAAACAATATTACCAAGTAAAAATATAAAAATAGGTATTAAAAACAGTTTTAAAATCTTTTTAAATCGTCTCATATATAATCACCAATCATTCTATAACTTAGTATGAAAAAAAAAATTAAAAATATGAGTGCAAAAATATAAATGTTGTGGTATAATTATCAACGACATTTATTGGAGTTGTTTTTATGCATAAAATTCAAATAAAAGGTTATTTTAAAAATTATAGTATTAATGAAAAAATTGAATATAATGAAATTGGTCATTTAATTGGAAATACTATAAATTTTAAAAAAGATAATATGACGATAAAAATAAATTTTAAAAATGATAGAATAATATTTACAAAAACTGATGAAAATAGTATTCTAAAACATAAATTTATTCTTAATAAACAAACATATAGTAAGTATTATTTAAAACAAGAAAACATTAATATAAACATACCAATATTTACAACTAAGTTAAAAAAAGAAGAAAATAAGTTAAAAATAGAATATTATTTAGATGAGAATAAATCAAATAATATTTTAGATATAGAATATGAGGTGCTTATATAATGGATATTAAAGATTATATTAAAGAAAAAATTCAAAAATCAATAGATATTTCTGATACTGAAATAATTATTGATATACCAAAAGATAAGAAAAATGGGGACTATTCATCTAACATAGCTTTAAAACTTACTAAAATTTTAAAAGATAATCCAATGAATATTGCTAATAAAATTGTGGAAAATATTAAATGTGATGACATATTAGAAAAAATAGAAATTGCATCTCCTGGTTTTATAAACTTTTATACTAGTAAAAAATATTTATTAGACAATATTAATAAAGTGTTAGAAGAAAAAGATAATTATGGTAGTTCAAAGGAATCTAAAAATTTAAAAATCAATTTAGAATATGTTAGTGCAAACCCTACAGGTATTCTACATTTAGGTCATGCAAGGGGTGCAAGCTATGGAGATTCACTAGCTCGTATATATAAATTTGCTGGATACGATGTAACTAGGGAATATTACATAAATGATGCTGGAAATCAAATGTATAATTTGGGTGTTTCTATTAAAGAAAGATATAAAGAATTATGTGGCATTAATTTTGAATTACCTGAAAATGGTTATCATGGAAAAGAAATAATTGATATCGCTAAAAATATTTATGAAGAATTTCAAGATACTAAATTAGAAGAAGATATTCCATTCTTCAAAAAATATGGACTTAACATTTTACTATCTAAAATAAAAAAAGATTTAGCTGATTTCAATGTTGAATTTGATGTTTGGAGTAGTGAACAATCAATTTATGATAGAAATGAAGTTAAAAATGTATTAAATAAACTAATAGAAGATAATAGAACATATGAAAGTGATGACGCTATATGGTTAAAAACTAGTGAGTATGGAGATGAAAAAGATAGAGTTCTAGTAAAAAATGATGGAACATATACATACTTATTACCAGATATTGCATATCATAATGATAAATACAAAAGAAATTATGATAATATAATTGATGTATTAGGTGCAGATCATCATGGATATATTCCAAGATTAAAAGCATCAATGGAAATGCTTGGAAATGATAGTAACAAGCTTGATGTTAAAATTTTACAAATGGTTAGATTAATTCAAGATGGTAAAGAAGTAAAAATGAGTAAAAGAACAGGAAATGCAATAACAATAAGAGAACTTATGGAAGAAGTTGGAGTAGATGCAACTAGATATTTCTATATAATGAGAAGTCTAGATACTCAAATGGATTTTGATATGGATCTAGCAACTAAAAAATCTAATGATAATCCTGTATACTATGTACAATATGCACACGCTAGAATTTGCTCTATTCTAAGAGATGCAGAAAGCAAAAATTTAAAAGCTTCTACATGTTTTGAAACAATTGAAAGTGAAGAAGCATATGATATTTTGAAAAAGATATATGAATTTAATACTGTAGTTGAAAATAGTGCATCTAAGAAATTACCACATTTAATTACTAATTACGTATATGATTTAGCTGGATTATTCCATACATATTATTCTAAAGAAAAAATATTAACAGATAATAAAAAGTATTCAGAAGAAAGAATCGCTTTAATTACTGCTGTTAAAATAACTATCAGTAATGCTCTTTCTTTAATTGGTGTATCATCACCTGAAAAAATGTAGGAGGACAAATTTATGAATATATATAAAATGAGTAAAGAAGAATTAGAACTATTATCTTATACAGATATTGCTTATGAAATTTTAAAGAAAGAAAAAACACATAAAACTACAATTGAATTATTAAGAACAATCGCAGAATTATTAGAATTATCTGATGATGTTATCGCACAAACAATAGGTGATTTTTATACAACACTTACAACAGATAAAAGATTCTATGCATTACCAAATGGTGAATGGGATTTAAAAGAAAGACATACAACAAAAGTAATTATTGACGACGATGATGACTTTGATGTAGATGTTGATGATGTAGATACTAATGATGATGACGAAAATCAGGAAGACGATTCAATGGACTATGATTCTACTGATGATTATGAAGAAAATGACTTAGAAGATTTAGTTGTTGTAACTGAAGACGATGAAAGTTATGATGGATAAGGCATATTGCCTTTTTCTTTTATTAAAAAATATGATATAATTTAAATGCGAAAGGACTGATTATATGATAGAAAGATTAGACGCTATTGAAAATAGATACAATGAAATAAGTAATGAACTAACTAAACCAGAAATTCTATCAGATATAAAAGAATCAATGAAGTTATCAAAAGAACAATCAGATTTACGAGAAACAGTTGAAGAATATAAAAATTATAAGACAATAATTAACGATATTGAAGCTGCAAAAGAAATGTCTAAAGATCCAGAATTAAGTGAGTTTGCTCATGAAGAATTAGAAAATTTAAATGTTGCTAAAGAAAATAGTTTAAAAAAATTAGAAATTCTATTAATACCAAAAGATCCTAATGATGGTAAAAACGTTATTATTGAAATACGTGGTGCTGCTGGTGGAGATGAAGCTAACATTTTTGCTGGTGATTTATTTAGAATGTATACAAAATATGCTGAAAAACAAGGATGGAAAGTTGAAGTATATAATGAAGAACAAGGAGAAGCTGGGGGATTTTCACAAATTGAATTTTTAGTTAAAGGTGATAATGTTTATTCTAAATTAAAATATGAAAGTGGTGCACATAGAGTACAAAGAGTTCCAGCAACTGAAACTCAAGGTAGAGTACATACTTCAACTGCCACTGTACTTGTTATGCCAGAAGCTGAAGAAGTTGACTTTAAATTAGATATGAATGAAGTTAGAATAGATATAACACGTTCATCTGGATGTGGTGGCCAAGGTGTTAATACAACTGACTCTGCTGTTAGATTAACTCATATTCCAACAGGAATAATTGTTTATTCACAAACAGAAAGATCTCAAATTAAAAATAAAGAAAAAGCTATTAAAATTCTTCAAACAAGATTATATGATTTAAAAATTAAAGAACAAGAAGAAGAATTAGGTGCTGAAAGAAGAAATAAGATTGGTTCTGGTGATAGAAGTGAAAAAATAAGAACATATAATTATCCTCAAAACCGTGTTACTGACCATAGAATTGGATTTACTACTAAACAATTAGACCGTGTTATGGAAGGTAGTATTGATGAAATTATTGAAGCATTAGTAACTGAAGATCAAAACCGTAAATTAAAAGGTGAATAAATCTTAAACAAAATATCGTATCAAGAACAAATGTTTGATATAATTAATTTGGAACATTTGATGTGAGTGTCTACCTCCCAGAAAGGAGGTTTGATATAAATGAAAAAAAGAGTTTTCACAATAAAAATTCTAAGATACATTTGTATCATTTTATTGCTCCTTACCTATTTGGTAATAGAATTAAAAAAATGACACTCATTCGCTTGAATAAGTGTCGCTAAATAAGTGTCTTTTGCGTTTAATTAGGTAGACATTCACTTGCAAAATTGAATGTTCCCTTTTTTATTTTATGCAAATTGCTTTGACAAATACATATTATCATATTTATAATATTTTGTCAAAGTATAAAGAGGTGTTAAGTATGACTGATTTAGAATATTTAAAAAGATATTATAAAGGTAATATTGAAGAAGCTATTAAAAGATTAAAAGATGGTGAACCTGTTCAATATATAGTTGGAAATGTTAATTTTTATGGATATACATTTGAAGTCAATAAAGATGTATTAATTCCAAGATTCGAAACTGAAGAACTAGTTGAAAAAACATTAAAATATATTAATAAATATTTAGATAATAATTTAGATATAGTGGATTTAGGAACAGGTTCTGGATGTATCGCAATAACTTTAAAAAAAGAATTAAAAAGTTCAAATATTGATGCAGTTGATATATCAAATAAAGCTTTAATGGTTGCAAAGAAAAATGCTAAAAATAATAATGTTGATATAAATTTCATAGAAAATGATTTCTTAAATGGTATTACAAAAAAATATGATGTAATAATTAGTAATCCACCATATATTAGTAAAGATGAAGAAATAATGGATATAGTTAAAAATAATGAACCAGAACTTGCTTTATATGCAAATAATGATGGATTAAAATGTTATGAAACCATATTAGAACAAGCAAAAAATAATCTAAAAGAAAAAAATATAATTGCATTTGAAATAGGTTATATGCAAGGTGAAAAACTTACTAAATTAGCACAAACTCATTTTCCAAGCTCATTGATACTTTTAGAAAAAGATTTACAAAATAAAGATAGATTTTTATTTATTTTAAATAATTGTGAATAAAAAAATAAAACACTACCCAATATTAGATAGGAAGGATAGTGTTTTTAAATGAAAAAAATTATAATAATATCTTTAGTAATAATATGTTTTATAATGGTAAATAAAAATGTTAATGCAAGTGATATAACAATACCTGCTGAAGCAATACGCTTAAGAGTTCTAGCAAACAGCAATTCTAAATACGACCAAGAAGTTAAAATGGATGTGTCTTTTCAAATACAAAATGAAATATACAACATGTTAAAAGATAAAACTAATATTGAAGATGCTAGAGACACATTAAAAAATAATATCAATGTTTTAGAAACTGCAGTAGAAAAAATATTAAGAGAGAAAAGTTATATAAATACTTTTAAGGTAGAATACGGATATAATTATTTTCCAGAAAAAGAATATAAAGGTGTTAAATATGATGCTGGTGAATACGAATCAGTATTAATTACTTTAGGTGAAGGTAAAGGTAATAATTGGTGGTGCGTATTATTTCCACCATTATGTTTAATAGAAGCAGAAGAATCTGATGAAGTAGAATATAAATTTTTTGTAAAAGAATTAATTGAAAAATATTTTTAGTATTATTTGTCCTCTTAGATAATAAAATTATTTAGGAGGTATTTTAATGAATACATTATTTACAATATTATTAATAGGAATATCTTTAAGTATGGATACATTCTCTTTATCATTATGTTATGGAACATTAAATATATCAAAAACAAAAAGTTTAATATTATCAATTATAGTTGGTATTTTTCACTTTTTTATGCCTCTTTTAGGATTAACCGTAGGTAATATGATAATTAGCAAGATAATAATTGATGGAAAATATATAGTTTTAATAATATTATCATTAATAGGTATAGATATGATTTTATCAAGTTTTAAAGATGAAGAAAAAAAATTATTAACTTCTATTTGGGGAATAGTATTATTTGCTTTTTCAGTAAGTATAGATAGTTTTTCAACTGGATTAGGGTTAAATTTAATCACTAATAATATATTGGGTGCGGTAATAATATTTTCTTTAACTAGTGCAATATTCACATATTTAGGAGTTAAATTAGGAACAAAATTAAATGAAAAATTTGGTAAGATATCTAATATAGTTGGTGGCTCAGCACTAATTTTAATTGGAATATGTTTCATATTTTGATAAACAATATATTCTTGCAAGGAATTAATAAAATATTCAGGATAAACGCATGAGTTTTTAAAACTTATGTGTTTTTTTTGAGATATTATATAGAAAAAGGATAAAAAGATATGAGTAAAAAAAGTAAAATGTTAGAGGAAATAAAAAATATGTTTAAAGATATAGATATTGATTTTGACAGTATTAATGATACTGCAATTAATGATTTTATAACAATTATAAAAAAGACTAAGGATGATAGATATCAACCTAATACTAAACATTTAATGTCTGATATTATAATGATTACTTTTTTCGCAATTATTTCTAAAGCAACTGAATGGACTGAAATAGAAGCATTTGCTAAAAAAGAAGAAATATGGCTAAAAAAATATTTAGAATTACCAAATGGAATTCCTTCACATGATACTATACAAAGAGTTATTTCTATATTGGACTCTTCTATCCTTTATAAAAATTGTCTTAAATATTTTATAGAAATTATAGATAATTATGTTCCTAAAGAAGAAAATGAAAAAGATATATATAGTATTGATGGTAAAACTACAAATGGTTCATCTAGAAATGGATTAACTATAACAAAATTAAAACCAGTTAATATAATGAGTGTTTATTCACATAATTATGGAGTAAGTATTTTACAAGACTACATTAATGAAAAAGAAAATGAAATTCCAATGGGAAAATAACTATTAGAACAATTAGATTTAAGTAATTGTATAATTACTGCAGATGCTTTAAATACACAAAAAGAAACAGTAAAAAGTATTATAAAGAAAAAAGGTAATTATGTTTTAGCATTAAAGGGAAATCAAAAAACATTCCATAATGAGATAAAGGAGTATTTTGAGGATGAAGAATTTTTAAAACAAATAGAAAATGAAAAATTTTATGAAGAAGTAGAAAAATCCCATAGTAAAATAATAAATAGAAAATACTATATGACAAACAATATAAAATGGATAAATGGTTATAGAGATTGGAAAGGATTAAAATCAATAGGAGTAGAAATAAAAATAATAGAAAATATACAAACTGGAGAAGTGATTGAAGAAAGAAGACATTATATAATAAGTTTTGAAAATGATATAAAAACATTTAAAGATTCAGTAAGGAAACATTGGGGAATAGAAAACAATTTACACGCACCATTAGATATAATATTTAGAGAAGATAAAAATAAAACATTAGAAAAAAACGGAGCAAAGAATTTAGGAATAATAAGAAGAATAGCATTAATGATATTAAAATTGGTACAAGTATTTTATAATAAAAGTATGAAATTAATAATGTATGAATTATCGTTAGATTTCAAAAATGAAATTGAAAATATTTTTAAATTATTAAAACCAGACTTAATAAAACAACTTAAAAACACATAAGTTTTAAAAACTCATGCATTTATCCTGTAAAATATTTTGTAAATGTTGAAAACATATATCAATTAGTATATAATTTTATTATAGAAAGGTGCTGTTTTAAAGAATGGAAAATTTATCTTATGAAACTTTAACAAAATTAAAAAAAGAAAAAATTAATGAATGGGTAAAATATTTAGATGACAATAACGATGGAGATTGGCTTTGGAAACAAAAAAATAAAGTTTTTTCTAGTAAACTTCCCAATATCTTATATTCAATGGGAAAATTAGAACGTGATGAAATTGTTGTAAAACAAACTCAAATTGTAAGGCTAGTTGAACGATACATAAATAAATTAGATAAAAATAAAGTATATGATATGATTAAATTAATACAATCATTAGATTATAATGAGAATATAAATATGAAAGAAATTAATGATATGATAAATAATTATAGTTTAGATAATGAAACTGAAGAACAAGAATATGCAAAGGAATTAGTAGAAAACGCTGAAAAAATAATCAAAACAATGGAACAAAATATTGATAATGCGCAAGTTAATGAGCAACCTCGAAAAATCAATAATAAAATTCCCAAAGTTGAAATAGATAAACATGAATATGCTAGATTTAAAAAACTTGAACAAGAGTATATGGATTTTAAATTTGTAGATTTTGCTATAAAACTTTATAGTGGTAGTATAATACCAATAGGTCATCCAAATTATAATAATGATAGAATTGATATAGAAATTTTTGGATTAGAAAAATATTCTATTAATATCAATGGAGAAAAATATAACATTAAAAATCAACAATTATTTAATAAAATCAAATCATTTGTTTCAAGTAATCTAGATACATTAATAAAATGTTCAAAAGCACAAAATAAATTATATTTGGATACTAATTCTTATGAAGGTGGCAAATCAAGTGAAATCAAAATAAAATATGGTCAGTTAACTATATATATTAATGGACAAGTTAAAGGTAATATTGGACAATTTTGTGAACAATTTATTGATGTAGTAAAAAAAATAATTATTGAAGAAGGAGAAAAAACTAATTTTCATTATTTTGATGAAATGATAGTGAAAATAAAAGAACAAAATAAAGATGACAATGATGATGAATTTACTAAATATTGTAAACTTTATGAAGAAAAATTTGGAAAAAAAGCATACATTGCAGAACCAGGTGGAACAAAAGACCAAACAATAAATGCAATAAAAATGTGTTTAGAAAAAAATGAAGATTTATTAGATAGTATTCTATATCCAAATGGTGATGATAATGCAAATAATGGAGTATTATATTAAGGGATATATAAATGATAAATATAATACTTAAAATATTATTTGGAGAAAAACTATTAATAAAAAAGAATTATAATAAATATATAGTTATGCAAAGATAATGCCTGAATTTTGGCGGTGAAATTATGAATAGATTAGAAAGAGAAAGAGAATTAATAAATAGTGGATTAGTTGATTCTATAAAGGGATTATATAGAAATTCTAATGTTAGTATTCCTGAAAAATACTATTTACTAATTGCGGATTATATAGATAGCATTGGACAAGTATCTGAATCAATGATGATAGATCCAGTTGAATTAGCTCAAAGATTACCTAATGTATTAAAAAAAATAGAAGAAAAAAATCTTGGTGGAATTCACGGTATTACTGATAAAAATACAATAACTATGAATCAAAATCTGGATTATGAACAAAACAAATTATATTTTTTCCATGAATTAACTCATGCTCTTCAAACATATTCACTTGACAATGTTGAACAATGTGCTTTTTATAACGGAAAAACAGGTATGTTCTTGACGGAAGCTTCAACACAATATACTGCAGAAATTTTATATAATGTTTCTAATGGTACTAATATAAATTATAGAAATCAACCAAGCTCTGTTAGAGGACAAAGAAATCATACTCCATATAGTCCACTTTCAGAGTATCAATTCAATGGAGATATTTTAATGTTGATGTCAATGACAATGGATTTACCATTGCCACAAGTTTTATCATTAGCCTACAAGCAAAACGGGAGAGAAACATTAAAACAAATATATGAATCAATGAATGGAAACAATGGAAAATTCGAGGAATTAATGTTTGATTTAGAAAAAATATATTCTATAGATAAATTGATAATGAGTGGATATGAACAACAGTTAAATACAAATACACCAATTCAAATATCCTTAATGGGTGGAGCGGGAAATTTTGATGGTAATCTTCAAATTCAAAACAATACCATGATAAAAGTTCAAAGAGAAATGGCAGCATCATTTATCGCTAATCATGACGAAAAATATATACTTCAAAATTATAACAAAATATTACCCTATCTTACTACTCAAGAATTAAAACAAAACTTTATGAATGCTATTAAAGAGATTTCAACGCTCGTACAAACTGATACATATGAACAAACAAATAATAGAGGAAGAACTATGGGATTTATTAATATATTATCTATAACTCTAATTATAATTGTAGTTGGAATACTTATTGGAATATCATTAATAAAAATATCATAATAAACATAAAATATATTTAAATATCAATAAATATGTAAAGTAATTTTAAAATAATGTTTTTTAGAATTGCTTTATTTTTTTATTTATATTAATATTAAAGTGGGTGAATGTAATGTTAGAAAATGCAAAAGCTATGTTAGAAAAAGCTAAAATAGAGAAATATGCAGTTCCTCATTTTAATATTAATAATTTAGAATGGGCAAAATATATTCTTGAAACTTGTGCATACCAAAGAAGTCCTGTTATTTTAGGTGTGAGTGAAGGAGCTTCCAAATACATGGGTGGATATAATACTGTGGTTGGTCTTGTTAAAGGCTTAATTAAAGATTTACAAATATCTATTCCTGTATGTTTACATATTGATCATGGCTCATCTTTTGATACATGTAAAAAAGCAATTGATGCAGGATTTACATCAGTTATGATAGATGCATCAAAATATAGCTTAGAAGAAAATATAAAAATTACTAATGAAGTAGTTAGTTATGCAAAAGAAAATAATGTTACAGTAGAAGCAGAGATAGGTCATATAGGTGGAAGCGAAGATGAACTATCTAGTGATATAGCTTATGCTAAAACTGATGACATTATAAAGTTAGTTAATGAAACAAAAGTTGATTTTGTTGCTCCTGCGCTAGGTAGTGTTCACGGATTATATAAAGGTGAACCTAAATTAGATTTTGATAGAATGTTAGAAATTAGTAAAAAAGTAAATATTCCATTAGTTTTACATGGTGGAACAGGTATATATGA
Source organism: Bacilli bacterium (assembly GCA_017435465.1). Lineage (GTDB taxonomy): Bacteria > Bacillota_I > Bacilli_A > RF39 > UBA660 > JAFSEX01. The sequence goes on from JAFSEX010000062.1 coordinate 33,237, forward strand.
TGAACAAATTAAAAAGGCTATTTCATGTGGTATTTGTAAAATTAACATAAATACAGATTTACAAATTGTATGGAGTGAAGCTGTAAGAAAATTTTTAGATAATGACAAAAAAGTTTATGATCCAAGAAAAGTAATATGCGCTGGTGAAAGTGCTATGAAAGAAAAAATCAAAGAAAAGATAATTTTATTTGGAAGTAATAATAAATATTAAGAACAAAATTTAAAAAAAGTGATATAAATATAATAGATAATATTTATATATGATATAATATATTTACTGGATTTTGGAGGTAATGACATGCAAAAAATAAAAATTCAAGGTGGTAATACACTTACTGGAACAATCAATATTAGTGGAGCTAAAAACAGTGCAGTTGCACTAATTCCAGCAGCAATACTTTGTGATGAGACTGCAACAATATTTAATGTTCCAAACATTTCAGATACAGCGGCTTTAAATGAAATATTAGTATATTTAGGCGCAGATGTTAAAAGGGATGGAGAAACAATGATAATTGATTCTTCAAAAATAACTAACAAAGAAATCCCTGAAGGAATATCAAAAAAATTACGCGCATCATATTATTTCATGGGTGCATTATTAGGTAAATACAAAAAAGTAGAAATGTATTTTCCGGGTGGTTGTTCTATTGGAGAAAGGCCAATCAATTTACATTTAAAAGCATTTGAAATGTTAGGCGCAACTGTTAAATCAGAAAGCAATAAATATATTGTAGAAGCTGATGAACTAATTGGTACAGAAATATATTTAGATATTGCAAGTGTAGGAGCAACAATTAATATAATGTTAGCTGCTGCTAAAGCAAAAGGTACAACAATTATTGATAATGCTGCAAAAGAACCTGAAATTGTTAATGTTGCAACTTTCTTAAATAATATGGGTGCAAAAATCACTGGTGCCGGAACTAGTGAAATTAAAATTGTTGGGGTTGAAAAGTTAAAAAAATGTATGCACGAAGTAATACCTGATAGAATAGAAGCAGGAACATATATAATTGCAGGTGCACTAATGGGAGAAAAATTGAAAATAAATAATGTTATTCCTGAACATGTAGATTCTTTAATTTCAAAATTAAAAGAAATGGGAGTTAAAATTATAGAGGGAACAGATTATTTTATAATTACTAAATCGGAAAAATTAAAACCTACTAATATTAAAACATTAGTATATCCTGGTTTTCCAACAGATTTACAACAACCAATTACAACACTTTTAACACAATGTAGTGGAACAAGTAAAGTTCAAGAAACAATATGGGAAAATAGATTTCAAAATATTGAATATTTAAATAAGATGGGTTCAAATATAAAAGTAAATGGTGACAAAGCAACAATTGTGGGGCCAACCAAATTAACTGGTTGTGAAGTAAGGGCTACTGACCTTAGAGCAGGTGCATGTCTTGTTTTAGCGGGTCTTGCCGCAGAAGGTACAACTACAATTGAAAATGTCGAACACATACTAAGAGGTTATGAGCAAATAATACAAAAACTTACAAATGTAGGTGCTAAAATAGAACTAGTATAAATATAATTAAACAAAGGTAAAACTTTGTTTTTTATTGGAGGTACTATTCTATGAAAAAATTCAAAAAACTTTTAGTAATGGCAATAATTTTTGCTATTGTATTTACAATATATATATTTAACATTGATAAAAAAATATATTATATTTCTTTAGGTGATTCTCTGGCAGCCGGCCAAAATCCATATAATGAAATTGCTTTTGGGTATTCAGACTATGTTTCTAACTATTTAAAAGAAAATAATTTATTAGAATATTACACAAAAGAATATGCAGAAAGTGGATATAGAACTACTGATTTAATTAATGATATTGAAAATAATAAAAAAATAACAATTGATGAAAAAGATATTGGGTTAAAAACAATATTAAGAAATGCTGACTTAGTTACTTTATCAATTGGTGCAAATGACATATTTTATAAATTAGGCATAAATGGATTGAATATTAATTTGGGTGAAATAGATAATATTTATAAATATATTGATGAAACTTTAAAAGATACTGAAAAACTAATGGATTTATTGACAAAATATTGTAAAAGTGAAATTATCTTAGTTGGATATTATAACCCAATAGTGTCTAGTGAAATTGCAAGAGTTTTAGAACCAATATTTGATTATATAAATCAAAACAATACTAAACTAGCAAAAAAATATAATATACATTATGTAGATATTTATGAAATTTTTAAAGAAAATCCAGAATATCTACCAAATCCCTCTGATATACATCCTTCAGCCCAAGGATATCAAGTAATTGCTTCACAAATAATTGATGTTATTGAGAAAAATATTATTAGATAATTTGAGTTCCGGTAAAAAATAGAAAAAGCAAAAATGTGATATCCACAGATTTGCTTTTTTAGACCAAAAATAATGTAAAAACCTCATTTGTTTAGTATAATTAAGTTGTAAAATAAAAAACCATAGTAAACAAAAAAATCGGAGGTATTTTACATGAATAATTTTACTACAAATACATATGAAATGAAAAGAGATATTTTAAAATTTTCAAAAAAAGTTTCAAAAGGATTAAATCAAAGTACAACAAAATTTGTAATGGATATGTTATATGGGATAGCTAAAAGTAATAGTTGTTTGATATCTAATATATCAAGAAGTTTAAATGAGGAAATAAAACTTAAAAATACAATAGAAAGATTATGTGATAATTTAAGTGATTTAAAAGAAGTAGAAACAAAAATAATTGAAAATAATTATATAGAAGAAATAAAGAATTTATTTAATGATGAACCAATAGCCTTATTTGATGATAGTGATATATCAAAACCATATGGAAAAAAATTTCAAGATTTAGATAGAGTAATGGACGCATCAAGTCCAAACAAAGAAATAACAAATGGATATCATGTATGTGAAGCAGTAGTATTGAGTGAAAAAGAAAAACAACCAATAATCTTATATAGTAAAATATATTCATGTAAAAGTAAAAATTTTAAAAGTAAAAACGAATATACTTATGAAAGCATAGAAAAAGTAAGAAGTGTATTAAAAAGAAAATGTAATATGATATTTGATAGAGGATATGATGATAAAAATATAATTGACTATATTACAAAAAATGGAGATTATTTTGTAATAAGAATGGAAGATAAAAGAACATTTTTATTTAAAGGAAAAAGCAAAAAATGTTATGATGTAGCGATTAGAAGAAAAGGAAAAATAAAAATGGAACTATGGTTTGATGATAATGAAAAACATGAAGTATATGTATCTCATACAAAAGTTGTTTTGCCATATAATAAAAAAGAATATGAATTAGTGATAGTATATGGATTAAGTGAAGAAAG
>JAFSEX010000009.1 GCA_017435465.1 Bacilli bacterium
ATATGCATCATATATTTGTCCTTGATAGAATATTTCATTTAATTCTCTTTTCTTATCAAATTGTTTAAATGATTCTTGTAATAATTTTATATCTTCAGTATTTTTCATAACTTGATTATTAATATATTTTTGTTCTAATAAGTTTGTTGAAATATATTTTTTCATTGATACAAATGCATCCATTATGGCTATACTTACTTCTTCTGCAACACTTGTTCTTAAAACAGTTGCTAACATTGCAACGCCTTGTTCGGTAAATACATATGGTAAAGTTCTTGATTTATTATTTGCGGTTTCAAGTTGAAACCGCAAACTTTTATATTCATATTCCGTTAATTGAAACATAAATCTTTCTGGAAATCTATTAATATGTCTTTTTACTGCAAGATTTATTGATTTTGTACCATTACTACATTGATAAAGTTTTGCTAAATCTCTATCTAGCATTACTTGTTTTCCTCTTATTTCATATATCATATCTTCAATTATTATATTTTCTTTTTCTTGTAATTTTAACATGACATCCCTCCTGAATTATCAACTTAATTATACCAAACATACGTTCTCAAAACAATATGTTTTTATAATTTTATAAATGAAAAAAACACTAACTTTTTTATTTGTTAGTGTTTCAATACATAATTATTTTACTTTTACAAATGTTTTTTCTTGTTCAATATCATATGTTTTTACTGTTCCATTTTCAGATATCAATCCTTTTGCATATTCCTTAGCATCATCCAAAGTACAACTTTCTAAAACATAAGTATCTGCTGGTAATTCAATTTTGAAGTTTTCATCTATATGTGCACAATACCACATTTCTTCATGACCAGTTCCAACACAACTTTTTAGTTCATCATATATTATTGCAATATCATCTTCTACTACAACTGCATAATCTGTTATAAGTGCATCTAGAGTTGAATATGTTTTTTTCTGTCTAGTATCAACTTCTTTACTACATCCACTTAAAGTTAAAGCACTTGTTCCTAGCATTGTTGTAACTAATACTACACTACCTAATTTTTTAAGTTTATTTTTATTTAAATAATTAAATTTTATCATACAAAGCCCTCCTTAAATACCGTTTATTATACTATAAAATATTTATTTTATCTACAATAATTTGTAGTTTATCATTTCGATTTTCTACTTTTCCAATAACTTCAACTATTGTATTAACTTCTAATTCCATATAATTTTCATATACTTTAGGAAATAATGTCAAATCAATAGAATTATATTCATCAACTACTTTAAAGAAAGCCATTTTATCTTTTTTCTTAGTTTCTATTTCTTTAATACTTTCTATAATCGCAAATAAATTAACTGTTTTTCCAACATATCTATTTAATTTATTAATATTTAAACTATTATTATCTTTATATTTACTTAATGGATGCATAGATAAATAAAATCCATATACTTCTAATTCTTTTTTCATTAAAATATCATCACTAAATTCTTCTAATATTTCAATTTCTGGTGGATCTATTAAAGATTCATCTAAATCACGAGCAAGTTCAGCATAATTAATTGCTAGGTCAATAGAATTAATCAATGTATGTTTATTATATTCAAAATTTTCGAAACATCCCGCATATATTAAACTTTCTAAAACTTGTCTATTTACAGATTTTGAATATGTACGTTTTACAAAATCCATAAATCCTGTAAATTCTTTTTTTTCTTTTTCTTTTAATATTTCATTAGTAACAGCAACTCCAACATTTCTAATAATTGATAATGGACAAATAATATTTTGATTTTCTACAATATATTTATTTGTAGATTTATTTATATCAGGTTTTAATATATTTATTTTATTTAATTTTACCTCAAGCATATAATCTTTAGTTTTAATTTCACTACCAATTACATTATTAAGTAAGTTTGCTAGAAAATATCCTGGATAATGAGCTTTTAAGTATGCCATTTGATATGAAATCATTGAATAAGCAACAGAGTGTGATTTATTAAACCCATAATTTGCAAACTTCAAAATTAAATTATATACTTTTTCACTAATTTCTTTTGTATATCCTTTTTTAATACTATTATTTATAAATTTTTCTTGTTCTTTATTTAAAATTTCTATTTTTTTCTTTGACATCGCACGTCTTAAAATATCTGCTTCACCAAGTGAATAATCTGCCATAATATTCGCAATCTGCATGATTTGTTCTTGATATATCATAATTCCATAAGTACTTTTTAAAATACTTTCTAAATCTGGGTGAATATAATCTATTTTTTCCCTACCTTGTTTTCTTTTAATATATGTTGGAATCATTTCCATAGGACCAGGTCTAAATAATGCGATTGCGGCAACTATATCATCAAAAGAAGTTATTCTTAAGTTTCTTAAGAAGTTTTTCATACCTTCACTTTCAAATTGGAAAATACCTTCAGTATTAACTGTATAAAATATATTTAAAGTTTTTTTATCATTTAAATCTAAATTATTTAAATCTAATTTAATATTTTCATTTTCATAAATAGCTTTAGTAACATCACTAATAATTGTTAAATTTTTAAGACCTAAAAAGTCCATTTTTAATAGACCCAAATCTTCTAAATATTCCATAGTATATCCAGTTAAATATGTATCCGTAGTATTTTTTACTAATGGAATTAAATTATCTAATTCATAACTAGACATTATTATTCCTGCAGCATGTATACTAGAATGTCTTTTTAAACCTTCTAGGTGTGATGCAATATCATATAATTTTTTTAAATCATTTGAAGAATTCATTAATTTTTTAAATTCAGCGTTTTTTTCATATATTTCAACTAATGTTTCTTTATCTATAAATTTTACTACTCTATCTACTAGTTTATTTGGTAAATCTAGAACTCTTGCCACATCACGTATTACTTGTTTTGCTCCCAATGTTCCATATGTAATAATATTCGCAACATTTTTAAGTCCGTATTTTTCTATACAATAATTTACTACTTCATCTCTTCTATCAAATTGAAAGTCCATATCAATATCAGGCATAGTTACACGTTCTGGATTTAAAAATCTTTCAAATAGTAAATCATATTTTATTGGATCAATATCAGTAATACCTAGAGAATACGCAATTAAACTTCCAGCTGCACTACCTCTTCCTGGTCCAACTAATATATCATTACTTTTCGCAAATCTTACATAGTCATATACAATTAAAAAATAGTTACAAAATCCCATTTGATTAACAACTTCTAATTCATATTTTAATCTATTAATATATTTATCATTTAAAGTATTTTTTAAACGTTTTTTAAGCCCTAAAATACATAAGTTAGTCAAATACTTATATTCATCATTTTCTTCTCTATATTGCGGTAAAAACGCTTTATTACTTTTTTTAAATTCAATATTACACATATCATATATCTTTTGCATATTTTTAAAATCACGTGTAAAATTATTAACCTCATCTAAAGTCATTAAATGATTATTATAAAATTTTAAAATTTCTGATTCATTTTCTTTTTTACCATCACGAATCATATATAAATAATTTAAATAATTAGATTCTTCTTTTTCTAAATATAAAACATTATTTATAAATATAGTATTTGGCACATTATTTAAATTGTTTCTTTCTAATTTATCTTTATATCCAATAAATATATCTTTATATACTTTTTTTAAACTTGGATATATTCCTGATGATAAATAAGGTATTATACATATTAAATTATCTTTATAAGTTACTAAATCTTTACCAATTATATTTCTTTCAGTATTAATGGTAGATAATTTAATTAAATTTTGATAACCTTTTTTATTTTTAGCATACAATAATATAGTTTTTAGATTATCATTTTTATCTTTAATATTTATTTCTAAACCAATAATTGGCTTTATATTATTTTTAACACATTCATTATAAAATTCCATTACATATGACATATTAGTATCTGTTATTGCAACAGCATTAATATTATATTCTACACACTTTTTAATTAAATTTTTAATAGTTACTAGACTAGATAATAACGAATAATTTGTTTTAACTTGTAATGGTATATACATTTTAATCATCTCCTAGTCTACATACAATCTAATTATATATTATTTTTAATATCATTTAAAGAAATTTTAAATATTTTAGTATATATTTTAATTTTTTTCATATAATAAAAATAGAACATCCCAAGTGATTAAGAGTTTATCTTTATTGGGTGTTCTATTTTTATAATTTGACTTTTTTGTTTTTTTATATATAATAAATCCCAAGTTGGTGGGATTTATACGATTAAAAATAAATATTATATAATTTACGATGAAAAAATTAATAAAACTATCAATATTGCTTTATTTTCTGATATTTATTATAGCAATATTTTTAAAGAGCAAAAGTTTAAACTTATAAAAGATAATTTATATAATAATAAACCAGATTATATTTGTATTCCAGGTGATATTATTGATAGTACTAATATTTTAGATGATACAAAAAAACAACAAACTTTTTTAGATTTTTTTGAAGATATTGGGGGAATTGCTCCTACATTTATCTCATTAGGAAGCCATGATTTTACTAGATTAGATGGTAATAATTGGTCAGTTGATTATAATGAAAAATGGTTTAAAGAATTAAACAGTATTGATAATGTTCATTTATTACATGATTCTAAATATGATTGTGGCGATATTACATTTACTAGTTATACAGCAAATTATGAATACTATTACAATGATACAAAAGAAGAATCAAAAGAAATACTTATTAATTATTTAAATAAACATTCTATTAAACACGATGATAATAAGTGTAATATATTATTGTTCCACTCTCCTATTAGAATAATAGACACTAAAACATTAAGTTTAGATGCATTAAAAAATATTAGATTAATTCTAACTGGACATATGCATAATGGTATGATACCTCCAATATTAGATGAATTAATTAATAATAATAAAGGTTTAATTGCTCCCAATAAAAGTTTATTTCCAGATAACGCAAGAGGAAAGAAAACAAAAATGATAGATAATAAAACCGTAGATATGGTTATATCATCAGGTATTACAAAATTGCAGGAATGTGCACCATCTATTTTACATCCATTTAACGAAATATATCCTATTGGAATTGAATACATCAAAATTAAAAAATAAATCGTTTTTTCGATTTATTTTTTTGTAAATATTTTAATTTTAGGCTCAAAAGTAACATCTTTATTAAATCGATTTAATACATTTTCTGATGGTATTCTAGATAATTCGCTAATAAATTTTAAATTTTCAAATTCTTTATTTGTAATAGGAAGATACAAATAATCTTCTTTTAAAAATTTATTATTCTTTTTAAGAAATGTTTTATATATCTTTTTTATATCGTTTTTATCTAAATAATTTGAAAAACCATGTTCTTTTAATAATTTTCCTAAACATACAATTTTATCAATATATAACTCACCATTTTTTATTTTTTGTTCATCGTTTAATGTATAATTTGGGGAATCATACATTAAATCATTTATGGTATTATCCTTGTTTTTAGTAAATAAAATTTTTCTATAATTTTGCACATTATTAGGAATTTCCATACCTAATTGTTTTGCTTTTTCAAGTGATATTCTATGTCCTTCATAATATATTATTGGGTAAATTTTTGAACATTGAGCAACCATACCAGCATATATATTATTTCTTTGAAGACTTGTATTAATAATTGTACGATTACCATTCCAACCTATTTCTATATCATTTAATATAATCATTACTACCATTACCTCCATAAATAATATATCATAATTTTAATGTTAATTCAATTTTTTATAAAAATACTTTAATATATACTATATAAAAATTTAATTTATGTATATAATAATTATATATTAAAGAAAGGAATTATTAAATGAGAAATTTAAATAATGATTTATTAATTCATTCTATAAACGTTTCAAATTATGCGGTTATATTAGGCAAAGAATTAAATTTAAGTGATGATGATTTAAATATTTTAAAAATGGGTGGATTATTACATGATATTGGTAAAATTTTAATTCCAGAAACAATTTTAAATAAAACCACAAAATTAAATAAAGAAGAATTTCAAATTATTAAAAAACATACAATAATTGGAGAATTATTACTATCTAATGATTTACCTAAAAAAATAAAAGAAATGATTCGTTATCATCATGAAAGAATTGATGGAAAAGGATATCCTGATGCTTTAAAGGATAATGAAATACCATATTTTGCTAAAATATTAAGTATTGTTGATGCATTTGATGCCATGACTACTAAGCGTCCGTATAATCAAATTAAAACATTAGAAGAAACTATCAATGAACTTTATAAATCTTCTAGACCATATTTAAATCAAAATGGTGAAGTAATACAACAATTTGATGCAAAATTAGTTGATATTTTTATTAATTGTATTAAAGATAATCAAAATTTATCAAATTATTTTAATGAAAAAGATGTTCAAATTATTAAGGAAAGAAAAATAAAAAAAAATAATAAATATTAAAAAAGTTTGGAATATTCCAAACTTTTTAATTTTATAGTGGCGGAGCAGGAGGGATTTGAACCCTCGCACCAGTTTCCCAGTCTACACCCTTAGCAGGGGCGCCTCTTCAGCCTCTTGAGTACTGCTCCACTGACAATATTTATTTTAGCATAGTAAAATAAATATTACAATAAAATTTAATAAAAATTTTAAATTTATTTTTGTCCACTTATTAAAAATTTAAATTATATATATAAGTTTACGACACTCTAGATTCTTCTAATAATCTATTATAAATACCTGGTTCAATTAATTCTATAGTATCAATAGAAGTTTCTAATGCCTTTTTATAATCCCCTCTATAGAATAAGCTTTCTGCGTGTCTCAAGCCATTTTCTACTTCTTCTTCACTACTTCTATACCTGTTACCATACACAATTGCCATTTCAGCTAATTTTGCCGTTTTAACTAATTCATTAGTAGTATTGTATAATTTTAAAACTAAATCTCTAGAAGTATCAACTCTTGTATTAAGAGTGTTGATATTAATTGGTTTTTTCTCTAATTCAACAACTATTTCTTTAATTGAATCACTTGCATCTTGTAACTCTATAAAATAATTATTTGTTACAACTGGAAGTTTATATTCTTTAATTTTATATTTTGCTTCTTTTAAAATAGATTTGATTTCTTTTAATTGTTCACGCGCCCTTAATTCATCGTCTTTCATTGTTCCTAGTGTTTCCAAACAATAATCTAATCTATCTTCTAATTTAGAAGTTTTCATATTTAAAACATCTATTTCTTTGTTTAATTTAGAATATGCGAATGTTTTGTTATTACTATGTATAAGTAGTGTATCATAATCTTTATGAACCAATTCTAAATCTTTATTTATTCCATGTAAAACATCTAGTTCATCACGTGTTAAATCATAACTAACTTTTAAATCATCCAATTGTAAATATAAATCATTCATTATTTTTTCTAATTTTTTAATTTTTGATATAACAATTTTACATGTATCATCATATACTTTTCTACTACGTTTTTCTAAATCAAAATCATTCATTACTGAATCAAAATATTCAACCATAGTTTTAAGTTCTAATACACTGTCCTCAATATTTAAGATTTTAGCTCTATCAAATATATTATGAATTTTCTTTTCAATTTCACTTAAGTTATATTCAATATTTAAATAGTCTAATTGATATCCATCTTTTAATAATTTTTCATATTGTTTATTTATTTCATCGACACGAGTTGGTATAAGACTTCTACCCATTAAAACAATTGTTGGAACTTCTTCTACTACAACTGTAATATTTTTTATCATTTCGTCTAATGAATCTATTAGTTTTTCAACTTCATCATATTCATTATCTTCTAATAAGGTTTCAAAATCTTTAAAACGTTTTTCAATATTTTCCATTTGTAATTCTATTGATGGAGTGATTTCACCATAATCATCTTTATTTTTGTTAAACTTTTGAATTACTTCTCTATATTGAGCTTTTAATTTAGTGATATAATCTCTATTTCTAGCTTCACTAGATGTAATTAATTGCATTTCATCTAATAAATAATCAGCTTTCTTTTTAGATTTATATATTTCAATTTCAATATCAGTAATTTTTCTTATTGTAAGCAAATATTGTTTTTTTTCTAATAATGAATCTATTTCTATTATCATATCTGTAATATGTGGTATGCTTTTATCACGAAGTATTGTTATTTCACGATTCCAATTATTATATCTATCTGTCATTCGTTCATTTTTAACTAAGTTTTCCACTTTGGAAAGTTCTGTCAATACCGGGGCATTTACAATCATATTTTTTTCAATTTCTAGTTCTTCTATATGTTGTTTTAATTTACTGATTTTTCTATTTTTAAGCACAATTAAAATAATACTTAAAAATATAAGTACTACAACTATAATAGACCAAATTAATGTAGTAGTATTTACAAATTTTTCCACTTGTACCACCTCTATGTTTAGTCAATTTATATTTTACCACATTTTTATTTATTTTTTTACTTTTTTCGATAATATTTTTAATATAATTTTTTTTTACTGTAAAATGTATTTACGGATTATTAAATTATAAATATAAAAACAGGCATCTAAATACCTGTTTTAATGTTTATAATTTTTTCAATTATCATTTTTTATTTTTCTAATTTTATTCCAAGTTCAGTTAATTGTTTTTCATCTACAATATTTGGTGCTTCAGTCATTAAACATGATGCAGATGCAGTTTTAGGAAATGTTACAACATCTCTTATATTTTCTGTACCGCTTAAAATCATTACAAGTCTTTCTAACCCAAAACCTATACCAATGTGTGGAGGTGCACCATATTTAAATGCTTCAAGTAAGAATCCAAATTTAGTCTTAGCCTCTTCATCGCTAATTTGTAATGCTTCAAAAACTTTTGCTTGGATATTTTTATCATGAATTCTAACACTACCACTAGCAAGTTCATATCCATTTAAAACTGAATCATATGCTCTTGCATAACAGTTTTCTGGATCATCTAATGTATTAACATCTTTTGGCATTGTAAATGGATGATGCGCAGCCATATATCTATTTTCGGTTTCAGAATATTCAAACATTGGAAAATCTGTAATCCATAAGAAATTAAATTTACTTTTATCAATTAAATCTAAGTCACGAGCAAGTTTAGTTCTAAGTGCACCAAGTGATGTTTGAGAAATTTTCTTTTTATCAGCAACAATTAATACTAAATCATTATTTTCTAAATTTAACTTGTTAATTAGCTCTTCTTTTTCAGTATCACTGATATTTTTTGAAATTCCACCAGTAAGTTCATTATCTACATATTTTGCCCAAGCTAAACCTTTTGCCCCGTATTTCTTAACAAATTCAGTTAATTCATCTATGCCTTTTCTAGAATATTTATCTGCATTGTTTTTAACTACTAATGCATTAATTACACCATTACTTTCAATAACACTTTTAAATACTACAAATTCTGAATTCTTAAATATATCAGTTATATTATTTAATAACATTTCAAATCTAGTATCTGGTTTATCAGAACCATACATACTCATTGCATCATCATATTTTAATCTTTCGAAAGGTGTTTTTAAATCGATACCTTTAACTTCCCTCATTACTTTTTTAAACATACCTTCACATAATTCAAATATATCTTCTTCAGATGCAAAACTCATTTCCATATCTATTTGAGTAAATTCAGGTTGTCTATCTGCTCTTAAATCTTCATCTCTAAAACATTTCGCAATTTGATAATATCTTTCAAATCCTGCAACCATAAGTAATTGTTTAAATATTTGTGGTGATTGAGGAAGTGCATAAAAACTACCTTTATTAATTCTAGATGGAACTAAATAATCTCTTGCTCCTTCAGGAGTTGATTTAGTTAAAATTGGAGTTTCCAAATCTATAAATCCATTATCATCTAAATAATTTCTAACGGCTTTAGTTATTTGATGACGAATAAAAAAGTTTTTCTTTAACTCAGGTCTTCTAAGGTCTAAATAACGATATTTTAATCTAGTATCCTCTAAAGACATAACCTCTCCATTTATTTCAATTGGTAATAATTCAGAAGTATTTAATATTTCTAAATTACTTACACTAACTTCGATTTCACCAGTAGGTAAATCTAAGTTTTTACTTTGTCTTTCAATAATTTTACCTTCTACTTTTAATACATATTCATTTTTAATTTCTAATGCTTTATTATAAAATTCACTTTCAGGATTAATTACAATTTGAATAATCCCTGTTCTATCTCTTAAATCAATAAATATTAATCCACCTAAATCACGTTTTTTTGCTACCCAACCATATAGAGTAACTTCTTCATTCAAATTTTTAAGAGTAAATTCTCCATTATAATATTTTTTCATATTTTTCACCTTCTTTTATTTTTTAGTATATGTTTTTACTTTTTTAGCTTTATTTTCTTCTACAATTTTATTATATATTTCATTTATTTCTTTAGCGTCATAACTTCCCTTAATAGTACTGTATTTTTGAATATATTGTATGAAATTAACTTCATTTATTACTTCACCATAGTTACAAGTATATTTTTTAGAATTTATTTTACGGTTTGCTAAAATTACATCACTACCAATTATTTTGTAAATATATTCATCAATTTGATAGTTATGCGTTGTTACACTTTGTTTTGTTAAATAATATTGTTTTTGATTTTCAAAATCATTAACTTCAATAATATAATAATCTTCTAATTCTTTTAAAGTTAACCAATCAACTAATTCACTTTGATTAGTCTCAGAATTAACTTCATATCTTACCCTATCATCATTTTTACTACAACCACTTGTTCCTATCATAAATCCAGCAATAGTTAAAGAAAGTAATCTCTTTTTTAAATCATTCATTGAAATCCCCCTAAATTATATTAACACTCGCAGTCATCGCCACAACTACATTCGTGATCATGCTCATGATGACATCCGCAGTCACAAGTCTCTTCATCATCATACATCATTTCATTTAGTTGTTCATCCATATAATAAATTAAATAATCTAAATTTATTATATCTTCTTTTTTAGTAACATTATTTTTAATTTTAACTTCATTATTTTTTAAATCTTCACTATTTAAAATAATTAATAATTTACTATTTAATCTATCAGCTTGTTTAAATTGTCCTTTTAGTCCTCTTGAAGTATATTCTGTTTCTACTTTAAATCCATTCATACGTAATTCTTGACAAAGTTTTATTGCTTCTTTTTTTTCTTCATCATTTACATACATAACAAATGCATCAATGCTATCATTAATTGGAAGTTCGATACCTTCTAAGTCAAGTGCTGAAATTAAACGTCCCATACCACAAGCAAAACCTACACCACAAGTTTCAGGTCCACCTAGCGTGCTTACTAATCCATTATATCTTCCACCAGCCGCAATTACATTGTTGCTTCCAAAACCTTCGATATCTGCTTCTATTTCAAATACAATATGATTATAATAATCTAATCCACGAACTATATTTGGATTAACTATATATTCAATATTTAATTCATCTAAATATGTTTTAATATTTTCAAAACGAGCTTTGCTTTCCGCGTTTAAATAATCAATAGTTTTAGGAGCGTTCTTCATTATTTCTAAATCTTTATCAACTTTACAATCTAAGATTCTTAGTGGATTCATCTCTAATCTTTTTTTACAATCTTCACATAGTTCATCTATATGTGGTCTAAAATAATTTACTAAAACTTCACGATAATTGTTACGTGATTCATTATCTCCTAAAGTATTTATATTAACTTTAATACCTTTAAGTCCTAACATTTTAAATATATTTACAGGTACTGAAATAACTTCTGCATCGATTAATTCATCATCACTACCTAATACTTCAATTCCAAATTGAGTAAGTTCTCTATCTCTCCCTGATTGTGGTCTTTCATATCTATACATTGTTCCATTATAATAAACTTTAATAGGTTGAGATGCATCCCCATACATTTTATTTTCAATGTAACTTCTTACTACCCCTGCAGTACCCTCTGGACGAAGTGTAATACTTCTATTACCTCTATCCATAAAATCATAAGTTTCTTTTGAAACAATATCCGTACTTTCTCCAACTCCTCTATGGAACAATTCAGTAGCTTCAAAGATTGGTGTACGAATAAAATTGTAATTATATTTATCCATAACTTCATCAATAACTCTATCTACATATTTCCATTTTTTTGCTTCGTTACCATATAAATCATGTGTACCTTTTTGCTTAATTATCATAATTATCCTCCTTTTAAAATAAAAAGATGGCATTATATAAGGGCGAATAATTCGCGGTGCCACCTTAATTAATTACTAAATAATAATTATCTTTAAATCTTTAACGCAGATATACGATTTTCTTATAAGTTAGATGTCTTTCATATTTCTATATTCAATATTTTCACCAACCATATTGTCTCTATAAAATATATTAATATTACTCTTTCCAACCAGAAATTACATACATATTTTAATATAAAATACTTAATTAGTCAATTGTTTTAAAATTTATATTTAAATATATTCAAAAAACATTGTTCTACATACAAATGTTTGATATAATTGATTTAGGAACATCTAATAAGTTGGGTGGAGCCAAACTTCTAAAAGAAGGGAGGCGATAGTATGAACAAGAAGGATTTTTTAATTCTATCTTTAGTAATAATTATCTTCCTTTTACTATTCTTACTATTTATAGTTTTAATATAAAAGAAATCCACCTAGCTCATCTAATGAATTAGGTGGAACCAAACATATTGGCAACACTCAACATAGGAATATTGAATGTTCCTTTTTTATTTTATGAAATTTCTTTCATCCATATACATAATAACATAAAAACTAATTTTTAACAAGTTATTATATTGCCCTTTTAAACATTTTTTCTAATTCGTATTTTGTGAAATTAATTATTGTTGGTCTTCCATGCGGACAATTATATGGATTATTACATTTTCTTAAATCATCTATTAAGTTTTCCATTTCTTCAATACTTAGTGCATCATTAGCTTTAATTGATGCTTTACAAGCTAGAGTTGCCGCAACTTTATCATTAAATTTTTCAAGTGAAAAATTAGTTTTAATAGTTAATATTAAATCAATTATTTTTCTAATTGCGACTTCTTCATTGCCCTTTGGTAACCATATTGGATGAGATTTAATTATAAAACTACTCATACCAAATTCTTCAATATTAATATTCATATTTTTTAATAAATCAATATGTTCTTTTATTATAATAAATTCATTTAATGGAAGTTCAATTGTTATTGGAAATAACATATCAATTATATTATTATCTGGATTACTTAATTTGTATAAATATAATTCATAATTTATTCTTTCTTTTGCAGCATGTTGATCTATTAGATACATTCCAATATTATTTTGACATACTATATATGTTCCGAATACTGAACCACATACATATAACTCAGGTATTTTTTCTACTTCAATTTTTTCATTATTATATTCTTCGTTTTTAGATTCCTCAACAATTAAAGGTTTTATTTCTTCTTTTGGGTATTCTACTCTTTCAAGTTCTAATTCTTGTTGAACTACTACTTTTGGTTGTTCATAACTAATTATTGGTTTTGGATTTTCAATAGTTTGGATTAAATTAGTACTATTTAAACTTTTATTAATTACTTCGCTGATTATATCTTTTAAACCATCCATTTTAGAAAATTTAATATCCATTTTAGTAGGATGTATATTAACATCAATTAAACTAGAATCTACATTGATATTCAATACTACAATTGGGAATTTACCTTCCATTATATATGTATGATATGAATCTACAATTGTTTTATTAAGTTCATTATTTTTAACTACTCTACCATTTACTAAAGTAATTATATGGTTACGATTAGCACGAGAAATAATAGGTTTAGAAATATATCCGTTAATTTCATAATCATCATTTGAAGTATTAACTTCTATCATATTTTTTGCAACTTCTATTCCATATATAGAATTTATTACCTTAAGTAAATTTCCATCACCTGCAGTGTTTAAAATCACTTTATCATTATTACTTAATGTAAATTTTATATTTGGATAAGATAGTGCGATTTTATTTATATAATCTATAATATTAGATAATTCACTATTTAAACTATTTAAATGTTTTAAACGTGCAGGAGTGTTATAAAATAATTTATTTACTTCAATACTAGTACCTTTTCTTGCTTCGCATTTTTCTTGTTTTTCAATTTTACCACCATTTATAGTAATCATAGTACCAATATTATCTACACATGTTTTTAATGTTATCATACTAACTGATGCGATTGAAGGAAGTGCTTCACCTCTAAATCCTAAAGTGTTAATTCTATATAAATCATCTTCATCTAATAGTTTACTAGTAGCATGTCTTTGAAAAGCAGTTAAAGCATCATCCTCATCCATACCAGTACCATTATCAACTACTTTAATTTGTTTTGTACCTGCTTCAATTAATTCTATTTTAATCTCTGTAGAATGGGCATCTATACTATTTTCCACTAGTTCTTTAACTACTGATACACACTTTTCCACTACTTCTCCAGCTGCAATTTTATTTGATAATATTTCATCCATTATATGTATTTTTGCCATTTTTACCACCTATATATATATTATCATAAATAGTAAATTTTTGTAAAAATTAGAGAAAAAATCTACAAAATTTGTAGATTTTTTTATGGAATTAATGTAACTCTAAAAGAATAATTCATAAGTTCTTTACCACTACTAGAATTTGAATTAATAATTCCCACGATAGAATTTTGAGAGTAATATCCCCCACGATTAATCCATGGAGAATTTGTATATACAAAATAATCAACATCAGAATACCACTTTTTTGTTTCATATGTAGCATCTCCCATAATAGACTTTTCTTTAGATATACTTTTTGAACTTGTACCTCTATATAAATCATAATATTTTGACTCAGGCAGTATAGAAAATCCAGAAGATTTTTTATCATTATCCCAAACTCCCATAGTATGTTCATTTAATCCACCGCTCATATCATATATTCCATATATTGTACCAGTGGTTGATGCTCCAGTTCCTGCATATTTACTTTCTTCTCCAATACATATAGGACTAGTTGTTGTACATATTTTATCATTATATGAATATGTCCCATATGTAGTACTATTTTCTGATGGACCTCCACTACTTCTTCCAGTATACGTTTCATTATTTGTACTGTTATAACTATTATTATTATATATTTCTTTATTTGGTATAGTATAACTTGTATTACCACTTTTTCCATATTGACTTTGAGATAAGATCGCTACTGCTCCCCATTCTGTATTTTTCATCATATGCGTATCTGTTGTTGCCTCTTTTGAATTTAATCCATATATATTATTTGGATTTTTGATAAATGTTACTTCTCCAGTTGTTGTATCCATTGTTCCATTCGCAAATTTTAATGATGTTAAAAATTGATTACTTATATTTTGATAATTTAAACTCGCTACATCTGGTTTTATTATTGGGGTTAAATTACTATTGTTACAATTAGTGCTATCTTTTTTTGAATAACAAGTATTACTATTATCTGTTGTTACACTTTCATCAATACTTGTTTCAAATTTTCCTACCCAGAATCCTGTAATTTCAGTATCCCATGCTCCTCGTGATGTTGTACTTTCATCATATTCTATATTAGAAATGTTTCTAAAAGCGGGATGTGTATAATAATTTGCATTTGTTCCACTACTAGTAATTCCGTTCCTATATTCTTTTTCACTTATTCCTGTTGTTTGTACTCCGCTTTCAAATACTACATCAATTTGTGGTGGTTCGGTTACATTAGAACTACTTCCAATATTGTTTGGTATTCTATATTTAAATCGAGGTATCCATACCCACATTGTATTTATTGAATCCATTGGGATTGGTGTTCCAGCTTCAGCTGTTCTATATGTTGCATCACTTACTGTTACTGCATTTGCCCACCATTGATTTTCGTAATCATACCATTTGGATGAAATATCAGCAACTTCCCACACATCATTTGTATCGTTATATATTACTGGTATCATTCCATCCGCAAGCTTTGGATAGTTTTCTTTTATTCCGCAATCAGAAAGACTTTTGCTTGTATTTACTGTTTTTTTATTGCCAGTTACTTCCACTTTTACACAAACAAATTTATCTCTTACATTATCAAAATTTTCTATATAATCTTTTAATTCATCAATTGGAATTACACAACCATTTTTACACTCATTATAATTATCTATTATGTATTCATTTCCAGCACTTTTTACAACTGACTCTTCAATTTTTGATGCATTACTTTTCGATTTATTTAAAATACCATTAACTGAAATTGTTGTAATTGTTGCTAAAACAGCAATTAAAGAAATGGTTACTAAAAGTTCAATTAATGTAAATCCTTTTTTATTCTTTTTCATGTTTTGATACCTCCAATTATCTAATAATATAATAATAGATATTGTAAAATTTTACAATATCTATTAATTAATTTAATATTTTATTCTCATAATATCATTTTTTGATACTTTACTTGATACATTTATTTTTATTATTTGTCTAGGGTGTCTAGCTACATCAATTAAATTATTTTCTTCATCAATTATTTTTTCAATTTTAAAAGTAATAGTTTTAGTGTTTGGTCCAAATATTTGAACTTCATCACCAAGTTTAAAATAATTTCTTTGTTCAATGGTTGCGATATTATTTTTTTCATCATAATCTAATACTATTCCTAAAAAATCTTGATTAGAAATCTCTTCTCTACCTAAATAATATTGTTCATTTACCCCTGGTTTTTTATCAAAAAATTGTGGAACATTGTCACGGTTTGCGACTCTTCTAAGAATTCTTTCAGCTTCTATTATATCAAACTCTTCTTTGTTTAAAATTGCATCAATAACTTTTCTATATGTATGTACTATTGTTGCAATATAGTAAATAGAACGCATCCTACCTTCAATTTTAAATGATTTAATACCTATATTAATCATATCTTCTATATATCTTAACATTGATAAATCTTTAGAACACATTGTAAATTTTGTATCATTTTTTATTTCGTTTTTATCCTCATCATATAAATCAAAATCCCATCTACATATTTGACTACATCCACCACGATTGGAATCACGATTTGTCATATAATTAGATAATACACATCTTCCAGATAATCCTACACACATCGCACCATGTATAAAACATTCTGTGTCTATTCCTGTTTCATCAATTATATTTTTTATTTCATCTTTGGAACATTCACGAGCAAGTACTACTCTTTTAATTCCTAAATTTTTATAAAATTTCGCACTTTCTTTATTCATACATGAAGCTTGAGTTGATAAATGTATTTCAATATTTGGACATACTTCTTTTATTTTCATAATACATCCCAAATCTGATACTATTACAGCATCAACACCAGCCTTGTAAATATCTAAAATATATTCTTCTAAACCTTTAAAATCTTTATTATGAAAAACAATGTTAATTGTTACATAAACTTTTTTATTTAGTTTATGAGCATAAAGACAAGCTTCTCTTATTTCTTCAATACTAAAATTAGTTGCATTAGCACGTAAACTAAAATCTCTACCACCAATGTATACAGCATCAGCTCCATACATTAAAGCCCATTTTAATTTTTCTAAGTCTCCTGCAGGAGCAAGTAATTCAACTCTATTTTCCATCATTATCACTACTCTTCACTTTATATATTGTTTCCTTATATAGAAACACTTTATTGTTATCACTTAACTTTAAAGCGACTTCATTTAGATTATCTATTTTTCCGTTTAATACTTCATTAAACGCATCAATTACTTCTTCTATATTAGAAATTATATAACTATTTATTAATACATAATCAATTTTATTATCTATTAATTTAGGCATTTCTTCTAATCCATTTAATATATTTCCATTTATTATATGAGTACCATTACTATCTTCATATATTGGATAATAAGTATCTAATATTTTATGATTTATATAATGAAGTTTGCTATCACTATTTTTATCAATATATTTTAAATAATTTTTAACTAAAAATCTATTTGAAGAAAATATTTCAAACATTCCATATATTGGAACAAATACTTTAGATTCAGTATTATTTTTAATATCTATTATTTCTTCTAAAGTTATATCTGGAGAAATTATACTATTTTTAACTCCTAATCTATTCCATGAATTAATTGTATTATAATTTGTTGCTTGATGAGAATTTCCCCAAATTAAACTAATATTTAAATTATTTTCTTTAACTATATTGTAAATAGATATATCATCAAAGAAAACACCAGAAATATTTAAACCTTCTAATTTCTTCAAAATTATTTTTAATTCTTCTAGTTCATTATTATGAATTAATTTATTAATACTTATAAATATTTCTTTATTTTTATCTTCAATTAATTTTTCTATTTCTTCTATTTCTAATTCTAAAATATTAAGTGAATTAAAATTTTTAAGTCCAATTAATATAGAATCTACTTTTAAATTAAATTCATTTATATTATTAAGCATCAAACAAATTTTAGACATATTATCACCACTTTTCGTTAACATTATACCAAAAAATTAAAAGAATAACTATATCTTTTTAGATATACTTATTCCATCTCCTAATTTATAAAATGTTGTATTAAATTCTTTATTATCTTTTAGAAATTCAATATATTTACTTATTTTTGAAACTAATTGTTTAGTATTTCTATTATTAGTATTTTTTGGATTTTCTACTAATCCATGAAAACTTAAGTTATCTGAAATAATTATTCCATTATCTTTTAAATTATTTTTGAATTTTTCAAAAAATTTTATATATTGTGCTTTAGCTGCATCAATAAATATTAAATCATATTTAGTTTCATCATTATAATCAAAAGCATCTACATTAAAGATTTTAATTTGTTCTTCTAAATTAAAATCTTTAATATTTTTAATTGCTTCATTATATCTTTCTATATCTCTTTCTATAGTTGTAACTTTAATATTTTTATTTACTAATGCAAAATTAATTGCAGAATAACCTATGGCACTACCTATTTCTAAAATAGTTTTTACATTATTATTTTTTATATAATCTATTATAAAATTTAATCCATCTTTTTGAATAATTGGAATATTAAATTCTATCGCATATTTTTCTAATTGTTCTACCATTCTATCCATAATCCTTTATTTTTTAATTCTTTAACTTTTGCATTATGTTCACTATCTGTTTTAGTAAAATATACTTTTCTATTTTTATCTGCAACAAAATATAAATAATCATTTATTGCAGGTATAATTGCTGCTTCAATTGCTTCCTTACTTGGGTTTGCGACTGGTCCTACAGGTATTTTACCACTCATATTTGGACCTCTAGTATTAAATGCATTATAAGTATTGATTTCTTTTTTAGTTAAATCTCTTTCGCTCATATCAACTTTAAAAGCATAATATGTTGTAACATCACTACCTAAACTCATTTTTTTATCAAGTCTATTATAGAATACACCACATATATTTTTTCTATCATCTAGACTAACACCTTCTAATTCAGCCATTGATGCAATAGTTAATAATTCATGAACATTATATTTACTTGCTACAATTTCATCTTTATACTTGCTTAAAATTTTATCAGTTTCATTTAACATTATTTCAAAAATTTCTTTTACTGTTACATCTTTATCTCTAAGTGTATAAGTATTTGGAAATAAGTAACCTTCTAGAGGATAATAAATATTTACATCTTTAATATCATCTTCTAAAAACCAATATTTTTCAATAACTTCATTTATATATGTTTCGTCTTCCAATAAAGCAAAAACTGAATCTGCATTATTATTAGTATTTTTTTCTATTACATTTGCAATCCCACGCATGTTTAATCCTTCTTTAAATAAAACTATTATTGAATTAGGATCAACGGTGTCTCCTTCTTGAATTTTTGTTGTTATTGCTTCTAAATCCATGTTTTTACTTAATTCAAAATATCCACTTTTCAAACTATTTACACCATTTAATTTTGCATACACTTTAAACATTATTTCATTTTTAATTAAATCATTTTCCTTTAATACTTTCGCAATATCAGTTGTTGTCATACCTTTTTTAATTTCTACTAAAATTATTTTATCATCATTTTTATCTACACTACTAATCCCTATTTTATATATAACGCCAAGCGATACTATCAATGTTGTAAAGAATGCCACTAAAAGCAGCGCTATATTTCTTAATCTTCTCATTATCAACACAAAAGTGAGTATTAATTACTCACTATCCTTGTTTTCATTTAAATTTTTAGATTCTTCTTGTAGTGTTTCTAAAATATTTTCAATTATATTCCATTCTTTATCAGTTTCAATTGGTTCCAATTTAGTTGTATCACTATTTGGATCAAATATTGATGCATAAACTTTAATGTTACCAATTTCGTCTTTTGTATTATCTGTATATACGATATAATTTTTCTTTGTTTCATCTGATTCAAATGTAAATAGTACTTCACATTCTATTTCTTTTCCTTCATTATCAATTACTGTAAATTTATTATTTTTTTCTTCCATCATTCTAATTCCTTTCATTATTTATTTTATCTAAGTATGATTGTAAAATAACTTGTGAAGCCATTTTATCAACTACTTTTTTTCTTTTATTACGTGTTACATCTTTATCTATTAAAAACTTATGTACTTCCATAGTAGATAATCTTTCATCTTGCATTATTACTTCAATGCTGAATTTATTTTCTAATATATTTTTGAAATCTAGTGTCTTTAAAGCTCTTTCACCAAGTGTATTATTCATGTTTTTAGGTAATCCTAAAACTATTTTATCAATATTATTTTCAGTAATTATTTTTTTAATTTCTACTAATAACATTTCATAGTTTTCATTATTATATCTAAGTGTCGTTAAGGGTAATGCAATAATCCCTTTTGAATCACTAATAGATATTCCAAGGGTTTTAGTACCTAAATCAAAACCTAGATATTTCATTTGATTTTATCTAAATAACTTCTAACCATTATTTCAATGATTTTTGTTCTATCTAATTTCATTATTTTAGTTCTAGCTTCTTTATGACTAGATATATAACCAGGATCTCCACTCATAATATAACCAACAATTTGATTAATTGGATTATAACCTCTTTCTTCTAAGGCTTCATATACTTCTTTTAGAGTAATATCAATTACTGCTTCATTAAATTCATCTAATTGATACAAATGTGTAGTTTCTGAACTCATATAATCACCAACTTTCAAATATATTTTATCACTTATAAGTTTTTATTACAACCTAATTAGCCTTATATTTTGACAAAAAATTAAAGTTATAAAATTACGAGTGTAAAATTATAACTTCATTTTTTAGAATCGTCCACCAGAGGATCCGCCACCGCCAAATCCTCCACCACCAAATGATGAACCGCCTCCAAATCCACCACTACTACTTCTTGATGAAGTAGCAATTTCATGTTGTGTAATTGTTGAACGTGCACTTGATATACTTGAATTTAGTGTATTATTTAAATTTCTATAAAAATATAAATCTCTTAAATATAAGAATGTAAAATCCGTATCATTATAATTAATGTTTTGTAGTTTTACTTTCATTACTTTTTGCACTTTATCTGCAATACCAAATAAAGTTGCATATACTAAATATCTTTCCCATAAATGTATTTCGGGTAGTTCCTTTTCAGAAAACCTACCAAAATCATTTAAGAAATTTTTAAGTCCAATCCATTTGCGATATTCATCTATTCCTTTTTGAGTTTTCTTAGTATAACTAATAAAATATATAATAGATGCTACCATAGGTATTAATAATATAAACAATAATATACAATTTATTTCATTATCTATACCTAGTAATAATAACGGAATTAATATTAAACTATATAGTACTGATAACCATTTTGGTAAATTGCTGGTTTGATAAAAACCTTCATTTAATGCATCAGTATATGTAAGATTTTTCCAAGAGTCATACAATGTCATAAAAGTTTTCGCACTAGAATAATTTTTAGAATATTTTTGTACTTCTTTTAAAGTTACACTATTATTATCACCAATTTTATTAATTAATAAATCAATTAATTTATTATCAGCTATGGATAAAGTATTAATATCATAATTTTGATTTAAAGTAAGCTTATAATCTTTTTTATTCTTAACTTCTATTTCTTCTAATAATAAAACTTTTTTTCTTATCAATTCAAGTACACTTGCTCCAAAAGAATCTTCTACAATATTTTTATTTATTAAATAACTTACTATTCCAGGATTATAATCACTAGGTATATCTCTAAAATATTGTACTTCAAAATTTGATTTAAGTTCTTTATCATATTTAATATATATTTTTCTAACTAAAATGATTAATCCAATTAACCAAATTATTGATAATAGATACAAAATACTAGTCCATAAATTTATTCTTTTATCAATTTTTTCTTGAACAATATCTAATTCATTTAATAAATTAGTTTTTACTTCTCCATCATTTAATTTATTAACGAAAGTTAAGGCAATTTCATAATCATCTTTTTTTAAAGTAGTTTTTGCAATTTCTACGAAACTTATTGCATCTTGTTCTAATCTTTTATATTCTTGTTCTCTTATTTGATTTGCTTGATTAGCTCTTATTTCTTCAACTTTTAAGATTTTATCTAAACCATCAATATTTGATTTTTTATTTGCCTCACTAACTAAACTTTTATCAAAGACAACTCTCATGTCAACTGCATTGCCTCGATATAAATAATCATAAGTCATTTCTACACTTCTTTTATTTATAATACGATTTTCTCCATTTAATGGTCCGTGTGAGAAAACTCTTAATTCATTACTATCACTTGGTAGATTCACTATTACTTTTAAATTACTTATGTCTTCTTCATAACTACTACTAATAAAATCCCAAGCAAGTTCTGCAATATCATTATGAACTACAATTGCGTCTTTAATTGTATATGTAACTAGACTTGCATGATTATATTTTGAGGGCATATAAATAGTTAAATTTACTCCATCGCTTCTAACTTCTTTTGTATATTTTCCATAATCACCAACATCTGCAGAATTTACTAATTTAAATTCTTTATTTGGTTTATTTACTAGGCCAAAATCATTATTATCTATTTTTACATCATATACTTTTAAATCAGTTAAAGCTGTTCCATTATAAATTGAACTTCCTTCAAAATCATCTAATGAAGTACCAGTAAATTGTTTTAAGTATGGATTTTGAAATCTTAAATTTGTTTTAACTCCATTATAATTTCCATCTAATATTTTTAATTCTTTTACTTGCATATCACCATTTGATTGTATATTTGCTTCAATATAATATGTACTTGTTCCATCTGCACTTACATTCAATACAAAACTAAAGAATAAAAATATAAATAAATATAATTTTTTCATATCACACCATCCTATCAAAAAAGAACTTACCAAAGTAAGTCCTAGAAGCTAACTTTTGGTGCTTCTTTTTCTGTTTCATCAATTTTAAAGAATTCACTTGCTTTAAATCCAAACATATTAGCAATTATGTTTGATGGAAACATTTCGATCATATTGTTATAAGTAAGTACAACATCATTATAAAATTGTCTAGCAAATGCAATTTTTTCTTCTACATCTTTTAAGTCTGCTTGTAAAGACATAAAATTTGTATTTGCTTTTAAATCTGGATAAGCTTCACTTAGTGCGAATAATTTGTTTAAAGCACCAGTAATTTGATTATTAGCATTAATTTCTTCTTCTACTGTATTTGCACTATTAAATGCATTTCTAGCACTGATAACCGCATCTAAAGTTTCTTTTTCATGTTTCGCATATCCTTTAACAGTTTCAACTAAATTAGGTATTAAATCAACTCTCTTTTTTAATTGAACGTCAATTTGAGCCCATTGATCTTTTACTTTGTTTCTACCTTGTACTAATTTATTATATATACTAATTACATATATAACTAATAGTAATATGATTGCTCCTACAATAATTCCAATCCACATTATTTATCACCTCTAGTATAATTATATAAAAATAAAAAGTTTAAGTAAAGAGTATACTTAAACTTTTTATTTTAATTTTTTATTTAAAATTTTTATTTCAGCTTTTATTTTATTTATTTCTTCATTTATTGGATCAGGTAATGTTTGATCCAAAGTTTCACTTTCAATTCTTTTATTATCTTTTTTAACTATTTTACCTGGTATTCCAACTACTGTACAGTTTTTAGGAACGCTTTTCAAAACAACTGATCCTGCACCAATTTTAGAATTTTCACCTACTGTAAATGAACCTAAAATTTTTGCGCCTGTACTAATCATTACATTATTTTCAATTGTTGGATGTCTTTTTCCTTGCTCTTTACCAGTACCTCCTAATGTTACTCCTTGATATATAGTTACATTATCTTTAATTTCTGCAGTTTCTCCAATTACTACACCCATCCCATGATCTATAAATAGTCCTTTTCCTATTCTTGCACCTGGATGTATTTCTATTCCGTTTTTTCTTTTAGCTCTCTCGGAAATATATCGTGCGATAAAATAATGCTTTTTTAAATAAAAATAATGCGCAATTCTATAACTTATCATAACTCTAAAACTAGGATATAAAAATACTTCTAAAGTAGATTTAATTGCAGGATCCCTACTTTTAATAACATTTATTTCTTCTTTAATATAATTTATTATCTTCATTAAACCACCTCTAACTATTTTATTATATGAACACTTATTTATTAGTTATATGATATAATACTAGTACTTGGTGGTGATTTTATGTTAGATGAATTAAATGAATGCAAGCTTTGTCCTAAAAATTGTAAAGTTAATAGAAATAATAATAAATTTGGATTTTGTAAAGCTTCAAATAAAGTGAAAATTGCACGTGCAGCTCTACACTATTATGAAGAACCATGTATTTCAGGAAATAAAGGTTCAGGCACTATATTTTTTTCTTGTTGTAATATGAAATGTGTATACTGTCAAAATTATAAAATTAGTACTAAAAATTATGGAAAAGAAGTAACAATTGAAAGATTATGTGAAATATTTTTAGAATTGCAAGAAAAAGGAGCACTAAATATAAATTTAGTTACGCCTACTCCATATGTACCACAAATAATTGAAGCATTAAAATTAGCAAAAGCTAATGGATTAAATATTCCAATAGTTTATAATACTAGTAGTTATGAGAATGTTGAAACAATTAAAATGTTAGATGGATATGTAGATATTTATTTAGCAGATGTAAAATATTTTGATAATAATTATGGATTAAAATATTCAAATGTAAATAATTATTTTTATCATGCATCTATGGCAATTGATGCAATGGTAAGTCAAATAAAAGAAAATCAATTTGATGAAAATGGTATTATGAAAAAAGGAATAATCATTCGTCATATGATTATTCCAGGATTAAGTCATGATAGTAAAAAAATATTAAAATATCTTTATGATAAATATAAAGATAAAATATATATTAGTATTATGAATCAATATACACCATTAGAACATGTTAGAGACTATCCAGAACTTAATAAAACTTTAACTAATGATGAATACGATGATGTTGTGAATTACGCAATTGAATTAGGCATTAGTAATGGATTTATTCAAGAAGGTGAAACCGCAAGTGAAAGTTTTATACCTAATTTTGATAATGAAGGTATATAAAAAGAATTTCTAAAAATAGTTAGAAATTCTTTTTATAGTTTATGGTTTAAATGTAACATCTACATTAACCGAACCATTATAATTCCATGGGTCAGAAAAAAGACTATCCTCCTCACCAATCCAAAAACCTGTTTCATCACTAGTATTCCATGCAGGAGCTTCGCTTTTCCCTAATACTATAATTTCTGTTAAATTTGGATTATACGTAAAAGCATGATACATAATTGTATCAACACTTTCTGGGATTACTACTGTTGTTAATTGATTAGTATTAAATGCCCTTTCTCCAATAGAAGTAACACTATTTGGTATTGATACATTAGTTAGTTGATTAGATGCAAATGCACTAAGACCAATTTCAGTAACAGTATTTGGTATAACTACTGTTGTTAATTGATTATTTGAAAATGCATCTTCTCCAATTTTAGTAACACTATTTGGTATTGATATATTTGTTAATTGAATAGTATTAAATGCCCTATCACCAATAGAAGTAACACTATTTGGAATTGATACATTAGTTAATTGATTGTCAGAAAATGCTCTATTACCAATTTTAGTAACAGTATTTGGTATAACTACACTTGTTAAATCATTAAATTTTTGAATGATTTCCCCAGTATCAAAATCCATATACTTTCCAACAAAAACTTCATCTCCAATTTCAGTAACTGTTGTACCATTAACTACAGGTGGTATTACTATATCTCCACCTGTCCCATTATATGCAGTTAATACTCCATCTTCTGATACTGAAAAGTCACTTTCTGGACTTGTATAATATACTTCTCCTTCTGCTTGAATTGTTGCTTTAAATGTTTGTCCCATCATTATGCTTTGGTCTAAATGAGTTTCTTCTATCCATATATATAAATTATATTCTTTTTCATCATATGTTGTTACTCCATCTTCTGTTGTTGGTGCTTCAAGTACTTGGTATGGTGCGACCATTAAGCTTGTTCCTGCTCCATCAAATGATCCATTACTTACATTTTTTTCGATTTTATTTGTTTTATCTGTTACTTCATATAATGACCACATAAAATCATATCTTTTTAAATCATCTGAAGAAATTGCCACACCTTC
>JAFSEX010000063.1 GCA_017435465.1 Bacilli bacterium
GGGGTCCTTTTTATAAAAATTTTGCTAAGGTACCTAAAATAATAAAAATCGGTATGGGTATCTTACCCCCTCCCCTACCCCTCCCCAATAGGAGACAAAAAATAATAGCAGTGTCTCTTAAAATAAAGCTAAAATATGTAGTTTTAGGAGACAAAAAATTCAAAATATTGTCTCTCAAAATAAATAAAAAAAAATAAGAAATTTCAAAAATATGATTGACAAGTAATGACAAGTATGCTATACTTAATACAAGGGGTGTTATAATACCCACCCCCCTAAAGGAGGAATGAAAAAATGAAAAAATTATACTTAACAACATATCAATATAATACATACTTGATATTAGATAGACTAGCCGAAAAAATTATAAACAACGGCGGTTGTATTGTTAGTGAATGGGAGAAAACAAGAGAGCCGATAACAATATACAACAGGACTTTGATAGAACATATTGATAAATTAAAAAACGACATTGATATTATGTCTAGAAATCTAACAACGCATACGTATACAACTGATAGGAAAAGAAATATCATTGAATGCCGAAAGAAAAGAAAAAAAGAGTTAAAAGACTTAGAAAAAATAAAACATGGAAAAATAGTACATAATAGAAATTATTTAAACTTTAAATTGGATAATCACATATGCTATATAGAATTCAACGATAATCCGTTTTTTACACATTATTTTACAAAAAAGCCGATAGATAAAAAGACCGATGATACATACATAACACTATATAGTTATTATTTGGACGATTTTAGTTTAGACATATTCAAAAAAGACGATAATACAAACTACGATTTATATAGCTATCACATTAGTGACATAGATATTGGCAACATGGTTGAAACATTATATCAGTACTGTACAGAAGCAAAGGCAAGCGAGCCTGTTATTATTAATAACAGAAGTTATTGTAGTTGTTGCGGACATACTTATATCAAAAAAGAAATACAAGCTAAGAGATGCAAATATAAAGAGGTTAAAAATGATTAAAAATCTATTTGTATTATTATATAACATATGTATATTTACTATAAATCTAGTGTCACTAATTATAGCTAGTATCATGGTGTTGATTCAAAAGTGGAGAACTAAGAAATGTATAAAATAATAATATATAAAATGATAATGTTTAAAATCAAACAGAATTATAAAGAAGAACATATCAAACATTATAAAGACGCGGACGATTATGACATAGCTATTGGTAGCACTGGAAGAACGATAACAAAGAGATACTACCAAAAAGTAAAAACAATTAACAATATAGATAATAAAGAGCTAAGCGCCAAATACATGGAATATAAACAGATATATAAAGATAGTTGTTATATATTCAGCTTGATAAAAGAAGACGAGGAAGACTGGTATTTTAATAATTTAAATAAGAAAAGCGAGAAAGCTTATATTGATTATGTTAAGAATGGGGGGAAATAATGAGGTATAACGTACAATATAAAGGTTATGAAGTGTATCGTAATTTATTTACAAGTATAATAAAACCAGATAATCAGGATAATGTCAGGACTGGTTATGTTAGATATATAGTATTAAATGATAATAACGTTGTGATGACGTTTGCTTGTAAAGATACTGACGAGCCATGGCATGAATATTTGAAACGAAAGTAAAGAAGAGCGTCAGCTCTTTCTAGCGTTAAAACACGAACATATGTTTGTCTCCTTTTTGAGTTAACAGTGATAAACTTTTCTCACGAAAAATGAAAACAGGTCATTCGAGGAGCTAATTTTGTGTTGTCAATAACTGAGGGGTTGCTGAAAAAGTGTTTATTCATTTTCTTTTAGATATTCAAGTTGTTTTTGTTCGGTTTTCTCAAGTTCTATCTGTTCTTTAATAGTTTGCATTGTGTTTGAGTTAATAGTGTTGTCTTGTTGGTTAGCTGATACGGAGATATCGGTTGTATCTTTCATACCATAATAGTTTTTAGCATAGAAAATAAAAGCCACAGGTGGGACTTCTCCACTCATAAAAGCGTTCTCATGATAACCTTGACAAGTGGCTATCGCACTTCTTAGAATATCGGAACATTCATACATTTTTGGGTTGTTAGCATACTGATATATTGTGTCCCTATTAGTACCTAAATACAACGATAAACTAGCGATAGTGGGTATAATATCATATTTATCACATAATTTAAAATAACCCTCGACTTCATCTCTACATTCTTCATAATTAGGGAATATCTGTTGACTTTTATTCTTATGTCTTTCTTCTAATTTATCAAAATTTCTACTAACAACAATACGATTAAAAGCTTTAACATTATCTTTAGATAGATACTCACTCATCTTACTTTTAGTACCTTTAGGATTACCTCTATCGATTACCATTTGCTCTCTTTCTTCTTTTGTTGTCCTATATCTCATACTCTCTTTTGGCATAATACCACCTAAATTAATTATATCACAACTAATAAAAAATAGCAAGATTTAATTACTTTGGTAATTACTTCAATAATTGCTTTCAAAGTATCTAAAAAAGTACTTTGTAAACAAATAAACGTAAACAAGGCATTTTGTAAAATATTATAGAATAAAAAATACTATAGTCTATATTCTATAGAATTTTACCTTTATATTCTATCAATACTTTTTTATGTTTATAATGTTTACAATATAAATAAATATAGATAATATAAGGCTTTATGTGTAAACATAAGTGTAAACAAACAAGTAAACAAAAAATATATTTTAATTGTTTACAGAGTAAAAATTCTTGACTTTATAATCTATAAGTTATAGAATTGATATATCGGTTTTCGTAAACAACCGTAAACGAAAGGAGAAAAAATACAAAATGGTTAAGATTAAATTACCAGAAAATTTTGATGAAAAATATGCAACAGAAATTAGATTACAAAAGATAGCTAATGAACTAAAAGAAAAAAAAGTTGATAATAACAAAGGTTTTTTATATCATAATGGTCTTTATATACCATATGAATATAAAATAGAGACAAACAACGATGTATATTTTGTTAATATGTCGCTTGCTAATGGAACACATAGGGGAACATTAATGGCTTATATGCGCGGTTATACAATGGGTAAATATAGCGATTATAATGATTTATTTGAATTTATTACAATATGGTGCAAACTTAGTTATAAAGTCATAGAATTAGACAATATAAAATTTTTATACATATTTAATAATAAATACAAACATATGTTTAATGATGATAATAATTTAGAATAAGTTGAAATTTTTTCAACTTTTTTCATTTTAGGGGTTGACATCTACCCTAAAGTATGATATTATTTAATTACCAACACGAAAAGTGGGTTTTATTTATAGCTTATTTGACTAGTGTTGACAAGTAATAAAGAAAGAGAGTGATAGAAAATGAATAATAGTTATGAACAATTATTTAATATTGCATACAATTATTGTGATAACATAGGTGACGATAGTGATTTAGAAAGAGTTATAAATTATATGCAAGATATGTTAGAAGAAAGAAAAAGACTACAAGAAGAAATTGACAAGGCGAGCGGAAATAATGACACCGAATGATACGAACATTTGGAGAAAGAGTTGGGAAAGTAGGTA
The DNA here is from genome assembly GCA_017435465.1 of Bacilli bacterium. Classification (GTDB taxonomy): domain Bacteria; phylum Bacillota_I; class Bacilli_A; order RF39; family UBA660; genus JAFSEX01. The sequence continues at coordinate 3,583 of JAFSEX010000063.1, forward strand.
AAAATTATGAAAAATAATTATACATTAATTAATTTCGAGGTAAAAGATAAGGAATATATTGAAAGAACATTAGAAGCATTTTGTATGAATTTTAAAGAGGGTATAACAATATATAAGAGAGTGGGTTATTATAAAGGAGATATAACCTATAAAATATATATTGGAAATTTAAATGATACTCAGAGTCACGAATATATTTATCAAGTTGATAATATAGACGAATTGAAAGGTTGGTTATATGGTATGGTTCAAGCAAACAATGGTTATATGAAATTATTTAAGGGGGAATTATAATGAAAAAGTTAAAAGTTCAAGTTAATTATAAAAAATATGATTTATTTATGAGTGAAAAAGCATATCAAGATAATGTATATATGGGAAATATTAAGATAATTAGAAGAAACATAAACTTTTGTGTTAAGAATAATGTATATAGAAAGGGTAGTCCTATACAATGTGTATGCGCTTATAGTTTTATATCGGCAACGATAGACAACCCTACATATGTTTTACATAGAATAAATGAGACACAATTTTATGTGGTAAAGGTGGATGATAAATAATGGAAATTGAAAACAAGATATGGTTAGACGATGAAACACTTGGGTATATAGAAGAAGAACATATTTTTGATAAAGATAAATATATTGATGATATATTAGGTTATCAAGAGATAATTGGAGATATGCGAGAAGAC
>JAFSEX010000010.1 GCA_017435465.1 Bacilli bacterium
AAGTGGATCTAAAATGGATCTAGAGTCATTTTTAAGATATTTTTATACAAAAGAAAAACTCGCGTTTTCCCTTATATTTCTTGGGTTTGCGAGTTATTTTCCACAGCACATTTTATACTTGCGTCCACTGCCACATGGACACAATTCATTTCTTCCAACTTTCTTAACTTTCTTAGGTTGTTTTTTTATTGTTGATTTATCTTCATTGGTATGTTTTTCACCTTTTGCTACTTCTTTTCTTTCAATATTTTGTCTAATTTCTGCTTTAAGTAAATATACAGAAGTATCTTTATCTATTTTTTGCAACATTTCATCAAATAAATCAAATCCTTCAACAGTATAAGCTTGTAATGGATTGTTTTGAGCGTATCCTCTAAGTCCAATACCTTCCCTTAATTGAGCCAAAGTACTAATATGATTCATCCAGTATGTATCAACAACTCTTAAGCTTATTGCTTTTTCAAATTCATTTGTAATTTCTTGTGGTAAAGAACCAATTTTTTCTTCATAATCTTCTTTGACATTTGAATATATTAAATCAATTAATTCTTCTGGATCTTTTCCATCTATTTCTTTAAATGATATTGATTTATCTTTGATTAAGTTTGTATTAACAGCTTCTAAAATTTCACTATAATCATGTTCTGTTAAAGAACCATCTTCTGCAACATGTGAATTAACTAAATCTGCTATGTAATTTTCAAATGTTAGTAATATATCTTCATGAATTGATTCATTATCTAATATTTCATTACGTTTTTCATACATTATTTCTCTTTGTTGATTCATTACATCATCATATTGTAATAATTGTTTTCTTATATCAAAGTTATTTCCTTCAACTCTTTTTTGTGCAGTACCAATTGATTTAGTAAACATTTTACTTCTTATTGCTTGATCTTCTTCCATTCCAAGTGATTGCATCATTGTTTTGATTCTATCAGTACCAAACCGTGTCATTAGCTCATCTTCCATTGATACAAAGAATTGTGAAAAGCCAGGATCTCCTTGACGTCCAGCACGACCTCTTAATTGGTTATCAATACGACGTGATTCATGTCTTTCGGTACCTATTACACATAATCCACCAAGTTCTTTAACGCCTTCACCAAGTTTGATGTCTGTCCCACGTCCAGCCATATTTGTTGCGATAGTTACTGAACCTTTTTGTCCAGCTTTTGCGATTATCTCAGCTTCACGTGCATGGTTTTTAGCATTTAAAATTTCATGTTTAATTCCTTTTTTTGTTAATAGTTGACTAATTAATTCATTTGTTTCAATTGCAATTGTACCAACTAATACTGGTTGTCCAGCTTTATGTTTTTCTTCTATTACATTAACTATTGCCTTATATTTACCTTTTTGTGTTGGATAAACTAAATCTGGTAAATCTTCTCTTATTACTTCTCTATTTGTTGGAATTTGAATAACATACATATTATATATATTTCTAAATTCTTCTTCTTCAGTTTTAGCTGTACCTGTCATACCAGCTAATTTATTATACATTCTAAATAAATTTTGGAAAGTAATAGTAGCTAATGTTTTAGTTTCTTTTTGAATTTCTACTCCTTCTTTAGCTTCAATTGCTTGATGTAGACCCTCAGAGAAAGCTCTACCTTTCATTAAACGTCCAGTAAATTGGTCAACTATTACTACTTCCCCATCTTGTACAACATAGTCAACATCATTTTTCATTGTGTAGTTAGCTTTTAGAGATTGGTTAATATGATGTACTAATGCAGTATTTGATAAATCATATAAGTTTTCAACTTTAAAACTTTTTTCTGCTTTTGTACTACCTTCATCAGTTAAACTAGCAGTTTTTGTTTTTTCATCTAGAGTATAATCTACATTTTCCTTTAAACTTTTTACAAAGTTATCAGCTTGTACATAAAGATTTGCTGAAGAAATTTGTCCGCCTGAAATAATCAATGGAGTTCTCGCTTCATCAATTAAAACTGAGTCAATTTCATCAATGATTGCAAAATTATATCCACGATTAACTCTATCTTCTTTTTTAACAACCATATTATCTCTTAAGTAATCAAATCCAAGTTCATTATTAGTTGTATAAGTAATATCACAGTTGTATACTTCTTTTTTCTCAGATGGTGTTAAATCCCTTAAGTTAATACCTACACTTAGACCTAAGAATCTAAAAATATTTCCCATCCAGTTAGCATCTCTATCTGCAAGATATTCATTTACAGTAATTACATGTACACCTTTACCAGTTAAGGCATTTGTATATGATGGTAATACAGATGTTAAGGTTTTACCTTCACCAGTTTTCATTTCTGCAATATTTCCATAGTGAATTGCAAGTCCACCAAGTAATTGAACATAATATGGTTTTTCACCAATTACACGATATGCGGCTTCACGAGCGGTTGCGAATGCTTCGATAACTATATCGTCTAATTCCTCACCATTTTCTAATCTTTCTTTAAATTCAATTGTTTTATGTTTTAATTCTTCATCACTTAATTGTTGATATTCCTCATCTAATGCTTCAATTGCATCAGCTTGCTTTTCAAATGTCTTTAATTGTTTATATTCATGATCAAACAAACTTTTTAATATATTCATATTGTACATCTCCTTTTGTATATACTTATATTTTATCAAAAAAAAATACATATTCATAGTGAATACATATTTTTTTAGTTATTTTTAATCAATTTCTATAATTCCGTAGTTGCTATCTTTTCTTTTATATATTACACATACATTATCAGAATCAACATCTTTAAAGATGAAAAATTCATGTCCTAATAAATCCATTTGTAAGATAGCTTCTTCTTCATTCATTGGTTTCATTTCTATTTTTTTTCTTTTTACAATTTCATTTTTTTCATCTTCGAATAATTCTTCGATGAATTCAAAGTGTAAATCTTTAGAAGATTCTTTACGTAGTTTCTTTTCAAGTTTAGTTTTATTTTTTCTGATTTGTCTTTCTAGTTTATCACTGACTAAATCAATAGCAGCATATAAATCATCATGTCCTTCTTCCGCTCTTAGAGTAAAATGTTTAGTAGGAATTGTTACTTCGATAATTTGATTACGACCTCTTAATCTCACTACTATGCTAGCATTAATTTTTGTATCATCAAAATATTTTTCGAGTTTTGATAATCTTGATTCAACATATTCCTTAATACTATCTGTTATAAGTACCTTATCTCCCCTAATATTCATTTTCATAAACATCATCCTCTCTATTTAAAGTATATCATAAATATATGAAAAAAACTACTATTGAACAGTAGTTTTTGAGCCAACTTTATTAACCTTTATTGCTTGAAGTCCTTTATCTGTTTCGATTAATTCAAATTGAACAATGTCACCTTCACTCAAAGTTTTGTAACCATCTGATAGTATCATTGAGTAATGAACGAAAATGTCGTTTCCTTCTGTATGTTGAATGAAACCGTATCCTTTTTCGTTGTTGAACCACTTGACGATACCTGTCATTGTCACAACTAGCACCTCACCTTCTATTAATTCTTGTACTGCTCAGCACGCACTTATATACTCACTTTAAAACCGGTTTTTTAGGAGCACGTTACTATGATAACATTTCTAATTTTAAAAAGTTTAATTTTTGCATTAACTATATAATATTTTTACATAAGCGAAAATTAAGTATTATATTTTTTTTAAAAATAACGTTAATGTAATGAATATTTTTCATTTATCCATATTTGATTTTATCTTAATTTTTTTATGATAAACTTTTTGTGAAAGTAAGGAAGGGATTTAAAATTGAAGAAGTATATATTAGATTCATGCATTAAATATATTAATAATAATTGCCCTCAATATAATGAAGAAAAATTACTAGAGATCAGGTATGGTTTAGAAGGAATATACTTAACCATTACTAAAGCAATAATAATATTTTCTACAGCTCTAATATTAGGAATATTTAAAGAAATGATTATTATTTTATTACTTTACAATGTACTAAGAGCATTTGCATATGGATTACACGCAACTAAAAGTTGGATATGTTTAGTATCATCATTAATAATATTTCTTGGTGCACCAATTATTGCAATAAATTTGATTTTTCCATTAATAATAAAAATAATTATAATTTTATTTTGTATAATTTCATTTTATTTATATGCACCCGCTGATACTGAAAAGCATCCATTAATAAAAAAGAAAAAAAGAATGATATATAAGTATATAACAATATGTATAGGTATTACCTATTCTTATTTATCACTATATATTAATAATCAATTTTTATCAAATTCATTTTTGTTAGCAATGATAATTGAAACATTATTTATATTACCTATTTCATATAAAATATTCAATTTAAAATATAATAATTATAAAAGTTATATTTTAAAAAGTTCTTAAAAGTGGTTTAAATTTATTTTAAACATAAATAAATTAGAAGGAGGATTTAAAATGAGTAAAATATTATCATACGGGCTTGCATTAGTTGGATTAATAACTGCTGCATCTAGTACTGTAGCATGTGCTTGGTTATTTTTTGCAGATGAACCAGAAATGCCAAAATCATTAATTGAAAGATAATAAAATAAAGAAGTTGGTTAAAAAAATCAACTTCTTTTTATGTGTATAAAATAGAAAAAAACTACAAATGGATTAATTTTCAATAAATAAATATTGATAAAAGAAATTATTAATAATTTTTCGTTCTTGTGTAATTGATTTGTCAGAATTAATTATGTCATTTACTAATGATAATCCAAATCCATGTCCTTTTCCTTTTGTTGTATATCCTATTTTATCCATCTCTTCTATTTTTATTTTTCCTTTATATGAATTTGATATTATTATTAACAATTTTTCATTTTCTATTAACATCTCTATTGTTACTTCTTTCTTTTGTGTCTTCTTACTTGCTTGGTATGCATTATCTAAATATACTCCTAATATTCTACATATATTCTTTTGAAAATTATCTTGTTTGTTTTTAAATTTAAATTTCTTTACTTTTGGACTTACATTTATATTTACATTTATTCCTTTATCTATCATATAATTTATTTTATATGACAAAAAACCTTTTAATCCACCACTTGGTACATTCTTTAATTCTTTTATCCATCTGTTTTTATGTATTTTATTTTCATCTTCTAATATACTATCTACAAAGTCTGTTATTTCTTTATTTTCTGGCACTAAATTCTTTATATATATTAATTGATTTTTATTTTCGTGGTTATATTTTTGATATTTTTCTAATAATGATTCTGTATTTTCCAGATATTTAAATAAATTATCATATTCTTTATACACATTATGTTTGTCTATTTTCTCTTTTATTAAAAATATTATTATTCCTAAAAATATTACTATTGTTATTATATTTATTATAAAATCTTTGTCTTGGTTTAAATTGTTTAAGTTTTTACTAAATAATATTGATATCCCTAATAATCCTAAAATATAAAATGTGTTTAATATCTTTTCATTTTCTAATATTTTCTTTATTTTTATTATTACTTTATTTCCTATTTTAAATATTATCCATATTATTATAAATATTAAAATACTTGTTATTGGTTTACTTTGAAAATATTTTACTAATATATCTTCTGGTATTTTTAATATTATTACAAATATAAATAATTCTAGAAGTTCTGCTATTCCATGTATTATTATACTAATAAAATTTATTATTACTGATTCTTTAAATGTTATATCAATTATTTTTTTGTATCCAAATACTAATATTCCATATATTAATAATGGTTTTATACCCGTATTTATGTAATAATTTAACAAGAATATTAATATAATCATTATTATCTCTATTATAATTTTTTTAGAATTTTTATAATCAATTTGTTTTTGCGTTTGTTTTTTATTTATATAATTACATATCATTATTTGTATTATTGATATAAGTATTAAATTAATTACTTCCCACATGTTCTTTCAATCCCTTCATATTTCTCATTGATATCATTCCTTTTATTGTTTCACTATTATTGAACTTTATTATGTTTTTTTCATAATCACATTTAAAGATGTTTTTTGTATTTACTATACATCCTCTATTTATTTTATAGAAATATGAATTGATTTGTTTTTCAAAATAATTTAGTGGTTTCTTTACTTCATATTTTTCATTCTTTGTATGTATTATACATATTCTCTCTAAACTATCTGTCTCTATAT
>JAFSEX010000064.1 GCA_017435465.1 Bacilli bacterium
ATTCTAAGATCCTTTAATGTTTTAGAGATAAAATAATCCTCTTCCACGTCTCCATCAATATTGCTTTGAAAGTATAATTTCAAAGGACAAAACATATAGCTTTTGATTGTAGATACACTTATCATTTTTTTAACTCCATATATTATTAAATTATTCTTTATTTTTTATTTAATAAATAATATGCAGTTATTTTTGATTATAATTTGTTAAAAATAGTTTATTTTATGAAATAATAATAATTTTTTATTTTTATTAGAATTTGGGAGTTTTAAATCAATTTTTGTATTAGGTTGAGAAATTGATTTCATATTGATATTTTTAAAAATTTTTAATATAATTTATATAATTTAAAAAATATACTTTCAATTAATTAGGTGATATGATGAGAAAAAGAAGTTTAATTATTTTATTAGTAACTTTATTAATTTTCATCTCTTCTATTTCTATTGCTTCAGCAACTTATTATCATAATGGTGTGGGATATAAAGATATTGCTGAAAAAGTATTTACTTACCATTATTTTAATGGAACTATAAAAGAGAAGGATGTGGATATTAGGGGGAATATTATAAGATATTTAGTGGATGTTAATGGAACTACATTCTATTTAAGGTATAATGTACATAATTACAAAAAAGAATTTTATGTTGGAGATAAAGTTACAATATATGGGAGTGCAGTTAATCACAAAGATAATATGCATGAAATGCACAGTTTTGAATTTAATGGAAAATATTACACATCCTTAAAAGGAGGAAGAAAATTTCCTAACATCTATTTAGGTGGAACCTTCGATCAAGGTATTAAATTGGCAATTAGAAGGGGAAATAGTTCCACCACTAATCAAGCATCTGATTCAATGAGTATTTTAAATGGTACTATAATTACTGGTAGTGGTGCAGATGATAAAACTAAATGCGCTATTTATGTTGGAAAAGAGTATTCTGGTAAAAATGTAAAGATTAGTGTATTATATAGTAGTGAGGGAGAAAATTTAAATAAAGGTCGTAAAGTGGATAAAAAGGTCAGTAGTTCTGGAGAAATAACTGTTTATAGTAAGGAGGCATTTGCCAATTATCCAGATAGGGCTAAAATCACTATTTATACTCATAATGGAAAAAAGATTGATACAACAATAGTCACTTTAGCTGAAAATAGTGAACCTCAATCTTTCGATTTTTCAAATGATCCAAAACCAAGAAAAGAGGATCCAAAATATGCTTCAAATGGTGCAAAATTTGTAGGGTATGCTGGAGATGGAAGTTGGGCTAATTATTATAAAAATGGTCATTATTACACAGTTGATGGTGACCAAATAGATTAATACATATCATCATTTATGATATTAAATTATTTAAGGATGTAAAAAGATTCACAAAAGATTATGCTAATGTCAAAGATAATGAATATGTGGAAACACCTAATTGTGGGATGGTGATGTTAGTACTAGAACAAGATATTGTGCAGATCATAGTAGGGTCGCTGTAGGAAAAGACAATCAATGTCCATGTGTGTTAAATATAATATGGCCCAAGAACTAGAGATGGCCCTACTAAATATGTGTAATCTAAATTTTTCCTCACTTGATGTACAGTTCGCAAGCAACATATTTAGTTTTATTGATAGTGGTTTAAATAATAAAATATATAATTAATTAAACAAGTAATTGCTTTAGGAAATATGTAAATAATTACATGTATAATTAATTATTTTCATACTTTATTCATATGGTAATATTAGGTGTTTTGAAAAAAAAATTTTGTAATTTTGTTTTAACTATGTTAATAAGAATTAAATATCTCATCCTCATCATCTAAATACCAGTACCCTTCTTCTATTTCATCTTTTTCTTCTTCATACCTATTTTCAAAATGTTTTATAATCCTTATTAATTCACCTAAACTTGTTACATGTCGTTCTTCGACGCACCCATATACATTTTCTTGAACCCAATCATCATCAAAATAATATTTTCGAAGATAAAGATAAACGTTATATTGGTCTCCCCATAGTTTCTTAAGTCTTTGCCTTTCTTCTTTTTCTTCTCTTTTCCTTTCTTCTTCTCTTTTTCTTTCTTCTTCTTCTCTTTTCCTTTTTTCTTCTCTAATCTTATATGCTTTTAATTCTGAATCATTAAGAAGTTTTTCACCACAGTTTGGACAAAAAGAATATTCATTTGATTTAAATCCACATTCCGGGCATGTTTTTGGTTTAGGTTTCTTTGTACCACAATGTGGGCAAAAAGCAAAATCATCATTAAAATAATTATTGCAATTTGGGCATATCATATTACCGCTCTCTTTAATTTGATTTTTATATTGTTGTATTATGGGGTTAAATAAGAAATCCAGTTATACTGGACTTTCTCTTAACTTAATATACTCATTTAAAGATTCTCTAGTAGTTCCAACAAGAATTCTATACTTCTCAAACTCTCCATTTTTAAGTACCTTTTCTATTTTTCCTCTTGCGACTACTTCTTCTCCATCGACCACTTCTCCAGCATAGGTGTGTGTTAATGAAGCAAGCTCTGAGATTTCAATATCAGGACCTTCGAGGATTTCAACATCTTCTATTGTGTATACTGCAGGATTATCAAAAGCTCCTAATGCGCTCTTTATTGTGCAGTTGACTTTCGCAAATCCTTCTGGTTCGTATACGGTATCTCCCCATGTACCTTCGATTTCGTCGTAGTTTCTTGTTGCTAAAATGTCGAATAAG
>JAFSEX010000065.1 GCA_017435465.1 Bacilli bacterium
CACTTGTTAGGGAATACTCCCTAAAACCCTAATAATTAGTCTCCGACAGTTTTATTTTTTTCTATATATTTTTTACTAACTTCATTAGATTTTTCAATCATTTCTTTCACTTCTTTTTCATAGTTCTTATTATTAATTAATGCTTCAGAAAGCAAAGAATAAGGTATATCCTTTGCATTTTCTTTAAAATACTCTAACAATTGTGGCACAACTATTTCAAAGAAATAATTTATAAAATTCACCTCCTTTCAAAATTTAGGCAATAAAAAAAGAACACATTTCTGTGTTCAATTAAATAAATTTTTAATTCTTTTAGAATGTATAAGTTTCTAAAACTTCTCCCTCTTCATCATATATTGTTGATTCTGCATTAGCCATATACAATACTTGGAATTCAGGATTATCAAGTGTATATCCTGCTTCTAATGCCCAATCAAATTCATCTATAACAGCTTGTTTAACTTTCATATTTTGACTATCATCTATCAATTCACAATTAATTCTTATCCATTTTTCATCATCATATGCTACTATACAAACATTGTTATTTTTCTCAATTTGTTTGGATACATTTTTGTGTTTATTAGTAATAACATATATCTTATTATCAACCATAATTGGATCTCCAAATGGTCTACAACTTGGTTTTTCCCCGTTAATTGTAGATACATAATTTACTTGTGTATTTTCTTTTAAAAATTTATAAGTTTCATTCATTTTTATCTTTCCTCTCTATATTTATATTATTATTTTTTCTTTATTTGAGCGTCACTCTTACAAAATTCACAATTTATCATTTCAATATCTAATGAAGAATTATCTTGAAGAGGGATAATTCTTGTCATATTTTCATTTATAAAAGCACAATGATGTTCAATTTTAAAACATTCAGTATCAGTTATAAGTTTATATTCAATAGAAATGTTTGGAATAAAACTATACCTATTATCACTATTGCTTTTACCATAATCTGTATCACTTTGAGTATAACTTCCTTCTAGCATACATTCTAGCAAACTAGGTCTATCACATGAGCCTACATCAATTTCTTTTGATTTATTTGAACTATTATGAATTGCTTGTTCATTTAAATTAATATCGGTTGCTGTTATAGAACGAAGAGTATATATTTCTCTTAATGTTGAATTATTAAAAGATTGACTTAATGCTTCATTAATACATTTATCTATATCCGTTTCTTTATTTATTACCATTAATCTTACAGGTACATTATCTTTGTAAAAGATTATAGAATTGTGTTTGTTGCTGATATTTAAATTATCTTGATTACTAGTTATAATACAATTACAATTTCTTACTATTTTATAGCTGTCAAATGGAATATTATCATTTTCAAACCCATCAACAAACGCACCACTAAAACATTCTATATGATTTGTATTTTGCTCTGTCCATAAATCTATTGTTCTTATTATATTCATAAATTATTCTCCTTACCATTTTTCCTTATTTATTAATTTAACAAAGCCAACTTGTTTATAATAACCTAAACTTTCATAAAATTTTTGTCCAATTACATTATCTTTTTCTGCTATTAGAGCTATAAATTCGCATTCTAATTTTTCCGCATATTCATATATATAATTTAGCATTCTTGTCCCAATTTTATTTCTTCTATAATCTTTATGAACACCAAAATTCCATATGGTTAAAAAAGGTTTTAATTCTTCAACTATATCGTGATTAACTACTATTGTAGCAAGTCCAACAATTTTATTATCTATTTTTGCTACAATATTATGATAATCTGGATTGTTATAAATCTTATCATATTCTTTAAAAAGTTTAGCACAATTAGTTGTTAAATTATGATTAATATCATAAATAGAAACTGCTTCTTTTAAATCTTCTTTTCTTAATTTCTCAATTGTTAGATTGTTCATTATAAAAACCTCCATTACTAATATAATTTTATCATATTTTAGACATTTATTGATAATAATGTTAGAGTTTCTTTATCAAATCTATTATCTTTTTTATTTGGAATTATCTGCAATAAGTTATCATCTTTATTTAATTCTTCTAAATTAAGGGATTTAATATTTAAATTGCTTTGATGTATTTTATAAAATTCACTTAATGATTTTATATATCTTTCCATATCTTCATTTGTTTGATAATTAGATAATATAATATTTTTATCTTTTGTATTTATTAAAATATCAAAACAATTTTCTCTAAACATATATCCTATATTTTCTATTTCTTTCTTATTTATATTTATCTTTTTAATTGAAACATTTTTCTTTTTATCTATTTCAATACTTACATTATCAATGTATTTAAATACTATTTCTTGTTTTTGTTCTTTAGGTAATATATCCCATAAACGATTCTTTCTAACATAATAAGATTTCTTTTTTATTTGTTCTAATTGTCTTAAATTATAAATAAATCTCATATCACTTTTATGGTCTTCAGTTGTTTCTTTTATAGTTAAATCTTTTATTTTTTCTTCCGTTATCTTTCTTTGATTTTTAATAAAATCTAATTCATCTTTTAACTCTAATTCTTCAACAATACCATCTACAAACGCTTTTTTAATTCTTTTTTCTTTTTGATTTAATTCATTAATTATTTTATTACATTTTTTTAATTCATTTTCTGTTTCTTGATATAAGTAAGGTTTGTAAGTATTATCTACTAACAAAAAGAAATCCAACATATCATCTAAAAAGTTAATCATTTGTTTTTCTATTTTCTTTTCACTTACTCTTGTTTTACAATTAGCACATTGATAATAACAATGTTTTTCTCCAGTATGACTTTTACTAGAACAACCACCCATGATAGTTTCACATTTAGGACATTTTATACATTGCATAAAAATATAAGTTTGTTTTCTTTTATAGTTCTTTAAGTTCTTTTGTTTTTGTATTTGAGCTATATTAAAAATTCCTTCTTCAATAATTGCTGGTGATACACCTATAAATTTTTGAGGTTCTTCTCCTTTAATTGTTTTCCTATGAACATAATTACCAATATAAATTTCATTTGATAGGATTCTATCTACTAAAGTAGGAATCCATTTTCTATTTAATGCCTTTTCTTCATTTAATAATTTAGTGATAGCATTAGCAGCCATACCTTTAATATATAAATCAAATATTCTTCTAATAACTTCACTTTCAATATCATTAATAACTAACTTTTTATCAACTTTATCATATCCAATAGGAGCTCGTCCTACAAAATGTCCTTTTTTAACTGCACCAATCATTCCAAATTTAGTTCTTTCACTTGTTCTTTCTATTTCTAATTGAGCAAGTATAGTAAGCATTCTAATAAAGAACTTACCATTAGCAGTTGATGTATTAATATCTTCACTAATACTTTCTAAACTACAATTATTTTCTTCTAAAAATGTACATATTTCTTCTAAATCTTTGATAGAACGAGTAAGTCTATCTAACTTATGAACAATTATCTTGTTTATCTTTCCGTCTTTAATATCTTGAATCATTTCTTGAAATGCAGGCCTGTTCATATCTTTAGCACTTATTCCTGCATCTTCATACACCTTATACACTTCATATCCTTTATAGTCACATAGTTTCAACATTCTTTCTTTTTGTTCATCTAAACTGTGACCAAATCTAGATTGATCCTCTGTTGAAACTCTTGGGTAAAGTCCTACTACAAATTTTTTGTCATCCATATTTTTTCTCTCCTTTTCTATAATTTTTAACGACAAAAAAACACAAGAGAATTTCCCTTGTGTTAGAACTACCAAACTACATAAATATACAACTATCTACAATCGTCGTATATTACCATAATACCACATTTTTTTAGGACACGCAATGGCCACTTTTTGAAAAAATATATCAAAACAGTCGTTAAACCCTTATAAATAAAGGAAGAAATAAATTTTAAAATTTTTTTAATTTTTTTCTAATAATACCTTAATTATGTCTGTTAGCTCATTTATTGTAATTGTACTTAAATCATCTTTATAAAGTGTTGTATCCTCATTATAACAGAATAAAATTATTCCATTATAATTATTACTAATAATAACTTTATGTGGCTCAAACAACCCTAAATTAGTGTTTTTAAAGATTATGTTCTTACCTGATATATATTCTATGTTTAGTTTGGTAATATCTTTAATCCTTAATATTTTATTTTTTATACACAAAGGAAATTCTAAAGTTTCTATGGACACATTCATTTATAATTAACCACCTTTGCAAAGAAAAAAGTCCATAATACCAAGTATTACGAACTTTTACCTATTTAACACACAAAGGTGTGCGTAATAATCAATATGGGGCGATATAAGGGGATCGAACCCTTGCATACTGGAGCCACAATCCAGCGTGTTAACCACTTCACCAATACCGCCATAACAAATTTACGTAATATATTTTATCATTATATTTGATATTTATCAAGTTTTTTTAATAAATTTGTTTACATAACAAATAAAAAAGATATATAATTAATAACAAGGTGGTGAAAAAATGGATACAGAAAACAAAATTAAAGAAATAATTGAAAAAATTAAACCTATTTTACAAAATGACGGTGGAAATATCGAATTTGTAAAATATGAAGATGGAATTGTATACGTTAGTATCACTGGAGTATGCATGCATTGTCATATGTTAGATTATACACTTGAAGGAATTGAAACTGCAATTAAAGAAGAAGTTACTGAAGTTAAAAAAGTTGAATTAACTGAGGAAATGATATAATTATTTATATCATTTTTTTATTAGCCATTCAATTTCTGGAATATTATATTTTAATCTTAAAAAATTATAAATATCAACAAGAAATTCTTCATATTCTTCTTGTTTTTCCACAATATGTACTAAATCTTTCTCACTACCCATACCTTCCAAAATATTATCATAAATATCAAAAAAATACGTTGGATATAATAGCCTAGCATAAAACATTCTAGCGCCATATAAAGATAGATTATTATTAGAAAAATACATATGAATTTCATCCCATAAATTTGCTTTATCATAGAAAAATTTAAATTTAATATATTCTGCAATATCACGTGTTTTATGATCTATTACAAATTCCAAAGGATTAAATAAATCAAATAATGTTGAATAATTATTTATTCTTCTATGGCAAATAACTAAATTATCTAAAAAATCAGGTTTAACATCTATAGATGTATTTTTTGCATATAGTATAGCGTTTTCAGCAAGACCTATGTAGTATGCGAAAAAGTCTACTACTACAGGATGATTAATTCCTAGTTGACTTATTTGGTATTCTAAATAATCATTTTTATTTTCCCACAAAGATGCCCAATTAGATTTATTTAAAACGGTATCTGTTTTTATTACATTAGTATTTGATTCTAAAAAATTAATATCTTTTAAATATATTTTTCTATCTTTTTTTAGATAACTTTTTAATAAAATATAATTTAATCCATTAAACTGTATTAAAATATTATTTTGCTTATTTAAAATTATTTGATGAATTAAAAGTTTTTTATTAATTAATTCTCTATTAATTTCATATATAGAACAAAGTTCATTATTACTTCTATAAACAGGCAACATATAATAGTTTTCATTTTTAATTTTAAAATAATATATGTCCTTTTTTTGGTGAATATTTTTTGGCTGTAAATTATAATAATACATTAAAACATTTTTCATAATATTCACCTCTAATAAAATTTATGATTAACAATAAATTTTATTACAAAGAAAAAGTAGAATAAATAAATTATTCTACTGTAGATATAGTTTCAAAAGTTTGTTGGAACATAGAAATTTTCTTATTAAATTCTAAGATTCTTCTATTTAATTCAACTTCTCTTTCTTGAAGTTCTTTATCCTTTTTCTTAATTTCTAATTCTTTATCTTTATTAGCTTGAGTAATAGATTTTTGTCTTTCTTCTTTATTAACGATTTCTTTTTCAATCTTATTTAACATTCTTTCTCTAGATGCCATTTCTCTTTCTCTTTTATTTAGATCCTTTTCATATTCAGCAAGTTCACTAACTTTTCTCATGAATTCTAAACCTATTGTTTGGATTATATTTTCTTTTGGTTCTTCTTTTTTAGGTTCTTCTTCAATATTTTGGAAATAAGATGCTTTATTTAATACTGAATCAACACTTGGTACTTCTCTAGTTTCTGGAACAGAATATTCATCTTCTACTTTTGGAGCCATTTCTGGTTCAGGATTTTCAAATTTTGGAATAGATGGCATTTCAACTTCAACTTTTGGAAGTTCTACTTTAGGTTCTGGTGCCTCTACTTTTGGCATTTCAAAAGTAGGAGTTGGTTCAATAGTAATTTTTGGTTCTTCAACCGCTTTAGTTTCTGCACTATTATCCACTTTAACTTCAGGATCAGGAATACTAACTTCTGGTGTGGTTTGTACTGTAACTTCAGGTTTAGGAACTTCTACTTTAGTTTCAGGAACTTCAACAGTTACTTCTTCTTTAGCAGTTTCTACAGGAGTTACCTCTTCGTCTTTTACATTGTTTAAATAATTATTGCTTATACCAGTTTTATAATTTGGTCCAATTTTAGCAGCTTTAGTTTCAGATAATCTAACAGAAATTGGTTCATTCATTTTACTCTTTATTGATTTAGCAGAAATAAGAATAATATCCCCATTAGCAATGTAATTTGAAGTTTCTTTTGCAGTATCCTTCATTACATCTTTAATCTTAGTCCATTCTGCAGCATCACTAATTGATTCAAAAGTATAAAAACCATTTTCTTCTGCTATTTTTGAAGCATATATTTTTACTAATCCTTGCGCATCTTCTTCATTAAATGTATATATTGCATATTTGTTACCAGTTTCTTTAATCTCAAATATACTAATAACACTTGCATCTATTTCTTTAGCTTCTTCGGTAATTATTTTAATAGTCATGTTTTCACTATTCATAATTTATATCACCCTACCCTTTATATTCAAACTAATTCTATCATATCTTAAAAATAATTCCAAGACAAAATTAAAAAAAATATCATTTTTCGATATTTTTTTAGTTATTTTATGCATTTTAAGACAAAATATCTACATCCATATGCACAATAATTGTCAATATAATCTTGTAAGTTGTCAATATTGTTTACACTTTTTGCTTTTTTATTTTTTGAATCATAAAATCCTTTTAATCTAAGTTTAGAGTATGCGATATCTCCCACTATATAATCATAGTCATAAAAATAATCTGTAAAAAGTCTTTCAAATTCTTCTAAATCAAATGCATTTCTTTCATCTTTAATTAATTCAAATTGTCTATTATTAATCTCTATCATTATTTATACTCCTTTTGATATGTTGTAATTTGCGATTTGTATTTTTCTAGATTACTTGATGAATTCCAAGTCATATATCCACCAGTAAGTCCTGTATCAAATAATGCTCTTATTTGTGCATCTACCATTTCAGCACCATATACAACAGATGGACTTTTTCTAACATCATATGTTTGAATCCATGTACGTACAATTGCAGGTGTTGGTGCTTCACTTTGTCTTGGAACTACATATGTATTCGACCAAAATGTTAATAATTCATAAGGCTTTGTCCAAACTACTTCTTTAAATCCATATTCATATTTACTAAAATGATCAGGATAAGGCATTGCACTTATAACATCTACAACATTTGTTATCGCACTCCAATATTGTCCATATGCAGTTACATATTTATGAGCTGATTCTCCAAATACATCAGCTGAAACATATACGTTTAGTTTGTGTAATTCATCACATGCATACATTAAAAATCTTTGAATAGCTTGTGCTTTTTCTTCCTCGTAATCATTTCTAAAATCCATTAGGCCTTGTCTTTCATATTCTAATACTCTATCTGGAAATCTTACATAGTCAAATTGTATTTCATTAAATCCCATTTCTTTTACAGCTTCTTTAGCAAGTTCTACATTAAACATCCATACATCTCTTTTAAATGGGCTTGGCCAATATGTATTAGAGTGTAAATATGGACCACCAGTTCTAGTATCCATAATTGCACTTTCAGGATGATCGGTAGCGTAATATTTATCTTTAAATACGGTAATTCTTCCTATTACATAAAATCCTGCATCTTTAATTTTTTGAATTGCCACTTTATAGTTTTCCATACTATTACTTGCTTTAGCAAAATTAGTTGGAGAATATTCTCTCATAACTTCTGAATCATAAGCAGGAGCTTCATTATCTTTTATATCTACTACAAAAGCATTAATATTTGTAGTTTTTGCAAATTCAATATATTCATCTACTTTACTTATTACATCTTTCCCACCATTTAAATATAAAGAATATACAACATCTGGCATTTTATTATTTTCAAATATTGGTTTTTCAACAGGGTAATAATCTAAATTACCAGCATTACCTGCGCCTAAACTATCTCCCCTAGTTGAATGTAAATCATGATATTTTTCAGATTCATAGTATGCTAGTGCACTATCTTTATCAAATACCATATATTTTCCATATACATAACCAGTTATATCATCAATTTTAATTTTATATGAATCAACAATTCCATTTTCAATTTTATTATATCCTAATACTTCTAATTCATCACCTTTTTTAGCAAGTCCAATAATTTTACCAGAAGTATTATCACTATATATTGATGTAGATGTTCTAACATATATTTTTTCTTCTGAAGCAATATTCTTATTAGATTCTTTTAAACTATCCTTTGAAACTATATAGACTTTATCATTATATTTAATTTTTTTATATATATTCCCATTAGTATCTTTAATTTCCTCGCTATCATTTAATTCGACTTTTTCACCTCGAGTTAAAGAATCAACAATATTAAAGTTTTCATCATAAACATTTACAGTTTTTATATTACTACTCAAATAATATGTTTTAACTTTATTACTAACTTTAACTCCTTTATTTATTCCAAAATATATTAAATAAAATCCACCTAAGATTACAATTAAAAATATAAATATATTAAAAAATTTAAATTTCTTTTTCTTTTTTTCACCCTTAGACATGATCTCACCTTATTTCCAAATGTTTACACTTCAATTATATCATAATTTAATTAATTGGAATACTAAAAGTATCTGAATTTTTACTTATCCCATTGGAATAATAACTAGGTACTTTACCTTCAATTATTTTAATTGCAACAGGTATATCTGTTTCAATTTCAACTAACTTAGAAGTGAATGGTAAACTTACCTGCTCACTAACTTTAACATTAACAGATATTTCTACAACAGCATTATTAATTCCATAATCATTAACTTTAGTATTAACACCACATTCTACTGCGCCAACAAGATTTAATTTAACAGGTATTTTTGGTCCAAGGTTAGATAAAAATGCATTTTTAGTTATTAGACCCATAGGCATTTCATAAATTATTCCTTGTTTCAATTTTGCATTATCATAATTAACTATTACACCTTCTGGAAGTTCAATCATATCTACTTTACCTTCTTGTAACCATTTTAAATTTAGTTGTACAGAATTTGTAATTGAATTTAAAACTTTATTAACTAAATATGGATTAAAGTCTATAGTTTGTATTTCACCATCATTATTTTTAGTGGTAATAATTAATTCTTCCAAATCTATTTCATTTGCAATTTGTTTTGATATTGCTCTATTTATGATAACGGTCGCAAGTCTTTTAGTTTCTAATTCTGCATGATTAAGTAATATTGGTGTTGCTTTATTACTAAATAAATTTATTATAAAAAAAGAAATAATAACCACTAATGTTAGTATTACCAAAATTTTACCTAGTATTAATTGTTTTATACTTTTTTTATATTTTGTTTTTTTTAATCTAATTCTTTTCCCCATATGTATTCACCTAATTAAGTTTATGAAAAAAAGAAATAAACATTAAAAACAATATATATATTTATTTCATACAAAAATTTGTATTTATATATTTAATTTTCAATGTTACTATTTTTAATTTCAATCATAAACTTATCGAAATCAGATTTAAATGATTTATCTTGTATAATTCTATATTTTTCAAATTCAGAAAGAGCAAAACTTTCAGCAATTTTATGGAATACTTTACCAGGATTATTTAATACATCTCGTTCATTAAATTGTAGAAATACATCTAACTTTGTTTTCAAATCTTCCATTGTCATTGGAATATGTCTTTCGGCTTGATCTTCTGCATAATCTAAATACATTGTAACGATTCTCTCTAATGATTTTTTTTCTTCTTTTGTTAAATAGTTTTTTGCAACTATAACATCCGATATAATTATTTTTCCATTAGGACAATTTTTCCAATTTGTTAATCCCATATGTATATTATTATGATTTGCACGTTTCATAATAATTTCCGCCGCTGTATTTCCATGAATAGCATAATGCATTTTATTTTGAACCGTTTTAAAAAAATCTTTTGTTATTGGAGAAGATACGTTATAATCTAAACTTGTTGTATATATATCAGTAATTTTTTGATAAAAATTTCTTTCACTAATTCTTATTTCTCTTATTTCTTGTAATAGTTCATCAAAATAATTTTCATTTAAAAAAGTTCCATTTTTTTAGTCTTTCTTTATCTAATACATATCCTTTAATAGTGTATTGTTTTAATATATTAATTTCCCACATTCTAAATTCTATTGCTCTTTGACTATTAACTTTAAAACCCACTGCAATTATAGCATCTAAATTATAATATTTGGTTTTATATTTTTTTCCATCATTAGCAGTATGTAAGAAATCCTTACATACTGGACTTTCACTTAGTTCATTTTCTAAAATATTAGCAAGATGCATTGTGATATTATTTCTTGTTATACCAAAAAGTTCAGCCATCAATTTTTGACTAAGCCATACAGATTCTTCATCTACTATTACTTCTATTGTTTTTTCTTTGTTTTGTAAATATTAAAAATTCTACAGTAGAATTTTTTATTTGTAATTTTTTCATAAAATATAACCTCCCTATTTAATTATATATATAAATTTATTATATCAAATTTATAGAATTATTATATTCTCTACATTTTTCTTCTAACAAAGAAAAATTACAACATCTATTTTTAACATTCTTAGGCAATTTATTATTTTTATATAAATCATATAATAATTTTGATTTAGTATTAATTACTTTTTTGTTAGTTGTTAACCATCTTAACTGAT
Source organism: Bacilli bacterium (assembly GCA_017435465.1). Taxonomy (GTDB): domain Bacteria; phylum Bacillota_I; class Bacilli_A; order RF39; family UBA660; genus JAFSEX01. The sequence goes on from JAFSEX010000065.1 coordinate 11,139, forward strand.
TTATAAGTAATTCTATTCTAAACATTTCATTTTTATCTTTAGATATTTTGTTTAAATCAAATTCAACATAATTTTTATTAGTAACTGGAATCATATTATTGAAGTTAACAACACCATAGTCACCATTTTGAATTTTTATTAAATCTAATGTGTTTTTCAATTTTTTGTGTTTTGATTTAGGACTTGACAAAGGAGCAAAATACTCACATTTTTCAATCATAAATAAAATACCAACAAACGGTCTTAAATCTTTAGTGCCCGCATTATAAGTAACTTTACTATCATATAATCTTAGGAAATCACAATATTTAGAGTCCACTTTTACTATTTTGAAACTTTTATACATAATACCACCCCTGACATTTGATATACCCATTATATCGAACATATGTATTATTTGTCAACTAAAATTATTTAATTTTTTAATATAAACAAAAAAAGATTAGAGTATGCTCTCTAATCACTTTTTTAACTGCCATTTATAGAGCTGGCTTCACTCACTTTTTTAGCTGCCATTTATAGAGCTGGCTTCACTCACTTTTTTAGCTGCCATTTATAGAGCTGGCTTCACTCACTTTTTTAGCTGCCACTTAAGGCTGGCTTCACCTGCTTTTTTAATTTGCTATTCACTAGCATTATTATTATATGCGTTTTATTGCATAACATAATTACTTATGTGCTAATTAATATACTACTTTTTTCATAAAATGTCAATTATTCATCAGAGAAAAAATCATCAAAGAATTGATCATCACTAATTTCATTATTAGGTTTATTTTGAGCACTTTCATTTACCACTGGTCTTTTAACTACATCAACATTATTAGTTGGTATATTAACTTGTTGTGGTTTTATAACATCTTCCATTGGTATTTCCACTTTTGGTTGTGGAATAACTGGTTTTGGTGGTTCAATTACATTAGTTGGATGAACAATTATTGGTTGATCATTAATAACTGGTTGTTGATTTATAATATTTTGCGGTTCATTAACATTAGTTGCCAATCCTTTTTGTTTACGTTCCATTTCTTCTTTTTCACGTTTTTCTTCAGCTTCTAATTCTGCTATTTTAGCATCTATTTTCTTAACTAAATCATCAACATTAAAATCATCATCACTAGATGGACCTCCAAAATTAGGCATTCCACCAAATGGATTAAATGGCATATTAGATGGTCCTGATTTTGGTTCATCTAACATATCAAATAAATTACTTTTTTTCTTTTCTTTTACAAATTCTTTAACGTCAAAAACATTTAATGGTTTCTTTTCTCTTGTTGGGAATGTCGCATTTTCATATTTTTCATTTCCCCAATTCATCTTGAAATCCGGAGTAAATTTAGTTTTAAATGGGAATTGTCTAATTCTTAAGACAATAATTTCAAATTGTTTCATTCTTTGTAAATCACTTACTGTAACAAGTGGTGTTGAAGAAGTTTTTTCTTTTTCTTTTGATTTTACTTCACCACATAGTTTACTTATTTCTTCTAGAGCTTGTAACTCTGTACTTATTAAGTAAATAATATTACCACAGTTACCTTTTAAGGTTTCTGCATTTTCTTTACCATAAACTTGTGTAAGTTGGGCAAAGTTTTGAATAATAAAGTTAAATCTAATTTGTCTTGAACGTGCAGCAGTAATCATTGTAGTAACATCTTTTAATGGTGGCATGTTTGCAAACTCATCTAGAATGAAGTTAGTTCTAACAGGTAGTTTTCCACCATTTTCTTGCGCAACATCAATTAATGTTTCATACACTTGTTTTAAGAAGATAGTTGCTAGTGAATGGTATGTTTTCTTTTCATCTTGAATAACTAAAAATACTGCAGTTTTTTCTTTACCAATATCCTGCATATCAAAATCACTATAAGAAAGCATTTCTGATAAGTTTTCTTTTGATGAGAATAATTTTATTTTTTGTCTAAATACTGATAAAATACTTCCTTTTGTTTCATTTGGTGCATTTATTGTACTTGATGCATTAACATATGCAGGTTTTGAATGATCTTTCATATTAAAATATTCTTTAATATATGTTGACCCTGCAAATTTATCTTCACCATCTGTACTCATTAAGTTAATACTATTTATATTTATTCTACTTTCATCTGTATCTTCAAATAAACCTAGAGAAAGTCCTGTAAAATAGTCTGCTGAAGTTTTTTCCCAGAATGGATCACTACTTTGACTTTTTTCATCATAAAGTATATTGATTGCAAGGTCATCTAATAATTCCGTTGCTTTATCAGAGTTTCCAGCTTTATATAGTTTATATGGTAATTGAAATGGATTCCATGCATTACCTCTTTGTGGATCACGAAGATTTATTACTACAATTTTATAACCTTTATTTCTAAGTAAATTAGCAGTTTTTTCATATAACTCACCTTTAGGGTCAGTTAAAATCATTGATTCACCTTTTTTAGCTAAAGTTTGAACTAATGGGAATACTACTGTTTGGGTTTTACCAGAACCAGTAGACCCAATTATTAAACTATGGTATTCACTATTATCTACCCATATAGTTTTACCATCATTAACAAGCGCAATACCAGCAGCTTCACTAGTTGGAGCAGTTGGATTAACAGGTTTTAATTCTCTTTTGATTTCTTGTTCTTTAGCCCATCTAGAATAACCTTTTTCTTTTTTTGTCATAGAAAATCCAACGCCTTTTTCCATATCAAAAAATTTTGATTGTGTACTAGCAATTCCAACTATAACAAAAATTATAAAGAATACCATAGTTGGTTTAAAATATTTAAAATTAGTAAAGGCTTCAATTGGATTTAATCCATGAAAAGTACCTTCATTAGCTAATGAAGATAGATTTAGTACTGCTAGTGCTACTAAATATAATATTAATACTAAAAATATGCAAAATATTGCCCAATCTTTTGGATCAGCAGTAAATTTTAATTTCATATAAAGACACCTCCAAGGTATATACAAATATATTATATCACGTATAAATTAAGTTGTAAATTAATAATTTTAAAATAAAAATTGAGGTTCTATAATAAATAGTGTTGGTGGGGTACCTACCGACACTATTTAAATTTATAAAAAAAGAGTCAGTAATCAAAACTTATGATACAATGTAATTGACAAAAATAAAACATTGAAAGGAATGATTACATGACTCATACTG
>JAFSEX010000011.1 GCA_017435465.1 Bacilli bacterium
AATAGGAGAATATTTAGTATTTGAAGCACCAACAACAGAAGATGGAGTAACAACATATGATGAAAAAACATATAATTTGTATATATGGATAGATGAAACAGGTGTAGATCAAAGTGATATGATGGGTGAAACATTTAAAACAACAATACAAGCAGAATCAGAAGCATATTGGACAAGTCCAGAAAGTGATTTTACTGTAACAGAAGCTGGAGTATTAACAAAATATACAGGAACTGATAAAACTGTAGTTATTCCGCCAGTAGTTAATGGTGTTACTGTTACTGAGATTGGAGCAGGAGATTATAATTATGTGTATAATTTGGAAGCTGATGAAAATGGTATTATTACAATAGTAATACCAAACACAGTTAATAGAATTAATGATACAGCATTTATGGAATTAGGCTCTATGTTAGACGGAAAAATAAATTTTATTATACCAAACAGTGTTACTTATATAGGATATGGTGCCTTTTTAAATAGTGATATATATAATATATCAATTCCAAATAGTGTAACTCACCTTGGCGTAGAATCATTTTCCGTAAACAATTTAACAAGTATATTTATACCAAATACTGTAACAGAAATAGGTGGACAATCATTTAGTAATAACAACTTAGGTGGTGTAGTAATTCCAAGTAGTGTTACTAATGTTAGTGCTGATGAGTCTGGATTGTTTTGGTATAATAAGAATTCAGATTTAATCATAACAGTACAAGGTAAAAGTTCTACTCCTAATACTTTCTTTGAAGGATGGAACTTAAAGGAATCTGGCGCTGAAACATTTACTACTGTATATGTTCCATAAAACAATTTTTTATTTGAAATTTTATTAATTTATACATTAATAAAAATAAAATAATGTCGACCTTTTATCGACATTATTTTATTTTAATAATTTAGCATGTACAACTAATCTTTTAGTACCCTGTTCATAACAAGTAGATAATGTTAAAATATTATCTTGGTTAGTAACATCTACATTAAAATTATATATACTTCTTGATTTTACATCATTTAAAAAGTTAGTAAATCTTGTTCCATCATCATAATAATTATTACGTAAGTAATCAAAAGTTGGCTCTACTACATATACAGAAAATATTTGCCATTTCATATTAGCATTTAATGTATTGAATGTAATAATATGATTACTGGTATTTTTTAACCAAGCATCTTTCATGATTTTATTTAAAGAACTAAACATTATAGAATTTTTCATTCCACTATGACCATAAATAATAGTATTTTGATCTAAATTATCAATATTATTTCTATAATCCATATATATCCAACCAGCAATACTATTTTTTTTATAAAAACTTTTATTTAAATAATATTTATTATTTTCAGATTGAACTACAGGATAATCTATTTTAGTATTATTCACAGTAAGCCATCCAACAGTATCTGAGTTTATTTCTAACAATTTGGTAAAATCTTGTGTAAGTGTTGGGGTAGTATTTATATTTTGATTGGTATTTGTTTCAGGTTCTGGTATTACTTCGGGTTCAACAACTGTTGGTTCTTCATCTTCAATAACTATATTTTCTTCAACAATAACGACATTTTCTGGATTTAGGGATTGTACATCATTAATATCTTGTGTTGTCTGATACATATTTTGTGCAATAAACAATAATTCAAAAGATACAATCATTATTATTAATATAATAGCTGTTTTAAAATTATAAAAGTTTAATTGTTTAATATAATTCTTTGTTTTATATTCATCTGAAAATTTAGTATTTATAGTAATTCCATGTTCTTTTTTTATTTTTTTCCCTAATTTCCTTAAATCAGAAAAAGTACTTCCTGATCTTTCTAAATTAATATTTTCAGGATAAATATTAATAAGAACATTATTTAAATTATTTTCAATTAATGAATTAGTTATTACTTTTAAATCATTTGTTTTAAATTTCCCTAAAATATTTATTGTATTAAGATACTCATTTATTTCACATATTTTTTTAAAATATTTTAAATCATTATCATTAATTTCATTTTTAAATACTATTAGTTCTTTTGTATATATATCATTATATGTTTCAATATTATTAATTGAAAAAAGATTATTTATAAAGTATTCGCATCTAAGAAAAAGGTCAATATTTTTATCTTTAAAATCATCTAATAAAGATTCTGCAATGTGATAACATTCCAAATATTTAATATGATCTATTGAAATGATTTTTTCACAAATATCATAATTTAATATTTTGTTTTTAACAATCACTAATTTCTCAATTTTTTTAATTTCTTTAATAATATCTAAGACTATATATATTAAATCAAAATCATTTATTATTACTTGATTAATATTTTTACCTTTTATTATTTCATTAATAGTGGCACTTGTAAGTTCTATATTATTTTTTAAATATTGCTTATCATAAATTAATTTTTTTATTATATTTTCTTTTTTTATATCCTTTGTTTCATATGAAAAAATTAATTTATCAGTTTGAATAATTGCAAATATTCTATTCAAAAATATCACCACCTTAGTTTACTATATTAATATAATATCATATTTTAAATATTAATTAAATATATTTTAATGTCACTTTTTGTAATTGTATATATAATGTAAATCTAAAAAAACATTAATTTTGCTTGATTTTTCATATAATTTAATGTATATTATATATGTAATTTCCGTTTCTTAGTAAATTGGACCTCCGGACCATTTACTCAGAAATTGGTGTATTTAAAGTAAGGAGGAAATAAAAATGGCATTAAGTAAAGAAATCAAAGCTAACATCATTAAAGAATTTGCGAAAGATGAAAAAGATACTGGTTCAGTAGAAGTTCAAGTAGCAATTCTTACAAAAGAAATTCAAATTTTAACTGATCATTTAAAAGAACACATTCATGATTTCCACTCAAAAAGAGGGTTACTTATGAAAGTTGGTAAACGTCGTAGTTTACTTGATTATTTAAAAAGAACTGATGTTGTTAGATATCGTGAATTAATCAAAAAATTAGGTTTAAGAAAGTAGGCACTGTTTTTAAGTGTCTCTTTTTATTTAAATTTTAATGAATAGCTGATAAATATGAAACATGATAAAAGAATTAAATATATAAAACTAATGCATCAAAAAAGACAAAAAGAAATTACAAGTGACAATAAGGATAGCATACCATATATAACAATAAATCAACTAGAAAGAGCACTTATAGCATATAGAGAACACTTAAAGAGAGAAAAAAATGTAAATAAAATAAATGTTTTAAAAAGAAATAATAATAAATACTTGTAAAGATATTTGTATATTATTTTTTAATAACATAAATTAGGAGGGTTTTTATGAATACAGAAAAAGTTTTTATAGCGTTTTCAAAAACAGGTGAAGAATTATTATTATATAAAAAAAATAGATATACATACATTAATTTATTAAGTGTAAATAATGATATATATCCAATTGATAATATTGATTCAAAAATTGTTATTCCATATAAAAAAGCAATAAAATCATTTAAATATTTATCAAAACAAAAAATACTTGATAAATATACTAGTGATAGATATAAATTAATTGATCCTAAAAATATAAAATTAGGTACTATATGTGAAGCATATAATATTAAAAAAGTTAATGTAGGTTATAAATGTAATTACAAATATGATTATGATTCTAGAATAATATCTAACACTTTGTTACTGAAAAAGAATAATAAATATATTAATGTATTAAATAATAAGAAATATTATGCTGAAGACGATAAGAATATAAAATATATAATTGATAAAAATAATAAATTTGTTAGTATAAAAGAAGATAATTTATTTTCTACTAATGAATATGTACAAAAAAAAGATGTGATGGAATTAGTATATAAAATAAGATAAGGATAGGGATTCTAATGAATACAAAAAAAAGTTTTTGTGACTTATGATTTAGATGGGAATGAAATGTTGATATATAAAAAAAATAACAATGATTATATAAATTTATTAACTAATGAAAAAATATGTTCAAATATAGATTATTCATCTTTAATACCATTTACTACAATTAAAAATAAAAATCATATATTAAAATATATGATAAAAAAATATTATAGTAAAGATAGAGATACTTTATTAGAATTAAATAAAATTTATGTAGGAAAACTATGTAGAGTTTCAGGAATAAATAGTGAAACAAAAATAGAAGTTTTAGATAGTCATTATTTTTTAGGCGGTAATCGTGAATATTTTATGAGGCCAGCAATAAAATATGATTTTAATTATCAAGTGATTAAAGATAAGGTTTTGCTATATAAAGAAAGGCAATATTTTATTGATATAAATAATCCTAAAATATATATTGGAAAAACAAATTTAGATTTTTGTAATAAATATACAACAAATTCACTATGTATTGATGATTCAAATGATGAATTAATACCTTTTAATAAATTGATAAATAATAATAAAATGAATAATGGTTATATGACTAAAAAATTAGTTTTAGAAAAATATAATAAGAAATATCGTTAAGAAGAAAGAAGGAGTTAATATGTGTAAAAAAGTTTTTGAATTTGATTTTAGGGGAAGAAAATTAGTAGTAGAAAATGGAGAAATGGCTAAACAAGCAAATGGTGCGGTATTAGTAAGATATGGTGATACAGTAGTACTTAGTACAGCAGTTGTAAAAAAAGAAGCAAATGTTTTATCAGATTTCTTTCCATTAATGGTAATTTATCAAGAAAAATTATATTCAGTTGGTAAAATACCTGGAGGTTTTATTAAAAGAGAAGGACGTCCAACAGATGCGGCTACACTTGCTGCTCGTATGATTGATAGACCAATGCGTCCAATGTTTCCTGAAAACTTTAAAAATGAAGTACAAATAGTTAATACAGTTTTATCAGTGGATACAGATAATTCACCAGAACTTACTGCGATGTTTGCATCTTCATTATCAGTTGGTATAAGCGAAATCCCATTTGATGGACCAATTGCGGGAGTTAAAGTTGGACATGTTAATGGAGAATTTATAATTAACCCAACACCTGCAGAGTTAGAATTATCTGATTTAGATTTAACTGTTGCTGGTACTAAAGATGCAATTAACATGGTTGAAGCTGGTTCAAAAGAAGTTTCAGAAGAATTAATGTTAGAAGCATTAATGTTTGGACATGAAGCAATTAAAGAATTAGTAGCATTCCAAGAACAAATTATTGCTGAAATTGGTAAACCAGATATGGAATACGAAGTATTAGAAATATCTCAAGAATTAAAAGGTGAAATAGAGGAACTTGCAACTGACAACTTAAATAGCGCAATGAGAATTAAAGATAAATTAGAAAAGTATGAAGCTATTGATAAAGTAAAAGAAGATATAGTAAATAAATACATTGCTGAAAATGAAGATAATTTAAAAGAAAAAGAATTAAATGAATTAATTACTAAAGTTAAATTAGTATTAGAACAAATTGAATATGAAATATTTAGAAAGATTGTTGTTAAAGAGAAAACTCGTGCAGATGGTAGAGCAATGGATGAAATAAGACCACTATCAACTGATATTGATATACTACCTAGAACACATGGTTCAGCACTATTTACTCGTGGACAAACTCAAGCACTAGCAATTACAACTTTAGGAGCACTTGGAGAACATCAAATTTTAGATGGACTTAGCCTAGAAGCAGAAAAAAGATTTATGTTACATTATAATTTTCCAGCATTTTCGGTTGGAGAAACTGGAAGATATGGTGCACCTGGAAGACGTGAAATTGGACATGGTGCATTAGGTGAAAGAGCTCTTTTACAAGTTATGCCAAGTGAAGATGAATTCCCATATACTGTTCGTGTAGTATCAGAAGTATTAGAAAGTAATGGATCAAGTTCACAAGCAACAATTTGTGCTGGATGTATGAGTTTAATGGCTGCAGGTGTTCCAATTAAAGCACCAGTTGCGGGTATTGCAATGGGACTTATTACTGATGGTGATGATTATACAATTTTAACTGATATTCAAGGTATGGAAGACCATTTAGGAGATATGGACTTTAAAGTTGCTGGTACAAAAGATGGTATTTGTGCTTTACAAATGGATATTAAAATTAAAGGTATTACTAAAGAAATTTTAGCTGAAGCATTAGAACAAGCTAAAAAAGCAAGAATGGAAATTTTAGATGTAATTACTAATCAAATTCCTGAACCAAGAAAAGAAGTAAGTAAATATGCTCCAAAAACAGTTACATTTATGATTAAGCCAGAAAAAATTAAAGATGTAATTGGACGTGGTGGAGATACTATCACTAAAATTATTCTTGAATCATCAAATGTAGCAGCAGTAACTGATATTAATGCAGTTAAAGTTGACTTAGAAGATGATGGTAGAGTAGTAATTTATCATAGTGATATTGATGTTATTAATAGAACACGTGAAATGATTGAAGAAATAGTAAGAGAACCAGAAGTTGGAAAAATGTATACAGTAAAAGTATTAAATGTTGAATCATTTGGTGCATTTGTAGAATTATGGCCAGGATGTGAAGGTTTAATTCATGTATCACAGTTAAGTAATGAAAGAGTTAAACATCCATCGGATGTAGTTAAAACTGGTGATGTATTGGTTGCTAAAGCAATTGAATTTGATAAAAAAGGAAGAATTAATTTATCTCTTCGTACAGAAGAAAGAAAAGATAAAAAAGAAACAAAATAAAAATAAAAGTTTTTAATGGTGTAAATATATACTATTAAAAACTTTTTAATTTTGTTTTTCATCTAGCTTTTTTTTATAGAAACATTTATAATTTAGAATAGGTGATAGGTATATGAAAAATAAAAAAGGATTCACATTAATAGAATTATTAGCGGTAATTGGAATATTAGGTGTAATTATCACAATAGCAGGAGTATCTGTAAGCAAATTAATGCAAAATTCAAAAAAAGATATTAATAAGATTCAAGAAAAAGCAATATTAAGTGCAGCAAAAGCATATACTGCAGATAATCTAAGTAGTTGTAAATCTGGTTGTGTAGTAAGTACAGATACATTAATTTCATCTGGATATTTAGACAATAGCGAAAGTATTAGTGGCCAAATAGTTGTTACTAAAGATGGAAATAAATTTAATTATGAATATACTAGTACTGTTATTAGTGGTGATGACTCAATTAATATAACTAATTTTGAACCAATTACAAGAAATAATGTTTTAACAAATGCTGTAAAGAAAACTTTTAAAGTAAAGAATTCATTAAATAAAAAAATGTATGCAAAAATTACACTGAATAATATAGAAATATCTAATAGATTAAAAAATTATGATTTTGTATGGTCATTATATGAGGGCAATAAAAATGTAAGTAATGGAACTTTTGATAATGTTGGTGAAAATATTACTTTGGGTGAATACTTAGTTTTAGAATCTAATGAAGAAAAAACATACAATTTATATATTTGGTTAGAAAAAACAAGTGTAGGACAAAGTAGTATCTCAGGACAATTTAGTGCGACAATTCAAACTAATTTAGAAAATTACTATACAAGTCCAGAAAGTGATTTTGTTGTTAATTCAAATGGGGTATTAACTGCATACACTGGTTCTCCTGGAATTATTATAATTCCACCAGTAGTTAATGGGGTTACTGTTACTAAGATTGGTATCGATGGAAATTATAGTTCGATTTTACCAGATAGTGGAGCTTTTGCTGAAGCAAATACTACTATAGTAATACCAAATACCGTTACTAAGATTAGTAGTATGTCTCTTTTCGGTTCGGGTGTAGATGCTATTATAATCCCTAATAGTGTTACTGAAATCGGTATTGCAGCTATTGGAGGAAATAATTATACGAATATATCAATTCCAAATAGTGTTACAACTCTTGGTTCGGAAGCAGTTGCAAGTAATAACTTGAAAAGTATATTTATACCAAATACTGTAACAAAAATAGATGGACAAGCATTTGCTAACAATAACTTAAAGGGTATAATAATCCCAAGTAGTGTTACTAATGTTAGTGCTGATGAAACTGGATTATTTTGGTATAATGGAGATGATAATTTAATAATTATAGTACAAGGCAAAAGTTCTGCTCCTGACACTTTCTATGAAGGATGGAATAAGAAAACATACGAAGGTACTGAAACATTTAATACTGTTTATGTTCCATAAAAAAACAACGAAAAATCGTTGTTTTTTTAAATTAATATTTTAAAATATTTGTTTTAATGTTATAATTTAAATATATAAGCTAGTGAGGTGTTTTTCATGGCAAAGAAAAAGAAAAGAAAAGATAATAATGAAAAAAGTTTTAAATACAGTAGTGAATTAATGGGGCTTGCAATTGTATTGGTATCAATTATTGGTCTTGGTGGATATGGTATAGTTGGTGAAATAATTAGAGGGTTTGGTTTGTTTTTAGTTGGAACTTGGTATCAATTATTGTTAATTGCATTATTCTTAATTGGTGGATATATGACAATTAAAAGAGAAATGCCAGATTTCTTTAATATAAAAATGATAGGTTTATATTTGATATTTTTATCTATATTGTTATGGTCACATTTAAGTTATGTATTAGAACTAGATGTTAATGGTATAGATATATTTAAAGAAACGGTAGATAATTTTATGGTGAGTTTGAAAGTAATATCTAATATAGACGGTGGTGGAATAATTGGGGCAACTTTCTCTTGGTTATTTGTTAAATTACTTAGTGTAGAGGGTGCACAAATTGTTTCTATAGCTTTAATTATATTTGGGATAATTATGTTATTTAACGTATCATTAGTTGATAGTATTAAATGGATATTTAGTAAAATTAAAGGAATATTTAAGTGTGATAAATCCGAAGAGAAAGTTAAAGAAGCTGAAGAAAAATTTGAGAGTGATAACAAAATTGTTGTATCAAGTGTAGATGAATTAATTCATGTTAATGATAATAAAGAAACAATTGAAAATGTAGAAAGTAATACAATAGATAATAATGTAGTTGCTGATGTTAATGCTGGATATAAATTACCTCCAGTTTCATTATTAGATGAACCGAAGAAAACTAAAAATGTACATGATGAAGCAACAGTTAAGAAAACAATTGAAACATTAGAAAAAGTAATGGCTGATTTTGGAATAGTTGGTAAAGTAACTGAAGTACATGTAGGGCCATCAGTTACACAATATGAAATGGAACTTAAAGCTGGTACTAAGGTTAGCAAAGTACTTAGTATAAATCGTGAAATTGCTTTAGCGCTTTCTGCAAAAGATGTTAGAATTCAAGCGCCAATTCCAGGTAAAAGTACAATTGGTATTGAAATTCCTAATCCAAAAACATCTATGGTTTCTATAAGAGAAATTTTAAATGCAGTACCTAATAATATGAAAGATAGTAAACTTTTAGTTGCGCTAGGTAAAAATATAATGGGTAGACCAATTTATGCAGAAATAAATAAAACACCACATCTTTTAGTTGCTGGAGCAACTGGTTCAGGAAAAAGTGTTTGTATTAATGGTATAATTATTTCTATTTTAATGCGTGCAAAACCAGATGAAGTAAAACTTTTGATGGTCGACCCTAAAAAAGTGGAACTTAGTATGTATAATGGAGTACCACATTTAATGGCTCCTGTTGTTACAGATCCAAAAAAAGCTTCTTTAGCACTTCAAAAAATAGTTTCAGAAATGGAAGCAAGATATGATTTGTTTAGTGAAAGTAAAACTAAAAATATTGCTGGGTATAATGAACAAATTGAACAAAAAAATAAAAAATTACCGGAAGGTGAAAAACTTAAAAAACTTCCATATATCGTAGTTATTGTAGATGAGCTTGCAGATCTTATGTTAGTAGCGAGTAAAGAAGTAGAAGATTCAATTATGAGAATTACACAAATGGCACGTGCTGCTGGAATCCATTTGATTATCGCAACACAAAGGCCATCAACCGATGTCATTACTGGGGTAATTAAAGCAAATATCCCATCACGTATAAGTTTTGCGGTATCTTCAGGTATTGATTCAAGAACAATTCTTGATATGGTTGGTGCGGAAAAATTACTTGGTAAAGGTGATATGTTATTCTTACCAATGGGGGAGAGTGCACCACAAAGAATTCAAGGTAATTTCATATCAGAAGAAGAAATTTTAAAAGTTGTTGACTTTACAATTGAACAACAAAAAGCAAAATACGATGAAAGATTAATGGATTTGGAAAAAAAACAAGTAGAAAATAAAATAGAACAAGAAGAATATGATGATCCATTATATAACGAAATTGTGGATTATGTTATAAAAGCAGGTAAAGTTAGTGCATCATTCTTGCAAAGAAAATATAGACTTGGATATAATAGAGCAGCAAGAATAATCGATTTATTAGAAGAACGTGGAATAATTGGTCCACAAAATGGTTCAAAACCAAGAGAAGTATTAGTTAAATTAGATGAACAAAAAAATGAGGAGTAAAGTTTTGTAAAATATTAGGATAACTATTTAAATTTTTACTCCTTTTTGATATAATGATTTATAGAGTAGGTGACTACATGAAGAAATTTTTAATATTTACATTTTTAATATTTGCAACTACAGGTTGTAGTATTTCGAAATTAAATATGGATGATCGTGATACATTAGTTAATACTATTTTAGAAAGTGATATTAAACTTTATAATCGTATTTCAAAAGGGTATAAATATTACTTACCTAAAGGTATTGCAATAACAGATTATCAAGATTACAATGAAACATTATTAGCTGATAATAATACATATTATTTATATGTTGATATAGTTTCTTATTATTATAATACTAAAGAAAGTTATACAAAAGATATAAATTCAATTTATTATGAAGAGTTAAATATTAATGATAAAACTGGATATATTGATATAGTTAAAACTGAAGATAGATATTTAATTAAATATAATTATAATTTTGCTAAAATGGAAACGCTTGTAGAAGAAAAATATATAAATATTGCATTAAAAGATATGACTTATATATTATCTTCATTGCAATATAACAAAACAATAATTGACAGTTTAATTGGTGAAAATGTATTAAACTATGAAGAAGAAAAATATCAGATTAATAAACCAAAAGAAAATGAACAAACTTTCTTGGACTATGTTAATACTTTTGATACATATAAAGGTGAAGTTGATGAAAATATAAATGATAGTGATACAATTAAAGATAATACAGTAAACAAAGAATAATTACTTTGAAATGAGGTGTCCGTGCGTGGGAGTATTTGATAAAATTAAAAACTTATTCTATGAAGAAGAAATTGTAGAAGTACCTAAAGAAAATTTAAAAGAAGAAATAAAACAAGCAGAAAAAGTCGAACAAAAAAAGGATGAAATGGAAGATGTAATTAGTGAACGTGATTTAGTGAAAAGCGAAACTAATTTTAAATTTCCAGTAATTTTTGAAGAAGAGGATTTTATAGAAGTTAAAAAAGAAACTAGAATAGAGCCGAAAAAAGAAAGTTATACTAGAACTACTACGACAGAATATACGAAATATAAAAAACCAACATTAGATAGAGAAGTAATACGAGAAGTTATTGAAAAGCCAAAAAAATTTACACCATCTCCTGTTATTTCACCTGTATATGGAGTTTTAGATAAGAATTATAAAAAGGATGAAATTACTGATGGTAAACATAGTTTAGAAAAAACTAAAGAATTAGTAATTAATTTTGATACAATTAGACAAAAAGCCTATGGTTCTTTATCTGATGATATTGAAAGAGAATTAGATTCTAAAACTAATAAAATTGATGAAATTGAAAAAGAAATTGATAATATTTTAGAAGAAAATAATTTACTTGCAGATTTAGAAGAAGATTCAGTAGAAGTAACAAAAGTTGAAGTGGAAAATGATGATGAGTATAATTATGAAGATTTTGGTGTAGAATATAAAATGAGTGAAGAAGTTTCTACTCCAACTAAATCTAAAAAGAAAAAAGAAAAAAAAGAAACAACAAAGGATATATTAATAGATACAGAAGAAGATACAATTGATGAAAAGACTCAAGAAGAAGTGAATCAAGATAATGAAAAAGAAATTGAATTAACAGAAGATTTATTCAATTTGATAGATTCTATGTATGATAGATAAGGAGTGAGAAAATGGAAACTTTAAGCACAGTATTACCTATAATATTATATATATTAACTTCATTATTAGTAATTATTTTAATAGTATTAGGAATAAAATTAATTAGAACTATAGATAAAGTTAATGATTTAGCTGATGATGTTGTAAAAAAAGTTAATTCATTAAATAGTTTTTTTGGTATTATGGATATGATAACTGATAAATTATCATTTTTAAGTGATAAATTAGTTGATAGTGTTGCTTCACTAATCACTAAAGTTTTTATACGTAAAGATAAAAGAAAGGATGAAAATAATGAGTAAAAAGAAAAATGGAATGGGGAAATTTGTATTAGGAGCTGCAATTGGTGCAGGACTTGGAATTTTATTTGCTCCTAAAAAAGGTAGTGAAACTCGTGAGTATTTAAAAATTAAAATCGATGAATTACTTTTAAAAGCTAAAGAAATTGATTTAAAAGAAGTTGGTGAAACACTTCAAGTAAAGATTGATGAAATAAAAGCAGAATTGGATGATTTAGATAAAGAAAAAGTTTTAAAAATTGCAAAAGAAAAAGGAGTACAATTGAAAATTAAAGCAGAAGAACTATATGCTTTAGCGTTAGAAAAAGGAACTCCAGTTATAGAAAAAGCAGCCGGCGAAGTTAGACAAAAAACCATTGAAGTTGTTGAAGAAGTTTTAAAAAAATTAAAATCTGAAGATAAGAAAGAAAAATAGTAATAATTTAGAGTGCTGAAATTTCAGTACTCTTTTATAACCTTTATTCTTTTTTTTAGTAGAAATATATGATAAAATATAATTGGGGTACAAGTGACAAATTTATAGAAAGGATATTGTTAAATTATTTAACAAATGGTGATTGTAGTATATGAAAGTAGTAGAATTATTGGCGCCAGCAGGTAATATGGAATGTTTAAAAGCAGCGGTACACGCAGGATGTGATGCTATTTATTTAGCGGGTAAAAGTTTTGGAGCAAGAGGTTTTGCGGACAATTTTACAAATGATGAACTTATAGAAGCTATAGATTTTTGCCATTTATATAATGTTAAGGTTTATGTTACCATAAATACCTTGATTTTTGATAGTGAAGTAGATACTCTTTTAAAATATGTAGAATCATTAATTCAATTTGGTGTAGATGCAGTTATTGTACAAGATTTGGGAACTATACATTTACTTCATAAAACTTTTCCGGATTTAGAAATTCACGCATCAACTCAAATAAACTGTAATAATAATGAAATGGTAAAATACTTAAAACATTTAGGTGTTAAAAGAATTGTCTTTGCACGTGAAAATTCTCTTAAAGAAATAAACAATATAGATGAAAATATTGAAAAAGAAGTATTTATCCATGGTGCATTATGTGTATCATATTCTGGACAATGTTTATTTAGCAGTATGATAGGTGGAAGAAGTGGAAACCGTGGTTATTGTGCTGGTCCATGTAGATTACCATATCAATTGTTAAAAGTTAACAATTCAAAAGAAGAAATAATTAAGACAGATGGCGAATATTTACTTAGTATGAAAGATTTATGTACAATTGAAAATATAGATGAAATTTTAAAAAGTAATATAGATAGTTTGAAAATTGAAGGCAGAATGAAAAGATATGAATATGTATATCTAGTTACTTCAATTTATAGAAAAGCTATAGATAATTTTAATAAATATGGTGAAACAAGAATTACTAAAGAGGATATTAATGATTTAGAATTAATTTTCAATAGAGATTTTACTAATGGATTTATATTTGATGAAAAAAACAACAAAATTAATAATTCATTTAGACCAAATCATTTAGGAGTAGAAATTGGTAAAGTTGTAGAAAGTGAATTTGGTAATGTTAGAATTAAATTAAATGATGAATTAAGACAAGGGGACGGAATAAGAATTATTAATGATGACAAAGAAGATATTGGATTTATAGTAAACAAAATTTATAAAAATAGAATGTTAATCAAAAAAGGATATAAAGGAGAAGTAGTAAATCTTGATTGCAAATCAAGAGTAAAAATAGGTTCTAAAGTTGTAAAAACTACTTCAGTAGAACAAGTTGAAAGAATAGATAAACTTTTAGAAAATGAAAAGAAAATACCTGTTAATTTTAATTTTGAATGTAGAGTAGGTGATTATGCAGTTCTTACAATAGAAGATTTAAAAGGAAATAAATATAGTATTAAATCTAATGTAAAAAGTGAAAAAGCTTCTAAACTTCCTGTTAGTGAAGATACAATTTTAACAAAATTAAATAGAATTGGTCATACACCATTCTGTGTAAATAACATTAATATAAATATGGATAATGATATATTTATTCCTATTAAAGAAGTTAATGAAATGAAAAGAGTTGCGATTGAAGAATTAACTAAGATAAGAATTCAAAATGGTAAACCAAATAATATTGAAAAAAATGAATATATAATAGAAAATAATTTTGATAGTCAAGATGAAACATATTTAAAATGTTTTGCTAAAAATGATATTCAATTAAAAGCATGTATAGATTTAGATGTAGATTATATATATGTAGAACAAGAATTATATAACAAATATAAAGATAAATATAATAATTTAATATTAGTATTACCAAGAATAAATAAGGTTTATAAGGACTATTCAAATGAGAATTTATTAATTAGGGAAATTGGATCATTAAATAAACATGTAGATAATAATAACTTAGTATTAGATTATACTCTAAATGTTTCAAATAGTTATTCAATAGATTTATTAAATAATAAAAATGTTAAAGCAATAACACTATCTACGGAACTTACTGATACACAAATTAAAAATATTGTTGAAAAATTTGATAAAAAGCCAAATTTAGAATTAATAGTTTATGGACCATTAGAAATAATGATTACTAAATATTGTATTTTAAATACGCATGTTAATAATAATGATAAATGTAATATGTGTAAAGAAAATAATAGTTATTATTTAATTGATAGAAAAAATGAAAGATACAAAATTGAAACTGATAAATTATGTAATAATATTATTATGAGTTCAAAAAAATTAAATTTATTAGATAATATCAAAACATATAAAGAAATAGGAATAAATAATTTCAGACTTAATTTATCAGATGAAACTTATGAAGAAACTGTTGATATAATTAATAAATTCAAAAATAAAATTACTTTTAATAAATAAAACAAAAAGATATTAGAAACTTAATTTCTAGTATCTTTTTTTGTAATCAAATAACTTTTAGTCTTTACATAAGCTTTTCCAATCTTTATTGTTTTAATAGTAGGTATAACTTTAATATTAGAATAATCAGTATTAATTAAATCATCTATTTCCTTAGTACTTAAATCTAAATTTAAATGTTTATTAAATTCATTAATAAATCTTTTAGCTCTTTCATATCCTCTTTCTGGAATAGTATTTTTAGAATATAATAATTTTAATGCGACTAATTGTAAAATTCTTTTTCTTAGTTCAACATCACAATTATGATCATATATACATTCTTCTAAATTTTTAAAATCAAATTTATCACTATATTTTTCTTTAAATAAAACTAATAATTCATCTAAAATAATATCTTTGTTTTCAACTATATCATCTATTTCATAATCAACGTCTACTTTTCCAGTATCACTATCTGCGCGTAATAAAAATTTGGATGATTTTGGACAATATCCAAAATAATTTTCTTTAAAGTCTTTTCTTTTAATTCTCATAAACAAAATGGATTTGTTTCCAATTATTTCACCTTTTTCATTATAAACATCTCTGTTACCACCACCATATGAACGGTAATCACATTCCATTAAACATAATTGATTATGTGGTAGTCTATACATTAATTCTTTGAAATTCATAATTTTAGATAATGAATGCATATTTTCGAAATCCCAATATCTAACTCCTTCATAGAATTCCATTTCACGTTCTGGATATTTAAATTCATACCAATTAGTAATGTTATTTATCAATTCTTGTAATTCATCAATATCAATAAATGAAGCATATCCATTTTTAATACTATCCTTTAACCAAGTTAATAAATCTTTATTTTTATTAATTATATATTTTTGTTTATCATTTTTATAAAAATTCTTAGCTTCAGCAACTGTCATACAAAACCTCCAAAATATAAAATTTTGTTATATTATATCATAGAAAAATAAATTTAATCAAAAAACTTGCAAAAATTCCAATTTTTTTGTATTATTTATAGGTACGTGAAAAGAGGGTTTTTATTATGGAAAAAATTATAAATGTTGCGGTAGTTGCCCATGTAGATGCGGGTAAGTCAACACTAGTAGATGCATTATTAAATCAAAGTGGTGTATTTAGAGAAAATGAGGAAGTCGTAGATTGTGTAATGGATAGTAATGATATAGAAAGAGAAAGAGGAATTACTATCTATTCAAAAAACTGTGCGATTAAACATAATGATATTAAAATTAATATTGTAGATACTCCAGGGCATGCTGATTTTTCATCTGAAGTAGAGAGAGTTATTAAAACTGTTGATACTGTTATTTTGATTGTAGATTCAGCTGAAGGTCCAATGCCTCAAACTAGATTTGTATTACAAAAAGCATTAGAAGCAGGATTAAGACCAATATTATTTATTAATAAAATTGATAAGAAAGATGCTAGAAGTGATGAAGCAGTTAATATGACTTTTGATTTATTCGTTGAATTAGGTGCAAATGATGAACAATTAGATTTCCCAATATTATATGGAATTGGAAAACAAGGTATCGCCAAACGTAATTTAGAAGATGAAAGTAATGATTTAACACCATTATTTGATGTATTATTAGAACATGTTAAGCCATATGAGGGTAGTGAAGTAGATCCATTACAATTACAAATATCATCACTAGACTATGATGATTATATTGGAAGACTTGGAATTGGTAGAGTAACAAAGGGTGTTATCAAATCTGGAGAAATGGTATCTGTAGTTAGAAAAGATGGAACTATTACTCACAATAGAATTTCTAAATTATTTGTAAATGAAGGATTAAATCGTGTAGAGACAAAAGAAGCACATTACGGTGATATAGTAACTGTTGCGGGTATTGATAATATTTTAATTGGTGAAACAATTTGTGATAATGAAAATATTAATCCACTACCAATGATAGAAATAGAACAACCTACATTATCTATGAACTTTTTACCAAACTCTTCTCCTTTCGCAGGACGTAGTGGTAAATATGTAACAACAAGACACATTAAAGAAAGATTAGAAAGAGAACTTGAAACTAATGTTGGTCTTAGAGTAGAAGAAATTGAAGGTAGTGAAGGTGGATATAAAGTATCCGGTAGAGGTGAACTTCATTTATCAATATTACTTGAAAATATGAGAAGAGAAGGTTTTGAACTTGGGGTATCAAAACCAGAAGTATTATTTAAAGAAATAGATGGACAAAAATGTGAGCCATATGAAAGAGTAATGATTAATTTACCAGATGATTATAGTGGTACTATTATAAATGATTTAAATGAAAGAAAAGGTCAATTACAATCTATGGAAAGTGATAGTGGATACACTAAATTAGTATTCTTAGTTCCAACTAGAGGTTTAATTGGTTATAGAAGTTCATTTATAACTAATACTAAGGGTGAAGGAATCATGGTTAGAAGTTTTGATTCTTATATGCCTTATGCCGGAAATATTCAATCTCGTAAAAATGGAGTTTTAGTATCAATGGAAAATGGGAAAACTATGGCATATTCATTATTTAATTTATGTGATAGAGGGATTATGATTGTTGATCCAGCTACTGAAGTATATGAAGGTATGATAATTGGAATAAATAATCGTGATAATGATTTAAATGTTAACCCTTGTAAAAATAAAAATTTAACTAATACTCGTGCGAGTGGATCTGATGATGCAATTACTTTAAATGATGCAAAAACATTCACATTAGAAGAAGCACTAGAATTTATTGAAGAAGATGAATTAGTTGAAATTACTCCTGATGCAATTAGACTAAGAAAAAAAACATTAGGACAAAAAGATAGATATAGAGAAAATAGAGGTTAAAATGATAATTGAAAAAATTATCATTTTTTTCATTTTATATAAATTTTGTGTATTGAAAATATTATATATATAGAAAAAATCAAAAAAGAAATGAACAATTAAAAATCATTTCTTTTTTTGAATAAAAAATTAAATTATCTCTCAATACTATTATGAAAGGAGAAATATTATTTATGGCACGTCATAAAGTAGAAATAAGTGGCGTGAATACAGCAAATATCAAAGTATTAAGTGGTGAAGAGATGGAAGAATTATTTATAAAAATGAGAAATGGTGATCCATTTGCGCGTGATGATTTAGTACAAGGTAATTTAAAATTAGTATTGAGTATTTTAAGAAAATTTGGAGGTAAAGTTGATAACTTAGATGATTTATTTCAAATAGGTTGTGTAGGACTATTAAAAGCTATAGATAACTTTGATTTATCATATGGTGTTAAGTTTTCTACATATAGTGTTCCAATGATTTTAGGAGAAATAAAAAGATATATAAGAGATAATAATTCACTTAGAGTATCAAGAAGTGTAAAGGATATTGCCTACAAATCATTAAAACTTAAAGATGAACTTACTATCAAAAACGGCAAAGAACCAACAACAAAACAAATTGCAGATATTTTAGAAGTAACTGAATTTGATGTCATAAATGCTTTAGAAGCACTAAAAGATCCAGTTAGCATGTTTGAACCAATATATAATGATGGTGGAGATACAATATATTTATATGATCAATTAGAAGATAAAAGTTTAAGTTCTAAAGATTGGGATTTAAGAATAGCTTTAGATAAAGCTATGAGAGAATTAAAAAGTAGAGAAAGAGATATAATTACTGAAAGATTTATTATTGGAAAAACTCAAATGGAAATATCAAATGAACTAGGTATTTCACAGGCACAAGTATCAAGAATTGAAAAGGGTGCTTTAGATAAAATTAAAAAATTAATAAGATAACTATTTGACAACCTTTCATATATGTAATAAACTTATTTTGAAAGTAGGTGTTACAAATGGATAAAGTGCATATTAATCAAATACTAAATGAACAAGATTTTCCATGTATTAAAGAAGAAATAGAAGAAAGAAATTTATGCTTAAAATATTTAATGATGACTAAAGCGTTTAACAATTCAAATATAGTAAAATGTTTATTTCATAAAACAGATGGGAAATATATTTTAAATGGTATGGGATACATAGATATTAATAATAGTGAATTTATAAATTTAAGTTTTTCTAGTGAAGTGACGTTTGAAGGAGATTCAATTGGGATATATTCAAACATAACTGAGTTACATAATAAGAATAATCAACTATTAAAAACAGAAGAAAAAGAAACATATGATTATTTTTCAAAAAGTAATGATAAGATAATTCAAGAGACACGTTATTTCAATCCCGATATATTTTTTGAAACAGAATATTTAATTCCAAATGATTTTGATAGATTCTATGAATTATCAAAATTAAATAATCAAAATTCAATACAAAGATAATAGGTGGGTATATGAACTATATATTAGATTATGATAAAGTATTAAATATTTTAAATAACATGAAAAATTTAAGAAAAATGAAATCAATAAATACTAGAATGGGATATGAAGTTCCATATTATACTTACGGTAAAGGTAAAAATCATATTGTAATAGTAGGTGGAACACATGGTTCAGAAATAATATCAGTTGATTTTGTACTTAAATTAATGGATAAAATATCTAATAAAAAAGACGAATTTAATGATTTGGATGAAAATAAATTTACAATTCATTTTATACCTTTACAAAATCCTGAAGGATTTATAATTTCGACATCTGTAATAAAAACACTTATAAATGATACTATGTCTTTGGATGAAATAGAAAAAGTATGTAAAGACTATTATTTAAAATATAAACAGGATGATATAAATGTAAAAGAAAACAAAGGTAATAAAGAAATAAAATTACATCAACAAATGTTTATTGATACTAATTATGAATGTATACCAAAAAAACACGAAAAAATAAGAGAATCTGTTAAAGAAATGTATAAAGATGAAAGATTACCTAAAGGAAGTATGATATGTTTTAGAGCAAATGCTTCAGGTATAGAATTAAATAGAAATACAAGATTTAGTAAAGGTTTAAAGGATATTAAAGAAAAAAAAGAAGTTTATGGATTAAACAGATATAATAATATTCCAACAACAATTAAAGGTCCACTTGGAATACCATGTATTGATGTTAATAATTTTTCATATGAAAATGAAAATATACTTTTATTTGATTTATTAGAAAAATTATATTGTGAAAAAAAATATTGTGGATGTATATTATTTCATAGTACTGGTGGAGAAATATATTATAAACCAATATTTGAATCATATGAAAATAATTTAAGAGTTGAAGAACAAGAAAAAATATCAAATAAAAATTTGGAACTTGCTTTAGAGTACCAAAAATATACAGAATATAAATTAACTGATAATAACGATAAAGAATTTAATTCCTTTGATGGATATTTGAGAACTTTATATCCTAATATATTATTAATTGAATTATCAAAAATGGGTGGTAATCCACTAGGTCCATATGGTGATATAAAAAACAATTATATTCCAACTATTAATGATAATTTAAAAGCTACAAGAAATGTTATAGAACTAATGATTAACAAAACGAGTATTTAAATACTTGTTTTTTTCATATACTTTAATGGTGATATATATGCGTTTATCAGAACTTCAAGAAAAAGATATTGTAAATTTAATTGATGGAAAAAATTTAGGAAAAATAATTGATGTAACTGTTGAAAATGGTAAAATGTACAATTTAATAATCGAACCAAAAAGATTTTTTTTAAATATATTTCAAAGCAGAGAAGAAATAACTATTAGATGGGAAAATATTGAAAAGATAGGTGAAGATGTAATTTTAGTAAAAAATATTAATTAATACATATTTTAAAATTTAAAACATATATTTAATTGAATGTGAAAGGAGAAAATTATGAAACAAGTAATACCATTTAAAAAAGATATTATTTTTAAAACTAAAATTTCTGATATAACAAGTATTTCTTTAGAACATACACTTACCATTGATGATGATATGATAAGTGGAGACTTTATCTTAAGTGGAGATTATAAAATGACAGAAGCAAGTATAAATAAAGAGGATTTTTACTATAAATTACCTTTTGATATCGCATTAGATTCTAGATATGAAACTAAAAATTTAAAAATTGAAATTGATGACTTTTATTATGAAATTATAAATAGTGATGTACTTAGAGTTAATATTGAAGTATCATTAGATGGATTAGAAGAAAAAGATTTTAGTTTTGATGAAGATAGTGAAGAAGATAATAGTATTTTAGATATTGATATAAATGAAGAGAAAAATAATCTTGAAGAATTGGAAAAACATATAGATATTTTACAAGAAGAATTAGTAAGAAATCATGAACATATAAATAAATTAAATGAACAAATAACAAATATGGAAGAAGAAATGGAATCTATGCCAATTCCAGTAGAAACTAATCAAAGTATACCAGTAAATATTCAATTTGAAGAAAAGGTGAATAGTAACATGAATGAAGAAGCTATTAATATAGATACTAAAGAAATAAAAAGTTTATTCAGTAATTTAAGTGATGAAGAAACTTTTAGTACATATCATGTATATATTCTAAGAAGTGATGATACTATTGAAAGTGTAATGGCAAAATATAATGTAACAAGAGAAGTATTGATGCAGTACAATGATGTTGATAATCTAAAATTAGGTGATAAAATAATTATTCCTGCATTAGTTAATGACTAATTCAATTAATAATACTTTAAATAAACATTCCTTAACTCCTATTAAATATACTATAAAAAATAGTGTAACTATAGTAGAAACAGATAAGGGATGTTTTGTTTTTAAAAAGAAAAAAGACAATAGGAATAATGTAAATAATTTATATGAATATTTAGAATCTAGAAGTTTTAGTTTCTATCCAAAACTTATTGAAAATGATGACAGAGATGAATATGATATTTATGAATATATAAATGAAGTTGATACTCCAAAAGAACAAAAAGCTTTAGATATAATCAATATAATAAGTTTATTACATAATAAAACCACTTATTATAAAGAAGCAACTGAAGATAATTATAAAGAAATATATGAAAATATAAAAAAAGAATTAGATTATTTATACAATTACCATACTGATTTAATAACAATTGTTGAACATAGTATTTATATGAGTCCAAAAGAATATTTATTTGCACGTAATATTTCTAAAATATATTCTTGTTTAATGTTTTGTAATAACGAATTAGATAAATGGTTAGAACTTACTAAAAATAAACATAAACAAAGAGTAGTTACATTACATAATAATTTAGAGTTAAATCACTTAGTAAGAAATACTGATCCATACTTAATTAGCTGGGATAAATCTATAAAAGACATACCAATATATGACTTTTACAATTTTTATCAAAATCATTATTTGGATTTAGATTTTAATGAATTATTTAAAAATTATGATAATAAATATCCACTTTTAGAAGAAGAAAAAATGTTACTGTTTATATTGTTATCCATTCCTAAAAAAATAGAATTTAGTGATAATGAATTAGAATCATGTAAACAAATAAGAAAACAATTAGATTATATATATAAAACAGAAAATTTAATTAGTGAATATTATAAAACAAGTTATATTAGTGAATAACTTGTTTTCTTTTGACAAGTAATAAAGATTATGATAATATAAATTCCACAAAGAAGGGATAATTATGGAATATTCTGATTTATTAAAGTTGAATGATAAAGAATTAATAGACTTAATAAATTATACAATGAAAATATATAAATTTATAAAAAATAAAACAATCAAATATAGAGAATATCCAAAATATATTAATAGTATTTTTTTTAAATATATGAAATATGAAATGTCTGACAGAGATAAAAAATGTATCGCACTTTTTTTAGCGGGGCTTGATAACAATGAGGATATTTGTGATATTATTGAAAACAATAGTGAAATTAATTTAGAAAAAATGTGTAAATATCTTAAATTATCTAAAAATCTATCTATATATAATTATATTGGTGATTTAGAAGAATATTATGATGATGATTTTAGTTTGTTTTTTAGTAGGATTATAAATGACATATTAGAAAATCGAAAACAAATAAATGCCCAAAATATTTTTTGCGCTCTTAAAGATGATGATGTATGTGGTTCAAAAATTATAGAACATATATTTAAATATTTTAAATTAGAAAGTAGAAAATCGTATGAGTTTGAACATGTAATTTTTGATGAAATAGAAATGCTTGGAACAAAAAAAAGTACTGAAACTATTGATGAAGAAAATGAATCTCAATCTTTACCCGATCATAAAAAAGAAAAATATAATTCAAAGGAATATTCTGAAATTATGAAATATGGCACTGACTTAAATGAAACAGAATATATTACTAATCCTGCACTTGGAAGAGAAAAAGAAATAGATGAAATGATGGCATCATTACTTATTGATAATTCTATAATTTTAACTGGAGAAGCGGCAACTGGTAAAACAGCGATTGTAGAAGGACTTGCATATAAAATTCAAAATGGGGATGTTCATGATAAATTAAAAAATAAAAGAATTATTAAAATTAATACATCTTCAATAGTTAGTGGAACTAAATTACGTGGTTCTTTTGAAGAAAAAATAGAAATATTAATTAAATCATTAATTAATGATCAAAATTTAATTTTATTTTTTGATGAAATGCATACAACAATTGGAGCAGGATCTTCTATGGAAGATTCAACAGATATGGCAGATATGTTAAAACCATATTTAGATAGAGGTCAAATAAAAATGATTGGAGCAACTACAACAGAAGAGTATGAAAAATATATATCAAGTGATAGTGCTTTTAAAAGAAGATTTGAACGTATAAAAGTTAATGAATTAGATAACAAAGTAATAAAACAAATCTTAAAAGATATTATATATAAAATGGAAAAAACAACCGAAATAAAATTTAATTTAAATAAAAATTTAATTTTAGATTTAATAATAGAGTTAACACAAAAAAATTATAGAGTTTATAATGATAAAATAAATAATCCGGATATATCTATTAAAATATTAAAAAAAGCATTTGCATATGCGATGTTAGAAAATAATGAAGAAGTTAAAATAAATAATATTAAAAAAGCTATAGAAAATTGTGATAGAATATATGATAGTGTTAGAACAAGATATAATAATCAGCTTGATAATATTACTTTTAAAAACCTTGATAATAAACCAAAGGTTATAGAAATGGTGAGAAAATAATATGAACAAAAGTAAAAATATTAATGATAATTCACAAAAATTTCATGAGTTTATGTTAAATAGTGATAAGTGTATTACCAAAAAGCAAAAAAGAAAATGGGAAAAGTATTACTTTGCCTTAACAACATTAATACCTGAAAAACAACTTTTAAGTGTTTGTAATATGTTTGGTGGAATATATAAAGTTCGAAATTCTAGCCAACATGTAAATGTATTGGCAAATTTATTTGGAATTGAACCAATAATGATAATTACAAGAATTGATTTAATAAAAAAAGCTTTGGAAGCTGATGATATAAAAGAAAAAACTATTCGACGATGAATAGTTTTTTACCACCAAAATATCCTAGATAAAAAGAATAAGAATAAAAGAAGTTCTATTAATAAAACAACAGAATGAAAAGAAAAACTAATAATTAAAAGTAATATAACTTGATAAAATATGATAATTCCTAAAATTAATATGCCAAAAATCCAAAAAGGACCACCACGACAGCACCATCTTCTCCACATATCTCTTCACCTAATTTAATTTATGTAAAAAATAAATTATTGTATAGACTAATATTACAAATCTTTAACATTGTAATAAAAACGAATTCTCTCTATTTTATTTGGTAGATTTTTTTGTTGTTTTTTTTAAATATATAATGTATAATGTAAATATAAAATAAAGTAGTTGGAATCTATGAATCTAATTAAAAAAGTGGAGGAAGATCAAAAAAATAATATTAACTATTTCATTATTTTTGATTTAAAAAACTAATAATCGTAAATTAGAAAACTTAAGTTTAAATGTTACACAATATCAGAAAATTCAAAATAAGGTGATAGACAATTATCGTTATATTCAGTAAATAATGGTGATTCAAAAACATGTACAACTCCTTTTCAATATGTAAATGGACATTCTCAAAAAGTTGATTAATAAAGGTGAAAAAATATGATAAAAAAAATAAGTTGTTTAATATTAGCTATAGCGTTATTTTTAATAAATACAAACATAATATATGCCTTAGAAATATATGAAAATGATGGGTATAATATATATTTTAATAGTATAAAATCAAATGCTAAATATAAAGTTGCAGCAATAGTTGGTGAAGGAGATAGAATATTCTACGATTTAGATGGAATAACGCAAATCCTAAAATCTAAAGGTGGAACAAGTATAAATGTATATAAATTAGGTGAATCACTTGATGAGGATGCAGTTAAAACATCAATATCAAAAATATCAAGTGAATTAGGAGAAACAATAGAAGATAATAATATACAAGCACTAACTGACTATACTGGAATTAAAGAAAAAGATACT
>JAFSEX010000002.1 GCA_017435465.1 Bacilli bacterium
TATATTTATATACCTATTGCTTTAATTGGCATTGCACTTATAATTATTGGTTTTATATTGAATAAAAAATCAAAATAGTAATTTATATAGGAGGTAGTATAATGAAAAAGAAAGATGACAAAACAAACAAAATAGTTTCAATGTTAAATTATTTTTCTTCAGTGTGTTTTTATATTGTTGCAATAATAAATTTTATTAATGATAACAGTAGTACGGGGGTTATTTATCTATGCCTAGGTTCAACTTTTTTATGTTTGGGAAGTGTTTATCTAAATAAAGATAAAGAAAAGAAAAAATAGTAATTTGTTAAGGATGAATTGATATGGATAGAGTATTACTTAAAGAACTAAATATGAAAACAAGAAAAGAAGTATTAATATTTTTAAAAAAACTTTGGAATGAAGAAGAAACACATTGTCCAATATGTGGTGATAAATTGGAACTCCTTCATAAGAAAGCTAAAAGAAGTAATTGCGATTGGCAATGTAAAACTTGTAATAAAACTTACAAAACAATATATTTACTTGATGAATTAAACGAACAAATGCCAAATTAGAATAATAACAAATTACAATTTATCAAGCAGATCTATAATAAGATTTGCTTTTTTCATGGTATAATATAACTGACAGATAAATAGTAATTTGTTAAACTCTACGTTTTGTATGGATACTTTTTATAATATTTTTGATAATATTAATCATGAAAAGAGGGATAATTATGAATCAAGAAAATGTAGGACATTTCATTGCTGAATTAAGAAAAGAAAAAAATATGACTCAACAAGAATTAGCAGATAAGTTATGTGTAACAGATAGAGCAGTATCTCATTGGGAAAATGGGCGAAGATTACCAGACATCTCTTTATTAAAAATGTTATCAGAAGTTTTTGAAGTATCTATAATAGAAATTCTAAATGGACATAGAATGTCAATTAAAGAATTAGAAAATCAAAAAGAATTAATAGATAAATTAATCGATTATGAAAATTATAAAGAATCAGTATATTTATCAAAACAAGGAAAATTAGTTCCATTTTATATAATTGGACATGCTACTTTAATCGTAGCATGTAGATATGAATACAATATACCAGAAGTCTTATTTGGTATGTT
The DNA here is from genome assembly GCA_017435465.1 of Bacilli bacterium. Taxonomy (GTDB): domain Bacteria; phylum Bacillota_I; class Bacilli_A; order RF39; family UBA660; genus JAFSEX01. The sequence continues at coordinate 1,116 of JAFSEX010000002.1, forward strand.
GTTAGCTGTAAGTATGATTTCAAATATAACTTTTGTGATTCTCTTGGTTAAAAATATGGTTAGACATGAAGAAATTAAAAAGAAATTAAATAAATAATTCGCAATATTTCAATATTGCTAAAATAATAAATTACAATTTAATGGTTAAAGCAAAAAAACTGCTCTTTTTATGGTATAATATTTATGTAACATTTTGGTTGCAAAACATAAATGCAACTGAAAGTTGATATTAAAAATATCTATATTAATATATACTTGATGCATGAAAGGAGCAAGTCTAATGAAGTTTGGTGATAATTTAAAATTAATTAGAAAAAACAAAAAGATGTCGCAAGAACAACTAGCTGAAAAAATGAATGTATCAAGACAGTCGGTATCTAAATGGGAAAATGGTGAAGCATATCCAGAAATGAATAACATTTTAGAATTATGTAAAATCTTTAATTGTAAAATAAATGATCTAGTTCATACTGATATGAGCGATATAAATTCATTAGACAAAGAAATAATTATGAATGTAGTTAAGTTTAATGACAAGAAACAAAAACAAGTAAAAACATTAAGTAATGTAATTGGATTAATAGGAAAAATTGGAGGAATTGTATTAAAAGTAGCAATACCGTTTATCATACTTGCTATGATTTTAGTTCCTTATGTTGTAAATAATGTAGAAATTAAAGATAATGAGATAACATTTAAAACAGATAATATTAAAATAATTGATAAGAATAAAATAGAAATACACGATATTATAGTTGGCGAATTTGATACTGATATGCAAGAAAATGAAGTTATAGAAATATTTAATAACAATTCTAATTTTGAAATAATTGGATATATTGAAGCTGGTTTATTATTTCTTATAATAGATATAGTTATTATGATAATTGTATTAAGATATGTAGAAAAACTATTTAATAACATAAAAAATAATAATACACCATTTACTTTGGATAATGTAAATTTTATTAAAAAAATATCTTATTTGATGATAGCATTAATTATCATTACACCAATATCCGGATCGTTATTTAATTCTCTTTTAGGTTTATCTCAAACAGATAGTCCATTTGAATTAATGAGTATATTAGAAATATTAATTATATTTAGTATGTCATACATTTTTGAATATGGTTACGAAATTCAAAAAGATTCAAAAGGAAAAATGTATAATGAAGAAAATAAATAAATATGAATTTATTAATACAATTCAAAATAAAACTAAATTAAGTAAAGAAAAATGTTTAATTATTAATAATATATTAGAAAATAACTTCTTGTTAGGTAATAAAAACAAGCAAAATATTATAAATGAACTAATTAATAAATTAAGTATTAACGAAGAAAAGGCTGAAGAAATTTATAATATATCTATTAATATTATTTCA
>JAFSEX010000012.1 GCA_017435465.1 Bacilli bacterium
ATATAGAGACAGATAGTTTAGAGAGAATATGTATAATACATACAAAGAATGAAAAATATGAAGTAAAGAAACCACTAAATTATTTTGAAAAACAAATCAATTCATATTTCTATAAAATAAATAGAGGATGTATAGTAAATATACAAAATATATTTAAATGTGATTATGAAAAAAACATAATAAAGTTTAATAATAATGATATATTAAGAGGAATGATATCCATAAGAAATATGAAAGGATTAAAAGAACATGTGGGAAGTAATTAATTTAATTTTATAAGATTATTATGAATATCAATATTTATTAAAAAAATCTCATTTGGGATTTTTTTATTTACATTGTTTTATGTAAACATTTAATTTTCTGGTTTTTAAAATTTAATTTTTGATATATAATGAATATGATAGGAGATGATATGTTGAATAAATTAAAAATAGTTCAATATGGATGCGGTAAAATGAGTAAATATACAATGAGATATGTTTACGAAAAAGGTGGAGAAATTGTTGGAGCATTAGATATTAATCCAGATGTTATTGGAAAAGACATTGGAACAATAATTGAATGTGAAGACAAAGGAGTAGTTGTTGAAAGTGTTGAAAAAGCAAGAGAAATACTTACAAACACTAAACCAGATGCATGTATAATTACAACAATGAGTTTATTAAGCGATATTGAAGAAGCTGCAATGTTATGTGCAGAACTAGGAATTAATGCTATTACGACATGTGAAGAAGCATTTTATTCATGGAACTCAAATCCAAATGCTACTAAAAAAATTGATGAACTTGCTAAAAAGAATAATTGTACTATTACAGGAAGTGGATATCAAGATATTTTCTGGGGACAATTAGTAACTTCAATTTGTGGGGCTACTCAAAGTATTAAAAAAATTGTTGGTGAATCTTGGTACAATGTTGAAGACTACGGTATTGCCTTAGCTGAAGCTCATGGTGCAGGGTTAACATTAGATGAATTTGATGAGAAAATTGCTAGTGTTGATAGAATGAGTGATGAAGAACGTCAAAAATTAATTGATGATGGAGTTTATTCACCAAGTTATATGTGGAATGTTAATGGATGGTTATGTGAAAAACTTGGATTAACTGTTAAAAGTCAAACTCAAAAATGTGTTCCTGAAACATATGATAAAGATATCGAATCAAGCACACTAAATATGACAATAAAAGCTGGAGATGCTACTGGAATGAGTGCAGTTGTAACAACTGAAACTAATGAAGGAATTGTCTTAGAAACTAAATGTGTGGGTAAAGTTTATGCACCTGACGAGTTTGACATTAATGAATGGACTATTATTGGCGAACCAGATACTACAGTTACAGTTCAAAGACCAGCTACTGTAGAACTTACTTGTGCAAGTATAGTTAATCGTTTACCAGACCTAGTTAATTCTGAAGCTGGATTTGTTCCAACTGCTTTAATGGGTGATTTAGCATTTAAACATAATATTTAAAGTATAAAGAGAAAATAGATAATAATTTATTTTCTTTTTTTTTGTATTTTGTTATAATTTATTTATTGAATAAGAAAGGAAATAATTATGGATATAAGAGAAGCAAAAAGTTTATTAAATGATTATAAAATAAAAATAAGTGATTTATGGAGGTCACTTTGAAGTAGAAAGAAAAGAAAGTGAAATAAAAGAATTAGAAAGTGAAATGCTTAATCCTAATTTTTGGAATGATAAAAATAAAAGTGAAGAAATTATTTCTAAATTAAATGCGCTTAAAAATAAAGTAGATACAATTAAAGATTTAAAAAATAAAATAGATAGTAATATAGAAGATATTAATTCTATTACTGAAGAAGATATTGATATCCTAAATATCATTAATGAAGATATTATAAAAATTAAAAACACATATGATAAGTTTGAACTTGATATATTATTAAATGGACCATATGATAATAATAATTGTATTTTAGAAATTCATGCAGGTGCAGGTGGTACTGAATCTTGTGATTGGGCTAACATGCTTTATAGAATGTATACTAGATATGCAGAACTTAAAAATTATAAGATACAAATTATTGATACAATAGATGGTGAAGAAGCAGGTATTAAAAGTGTTTATTTACTAGTTAGTGGTTATAATGCATATGGATACTTAAAATGTGAAAAAGGCGTGCATAGATTAGTCCGTTTATCACCATTTGATTCAAATAATAGAAGACATACATCTTTCGCATCTGTTGAAGTAACACCAGAAATCAATAATGATGTTGATATAGATATTCAAGAATCAGATTTGAAGATAGATGTTTATAGAAGTAGTGGTGCAGGTGGACAACACGTTAATACAACAGATAGTGCAGTTAGAATAACTCATATTCCTACTAAAATAGTTGTCACATGTCAAAATGATAGAAGTCAAATTAAGAACCGTGAAACTGCATTAAAAGTACTTAAAAGTAAATTAATTGCGTATGAGCTACAAAAACAAGAAGAAGAAATCAATAAATTAAAAGGTGGACAAATGTCAATTAATTTCGGTTCTCAAATAAGAAGTTATGTTATGCATCCATATTCATTAGTTAAAGATCATAGAACAAATGTAGAAACTAGTAATGTTTCAAAAGTTTTAGATGGAGAACTAGATATGTTTATAGAAGCATACTTGAAAGAAGGGGTAAAATAATGTTTTTATTTAAAAAGAAAAATACTGAAAACATTTTAAAAAAAATATACAGCAAAGATAAATTAAAAAGATACTCTGAATTTTTATTAGGTTTATTAATAACCGCATTAGCGTTTAATCTATTTATATTACCTAATAACATAGTTTATGGAGTAAGTGGTATTGCGGTTATCTTCAATAATTTACTTGATGTTGATCCTTCAATAGTCATCTTTATTGGAAATGCCATACTATTAATTATGAGTTATATATATCTTGGGAAAGAAAAAACTGCAAATACAATTTTAGGATCATTACTATATCCAGTATTTGTAAAAATAACAACTCCATTAATTTCTGTAGTAGATTTAGGAAATGCAGATGTTTTAATATTAACAATATTTGGAGCGGTATTAACCGGTTTTGGTCTAGGATTAATTTTTAAAGCTGGTTATACAACAGGCGGAACAGATATATTAAACTATATTTTCCAAAAATATTTTAAAGTTACACTAGGAACTTCGATGCTTTTTACTGATGGCTTTGTAATATTATGTGGTGTATTTGTATTTGGTTGGGTAAATGTTATGTATTCTCTAGTTTCTCTGTATATAATTAGTATAATGACAGATAAAGTAATTTTGGGTATATCACAAAGTAAAGCGTTCTATATAATTACTGAACATCCTAGTGAAGTAAAAGAATTTATTCTAAAAAATATAAGCCATGGAGTAACACTTATTGATGCTCGTGGTGGATATACAAATGACAAGCAAAAAATGTTACTTTGTGTTGTTCCTACTAATATGTATTTTAGATTAAAAGAAGGAATAAATTATATCGATAAAGATGCTTTCTTTGTTGTAACAGATTCATATGAAACATATGGTGGTAGTATAAGTGAATAAAAGAATATCAAACTAATTCTTTAAGATTAGTATTTGATATTCTTTTTTCTAATACTTCATTATAATAATTTTCTAAAAGCCCAATATAATTATTAAATATAATTTGTTTTTCAATATATTCTTCTATTCTTTTCTCATACCATTTTATTTTTTCTTCATTGGATCCACCACTAGGAATAACATCTATTTTATTATCAAATTTTTCACTATTAATAAAAATCAAAATAGAATTGTATTTTTCTTTAATTTTATTATATTCTAAACTTAATTTCCTATCTCTTAAATCACTCTTTAATAAATCTATTTTACTATGTAAATTTTTAATTTTATTAATCAAATCTTTAGTATTAGTTTGCTCTTTATAAAAATTATACTCTTTACTTAAATATAGAGCTTTTTTTCTAGTTTCAATATTTCCGAATTCTTCTTTTTGCATTGAAATACAATTCAAATTATCTTTTTGTTTTTCAATATTTTTATTAATTCTTTGTTTTAAATTTTTATAATTAAAATATATTAAATCTAAATTTTTATCTTTTTCTTTAAGAATATTTAAATCATCAATAATTTTACTTTCAATTTTAAAAATAGAATTTACATCTAAAGAACTAATGTAATCCTTATTAATATCATCATATTTGTTTAAAGTTTTAGAATTTAAATCGTTTAAAATATTTCCTATTTCCATTCAAATCACCGTCCTAAATTAATAATACATAATACAAATGTAATATTTTGTAGAACTAGGAAAACTGTTGAAAACTTTTTATTAATATGGATAGAAAATATGATATAATGAAATCAAGAATAAAAGGAGTGAAAAGATTTTATGGAAAAGAAAAATACAGGGTTAATAATTTTGGTTATAGTTTTAAGTATTGCAGTATTAGGACTTGGTGGATTTGTTGTTTATGATAAAATTTTAAATTGTGATTCAAAAAATAATAGCAATGATACAAACAAGGTAGAACCAAATAATAATGTAGTTGAATATATAGAAACTTTTATTTCTAGTGATTATATTAAACCAATACTATATTCACTATCAAATGGAAGTAAAAAAATAGATGAAAATATTATTGTCGGGACATTATATTATATGTTTTCGGGGTTTGGAACATCTAATAATTATTTTGAAGATCTTAATGTTAGAAATATTGATTTGTCACCATATATTATTTATGAAAATGACACTGAAGAAAATATTAAAGAATACCATAATTTTACAATTAGTTATATTTCAGAACAAAACTTAAACGAAATAACAATGAAAATTTTTAATTATGATTTTAATAAAATTAAGCAAAAATTTATAAAACAAATGAAAAATGATCCGTTTGATGTATTTGGTGAATATAATGATGGATATATATTTGCTGTTAAAGGAATGGGAGGACCTGCTTTTTATTATGAATTTGTAAGTAATAAATTTATTAATGATTCTAAAATATATAATTATGATATTTATTGTAGTATGCCAAAAACAGGATCTTTTGAAGAACTTGAAGAAACAAAAATTGGTGAAGTAGAAGTTACTTCAAAGTATAACAAAGACTTAAAATCATTTGTCTTTACTGAATATAATTATAAACTAGATGAATCGATTGATACAAATAATTGTTTTGCACCATAATAATAAATTTATTTTAATCTTTACAATGTGTAAAGATTTTTTTTCTTTTCCACAAAACTGTTGATAGAACTACTTTTTATTATAATTTTGATTTAATCTTTGAAAACAATTAAACTTGTGGTAAAATATCTACATAAAGACCAACTATATATAAGTCAAGTCTAAAATGATAAATTTTATGAAAAAGTTTGAAAATATAAATTTATCTAAAATAAGGCATGACAAAAACAACTAAAAAATTCAGTTTTTAAAAAATTTAGTTAAGTTTGTCTTTGATATTGTCGTATTTTATATAGTCTCTATTTTCTTTTAAGATATAATAGATTATAGTTAATAATTTACGACTAATGCCTGCTAAGGCAACAAAATGGTG